>JAJYYO010000050.1 GCA_021800795.1 Pseudomonadota bacterium
TGGTGGAAATTGCCGACGGACTGTTTCTGGGACAGCTCATCTATGCCACGGCACTCTATCTGCCGTTTCATTCCGGAATTGATCCTGCCGACTACGATTACCAGCTGTTTGGCTATTTCCTGCTGCTGGACGATGACTGGGAACGACACCGTCAGGCTATCGGGCTGGATACAATGAATCAATTAAAAATTGACAATTGACAATTGCTTTAAGAGGAGCAAGATCATGCAAATCGACTTTCATCATGCCACCACCTATGTCGTCGCCCGGGACGCCGGATTCAGTCATCAGGATGCGGACATCATCGCCTACGCCGCGCAATATGTGGACGACGCCACCAGCAGCGGCACGATTTATTTCGACAATCGCGCCGTTTACAACCGCATCAGTTCAGCCCACAAGATGCTGGACACCCGCAACACTGACGAACTGGCCAACCATTGCGTATGGATGCCCTTCCATTTTCTGCCCGGCAACGGCGGCCTGCCAGCCGGAGAAAACCCCGGCACCAGCTTCATCGACAAGATCGTCTGCACACCAGACAGCCACATCGCGCAGGAAATGGTGCGCGATGCGATTCTGGAGAAAGACAGGGCCTACGGCCTGCACCGCCTGGGCGTGACCATGCATGTCTATGCCGACACCTGGGCGCATCAGGGATTTTCCGGCGTATTGCATAGAATAAACGAGGTCGAACACGCCGAAGAAACAGATAGTTGCGGTATTTTTACCGGCGGGCTGGGCGGCATACTGAGAAACATGCTCGACGACACCATACCGCCGTTAGGCCATGCCAGGGCTCAGGTTTTCCCGGACATGCCATTCCTCAAATGGCAGTATACCGATGGTCGTGGTCAGTTGAAAACGCGGGACAACCCCGCTGACTTTCTGACAGCCTGCGAGCGGATGTGCCTCGCAATGCGGCGTTACCAACTGGGCGACCCGGATGCTATCGTTCAGGGGCTCAGCATTGCTACCCGGGATGAGATCAAAAGCATGTTTGCCACTACCGTCTTTGAAGATGGAGACAAACGTCATCAAATCTGGCTGAAGGCGATCCGTGACGGGAAATTTACGGCTTGCGGCAAGGTTGATATTAACGACTATTTCGCCCGCGGCAACGACTCATGGAAGGCAGACGCGCTGGGTAGCAGTTTCGATTTACCGGTCTACACCTACAAGGAAGATTTTTTGAACAGCCACTGGAAACACTTCCACGACGCGGTTCAGGCGCACCGCTTCAACGCGGTCTACAACATTTTGCCCAAATACGGCATCTGTGCGGCATAACGGAGCAACCTCACCTATCGTGCAACAGCCAAGGGGGCATATTTTGCAAGCTCCTTAAATTAAGTACCCGGTTGCGATAAGTTGTGAGGATTTGTTGCGCGCATCCGCTGTGCGAATTGGCTGCTTGCACAATTTCGCGTTTTTTGCGAGTTATTGGCTTTCGCCAATATCCCTGTCTGCCCTGCCTGCGGCAGGCAGGCGACAGGCAGACCTTTGAGAACCTTTTCGTGGATGAAAAAGGTTTTAAGGTTTATTCAGCATCGCCTTGAGCCTGGCCAGCTTGTCCATCCCCTCATCTTTCGTTACGACCGCCTGGGCATCCGCGTGACCGCCCGCATAAATCAGTTCGCTCTGCGGCATTTCTTCCAGAAAACGGCTGGGCTCGCAGAGCGCCCAATCCCGGCCGCGGCGTCTGCGGTTGCAGTAACTGATTTGCAGGCTGCGTTCGGCGCGGGTGATGCCGACATACATCAACCGGCGTTCTTCTTCGATGCCTTTTTCATCGCTGTCGCGAAACGGCAAAATGTCTTCCTCGACGCCGATGATGAACACATGGGGAAATTCCAGCCCCTTGGCTGCATGCAGGGTGGACAACGAGACGGCCTCCTGCGCCTCATCTTTTCCTTCCAGCATATTGATCAGTGCGATGGTCTGCACCATGTCCAGCAGCGATTTTTCGTCGGCCTCGGATTTGCGTTTCAACCATCCGACGAAATCATCCACATTTTTCCATTTGACCTCTGCCTGGCGCGACTCGTGCGTATCGTACAGCCAGGTTTCGTAGTTGATTGCGCGCAGCAGTTCATCGAGCAGTTCGCCGCAAGGGTCCTTATCGGCACGCGCCTCAAGCCGGCTGATGAAACGACAGAAAACCATCAGATCCTCGAACTGGCGCGGCGGCAGCAAGGCTTCCACCTGCGACTCGAAGGCTGCTTCAAACAGGCTGATGTGGCGTGCGCCGGCATGGCTGCCCAGCTTTTCCAGCGTGGTATTGCCGATGCCGCGTTTGGGGCTGGTGATGGCGCGGATGAAAGCCGGATCATCGTCCGGGTTGGCGATCAGTCGCAAATATGCGGTGATGTCCTTGATCTCCGGCTTATCGAAAAACGAGGTGCCCCCGCTGACCGTATAAGGCACGCGCTGAGCGCGCAATTGTTCTTCGAAGGCGCGCGACAAATAATTGCTGCGATACAGAATCGCATAATCGGCAAAACTGGTTTGATGTTCGAACTTGTGCGAGACCAGCTTCATCACCACGCTCTCCGCCTCATGCTCGTCGTCCCGAGCGGCATAAATGCGGATCGGATCGCCGATGCCGTGATCGCTCCACAGCTTCTTCTCGAACACTTTTGTGTTGTGGTTGATCAGATGATTGGCGACTTTCAGGATGCGCTGCGAGGAACGGTAATTCTGCTCCAGCTTGATGACGCGAAGATTGCTATAGTCGGTGCGCAGATTGTGCAGATTCTCGATGCTCGCCCCGCGCCAGGCATAGATCGCCTGATCGTCATCGCCCACGGCGGTGAAGGCCGCGCGCGTGCCGGCCAGCAGGCGGGTCAGTTGATACTGGCAATCGTTGGTATCCTGATATTCGTCTATCAGCAGATAGCGCAGCCGCTGTTGCCAGCGCAGCAAGGCCTCCGGATGCGCCTTGAACAGCGCCACCGGCAAGTGGATCAGATCGTCGAAATCCACCGCCTGATAGGCCCGCAGCGTTTCCTGATAGCGCATATAAATGCGCGCATAGGCTTCCGCCTCGGCGCTGTCGGCCACCACCACGGCCTGTTCCGGAGAAATGAACGCCGATTTCCAGTTCGACACCTGCGTCTGTATATCCCGGATTTCCTGCTTGTCGCCGGAGTTGGTCAGCTCACCGAAAATTTTGAACGTATCGCTGGAATCGAAAATCGAGAACTGCGGCTTGTAGCCCAGCAGCTTTGCCTCTGCGCGCAAAATAGTCATGCCCAGCGAGTGAAAGGTACTGACCGCCAGGCCTTTGGCATTTTTGCCCTGCAACAGCGTGCCCACACGCGCCTTCATCTCGTTGGCCGCCTTGTTGGTAAAGGTGATCGCCGCGATATTTCGCGCCGCATAACCGCACTCCTCCACCAGATAGACAATCTTGTGGGTAATCACGCGCGTCTTGCCGCTGCCGGCCCCCGCCAGCACCAGCAACGGGCCGTCGAGATACATCGCAGCTTCACGCTGTGCGGAATTGAGTTTGCTTAACATTGATTGAAACGGCTTGAAAAGAAGGTGCGAGGACTGCCATGATACCAAACTGTTGCTCTCTGAAAAATTCCGGATGGATGCAAAACAGGAAGGAGATCGATTTCGCTACAAGCTTGTTTACGTTATACCTGCATATTCATGATGTCGTTGTACGCCTGCACCACCTTGTTGCGTACCTGGACGGCAGCCTGAAAATTGATGCTGGCTTTTTGCATGGCGATCATGGTGTCACTCAAACTGACCTTGTCATCACCCATCACGAAGGCTTTTTGCATGGAATCGGATGTTTCCTGGGATTGCGCCACACCATCAATCGCATTTTTGAGCATGCCGGAAAAGTCGACTTTGGGCGTCGCACCCGCAGCAGCCAGCGATGGCGTATTCAAGCCAGCTGCCGCTGCCGCCACCCGCATTTGCGCCAACAATCCGTCAACCGCTGATATATTGCTCATATTTAGCTCCTTAAATCTGGCTGGTAGCTGGTAGCGGGTAGCTAACAGCCAAACCGACTGCTACGAGCTACCCGCTACTGGCTGATTTTACAGTACGCACACAATACTCAAACAGACGCACGGCGCATCAGAAGAACAAGCACGGGATTTTCCCTTTATTCTTCCCTTCAACAACCCATAGGAAATGGATAATGCAATACACTCTCCCAGTTGAATCAGGTATCGCTCAATCATGGCCGAACAAGTAAACATCGCAGCAGGCACACTGCTTAACCAACTCACCCTCCAGCAAAAAATGGGACTGGGCGTTGGCGTTGCGGCGTTGATTGCGCTGATTGCCGGCGCGTGGATATGGGGACAAACCCCGGATTACCGCGTACTTTATAGTAATTTGTCCGATCGCGATGGCGGCGCCATCATCGACTCATTGCAGCAGCTCAACATCCCGTACAAATTCGCCGACGGCGGCGGCGCGTTAATGGTTCCATCCAACGAGGTTCATGAAGCACGCCTGAAACTGGCAGGCCAGGGTTTACCGAAGGGCGGGACGGTGGGGTTTGAACTGATGGAAAATCAGAAGTTCGGCATCACGCAATTTGCCGAACAGGTCAACTACCAGCGCGCACTGGAGGGTGAATTGGCGCGTTCGGTGCAAACCATCGGTGCGGTAGCCGCCGCGCGCGTCCATCTGGCCATCCCCAAACCCAGCGTTTTCATCAAGGAGCAGCAAAAACCCAGCGCTTCGGTGGTGCTGACCCTGCGCGGCGGCAGGCTGCTCGACTCATCGCAGGTTTCCGCAATAGTGCATTTAATTTCAAGCAGCGTACCCGACCTGTCGGCCAAGAGTGTCACCGTCGTCGATCAGGACGGCACTTTGCTCAGCGCCATACAGGACGAAAACGGCACAGGTCTGGATGCCAATCAGGTCAAATATGTGCAGCAAATCGAACAAAACTACATCAAGCGCATTGAAGCCATCCTGACACCCTTGTACGGCTCAGAAAATGTGCGCGCGCAGGTCACGGCAAACATTGATTTTGCACGCATCGAACAGACCGCGGAAACCTACAAGCCCAACCAGAGTCCGAACGAATCCAGCATACGCAGCCAGCAAAACGTCGAAACCCTGAACGGTTCGGGACTGAGTGCGAGCGGCGTACCCGGCGCACTGTCCAATCAGCCCCCTGTTCCGGCCACCGCGCCGATTGTTGCCACGCCCGGCGCAATCAATCCTGCCAGCAGCGTCCAACTGGACAATCTGCATAAGGAAAATACCGTCAATTACGAACTGGATCGCACCATCAGCCACACTGTATTACCCGTTGGCATGATTAAACGCCTGTCGATAGCCGTGGTGGTCAATAACCACAAGATGACCGACGCAAAGGGGAAAGTCAGCTTTAAACCGCTGTCCGATGCAGAAAAGACCCAGGTCGACAATCTGATCAAAGATGCGGTTGGTTTTGATCCGCGTCGTGGCGACAGCCTTAACATTCAAAACGCCGCCTTCAACGACGAAAAGGAAGTAGAAACCGAAGTGCCGCTATGGAAGCAGCCGGACATGATAGAGCTGGCAAAACAGCTGGGTAAATATTTGATCATCACCATCGTCATGCTGATTGTAGTGTTCAAGATCATCAAACCGGCTTTCCGCTCCCTGCAACCTTCCGAAAAGCTCAGCGAAACAGAGACTGAAGCTGCGCTTGCAGCGGAGCAAGGCGCATTACATACTGAAGGTGCAGCTGAAGAGGCAACCGGAAGCTACAAACCGGTTGTTCCGGCCTATGAGCAGAATCTTCAAATCGCCAGACAGATTGCCCAGCAGGACCCAAAAATCGTGGCCAGCGTGATCAAGGAATGGGTGAACGGAAATGAATGATGGCGTACAAAACAGTGCAATCTTTCTCATGACGCTGGGTGAAAACGAAGCCGCCGAGGTGCTCAAATACCTGGGGCCAAAAGAGGTGCAAAAGATCAGCACGGCGATGGTGTCGCTGAACAACCTGAACCGCGACCAGATATCGCAGGTGTTTCACAATTTTCTGGTTGCAGCCTCGGAAAAGACCACCATAGGCATGGACTCCAACGATTACATACGCAGCATGTTGACCAAGGCGTTAGGCGACGACAAGGCAGCCGGCTTGCTCGACCGCATCATGCACAGCAGCGATACCAGCGGCATCGAGAGTTTGAAATGGATGGATCCGGGCGCAGTGGCGGAAATGATCGGCAACGAACACCCGCAAATCATCGCGACCATACTGGTACACCTGGAGCCGGATCAGTCTGCGAGCATCATGAAGATGTTTACCGAGCGCACCCGAAACGATGTACTGCTGCGCATTTCAACGCTGGATGGGGTACAGCCGATCGCCCTGCGCGAACTGAACGATGTGCTGGGCAAACTCCTGAGCGGGGGTACCACCGGCAAGAAAACCCTCAGGGGCGGCGTTGCGACCGCCGCAGAAATTCTCAATTTCATGGGAAGCGCCATGGAAGCGGAAATGATGGAAAAAGTGCGCAGTTTCGATCCGGATCTGGCACAGAAGATCGAGGACAAGATGTTTGTCTTCGAAAACGTGCTGGAGGTTGATGACAGAGGCATCCAGCTGATCCTGCGCGAAGTCCAATCGGAAGCACTGATCGTGGCACTCAAGGGTGCCAGCGAGGAATTGCGCGAAAAGATATTCAAGAATATGTCTTCACGCGCAGCCGAAATGATGCGCGAGGATCTCGAATCAAAAGGCCCGGTCAAATTAAGCGAAGTCGAGGCCAACCAGAAGGAAATCCTCAAAGTCGTAAAGCGACTGTCCGATGACGGTCAGATTTCCTTAGGCGGCAAGGGAGATGAGGATGCGTATGTCTGACGATACGTTCTCCAGAAGGGCGCAGAACTACAATATGGCCATTCCGAAGGAGCAGCTCACCGCCTTCCAGCGCTGGGAGTTGGCTTCATTTGACCCGCTCCCTGTGCAGGTTCCGGTTGAATTATCACCTGCCGCACAAATATCGGCAGCCAGAGTTGCCGAATCCGAATTGCAGATTGCGCGGCAACAAGCGCATGACGAAGGACACGCCGCAGGACACCAGGCGGGGTATGCTGCCGGTATGCAACAGGCGCAACGCGAAACGGCACAACTGCAGACGCTGATGCAGAATCTGCAAGTCGCGCTCAATCAGAAGGACGAACAACTCGCACAATCCTTGCTTGATTTATCGATGGAAATTGCACGAAAAATGGCAATCGAAGCATTGCAGATCAAACCCGAGATCATCCTGAAAGTGATCGGCACTGCCATCAGCAGCCTGCCGCATTTCAACCATAACGCGCATCTGGTTCTGCATCCTTCCGATGCAGAACTGGTGCGCAGGCAAATGGGCGAACAACTGGTGCATGCCGGATGGAAAATATTTACCGACGAAAAAATCGAACCCGGCGGCTGCCGTGTGGAAACAGCCCACAGCAATATTGACGCAACCAACACCGCACGCTGGCAATCCATCGTGGAATCTATCGGGCAGGACAAATCATGGCTGATAACCTAGAGCTGACGATGCGCAACGAACCGTTCCCCGACCCCGCCCAGGCTGTTCAACCCAGCGGCGAACACAGCCTGCGCTGGCAGGCGTTTCTCGCAGAAGGCCGGGAATATGTGGCCGATTGCAACCCCATGCCGCCCAGCGGCCATTTGACCAAAGTAACCGGCCTGATCATGGAGGCCGTCGGCCTGCAACTGCCGGTAGGCAGCACCTGCGAAATCCGTCTGCCGAACAACACAATCGAGGCGGAAGTAGTGGGCTTCTCCGGCGAAAAACTCTTTTTGATGCCGGAAAACGATGTACATGGTCTGGTGCCGGGCGCACGCGTCATGCGCACCGAACAACCTCATCTGCTGACACTGTCAGGCAAACGCAGGCCATTGCGCCGCCGCATGTCAGATAACGCCAAGCACCTGCCGGTAGGCAACATGCTGCTCGGTCGCGTGCTGGACGGCGCAGGCAGGCCGCTGGACCAGCTCGGCCCTCTGCTGGATGCCGCCTCAGCACCCTTGCAGAGTCGTCCGTTCAATCCGCTGGAGCGCGCCTCGATTGATACCCCGCTGGACGTGGGGGTGCGCGCCATCAACAGCCTGCTCTCGGTCGGACGCGGCCAGCGCATGGGGCTGTTTGCCGGCAGCGGCGTGGGCAAGAGCGTGCTGCTGGGCATGATGGCGCGCTATACCAGCGCGGATGTCACGGTGGTGGGCCTGATAGGCGAACGCGGCCGCGAAGTAAAAGAATTCATCAATGACATTCTGGGCCCTGAGGGAATGGCACGCTCGGTGGTGGTTGCCACTCCGGCCGACACTTCTCCGCTGATGCGCCTGCAGGGCACCGCCTATGCGACCACGATTGCAGAATATTTCCGCGATCAGGGAAAAAACGTGCTGCTGATCATGGATTCTCTGACCCGCTACGCAATGGCACAGCGCGAAATCGCCCTGGCCGTCGGCGAACCGCCGGCGACCAAGGGTTATCCGCCGTCCGTGTTCGCCAAACTGCCGCAACTTGTTGAACGCGCCGGCAACGGCCTGGAGGGCGGAGGTTCCATCACCGCTTTTTACACCGTGCTGACCGAAGGTGACGACCAACAGGATCCGATCGCAGACAGTGCGCGCGCCATTCTGGATGGACACATCGTGCTGTCGCGTCGCCTGGTTGAGCAGGGGCATTACCCGGCCATCGACATCGAAGCCTCGATCAGCCGCGTGATGTCCAAACTGGCAACGCCCGAACATGCACAACTGGTGCAACGTTTCAAACAGATGTATGCGCATTACCAGCGCAGCCGCGACCTGATCAATGTCGGCGCCTATATCGGCGGCAGCGACCCTATGCTGGATGAGGCGATTAAGCTTTACCCTAGAATGGAACAGTTCCTGAAGCAAGGCATGCATCAATGCGAAACCTATGAATCCAGCATCGCGCAACTGACAACCCTGTTTGAAACGACACACTAACGATCATGGCAAGAAAGCCGCCTCTGATGATGCAAAAGATTCTCGCAGGGATATTGCCCATATGGGCAATAACTCGCAAACCCGCCATGATCGTTCCCTCACCCCCGTTCCCCCTCTCCCGGAGGGCGAGGAGTACGGTTCGTCGCTTCG
>JAJYYO010000033.1 GCA_021800795.1 Pseudomonadota bacterium
GGTAACATGTGTTAAAATGCTGTCGCTTTAGTTTCACACTGCGCCCGTAGCTCAGCTGGATAGAGTACTTGGCTACGAACCAAGGGGTCGGGCGTTCGAATCGCTCCGGGCGCACCATATTCGGATGTAATATCAAAGGGTTAGGCAGAAATGCTTGATCCTTTTTTATTGCCTTTGTATCATAGAATACGTTTGTATCATTGGTGGCAGCTTTTTTACTCTATCTGAGCGGCTTTACCTTCTCAGGTTTTCTTCGATAAATCCGTTCAGTTGTCTTCCCGTCGGCGTGCGCCAGCAGTTGTTGTGCATGCGCCAATGTCTCCGCATCGCTTGCGCATTTGGCTCTAATGTCGTGCTCAGTGAATCGCGTCTCAATCTTTGTATCTTCAAGCAAGCGATCCATATACCGTTGCCACATGCTGTCCCATCCGTGCGCCTCTCCGGTAGACTCATTAACATAGCATTCGCCGAACTTATTGCAGAACAGAAATGGCGATATTACTGGCCGCGCACCCTTTGCCTCGGCGACAGCCGCACGCAGTTCATCTGACCATTGAATAATTAGGCGCTTCCCGGTGCTGGTTGATGTCTTGTTCGGCGTAATGTGTATTCCATCTTCCTGCAAGTCTGCCGATGACAGTCTAAGTAGATCACCGCGACGCTGGCCAGTGAGCAACTTGATCTTGAGATACGCCTGGATCATCTTCACGCTACCTTTTTTGCGGGTTGCTGGCAGCGATAGCGCTTCGATCAACTCCCAGTCTTCAACGTATCGTGTGCGCGGTTTTTCTCCTTCCAGTCGTACTTCACCCTTGAAAGGGTGGCGATCCATGTAACCCCATTGAACGGCCTTGGTAAAAGCATGTGAAAGGATTTCGATCTCACGGTGTGCGGATATCTTTGCAGATCGTGCATCAACGTATTGGTAGACGAGCCTGGGCTTAACGGCCTCAAGCGGAAATTCACCGAACGCAGCACGAATTGCTTTGATGAAAACGATATTGTTTGATTGAGTGGTGACAGCCTTGGTCGGTACTACTTCAAGCATATAGCGGTCAAGCAGCTGTCCAACCGTCCGCGCTACGTCTACTGCACCAATCCGATCAGCCCAAACCTTATAGGATTCCGGTAGCGTCTTTCCGAGGCGAAAGAACTGCTTTCCATCCCACAACGCTTCAAGACCAGGCGGCACGCGGTAATAGTACGCCCCGTGCTGTAGTTTCCAGCGTGCCGGAAGTCCTCTGTTTTCAGCTTTACGTTTTGGTGGCATGACTTACTTTATGGCGGCCAGATCAAGAGCGTACTCTTTTTTCTTTGGGTGTGAAGTTTTCGGTGTTCCTCCCATCACAGAATCAACGTGCGCACGCAGAACAACGACTTTACCATCCGGCCTTATGCGGTGTTCTATGCACATGAAGCGCAACACTCGCACCTGAGCATCGCTGCGCAGCCGTCCTGTTAACGCCGAGATTTCATCTTCTGTCAGGAATGTACTCATGCTATCGCTCCAATCTCAATCCTTCGGTTTACTTCTTCCAGCGCATGAACGACCTGCCCACGGGTGGAAAATGACACCTGCTCGTCGTGAATCGCGCATGCCCTCATCACCATCCGTGCTTCATCGCCGCTGAATGCATATTTGCCCAATCGGTGCGCACGCTTACGGCAGGAAATCAACGCATCCTGTGCAAGCTGGATTGTTTGCAGTGCGCCAGCACAAACACCTTGTTCGCATAGAATCACCGCAATGTTGAGTGCGCATGCCAGCGTGGACCAGGCCTGCTCACTTCCTTGTCCGGTTAACATCGCCCGCAAGCTCATGTGATATGCAATGCCTAAATCACATTGCTGTGCATCTGCCAGCGGTGTCCGCGCTTTAATCCATCCCATCGGGTCGCGGATTGTTCTTGAAGCTCGTTTTCTCATGCCATTTTCCTTCTGTAAGTTTTTGTTAGGTTGGCGCTAATCGTGTGATCGCGATAGCGCAGAATGTTGGAAAGCTTTACGCGCTGGTGATAGCTGTGTGTTGATTGGCGAAATAGTCCGTAGTAACTATTGGCCGTCTCGAACAGATCCTTTGCATCGATGCCGCGAACTCTGCTCATCGCCTCATTCACAGTGCGTTTTCGCGAAGTGCGGCACCATGGCCGAATGACCTGGCCGACGAAATCAATGCCGCGCGATACCGGTTGCAGGATAGTTTTAGACGGATTGATCCTGGCTTTCAGGTTGTCATGCAGAAATTCCTCGATACGCGCTTTTGCTACATTTAGCCATTGCGGTGACTCATGCAGCAGCACGAAGTCGTCCACGTAGCGGATATAGTGCCGGGCTCCGATCTGGTGCTTGACGAACTGATCCAGCGCATCAAGATAGATATTTGCGAAGAACTGCGACGAGAGATTGCCGATCGGTAGACCAAGATGCGCAGGGTGGTTGACCAGGCGTTTGTGCCTCGGCACCAGATCAAGCATGTCCGGATTGCCGCGCAGCTCGTAGTCCTGGCGCGGATCGTGAAACAGGATCGCGTCGGACAGTTGCATCCACCATGGCTCTGTGACGCGCCTGGCGATCAGGCCGCGCAGAATGTTCTTGTCGATGCTGACAAAGAAGTTTGCCAGATCGAGCTTCAGGTAATGAACAGGCTTGCTCCAGTTCTGCGTAATGCTGCGGATCTTCGCCTCAATGCGATGGGCAGCATAGAGCGTTCCGCGTCCAGGTATGCATGCGCAGCTGTCAGCAATGAACGATGCATAAAAGCGCGGTGATATGCGATTGTAGAAAAGATGGTGCACGATACGATCGCGGAAATCTGCGGCCCACACTTCGCGCGGTTTTGGGCGGGTGATGACAAAGCAGATTGAGCGGCCCGGGTGATATATTCCGCTCTTTAGCTCATCGTTCAAGTCGCACAGGTTTCGCTCAAGGTTCTGCTCGAAAGCCAGTGCGCTGGCTGTGTTGCGTTTTGACTTGCGGCAGTCCAGGTATGCCTGGACAAGTTCTGGAAAGGTAAAATCAGCATGGTGGCGTGCGTTTTGTTCTGCGGACGGCTCTGGCTCTAAGCTCGTTAGTCTTGTTGTTGTTGTTCTGGTTGCCGTTGTTGAAACGCTGACCCCAAGCACAGCTTGAGCCATAGTGCTGCGTGTTTGACCAGTACCATTCATTTTTAAAACGATCCGGAAGGTACTTGTAGAGCATTGCCTGCTCAACACGATCTGGTAGATCACCGCCGATAGACTTGGCCCACTCCATGGATGCGTCCCAATCAGCATCATCGTGGTCGCCATCTAGCAAAATGACGTGGTGACCGGTGCCGTCCAGAGCGATGATTGCGCCGGCGTAGATTTCTCCTTCATTAAGTGCTGGTATTGCTGTGTTCATGGTGCTTTTCTCCTTGGTGGTTGTGGTTACTTCATGATGTGCCGGGTTACACCTGGCGCAGGGTTGCTGACTACTACTGACGAGCCATATTTCTTCGGCAATATTCCTTTGTCCCGCAAATTCTCAAGCGCAGGCCTCGGCTCAGGTTTCTGAGGTGGCAACGCCGGGATAAACCCGCTTCCGGTACCGCCGATGATCTTGAGCGCATCAACCTCGACCTTGGCGCTGTTGATGATGGTTTGAGCCACCTCGTTGATGGCCTTGGCGCGGTCAATATCCATCGGGTTCTCTTTGTCACCCAGAGCGCGCAGTGTGTCGAACAAGGTTGTGCGTAGTGCGGTAACATCATTTACTGGCTGAAGCTGGGCTGTCTGATTGTTCATCTTTAATCCTCCTGTTGATTTTGCGATTGACCACTCCGCGCAGCTGAATAAGCTCTGCGATTTCCTTCGGGTAGTTGTGCAGGGTGTTCCGTTTCATCATTTCTGCGTAAGACACCAGCTCAAGGTTTTCGATGACGATTTTCTTTGTCTTGTCTCCGTCCTTGAAAGCGACGTGATGCTTTTCAGGTATGTCACCGTGATGCAGCTGCCAGACCAGCTGGTGCACTGGCGCATAGTCGCGTCTGGTCACGCCGGTGTCGCTGATCTTCACCTGCAGATACCCTTCTTTGCTGAAACGCTCGGTCCCGATCGGTTGCCATGTGTGCGGCTTGTTGCCTTTCTTGAACCGAGTCGCTTCCGTGCCAGGGTAGCTGATTCCCTTAACGCCTTTATTGGCTGGCACATGACCTTTTAAGAACCGATTCGACTTGCCGATGTTTTCACCGCGCTGCAGGCGGCCGGCATCAGGGGTTGCCAGATACTCCGCTGTCTTTTTCAGGCCTAGCCATGCTGCCTTGCTGTAAACCTGTGCGGCTGTTTTATCAAGCTGCGGCGCGATCTTTTCTGTCTTGTGATGCGGGTACAGCTTTTTACACAAGGCAAGCTGATCAGGCGTCCAGATCGCGCGCGGATTGAGAATGTTTCGGCTATTTTTCATGCTGTCACCCCAAATAAATCACCGGTCACGCCCTGCGCCATCCCTTCAAAAAATAATGTGTCATCGCTAAATACATTCGTTCCATCTTCTCGGTAATAATTCAGATAGCTGGGGTCATACCGGTGATTGCTTCCGGGGAATTTGGCGCCTTCCCAAATGCACGTCAGATGAAAGTGCGGTTCCGACGCGGGGAGTTTTTCGCCCATGCGGTTTATCTGAGCAAGAACATGCGCACAGGTGCATGGGCCATGCAATTCGGTGATCCGATATGGCCCCGTATCGTATGAAGTGCGAACCAGCGCACCAACGCATAGCACACTCACGCCGCCTCCCGCTGATCGTCAATATGCTTCTGGATCCAATCCTGTATCTCGGCCTCAACCCAGCCGCTTACGCGGCCCAGCTTGATCGGCTTCGGGAATTCGCCGCCCTTGATCCGGTCGTAGACTGCCGTCCGCTTCAAACCGACGCGATCAAGTACGACAGGCAGGCGGATGATCTTTGTCGGTGCGTCTGGTTTGGTTTCAGTTTTCATGATTAAGCTGCCTTCCGCTCGTCTGTTTCGATCAGGCCATTCACAAAGTCGGTAAAGTCTTTGAGCGCCTTGCCCTTGAGTCCGGATGCTTCGCCCTTGGCATAGATTTTCACCAGCTTGCCCTGGACAATACGAAGCGCATCGTCGCGGCTGAAAGTGCTGTCGTGGCGAATAGCCAATGGACCGCTGCTGTGGCTGTCTCCGATATCAATGCTGATGGTGTGCAACCACTTGCCGTTTTCAAGTTCAAGCAATTGGATAACCACGCCGTCGTTTTTCGCGTCCCACTCAATCGCTTCATCAGGTACGCATGTGTAAACTCCATGTTCGTTCGGCAACTCGCCCAGCTTGGCTGTTTTCACCGGGTCGTTTTCTTCGTGCCGGTGCTTCCAGCCCTTAACCCACTCGATGCAGAGCTTTCCTGCCATGACCGGGCAGTCGCTTTGTGGTTTTCCGTCATTGGCCGCGACATAGCCATCGTCGTATGCCGCGTCCAGCTGCTCTTCGGTGACGGTCAAATCTTCCGGTGAGGGCAGCCCGCGCGCTTCGCCCTCGATGACGTTGCCGCCCATTCCTTCGCCATCGCTGTTCGGTTTGTACTCATGACCAAGATCGAGGCCGCGCTGATCTGCCTCGCCGTGGATTTCATCCATGCCCCCGGTGTGCTGTGCGGAGTGAGCGACAACCAGAAGCACCGCTTTGCCGGCCACGTCATAAAGTTCGTGCAGGTTCGCGGCGTTTGAACCGAACTTGATTACTGCTTTCACGCCATCCTTGATGGTGATCTGGTCGAGGTCACCGGCAACAACGGTGCGCCCTTCCGCGGCCAGCAGGTGAACAGCCATCCTGACGTTATCTGCAACGCGCTCGCGCAAGCGATCGATGATGTCGTCCTGTTGGATTTTTGGGATTTTCGGCCAGGAGTCCGGCAGCAATTTCAGTTCTGTGACCAGTGCGGACAGAATGTCTTTGCCAATGCTGTCTGCGGTCATGGTGCGGAAGTCTTTAGGTGAGTTCATGGTCTTATGTCCTTTTCACATTAATTTATGCATTTGGTGGGGTACTTTATGCATCTTTGCCTGGGGGATATTCGGCATCGATGCAGCTTTCCCCCAAACTGGTTATTACTGCGCTGCCGTCACCTTCACAAACGGGTGCTTTTCAGTCATCGGCTTGATGAACTTGCCGAAATACGACCCGATTGATTCAGCGCCCTTGAAAGCCGCGAAGGCTGCGGAATCAAAGTTCGCGTAGTGGTAGATGCTGCCGGGCGTGCCGTCGCGACGTGGGCTGAACTGGATGGCCAGCGTGTTGGTTTCATGGTTGTGTCCGATTGCGGCGATCTGCGATGATTCGACAGGCTGCAGGGCGATGTTTTTGTTTTTTGTGTTCATGGTGTAGGTTCCTTGTGTGAAGTTGAAAAGTTAAGCTGCTATCTGGCCGAAAGCACCGCGGATCCATTCGTCAGCGGTCAGGACTGAGACGCTGAATTCCTTGGCAACCGCTTCGATCATCTGCATCTTTGTCGGGCGGCCGCGTGTGGTGGGCGCCAAGGCTTCCGCGACCTGCGCTGGCGCTATCGCATGGAGAACTTCAGCCAGGGTAGGCGCTGCTTTGGTGGGCCGCACTTCAGTCTGTGTCTTCGCTTCATCGACAAGGCGCTGAGTTTCAGCCGCTTCCCGCTCAAGCCTGGCAATCTCGGCAACTCGTCCGCGCTCGGCTTCTGCGGCCGCTTCTTTTACCTCCGCTTCCATCTTGGCGCGCTCGGCAGCGAGTACTGCATCTGCTTCGACCTTGGCTTTGCGGTCAGCCTCTTCCTGCATAGCGATGCGCTGTGCTTCAACCTTGGCGGCTTCGGCTGCCTTGTGGTCGTCGATACGGCGCGACACGATGGCCTGAAACGCTTCCAGCCCGTTGCTGGTGATGATTGCTTGCAAGTCTGCGAACAGGAAACCGAAGCCGGCGGACGATTCCTTGCACCAGGCGAGCTTTGTGCGAATATCAGCGGCCAGTGTGTCGGCTTCCATTTTTCCGTTGCGCAGGGCGGTGGCTGCCGCTTCCCGAAGGCTGGCGATGGTCTTTTTGCCTTTGATAGCACCAGCGAAGTCCGGCATGCCGGACTTCAGCGTGATCGGCTTGATTTCCAATTCCAAAGCGCGGCAGTGGTCGGCAAATTCAGTCTTTGCGGCCTGAACAATATCAATCCTGATGGATTCCTTGCGTGCCTTGACTATCTTCTCAAGCATCAGTCGCGTAGTGCGCGCTGTATCGGCGTAAAGCTTGACCGTGCGCTTCATGTCGTCCAGATCAGGTGTTGCTGACAGGGCGTTATTCTCGGCAGCTTCCAGCGCATCCTGTGCGGTTTGCAGTGTCTTGATTGCCGCTTCAGCATCTGCAAATCCTTGATCGTCGGATGGCTCTTTGTTGATCGCTGCCACAAAATCATTCAGGCGCTTGCCGAATCGTTCAAGGTTACTGATCAGGCTGATTGACCCACTCACCTGGATAGACAGGGCTGGCAGATCCATGACAGGCGCGGCGATAACTTCCGGTGCGACTTCGACGTGCTTGTAGTTGGCAACGTCAATGGCGAACCGATCCCAGCCCGCGACGATCTGGGCGCGCAGCTCAGGATCTGGCGTGTACCAAAAATGAACCTCCTCAACCAGCTCGTCGTTCTGGTCAAACCTTGAGGCCATGAACAGGCATTTTGATCCGCCGCATACCAGCCCCTGGTGTTCCATCTGGATTTTGTATTGAATGTGAAGATCGTCAGTGGAGTGACAGGCACGCAATTCGTCATTAAGCGTCTTGTGTTCGCTGTAGATACCCTCGTCAAATGTGATGCCGTCGAAGCTTGCTGAATATTTGCCATTCGTGCCGACAACTGGATACAGCTCGTCGCCGATGATCTTCTCGGCCAATGGCCGCGCCAGTGATTCAAAGCGGTGGCCATCTGCGAATCTGCGCTCAGTAGCCGCATCGAATTCCTGCGTGATGCCTGTGGCGAATTCCTTGACCAGCTGATCGCGTGTTTTGTACTTACTGACTCCCATCATTGCCGGTGCGTCTGAGGCGTTAAAGTGTGCAGCGCGATGTTCGTACCAGGCCGGAGTTCCTTGGATAAGTTCGCTGATTTTCATTATTTTTGCTCCCATCCGTTGATTTCGATTTTCTGTTCGTCAGTGAACAGGTACTTTGTTTCAATCATGGCGATCAGCGCAGCGGCTGATTTTTTCCCCGATTGAACAATCGAGCGCCAGCCCATTTTTTTAATTTCCCCCGTTTCTTCGTCGCAAATATCCACCGACATTTCGCTAAAACGTTCTTCGGTGCAGTATTCGAGCGCTGGTTTTTCGGGTGCTTTTGGTTTTTCGGTTTCTGTGGCGCGTTCTGATGGGTTGATTTCTATCTCTTCAATTTCATCAACCGAGTAAACCCCGAGGATTGCGCCT
This sequence comes from Pseudomonadota bacterium, assembly GCA_021800795.1. Lineage (GTDB taxonomy): Bacteria > Pseudomonadota > Gammaproteobacteria > Burkholderiales > Gallionellaceae > Gallionella. Next base: position 8,413 of record JAJYYO010000033.1, read on the forward strand.
GGTGCATACTGACGACCCCAGTTCTTTACCTGCAAGTAACCGAGCTGCTGTTTTGGATTGGTGGCCCACAGTGGCGAATTCTTTGTTTTGACTGAATTCACACACAGCCACTCGCCCCACGTAACCGATGACTTGCCGCGAACCACCGCACCGACGCGACATTCCATCGCCAGACCTTCGCCCTGGTACTCATATTCAAAGCCGCCGACGATCGCCCCTGATGCGCAGATCACCGCGTTCACCAGCTGCGCCTCGTAGCCCAGCACGCCGTTGACCAGGTGTGTTTTCTGAGCCACAGCAAACGGGTTCATGCCCCAGTTCGTCGCCTGAATAATGATCGCCATGCAGTCGCCTTCGCTGTTCTGCAAGTGCTTCGGCACAGTCACCTTGCTGGTGGCCATAAGCTTTGCCAGCGTCATCAGACGAGACATATTCCCGTCATTGGTGATCAGAGCCAGCGAAGAGGTGCGGCTGTCCTGAATGGTGTTAATATCTTGTGTTGCGACTTCAGTATTCATTTGATCCTCCGTTGGTTGTCGATGCACAGCGATGATTGAAACCATGCTGCGCGGATTGTGTGCTTCAGTTTTCGCAGATCCCGGTAGTGGCCAACCCGCATTGTTAATTTCCGTAAGAATTTCATCGCACCACCAGCAGCCCGATGAGGATCGCAACAACAAAACAGATCCATAGCGCCGGTGCTGCACTGAACTCGATGTCGTCCAGGTCGTCGTTCATAGCGCCCCCGTCAGTGCTATAAACAAGCCAAACACGCAGATCATGAAGATCATCCAGCCGATTGACATGTCCTGATATTCATCAGATTCGTTGCTCATTTCGCAACCTCACTACGAATCGCCATGCGCCCATCAACCTTTACCGTGCGAGTGACAATCACCTTGCGCAGTCCTGATTCGTCGTTCTTTACAAAATGGCGCTGCATCGGTTGCTGATTGAAAATCTGCGCGAATTGGCGCTCCATGCCTTCGGCTTGCGTTCCTTGAAATTGAAGTTTCTGCATTTCGTCCTCCGTTGAATTATTGCGGCCTTCCACCGCTCGCACCGATCTGGCCAGTGTTGCCAAGTAAGCCGTAAGCCGCTCTCGCTTTGCACCTTGCCGAATCCGTCGCTTTTTCTCGTAGATACTTGCTTCGATCATCGGGTTGTTCGCTCGTCCTAGAGCTGGTCAGGGCGCTTTCGTAAGCCCTGCAATCGGCCTGTATCGCTATCAGGCTGCGTGGTCTTATGCGAAAAGCGCGTCAATTTCTCGGCTTGCTGAAACTCTGGCGATGATTTGTGCTGCAATGCGTGCGGCGTGGCGTTCGGCGGATGCCATCAGTTCGCGCGCTTCATCCACGCCGATTTTCTCGACGCCGTTGTGCGGAACGAACTTGTAAAGTTGTGTGCCGGCTGCAGCCTTGACCACCAGCGACATGAAACCTATCTTTACTGTTTGGCCGACTGTCCAGTTTTGTTTTGTCTTGTTGATCATGGCGCTCCCCTCTGGTTATCTCCGCACGTCAGCGGTATGGGGTGTATTAAACAGCATGTTTAACAAGAAGTCAACACTGTGTTTAATATTTTTTTAAACATGGCGAACCGTAATGGTTCCGTGAGGCTAATTGCGGACGAAAAAAAACCCGCGCAGGCGGGTTGGGTGTACATCTGTGCTGTGATCTCGGAATATATTTTTTCCGGCAGCCTTATATAGTCAACAGGTCTTTTACAACCGCCCTTCGTTCACACGAACGTCTAAAACTGTTTTTCCATCTGAATCAAGATCGCATTCATAAGTGACAGGAGTGAATGCGCCGAATCCATTCTGAAATTCAGCTTTATCTCCGATGTAGGTTATTTTTCCGGATGCTTGATCAAGCCAGCGGAACTGGCTGAATTTTGTTTCAAATGTTCCATCTGTCCAGCGAACACTATGCGAGGCAAGTTTTTCGATGAATGATTTGCAATACACCCCTGCTGCAACGATCCCTTTATCACCTGCACACTGCAAGTCATTCAGGCATTCGGCATCGCTTTTTGTGGAATCCGGTGCTTTTGTCTCTGTTTTGTCATTGCCTGATGCAAGCCACCAAATAACGGCAACACCAAAAAACAAGCCAAAAATAATTTGCCATGGTGTTAAGTTCTTTGGCTGGATTGGCGAGGAAACCACGCGAACCTTTGCGCCACACTTAGGGCAGGATGCCGCCTCGGTGCTTACATCATTACCGCATTCGTGGCATTTTATTAAAGCCATCCTGCTTCCCTATCTGCTTCCCTATCTGAACTTGCGCTCTGATGCCCGGACGACACCAACGATGTGAATGCTTTGATCCCATGGCTTGATCGGGTACCGTGAATTCAGCGGCTTCAAGTACCAGTCGCTGCCATCACGCACCAGCTGCTTGAAGGTAGCTTCTTCGGCCCCATTCTTCACAATTACAAAATCATTGGCATGCGCCTCAAGTTCAGGTTCTACGATCAGGATCGTCCCAGCAGGGAAATCTGGCTCCATGCTATCACCCGAAACTCGCAGGGCGAACGTATGGCTTCGTGCTTTCACTGTCGTATCGATGAACTCTTCTGCAAAGCCTGGGTGCGTTAGGTCGATCGCCTCTGAAAATGCGCCAGCCTGAACCCAGCTTATCAAAGGGACACGACCGCGCAGATCGGGGCCTTCCTCAATGCTTGAAAGCGTGGACATTTCGCCATCACCGCTTTTTAGCCACAAAGGCGAACAGCCAATCTTTCCGGCTGCATCCAGGATCCCTTGCTGACTTATTCCGCGCGATTCCCAGTTCTTAACGGTTTGAGGTGATGTGTTTAGTGCACGCGCAACGGCGGACTGCCCAACGATTTCCTTGAGCTCTTTTGCTGCTAAATATAGTCGCGTCATTTGTTCATGCATTTGTTTAATTGTCGTGGAAAAGCTACCGCTGATGTTAAACGCTGTGTTTGACTTTTCTTTAAACATGCTGTTTAATGTTTTCATATTGAACCTCCGTAGGTAATTTAGATATGTGCAACGATTCCAAAATAATCGAAAGGTTGGGCGGACCGTCCAAGGTTGCCGATCTTTTAGGGTACGAAAAACACAACGGGCCCCAACGTGTTTTTAACTGGATCGCACGCGGTATACCTCCAAGAGTAAAACTGGAAAGGCCTGACCTGTTCTTGAACGGCCCCACTGTAGCTTCTGACCCCGAGCAATCTGGAGCAACTTATGGACAGCATTGAAGCCCTGATACGAAGCAAAATTGCTCGGCTATCTCAGGATATGGTCGCCAGCCGAATGGGAATGAAGCCTTGTACGGTGTCGCGAATTCTCTCTGGATCGCAGGGCATACCCCTTGAGAAACTTGGCGCCTTCTTAAAAGCAGTGGATCTGGATGTTCTGGCTGAGGATGCCGATGTTGTGCGTGTAGGTCGCGATCACCTCCGCGCACTTAAATTGCTCGCTCGATCAAGCCTCGATATAGAAGGAGAGGGTTAATGACGGGCGATCTGATAGATGTCTGTGTTTTGTCCGCACCTAATGCGGACAAAATGCGGACTATAAGGCGGGGTTAATAATGAAATTAATCTGGTACGCCTTTAACCCTGCTGAATACAACCGAGACACAGCCCACCTATCCATGCTGGAACATGGCGCTTATCGACTTCTGCTCGATCACTACTATTTGACCGGATCATTACTGCCTGCAAATGCACAGCAATTGCATCGCATTTGCAGAGCGTTTGCAAACGAAGAACAGCAGGCTGTGCAAGTTGTTTTACAACAATACTTCGAACTGACGCCTGAAGGCTGGAGACATGAGCGAGTAGAAACCGAACTGGCGAAGACGCGTGAATTAAGCACGAAACGTAAGCGTGCCGCGGCTTCCAGCCATGCAAAGCGTAAAAATAACGAACTTCCGGAACATGCAAGTGCAGGTGCAAGTGCAAGTGCAAGTGCAAGTGCAAGTGCAGGTGCAAGTGCAGGGCATTTGCACTCACAGTTACAGTTACAAGTATCTACCAGCCAGCCACGCGCGCACGAACAGTTTGCGATGCACCCGGCCTGGCAACCATCCGATCACCTGGCTGACATGGCGAGGCAGGCTGGCGTAGAAATCACCCCAGCAACGCAGCAGGAATTCATCGCCTACTGGCTAACCGTTCCTGATCGCAGCCGTAAGCAGGCAGAGTGGGACAAGGCGCTGCTGCAATCAGCGCAGCACGCAAAGCTGCAAGCACAGTCCATGCCAAAAGATTCAAAACCCCGAAAAACAACAGGAGGTATTCACCATGAGCGAGCTCAAACCATTGCGGCACTTACTGGATCAGACGATGAACCAGAACGCGGAAACAGACGCGGACAGGGAAGAGAGCCGGTCACAGTCGACGGCTGACGATCTGGCTGAAAGTGTTTTCAAGGTTATGTCTGGGAAGTACGGCGCGCGCTTTGCTGATGCCTGGCGCTGCGTGGATATGAAAATCGTTAAGCGCGAATGGAACAGGGACCTGCGGAAATTATCGCAAGTTCAGATCGTGCGAGGCTTGAGGCTGCTGGAAGAGTGCAAATTCCCGCCGACGCTTCCAGAGTTCATGGCGCTGTGCAAACGACCAGTTATTGCGGCACATGTGCTGGCGCTGCCATCACCTCCTGCGACAAAAGAACAGCGTGCCAAAGGGCTTGAAACTTTGGCCAATTGGAAGAGCTCGCGAGGAAAGGAAATGGTATGCGAGCAATAGTTCTGATACCCAGGGCGAATAAGTTGCGCAGATTGCTCGGTCAGGATGGCGCGAAATGAACCAAATACCCGTAACAGTCGAGAACATTGACCGGCAGATCGCGCGGATCGACAACCTGATCGAAATTAACGTGCAAAACGGTCAGAATTTACTTGTGCTGAAGGCGATGCTGTTGGAGGAACGGGCTGCGCAGGAATGTCTCTGCAAGCTGGATAGGATGTCAACATGAGCCAGTCACAAGCCGAATTTTTAATGCTCGCCTGCATTTTGCTGTTGATTTGGGGATGGTGGTAGCTGGTTTCATGGAAAGGGAAATGACATGCGCGGAATGCAAGAAAGCAGTGACAAGCCGATTTCACGGCGTTTACAACATGACCTGTCTGAAGTGTTGCGCAAGGCTGGTGGTGTCGGCCAGACCGCACAAGTTGCACCAGGAAGCGATGCTGCAGGCGATCGAAGGATTCAAGCAATCGCCATCGAGGCCGGACATTCTGGCGTGCATCAAACAGAACTTTTCGCAGAATCGGGCGCAGCGGTTGGTTTAAATAATCAGGGGCAGAATATGGCGGAAGCAATCACATTCATCATTCCAGGAATGCCAGTGGCCAAGGGGCGCCCGAAGTTCGCCAGGCGTGGAAACTTCGTCACGACGTACACGCCGGAAAAAACCGCCAGTTACGAGAACCTGGTCAAGGTGAAGGCAGAAGAGGCTATGCAAGGCCGGTCTGTGATTGACGGCGCAGTGGCGGTGGAGATATGGCTGTGGGTAATACCGCCCGCCAGCTGGAGCCAGAAAAAGCAGCGCCAGGCATTAAGCCATGAGATTCTTCCGACATCCAAGCCTGACGTCGATAATGTGATCAAGGGGATTTTTGACGCGATGAACGAGATCGTCTGGAAGGACGATAAGCAGGCTGTGGATCTGACAGTGCGAAAGCGCTACGCAGAAACAGCCAGGGCAACCGTGGAGGTGCGTGCGCTGTGAAAGGAGGATATCGTTGCCCGTTGGGGAAGTTGCAGCCAGTGTCGATTGACACTGAGAAAGTAAAACAAAATGGATGGCGCGACCATGCAATTTTGGTAATTTCCGCCGATGACAAGAGGCTGGACTATTTTCAGCGTGAAGCGGTAAAACAAATCGGGGAGAAGCTATATGGCACAACAAAACACGAATGATGCATTGTTTAAAAGCGCGCACAGTGCGCTGGTCTTTGCGTTTCATTTTTCCGGGCAGGCCTATGACCGCCCGGCGATGAATAAACTGGCTGCACCATCGTTAGGGTCTGGAAAGGGCTTGTCCGGGCTTGATGGCGCTGGACAGGCTGGAATGATACGTTCCAAGGTTCGCGGGCTGGGGCCGCGCATGGAAGCGGCACTGATTGCACGCTGCGCACCCGCATCGATGCCGTGCGAATGCCGGTCACCATGTTGCGGTGGCTGGAAAACGAACAGGGAATGGTTCGACGCGATAACTGAGCTCACCGATTATGTTCGCAAGCCACTGGCAGGTAGTGCCGTGAATGGCCTGATGCGCAGCCTGTACGTTCAGCGATTCTTTGCAGCGAAAGGGAAGCGAAGCACCATCGATGAAATTGCTGAGCGTTGCTACATCAACAGGCAGACAGCGGGGATCCATTACAGCAAGGTTTCAAAGGTGCTGACTGATCTGGAATCGCAATCCGGCCAGATGATAGAGATTGTCCTGCGGGATGCTGGATTACTGGAAATGTGAAAAAAATATTGACACCCATCGTTTTGTGTCGATAATGGCCCTCAGTTGAGTAGATTCAATAACTCACCCGAAAACCCAGATTGCTTAAAAGCGCTGGGTTTTTTGCATTGTGTTTCATGGAACCTCCCTAACACGCCCGCGGTGCCCAGCGCAAAACATAGCGAAATCGGTCGGCATTAAAACCGACGCGGATGGGTGCGCCCCCGAATTTGCAGAAACGAACCCCATGAAGGCCGAAATGACCCCTGGCATTAAGATCGAACAGCGCGACATCGATGCGCTGATCCCTTACGCCAGGAACGCGCGCACGCACAGCGAAGAACAGGTCGCGCAGATCGCGGCCAGCATCAAGGAATTCGGCTGGACGAACCCGATTCTTATCGATGGTGAAAACGGAATCATCGCAGGTCACGGCAGGCTACAGGCTGCTCGCAAGCTTGGTATGGTATCTGTTCCGGTGATCGAGCTGGCGAACCTGTCAGACGCACAGCGTCGCGCCTACATTCTGGCCGACAATCGGCTGGCGATGAATGCAGGCTGGGATTTCGACATGCTGGCCGTTGAGTTGGACGAGCTCAACGAGGAAGGCGTAGACCTGGCTCTGCTGGGATTCGACCAGCAGGAACTGAACGACTTGATCGGAACTGAGAAAACGCCGCCCCCATCAGCACAGGAAGCGCATGTAAGGCTGGCTGATCGCTTCCTTGTACCTCCATTCTCGGTGCTGAATGCACGCGACGGATGGTGGCAAGATAGAAAGGCCGCATGGATTTCGCTTGGCATTAAATCTGAAATCGGGCGCGGGAACAAAAAACAGGATTGCATTAAAGCTGGCACGCCAGGCATGGCCTTCGCTGGCGGTGAAATGATGAAGGGCGGAAACACAGTCGAACAAACCGGCACCAGCATTTTCGACCCAGTGCTGTGCGAATTGGTATATCGCTGGTTCTGTCCGGTGGACGGTGTTGTGCTTGATCCGTTCTCGGGTGGAAGTGTGCGCGGCATTGTGGCCGCAAAGTTAGGGCGACAATACATCGGCGGCGACTTGCGCCAGGAACAGATCGAGGCGAACCGCGAACAGGCCGAAGGCATCATCAAGGGAAGTGAACCTATGCCAGCATGGCATTGTGGTGACAGCAGGGAGATCGACAGGGCTTTGTCTGATGTCAGGGCAGATTTCATGTTTTCGTGCCCGCCCTATGCTGATCTGGAAGTTTACAGCGAGGATCCGCTTGATCTTTCGACGCTGGATTATGGAAAATTTCGCACCGCTTATGCCGACATCATTGCAAAGGCGTGCAGTCTTTTGAAAATAGACCGCTTTGCCTGTTTCATTGTTGGCGAAGTACGCGATAAAAAAGGCAACTATTACGATCTGGTTGGCGATACCGTGCGCGCCTTTCGACATGCTGGTCTTGATTATTACAACGAAGCCATACTGGTTACTCAAGCTGGAAGCCTGCCGATCCGCGCAGGGAAACAGTTCAGCGCAAGTCGCAAGCTTGGCAAGACACATCAGAACGTACTGGTATTTGTGAAAGGCAATCCGAAGAAAGCTGTCGCAGCGTGCGGCGTCGTTGAAGTCAGTGACGAATGCTTCGCGGACTATGCAGACGCAGAACGCCTTCCAGAACAGTAAAACACCCAGCAAAGGAGGCGCAGAGTGCCAAATTTGTGCGGGGCGAAAACACGATCAGGAAGCCTGTGTAAAAAAGCCCCTATTAACGGAGCGAAGCGATGCAAGTTCCATGGCGGCAAAAGTACGGGCGCAAAGGATCAGTCTGGAAATAAGAATGCGGCCAAGCCCGGTAGCCTATACAGCAAGTTCCTGACAGAAGATGAGCTGGCGCTCCATGACCAGATCGAGCCTGGGAAGGTTGACGACGAGCTGCGGCTCTTGCGGATACGTCTGGCACGCGAACTGGCGCATGAGCAGCTGCATGGCAAGGCGCCGGAAATTGACACGACGATCCAGCGCAAGGGCGGCGGCCCCAATACCGTCACTGCTGAAGTCCATCGTAAGCAGCGCGACTACAACGCGAAGATAGACAGAATCATGGGCCGCATCGAATCGCTTGAGCGCACGCGAATCGAGCTGATGAAGGCCGGTGCCCAGGGTGGAGGCGATACACCGCCAGACTCGAAAACGTTCACCTACAACGTAGTGGACGGCAGGATGGATGGCGATGGCGACACTGACTAGGCCACAGGCTGCATTTTTGCAGCTGCCGCACAAGTTCCGTGCATATGTCGGTGGTTTCGGATCCGGCAAGACGTGGGTGGGCTGCACAGCGATCTGTGCGGGAATGTGGAAGAACCCTCGGGTTAATCAGGGTTACTTCGCGCCAACCTATCCGCAGATTCGGGATATTTTTTACCCGACGATCGATGAAGTGTCCTTTGAAATGGGCCTTCGTATCAAGGTCAATCAGTCGAACAAGGAAATCCACTTTTACGAGGGGCAGAAATACCGCGGTACGACCATCTGCCGATCGATGGATAAACCGGAAACCATCGTCGGCTTCAAGATCGGCAACGCACTGGTCGACGAGCTGGACGTAATGAAGCCGGAAAAGGCGAAGTTAGCCTGGCGCAAGATCATTGCCCGGATGCGGTACAAGGTCGATGGCCTGCGCAACGGCATCGATGTTACGACGACGCCGGAAGGTTATCGCTTCGTTTACGAGCAGTTCATGAAGCTGCCAAGCGAAAAACCCGCTCTTGCCGAAATGTACGGTCTGATTCAGGCCAGCACATACGACAACGCGCGGTTTCTGCCTGACGATTACATACCGTCGCTGCTGGCCAGTTACCCGCCGCAGCTGGTAAATGCGTATCTGATGGGGTTGTTCGTCAACCTGACCAGCGGCAGCGTGTATGCGGACTACGACCGCAAGCTGAACAACACCAGCGCGATATTGCAACCAGGTGAACCATTACACGTCGGCATGGACTTCAACGTGCACAACATGACTGCGGTGCTGGGCGTTGAGCGCGAAAACTGTCCGATCGTTGTTGATGAGCTTACTGAGGTGCGCGACACGCCTGCGATGGCAAAGCTGCTGGTAGAACGCTACAAGCAAAAAGGCCACCACATCACGGTCTATCCCGACGCCAGCGGACAGAACACCAGCAGCAAGAACGCCGGCGAGTCCGATCTGATCATCTTGCAGAACGCAGGCCTGACGATCCGCGCGCCCTCAACCAATCCGCCGGTGCGCGATCGCGTGAACGCTGTCAACGGTCAGATTTATGCAGGCGGGAAACGTAGTCTGCTGGTTAATACGCAGACTGCACCGACTGTGACTGAATGCCTGGAACAACAGGTTTACGACAAGAATGGTGAACCAGATAAGGAAGGCGGCAAGGATCATGCGCCTGATGCGCTGGGTTACTGGATTCACACACGATGGCCGATTGTTAAGCCAGCAACACCGCGATCGCGGATCATTCACATGGATAGATAATGTTTAAAACCCTACAGGCCACATTCGGAAAGGACAAAGATTATCCCGACCGGACATTCCGTCTGTCGATGTTATCTCGGGTGTTGAATGGCGAGCTATACGACAACCTGAAGCACGCATTCAACGAGGAAAAAAACGACGCTGGCGAATACATCAAGCTGCGCGATCGACGCCCATCCGTTCGTTATGGTCTGTGCCGCCTGGTGGTCGATGATTCTGTGTCGCTGTTGTTCAGTGAAGGTCATTTTCCGCAGGTTGATTGCGGAAAGGGCGGAGAGACAGCCAAGGAGGCTTTGCAGCGTATTGTTAAGGAATCAGCTCTCAACGAGGTAATGATCGATGCAGCCACGCGCGGCAGCATCGGCAGTGTAGCGATTCTGTTCCGCGTCCTCGCCGCCCGCGTGTTCTTCGATGTGATGGATACGCAGTTCCTGACGCCCGCATGGAAGAAAGACGCGCCCGACACGCTGGAACAGGTCACCGAGAAGTACAAGGTCAAGGGTCAAGCGCTGAAAGATAGCGGCTACGCAATCAAGGACGACGAATTAAAAGTCGATTTCTGGTTTCAGCGCGACTGGACGGAAGAATCGGAAATCTGGTATCAGCCGGTCAAGGTTGAAGCAGCGGCAAAAGCACCGGAAATCGACAAGGATAAAACGGTTGACCATAAACTCGGCTTCGTGCCGGTGGTTTGGATTAAGAATCTGCCTGGTGGAAACGGAATCGATGGCACATGCACATTCCCAGCGGAAGCAATCGACACAGGCATTGAGATCGATTACCAGCTATCACAAGTTGGGCGCGGCCTGAAGTATTCCAGCGATCCGACGCTGTTGATTAAAGAGCCCATATACTCTGATGGCACGATGGTCCGGAGCGCAAGCAACGCGATCACTGTCAACGAGAAAGGCGATGCGAAGCTGCTGGAAATCAACGGCACCGCTGCTACCGCCGTGATGGATTATGTACGCATGCTGCGCGAGTTTGCGCTGGAGTCCATGCACGGCAACCGGGCGAACGCGGACAAGATCAGCGCAGCCCAGTCGGGCAGGGCGATGGAGCTGGCAAATCAGGCGTTGATCTGGCTGGCTGACCGCTTGCGTATCAGCTACGGCGAGGGCGCTTTGCTGGAACTTCTGAACATGGTAGTTAAGGCCGCAGACAAGCTGGCTCTGACGTACAAGGACGGATCGAAGGTCGGCAAGATTGCGCTGGGAGCACCTCTCGCGCTGCGCTGGCCGTCCTGGTATCAACCGACAACCACAGATATGCAATCAACCGCTGGCACCCTGCGCATGCTGTGCGATGCCGGATTGATGGGCCGTTTAACAGCAATCAAGGTTTTGTGTGCTCAATACGATATCGAGGATGCAGAGGCAGAGAAAGCGCTGGCTGATGCTGACATGAAGGAAAGAAACGCGGACGCGCAAGTAAAGGCGGCTATCACCGAATAACCCAGCCGCTTGATGCGGTTGTTTTTGTAGCAACGATGCCCGCTCGATGCGGGCTTTTACTTTGGAGGGCTAGATGCCTAAATTAAAGCGTTACACATTTCAAAATGAAGCAGGTAATGAAGGTTCAGCAGGTGGATCCGCATCAAAGCCTGAAACATTCTCTCGTGAATACGTGACTGAGTTACGTAGCGAAAACGCGACCTACCGCACCAGGGCGCGGGAAGCAGAACAGAAGGCCATCGAGTCAGAAGCGGCCGCAAAGAAATTTGCCGAAGAGGCTGCAGCCAAGGCTGAAGAAACAGCCGCAGCCCGCGAAACATCCGCAAATGACAGGATCATTCGCGCTGAACTGAAGGCCGAAGCAATAAAAGCCGGCATGGTTGATCTGGATGGCTTGAAGCTGGCTGATCTCTCCAAAGTAAAACTGAATGACGCTGGTGAAGTTGAAGGCGCTGATGAGCTGATGAAGGCGCTGAAAGAAGCAAAGCCTTATCTGTTCGGAGGAGCGGCGAACACCAGCAATACCGACACTCCACCCAAGAAAAAGGACAACTCCAAGCCTAAAACGGCTAAGGATATGGACGCGGCTGAATGGAAGGCCGAAAAGAAGAAGTTAGGCCTGCCATAAGCCGCATGTAACAACGCAACACAGTCGCACCGGGAGCTGACCTCCAGGCGAATGAAAACTTAATTCATTTACCTGAAAGGAATCATCATGGGAATTCAAAACCTCCCCGCAGCACTGCAGTCTGTAATTCAGCAAGCCTTCCTTGAGCGCGCATTCGAAGAATCCCTTCGTGCAAAGCTCGGTTTTCGTGCCATTGCTGATCGCGAAAACTTTGCGGCCGGCATCGGTGAAACGATCACCAAGACCCGCACCGGTCTGCTGCCTACCATCACCACGCCATTGTCGCCAGCTGCAAACAGCGATATCACCAGCGGTCTGACACCGCAGAACTACTCGGTGGAGCAGTACACGCTGGGCGTTGCGCAGTACGCAGCAAACATGCAGCTGAACATCAAGACCTCCAAGGTTGCGATTGCAAATCTGTTCCTGCGTAACGGTGTTGCCCTGGGTGAGCAGGCATTCCGCTCTGTCGATGCACTGGCGCAGATCGCGCTGTTCAACACCTACATGGGCGGTAATACGCGTGTTCGTACCACTTTGGGCGCGCCAGGCACAGCCCTGAACGTGGATGATATCCGCGGCTTCCAGAACACACTGAATGCTGCCGGTCAGGTAATCCCGGTCAGCACTGGCACCGCTGCCGTCAATGTCACCGTGGGCGCGGACGTGTACAGCTGTGTTGGTGCTGTTGCTGACGGTTCAAACGTGTCCACCACTCCGGGCGGTATCTCTGGTGTGCTGACATTCGCTGGCAACGTCACAGTTGCCGATGGCACTGCTGCGAACGCTGTCGTGTCTGCCGTGGCGCCGTACGTCATCCGTCCATCCACAACAGCCGCAAATGCGATGGCCGCAACTGCCGCGGCTATCAGCGCAGCCAATGACCTGAACGCCGGCAAGCTGACCATGGACATGATCCTGACCGGCAAAGCAACAATGTCGGCCAATGGCGTGCCTCCTGTAGCTGAAACCGGCATGTATCACTTCTACGCCGATCCACTGCAAACAAAGGGTCTGTTCTCCGATCCCGCGTTCCAGCTGCTGTTCCGTGGTGGTGCAAACACACCTGAATATCGTCGCGGTGTCGTTGCCGACCTGCTGGGCGTGCAGTTGATCGAAACCAACCTGAACCCCGTTCAGGCATTGTCCGGTGTCGGTACGGTTCGACGCGGTGCACTGGTTGGTCAGGGTGCACTGGTTGAGGGCGTGTTCACGAACGAAGCCTACGCCGAAACCGAAGGCGCTGACGATGATGAAATGATCACGGTCGTTGACGGCATCGCCCACGTTACACGCGAACCGCTGGATGCGCTCAAACAGGTTGTCACTCAGTCCTGGTCGTACATTGGTGGTTTCGCTGTGCCTTCGGACACAACCGCAAACCCCAACACGATCCCGACAGCCAACAACAGCGCCTTCAAGCGCGGCATCATCCTGGAATCGTTGTAATTTAACTCGCGGGGGCTTCGGCCCCTGCCTGTTTTTCAAAGCCTCCGATCGGGGGTTTTGGAAAGCATACTCAAGGAGATAGAAATGTCAGATGATATTCAAGGTGCAGCACCCGCTGACGGTGTTGTTGCAGCAAGGCCAGCAGCAGACGCAGCGCCTGCAAAGCCAACGAAGGCGGCAAAAGCACCCAAGGCAGATGCCGATCCAAGGCCAGCAGCAGACGCAGCGCCTGAAACCTACGTTCTGAAAAAGAACTTCGGCGCAATCGTCAATGGCGTGCATAAGTTTTGGGAGGCCGGCAAGGAATTCATCGCCACCGAAGAGGCAGATCTGATTTCGTTCTTTCACCGCGCCGGCGCATCCATCAAGCTGAAAGACTAACGTGACATTTACCGCATACACCCTCACCTCTACGCAACTGGTGGACATTCGCCGGTTCGCTGGTTATCCGGCCTATGGTGATGGCGCGGTGGTGTTTCCTGCACCGTGGATCTACCGGCAATACCTCGCGCTGGAATATCGCCTGCTGCACATGAGCGCGGAAGAGGGTGCAGTCGTTGTCACCTATCTGGCCAGCCTCAACACGCTTGAAGCTGCAATACCCGGTGCGGGTGCAAATCTTGACACCGACGAGGCTGCAGTCTGGAAGCACAACAAGAACGAAGTGCGCGACAGGCTTTCGTTGTTTGATTCATGGCGTCGCCGGCTGTGCCATTTCCTTGGCGTTCCGCCCGGTCCCGAAATGGCGCAGGGCGGCGGCAATATCACGCTGGTGGTGTAATGGACGGCGCAACAATACAAGCCAGGCTGTACGCAGGCTATGCGAAGGCTGCGCGCGTGATTGGCACCATATATCACCATTACAGACCGACCAGCGCCAGCAATCCGGTGTCTGTTGCAACGCAGCTGGCAGATATGCCGGTCTCGCTGAACGCTGACGACCCGACCTATGCCCGCCCTAACGTGTACGGCAAAGCGACGTGGTACGGTGTTATGGATGGTGCCCAGCTTGCGGTCGGTGATTACATCGTCGGCATTGAGGGCACGTTCTTTATTGCCGCACTACAGCAGCTGTTACCGATCTTCCTGGTGTCTTGCAACCGCGTTGCCACCGTATCGTCGGCAGCATCGACCGCAGCAGCTGGGCTCGTTGCATACAATGCGGATCTGGCATCGACCGAAACCGCACTGATGACCGCATGGCCGTGTTCGATTCTGCAAGGATCGAAGGGTGAGCATAACTCGACTGACCTGCCGGGCGATGTTCGCACGCCTTGGATGAAGGTATTGATGCCCGCATGGGCCGGGGTGATAATCAACACCGGCGACATCATCACCGATGACCTCGGCAGGCGCTTGATTGCATCAAACCCAGAATTAACGGATTTGGGCTGGAACGTGACCGCAATACAGGCGCAGACATAATGGCTGATTTATCCGATGTGACAAACACGCTGGCATCGCTGGCATCGGCTGCACTGTACCCAAACGGAACAGGGCAGCAAAGCTTGGCGGGTGTCACGGTGACGGTTGCGCCAGGCTGGCCGAACCCGAAGCAACTATCCTCGATTATCGCGTCCGGCGCCGCCATGCTCACCGTCTACCCTATGCCTGGCATGGATGCGAACACCACGCGTTTCCTCGGCAACGATCCTGTGCAGCTTGCGGCACCTGTGGCAAGTCTGACTATGACCGTGCTGAATAATACGGTGACAGTCGGAGGCACGATCAAAGCAGGTGAGGCGGCATTCATCGGTGTGAACCGCATCCCATATTCGCATGGTGTTCTGGTGACAGATACGATGGCAACGATAGCTGCAGCACTGGCCGCACTGATCCCGAACGCAACATCACTCGGCGGCGGCGTGGTGACAATCGGCGGGACGGTATTCGACCTGATCGCGCAAGTGTCCGCTGTGGTGAGTTTGCAGGCTGAAATCGCAAGACAGAAGCGCGTATTCATGCTGACGGCATGGTGTCCATCCCCAGCGGTGCGCGATGCGCTGTGCAAGGCAGTGGACGTGGCGTTTAAGGCATTCCCCGGCAGGCGCATCCTGTTTGCAGACGGAAGTTATGGCGTGATCATCTATCGCGGCACGCTGGAAACGGACGGACTGAGCCAGCAGAAGATATTTCGCCGAGATCTTCGCTTTGAGGTCGAATATGCGACAACGCAGCAGACCAGCAGCAACACGATCACAAACACGCAGGCAGCGCTGACGCCTGTTTCCGGCGTCACAGTCCAACTCAACAAACCGTAAGGAATCAAAATGGCAAAAACTGACAAAGCACCAGGCTATGTTCTGGTAGTAATCCATCCGTTCGCGCTTGACGGCGTGCAATACGAGCGCGGACAGCGCGTCACCGATGCTGATTTAATCTCTGCAATCATGGCGAGCGAATCAAAAAACCGCTGCAACAAAGTCGCGCAGTAAGCCTTAACCTTTCCACTTTTAGACCCGCTTCGGCGGGTTTTTTCATTTCTAGGAGCAAATTATGACAGTCCTGCAAGCCGGTCAATCTTTATCAATCGCCCCCGGGCTGGACGTTGTAATTTTCCCGCCAGCAAACACCTATATCAACGGCCTGCCAACTGACGGCCTCGGCTCGGTCGGCGTCGCGTCGTGGGGCCCGGTCAACGTGCCCGTGATCGGCCTTGGTAACTCAGCCCAGGTGCAGGCGATGTATGGCCCTATCACTAACCGCGTGCATGACATATCCACCGCCGCTGATGTGTATGCTGGCAATGGCGTTCAGTCAATGACATTCGTGCGCGTTTCTGACGCGACAGACGTTGCCGCAGCCATGACGCTGATGGATATCGCCGCCACGCCAGCGATCGGTGCGCACTTGACCGCAAAATACACCGGCATTATCGGGAATACATTCTCTGCCTCTGTTTCAGCTGGCCGCGCAGTCGGCACGTTCAAGCTGAGCCTGACGCGCGCAGGCTTCGTGCCTGAGACATGGGACAACATCCCCGGCACCGGCGCGACCTTCTGGCAAAATCTGGTCAACGCGGTAAACAATGGCATCCCAGGCTCGTCCGGCCCGTCGCAAAGCTTCGTCGCAACCATCGGCGTCGGCACCGCTGCGCCGAACGTCACCACGCCAGTAACCGCAACCGGCGGCACAGACGGCGCAACCGGCGTCACAGATACCTCGCTGCTGGGCACCGATGGCCTGACCCGTACCGGCATGTATGCGCTGCGTCAAACGGGCGTGCAGGTCGGCAACCTGATCGACTGCACCACCTCAACGACCTGGTTGGCTCAGGCCTCATTCGGGCTGTCTGAGGGCATTGCATTCCACGGCGCAGCACCGCAAGGGTCGAGCATTTCAACTACTGCTGCCGCATTAGCCGCTTCTGGCGTTGATTCTTACGCATTCTTTTGCAAAGCAGGGGATTTCTGCTGGTATCAGGATACGGTGAACGGCGTGAATCGCTCGTTGTCTCCCGCAACCTACGCGGCTGCCTTGATGGCCGCAACCAGCCCGGAACAATCCAGCCTGAACAAACCAATCTATGCGCTGATCGGCACGGATCGCAGCAACTCCAAGGCCATCTACTCGCAGGCGGAAAAAGAGCAGGCTGTGATTGGTCGCGTTGACTACATCGCCAACCCTTCACCTGGCGGCAATTTCTTCGCAGTGCAGACCGGCAACAACTCGTCCAGCCTGTCCAGCGAAAACGGCGACAACTTCACTCGCATGACCAACTACATCGCTTTCACCATCAACTCGGCCATGGGTTATGTGATCGGTCAGACGCAGACCGACGAGCAGCGCCGCAATGTGCGTAATTCCCTGAACGCATTCTTTAATAACATGTGGAAGTCCACCCCGCAGATGATCGGCGACGTGAATAACCCAACGGCGCAGCCTTGGCTGGTGGTGGTGGACAAATCCAACAACACGGATGCATCTGTGGCGCTCGGCAATGAGATTGCGGCGGTCAGCGTCACTTATCTGTCCATCGTGAAACGCTTCATCGTTAATTACATGGGCGGCCAAAGCGTGAAAGTCACCCCGGCCTAAAAAGCACCATCCGCCCCAACACAGACCCGCCAAGTGCGGGTTTCTTCATTTCAGGAGTATAAAACATGCCCCAAAACGGATTAACAGTCGGCTCAGACGCCCGATTCGATATTGTCACAGCAGCCGGTACGCTGACACTGCCCACGCTGGAATCGTTCGACGCAAAGAAGATGACGCACAAGTCAAAGGTGCGCCCCCTGAACAGCCTGCCGATCAACTTGCAATTCCCTGATGGCTGGGATGGTTCGTTTGTTGTCGCGCGCGCCGATTCGACGCTGGATGACTTCTTCGCAGCCCAGGAAGCCGCGCAGCTGGCCGGCGCAAATCTTGGATCGGGTTCTATCCACCAAACGATCACAGAAGTGAACGGATCTACCAGTCAATACATGTTTACCGATGTGCAGATATCGCTGGATGATGCCGGGTCGTGGGCTTCGCTGTCTGAAGTCAAACAGCATGTGTCGTTTACTGCCACCTCTCGCATCAAGGTGTTGTAATGAGTGAGCACATCGTCACAGCGGTATCAGGCAAGAAAATCACCCTGAAACGCCCAGAAGTTCTCGCCCAGCTTCGCCTGGTTGATGCAATCGGTGAAAGCGCATCGAACCGTGTGTATCTGGCAATGTGCCTGCCGCTCATGTACGTCGCAGATATTGATGGCGTGCCAGTGCATTTGCCTGCTACGAAACGTGAGGTTGAGGCCTTGTTCCAGCGTCTGGACGAGGATGGCCTGGAGGCGGTCAACAATGGGATTGCGGAACACTTCAGCCGCAAGGCGAAAGAAGAGGTGTCCGCTGCAAAAAAATCTCCCGAGACGCAGGACTCAGACAAATCCTGACTCTGACAAAATCCGGCGTCCCTTGGGAGGTGGCAAACAGCCTGTCACCACAAGAGCTGCTGGGTTTTGTGGTGGCAGCCGGTGAAATTACTGGTCGCCATTTTGATTGGGGGGCGATGGAGTGGAAGAAACAGGGGTAAAGAACGGCTTGAGGGCATACATAGCCTCTGCATTCGGTACGCTTTCAAGCCTGTACCCTATAACGTCGCCATCAACCTCAAGAATTCGAACCGGGACTGTATATTCAAACGTCATGCACTGACCGCCGTTCTTCAATAAAAGATTATTGAAAGCATCGTTCTGCTTGCCATTGGCGAACACTACTGCCTGATAAATAAGCTCCTTTGTCGGGCATGTAATGTTGTTTGGCGTTGATATAAAAATCATGCCGGGTTGAATTTGGGTGTTATCTGAACAACCGGAAAAGCATAGAGCAAAAAAAACTAAAACGAATTTACTGAACATGAAGAACCTCCAGTCATTCGGCGCACTTGCCCGTGCACTAGAAAGATCATCGCAGAAACTGGCCGCTGATCTTGCCGTGACAATGGAAAAATGCGCCGTGGTTGTCGAGTTGGCAGCGAAAGCAGAAATCGGGCATTACCAGACCGAAAACATGGGGCCATTTTCTGTTTGGGCACCCCTCGCGCCATCCACTGTAGCCGAAAAGCGCGCAAAGGGTTACGCCAGCGAAGGAAATGACAACCCATTACTGCGAACCGGGGAAATGCGTGACAGCATAGAACATGAGTCCAACTTCAGGCAATTCGGGGTTGGGAGTAAAGACGAAATACTGGTTTATCAGGAACTAGGGACTGACAGGGGAATACCGCCTCGCCCTGTACTCGCACCAGCTTTGTATCGGAATGTGAAAACGATTCTGGCTGAAGTTGGAAAAACCATAGAAAAGAACATAGCGGGGGAAATATGATTGAAGCGTATGCGATTGGTGTGTCAGCGAGGCTTGAGGATAATGTATCGCCTGGATTGCTGCGCATCATCGACTCGCTCACGCGTGCGAACACGGCCATGCTTGAGTTTTCGGCAAATGCACGGAATGTCTCCCGGCTTGGCCTGACGATTGGCAAGAATCTGGATAAAGCAGCAGCGGGTGCAACTGCACTCGGCGACGCTTCATCCGCGCTTACCCGCGCAAGCTACGTGCTGGACACTATGGTGGTATCGAGTGCGGATATTGCGCGCAATCTTAAAGTGGCACGCGCAGAAGGCGCCGGAATGGGATCGGTAATTCCGGGAAGTCCTGCTCGCCCGCCATCAGGAACAGGTGGCGGCAGCGCATCATCAGGAGATGGTCGCAGCCAGACGGCACGGAATGCCGGGGGTGCTGTGGCTATTGGTGCGATGTACGGACTCTATGAGAATGCCAATCTGCAAGACACCAACATTATGGCAGCAGCTACATCCCAGATCGCAATGCCGCTGTGGATAAAGACATCCGAGGAGCTGAAAGACCGCGAGTTTGCCTATGCGCGCCAGTACGCGTTTGCAACTCACGGCGACATTCACCCGTTCGGCGATGCAATGCTGGAATCATCCAGACTGCTGCGCACGCTCTCGCCTGAACAGCAGCGGATAATGACTGATTCAGCGATGCCCTATGCCGCAGTAGAGTCAAAGCTCAAAGGCGTGGCGCTTCCAGAGGCAATGCAGGCACTCATCGGTCTTGCGCATCAGGCTGGCGCATACACGCCGGAATCCGCCACTCCGCTGTTTGAATCCATGCTTCAAGCATCGCTGACTACACATGCAAGCCTGGGACAAATTAGTCGGGCGGCCAGCTACGCGTTACCAGCATTGCACGCATCAGGTGCCAATTCATCCGATGTGATGTATATGCTGGCGACGATGATGCAAGCCGGGATTCTGAACACAAAGTCAGGCACATGGCTTAATAACATGGCCATGAACGCATTGCCGAACTCTCTCGGCAGCGGCCTGTTCTCGAATCAGAAGCAGAATGCCGCGCTACACATGCTTGGGCTTTACAAGGGCAACAAAGCGCAGTTCTACAAGCACGGCGAGTTCAATTTGATGCAAGAGGTCGAAATCCTTGCTGAAGCCCGGGCCCGCATGGACCCGCTGAAATTCAATGCCGCAACACGTCAGGCGTTCGGGCTTCAAGGTCAGCGCGCAGCATCGTTGTTCTCGGAACCTCAGGTCGTGGAAAACCTCGCCACGCTGCGCGCACTTTCACAGAACGCGCAATCGCCGATGGATGTAGGGAAGGCAATCCAGACATTAAGCATGGTCGGGCAGGCTGATCAGACGATTGCAAACGCGAACATGACGCTGATGAACGCAACTGCCACATTCATGGGGCCAGCCAGCGCAGCAATGAGCGGTGCAAGCTCATTTTTCGGAAGGACAGCGGATTACACCAAGCAGCACCCTGTCATCGGGGGCGCCATGGACGCAGGGCTGATTGTTGGGGGCGTGGCGCTGGGCGCCGGGCTGCTGAAGGGCGGTGGCGCAATGGCGGATTGGGTAGGTAAAAAAGCTATTCCAGCAATCGGAAAGAATTTGTGGAAGCTTGTTCTCGGTGGCCTTGAAACTGTCTCAACTGCAAGCATTGAAGCAGCCATGGGGGCGTCTGTAGTGGCTACAGGCGCGGCAGCTGCGGCGCTTGGCGTAACGATTGCCGGTGCGCTAGGTTATGGAGTGGGCACACTGATAAACAAAGGCATCGACGGTGCATTAAGTTATGTTACCGGGCATAAAACAACGCTAGGCGGAGAGATTTTCGACGCGACGCATTCAGGTAACGGCAGCAATGCCAGCACCGACAAGTTGAATTACCACAATCATGTTGTCGTGCAGATCGACGGCCAAGACATCATTCACAAGGTATTTCGCAACATGCCAGCAAAACCTGCACACAGCGCATCCGGACTGAACCAGCAGCATTCACCCTTGCGCCCAGGCCTTAACGCGGCACACGGATTATGAGCGACATCGTACTTGCACTGACAACACCAGCTGGCCCGTTCGTTTTCACGGATGCAGAAGTCCCAGAGAACATCAAGCACGGCGGTTCTCAGGCGCTTTCAATCGACCGTCTGATCGGTGGCAAGCGTATTGTTCGCCCGCTCGGGCCCGATGAGGACGACATCACCTTTTCGGGTGTGTTCGCCTATCAGGGCACTGCGCGCAGCGACTTTCTCGACAGCGTGCGCCGCCGTGGTGATCTGTGTAATCTAGGATGGGATAACCGCCTGCTGCTGGTGTTTATTGCTGACTACCGTCCGGATTATCGCAAACCGTACGAGATTGGCTACACCATCACGTTCTCGGTGGTGGCGAACCAGACAGCCATGGTTGATGCTGTGCCGCCCGTCACGCCGACGCAGCAGCTGCACATGGATATGGCAACGCTGAACCAGAAAACAGCGTGCGCAGGCATTCCTGTGCTTTCAACGGTGGCCAGCTCAATCAGTTCGGCGCTGACAGCGATGCAGGGTGTCGCGGCACCCATTGCGAAGGGATTGCGCCCGATCAGCGACACGATAGGTCAGGCTGGCAACTGCATGAACCAGATCGCCAACGAAATCCAGACGGCGACAGCTGCGGTGGCGGCGCCGATTGCGCAATTACTGGCGAACACACAGAAGCTGATCACCAACAGCGAAAACGTCATCAGCTCGGCTGCCGGCTTCGGCGGGATCATTCCCGGCAATCCGGTGGCAATGTCGGTTGGCAACTACATGTCGCACCTGAACACCATCGTGCAGCTGCCGGCGCTGTATGGCATCAGCTCGGTGGCCGCACGGATGCAGTCGAATCTTGCGCTGACCGGATCGGCAGCAACGGCAAAGACCGTGACCGTCAGCGGCGGCACTTTGTACGATGTGGCCGCGCAGCACTATGGTGACGGCAGCAAGTGGCAGGCAATCGCCCAGGAAAACGGGCTGACTGACCCGAATCTGACGGGCATTAATACACTCACTATCCCGGCGGTCGCATGATTAACTCATTGCCACATAATGGCGTGGACGCATCGCGCTCCATCCTGAAGATCGGCGGCACTGAGATTGATTTTACGGACTGGGACACGTCGCACAGCGGCATCATGGAGGCGGGACATTTCCGTGCGTCGATCAATGCGCCGTTTGCAGATTGGCCGTGGTGGGCCCAGCAGACTGAAATTCTGGTGGATGTTTACGCCGGCACACCGAAGGATCCACTGAACTACACGACAGACGACCTAACCATGATTATGACGGCGCGCTGTGACAGTATCGAGCTTGATCCGGAAACGAACCGCATTACCATCAGCGGTCGCGATATGACCAGCCTGTTGATCGACAACAAGACAACGGACAAGTGGCCTAACCTGACCAGCAGCCAGATCGCGCAGCAGATCGCGGTTAAATGGGGGATGGAAAGCAATATCACGGCCACCACACAGCCGGTCGGCACGTTTTACACGGCTGATCACGTGAGGCTGGCAAAATCTGACACGTACTGGAACATTCTCACCTACCTTGCGCAGCGTGAATCAACGGCCAGCAAACCATTTATGTGTTTCGTGATTGGCAGAACGCTGTACTTCGGCAACTTCGGAGCGAAAGCAACGATTGACCCATATGTGATTGCATTCGATGGGTCCGGGAATCTTCCGGTCGCAAACGCTTCACAGCTTCGATTCACCCGCGACCTGACGCTGGCACAGGATATTTCCGTCACGGTGCGCAGCTACCACGGCAATCTCGCTGCTGCATTCTCGGCAACAGCGACGGCCAGCAAGCAGGGCAGGCACATTGAAAAGACCGCGGGCCTGGTGCAGACCACGCAGCACTATGAATTCACAGTGCCAGGACTGACGCAGCCGCAATGCGCACTGAAAGCGCAATCCATCCTGGCTGAACTGTCGAAGCATGAGCTGAAGATGTCGGCAAATCTGCCATTTGATGCGGTGCTTTATCCGTGGATTCCCATTCAGGTGACGGGCACGAATACGCCCTGGGATGCAACCTACACCCCGCTGACAATCAGCCGGCGCTTTTCAAAGGATCGCGTCTCGATGCAGGTTGGCGCAAAGACCGGCATTCCACAACAAACGGTGTCCCTGGCATGATTGAAACGATAAAACGTGTCGTCGCTGACATGCTGAATATGCAGGCCAAAACACAGTACGGCACTGTGACTGCTTATAACCCGAATAACTACACCGTAAAGGTGATGTTGCAACCGGCTGGGCCTGAGACAGACTTTATCCCTCTGACTGCCGCATGGGCTGGAAATAATCTCGGCGCTGTGTTTGGCCCTCCGATCGGTACAGATTGCCGGGTCGATTTCGTGGACGGCGTGGTTGAGGCATCGATCGCTGGCGGCAGGTTCTTCAATTCAAAAAATCCACCGCCTGTTGTGCAATCCGGACAGGGTGCGATTGTGGACGGTGCCGGTTCGTTCGTGAGACTGAACAATGACGGCACCATCACACTGGGCGCACCGGTAGGGATTACCAGTACCACACCGCTTTTAAAACAAGTCGGAAATTTTGAGGTGGACGGGAGTGTGACAGTGACGCAGAACATAACGGCAACACAGAACATCAGCGACTTGGCTGGTACACACGGCACGCTAGGCCAGATGCGCACCGCCTACGATGGACACACCCATGCAGACCCACAGGGCGGCACAACGTCCGGCCCGAGTGCGACGGTATGACGGATTCCGCACATTTTTGGGGGCAGGACACCGGCTTTTCTGCGTCTGGTGACGATCTGCTGGCGGATGGCGCGCTTGAGCTTGAGCAGCGCATCCTGCGCGCGCTACTTAGCAATCCTGGTGACGATCCATTCAACCCGCTTTATGGAAAAGGGATCGGGCGCTATATCGGGCAGGCGCTTACTCCTGAGAAGCGCACGCAGATCCAGGCGGACATTATGAGCGTGGTCATGATCGAGCCCGACGTGCAGAAAATGCCGCTGCCGAATATCACCTACCAGGCAGACAACAACAGTTATCTGTCGGCGACGATTAGTTACGTTTACACACCAACCGGCCAAGCGAGGGCGATCACAGCATGACAATCAGCATATTGGCAACACAGCAAATCGTGAGCGCATACGCCGCAGCGGTGCAAGCAAAGGCGAAATCAGCAATCAGCTTTGTATCTGGCTCGCTTGAACTGGCACGCGCCAACGCTGTCGCCGCGTTGATGATGTGGCTGCAGGCGCTGGCGATGCAGATACTCGCACTCACCAGGGCGTCAACCTCAGTCGGCGCTGATCTTGATACGTGGATGGCGGACTTCGGGATTGTAGTGCGTGAAGCGGCCGTGGCCGCAACTGGCACAGTGACATTCGCACGGTACACCGCAACGCTGCAAGCGACAGTTGCGGCAGGTGTCACAATCCAAACGGCAGACGGAACGCAGAAATTCATAGTTATTGCCGATGCCGCACAGCCTTCGTGGAATGCGTCGCTGAACGCTTACGTGCTGGGCGCGGGTGTTTCATCCATTACAGCAACGGTTCAGGCGGTCACGACCGGCACGGCAGGAAATATCAATGCAGCGACACTGACGCAAATCACATCAGCGATTGCCGGCGTAGATACGGTGACGAATGCTGCACCATTTGCATCTGGTGTGAACGCTGAAACAGACACAGCGCTTCTGGCGCGCTTCCAGCTCACACTGCAAGGCCTGCGCAGCGGGATAAAGGTGTCCGCAGCGGCAGCGATCGAAGCATTGCAGCAAGGAATTCAATACTCGATTGTAGAGGATCAGACATTCGCCGGGGCGGTGCAAGAGGGGTTTTTTTATGTGGTGATTTCACCATATACGGCACCATTGGGCGCGACGGTGTATTCCGCCGTCGATGCAGTACGTCCGCTCAGTATTCCTTTTGCGGTCTACGCTGCAAACACGCTAGCTGCGAATGTTGCAGCAACGGTAACCGCTCAGGTTGGATACACGCATGCAGGTGTTGCGGCATCTGTCGTAACGGCCATTCAGAATTTTATTGCTGCTATTCCTCTCGGTTCCGGCTTGCTCTGGTCGCAGCTTTATTCTGTCGCATGGAGCGTTCCAGGTGTTGCAGGCGTATCAAATTTGACATTGAACTCAGGAACTGCTGACATTGCTGGAACCGCAAATCAGGCAATCATTAACGGCACAACGGTAATCAGCTGATGATCGGCGATCAAATAGACATGCTGGCGCGCCTTCGGGCGCTGCTGCCGAAATCGTGGTTCCCTCAAGTTGCGCCGAATCTCGATGCAAGTCTTGCCGGCGCTGCTTGGGCCATGTCCGCCAATTACACCCAGCTTACCTATGTAGCATTGCAGGCACGCATCAAAACCGCAACAGATGGTTGGCTGGACGTGATCAGCGCGGATTTCTTCGGCACAACGCTGCCTCGCCTGACGAATGAGACTGACGGCGCATTCAGGACGCGCATTCTTGCCAATCTGTTTGTTAGAGGCCCGACGCGCAGCTGCATGTCGGCAGTGCTGACACTTATCACTGGACGGGTTCCGACGATATTTGAACCAAGCAACACGAGTGATTCTGGCGGCTGGGATGGCGGCCTATATTGGGATGCTGGCATGCCGTCCGGTGGTGCGTGGGGCGATCCGATGCCGTATCAGTCTCTAGTCACGGCCTACAGACCAATCGGCGGCGCTGTTGATCTGGGCGAATACGACGCTTTCACGTTCTCATGGGATAGCTTCGGCGCGTGGTCTGATGGTTCACCTACCGCCATCACAGACGCATCAATCATCGCCGCAGTCGAATCAACCCGGGCACTCGGCACGAAGGTCTGGTTACGCAT
>JAJYYO010000051.1 GCA_021800795.1 Pseudomonadota bacterium
AAGCGAGAGGTCTTGCGATCCCCCCCTTTCCCCCTCAGGGCATATGCGGTATTAGCGTAACTTTCGCTACGTTATCCCCCACTTCCGGATATGTTCCGATATATTACTCACCCGTTCGCCACTAACCTGGGAGCAAGCCCCCAAATCCGTTCGACTTGCATGTGTAAAGCATACCGCCAGCGTTCAATCTGAGCCAGGATCAAACTCTTCAGTTCAATACCTGTTTTATTACTTCAGTTCATACGAACCGATCTTACTCAAAGAAAATCACTTAACATGATTTTTTTCGACTTTGCGTAAGGTACTACTATATATTTTAAAGTCGTTAATTCATCCGTTAAGAATGAAATAACTTCCCGAAAACCAAGTACCTACACTCGTCGATTGTTTAATTTATTTTTTAAAGAGCGGCTCGCTTGTCAGCGAAGAGGTGCGCATTATAGAGACTTAAAACATCCTGTCAACTTTAATTTCACACTCTTTTAAATCCTTTTCCATCAGCGGAACAAACTTATGAAACGCAATCATTCTATTGATTAATAAGCAGTTTTATATTCCTTCACCACTCCGTTTCAACCAGTGTTCCGGCGAAGAGGTGCGCATTATAGACACTCAAATCCTTACGTCAACTACTTTCGGAAATATATCTGTAATAACTTTCTGCACCTCTGTTTATACACACTATTATTCAAAGATGATTGGAGCCATAACTACTTGAAACTACCCGGCGCTGTTGAGAAATTCGCAACCAGCAAAACCAACGCTCCACGTAAAACAGTTTTGTGGGCATGACTCGCTTTTACATCAACTCCTGCCTAATGATACTTGCGGCTCAACTCATGCACTGCCGCCACCATAGCCGCCACGTTTTCAGGGTTGGTGTGCTGCGAGATGCCGTGACCCAGATTGAACACGTGACCGCTGCCGTAGCCATAACTGCTCAGCACTTTTTCCACCTCAGTGCGGATCGCATGGGGATTAGCAAACAGCACCGCCGGATCCAGATTACCTTGCAGCGCGACTTTGTGACCCACCTTCTGGCGCGCCACACCGATATCCATCGTCCAGTCCAGACCGATCGCATCGCAGCCGGTATTAGCGATACTTTCTATCCACAAACCGCCGCCCTTGGTGAACACGATATTGGGAATGCGCACGCCGTCTTTTTCCTTGATCAGACCGGCCACGATGCGCTGCGTATAGGCCAGCGAGAATTCGTGGAAAGCCGAATGCGACAACACGCCGCCCCAGGAATCAAAAATCATCACCGCCTGAGCACCCGCTTCGATCTGTGCATTCAGGTAAGCGATCACCGCCTGGGTGGTCACCTCCAGTATGTGATGCATCAGTTTCGGCTCGTTGTACATCAGCGTCTTGACTCTGGCGTAATCGTCGCTGCCGCCGCCTTCAACCATGTAACACGACAGAGTGAACGGACTGCCGGAAAAGCCGATCAGCGGAACACGTCCATCCAGCGTCTTGCGAATTTGCGAGACCGCATCGGTCACATAGCGCAAATCGCGGTCGATATCCGGCACGCGCAGCGCCATGATGGACGCCTCGTCGCGCAGGGGTCGTTCGAATTTCGGGCCTTCGCCATCTGAAAAATATAGCCCCAGGCCCATCGCGTCGGGCACGGTCAGAATATCGGAAAACAGGATAGCCGCATCCAATGGAAATCGATCCAGCGGTTGCATGGTGACTTCGGTGGCAAAATCAGGATTTTTGCACAGCCCCAGAAAACTGCCCGCACGTTTGCGCGTTTCCCGGTATTCCGGCAGAAAACGTCCGGCCTGGCGCATCATCCATAGCGGCGTATATTCGGTCGGCTGGCGCAACAGCGCGCGCAGGAAGGTATCATTCTTTAGCTTGAAATTCATTATTACCCTTGATTTTCTTGTTATATCAACAGGAGACTATCCTGCATCCTGTCTCTTAACGCGGCAAAACAGACGATCCCATTAAAAATTCGTCTACCGATCGCGCACACTGACGGCCTTCGCGTATCGCCCAGACGATCAGCGATTGTCCGCGACGTACATCACCCGCCGCAAACACGCGATCGACACTGGTACGGTAATCCTCGGTGTTGGCTTTGACATTGCCGCGCGCATCTTTTTCTACGCCGAACGCCTCCAGCATCTTCTGCATGGGACTGACAAAACCCATCGCCAGAAACACCAGATCCGCCTTCAGCTCGAATTCGCTGCCGGGAATTTCGACCAGCTTGCCGCCCACCCATTCGACACGCACCGCGTGCAGTTTTTCAACAATACCGTTCGAGCCGGTAAATTTTTTGGTGGCAATGGCCCAGTCGCGGCTGCAACCTTCCTCGTGAGAACTTGAGGTGCGCAGCTTCATCGGCCAGTTGGGCCAAACCAGCGGCTTGTTCTCATGTTCCGGCGGGCGCGGCATCACTTCGATCTGCGTGACCGACAAAGCTCCGTGGCGATTGGAGGTGCCGACACAATCCGAACCGGTGTCCCCGCCGCCGATCACCACCACGTGCTTACCGGTCGCACGGATCTGTTCCGGCAGCTCATCGCCGGCATTCACGCGGTTTTGCTGCGGCAAGAATTCCATCGCGTTGTATACGCCTTTCAGTTCGCGCCCCGGAACCGGCAGATCGCGCGGCGTCTCCGCCCCGCCAGTCAGCACCACTGCATCGTACTGCGCCAGCAAGCTTTGCGGCGATATGGTTTCAGCGGACATGTTGTTTACACCCGCCTCGCATTCCGTTCCGACGAACGTTGCGGTCTTAAACGTCACGCCCTCCGCTTGCATCTGTTCGACACGACGGTCGATGTGGGATTTTTCCATCTTGAAATCCGGAATGCCATAACGCATCAGTCCGCCAATACGGCTGTTCTTTTCCAGCACGGTCACCTCGTGTCCGGCGCGCGCCAGCTGCTGTGCGCACGCCATGCCGGCAGGGCCGGAACCCACTACGGCGACCTTTTTGCCGGTTTTCACAACCGGTATTTGCGGCACGACCCAGCCCATCTCCCAGCCCTTGTCGATGATGGCATGCTCAATGGACTTGATGCCCACCGCATCGTCGTTGATGTTCAGCGTGCAAGCCGCTTCGCAGGGTGCAGGGCACAAGCGACCGGTGAATTCCGGAAAGTTGTTGGTGGAATGCAATACATTCAGCGCCTCCTGCCAGTTGCCGCGAAACACCAGATCGTTCCAGTCGGGAATGATGTTGTTAACCGGGCAGCCTGAGGTACAGAAAGGAATGCCGCAATCCATGCAGCGTGCGCCCTGTATCTTGGCCTGCTCATCGGTCAGATGCAGCACGAATTCTTTATAGTTGGCGAGTCGTTCAGCCACCGGCAAACTTGCCTCGGACAGACGGTTGTACTCCATGAAACCGGTTGGCTTACCCATTATGCAGCCTCCTTTTGTTGTTGCGCTGCCTGTTCCTGCAGGGCGCGCCGATAATCGGCCGGCATCACCTTGGTAAATTTAGGCAGATAAACCGACCAGTTTTCCAGGATCAAACGGGCGCGTTCGCTGCCGGTGTACACCAGATGCTTTTCGATCTGCTCGCGCAAGGCGTGTTCGTCGGCCTTGTTCAGATGATTGAAATGCACTCTGCCATGGCTGGCCGGCAAATCCTCGCCGCTATCAGTTGCGGGCAATTCTTCTATAACAGGCTCAAGGGCTACCATCGTCAAATTGCAGCGCTTTTCAAAATCGCCCGTCTCGTCCAGCACAAAGGCTACGCCGCCCGACATCCCTGCCGCGAAATTCCGCCCGGTCTGACCCAGCACGACCACCAGGCCGCCGGTCATGTATTCACAACCGTGGTCGCCCAGCCCCTCGACCACCGCGATGGCGCCGGAATTGCGCACCGCAAAGCGTTCACCCGCCACGCCGCTGAAATAGCACTCGCCCGAGGTCGCGCCATACAGCACGGTATTGCCGACGATGATGTTGTCTGCCGCAATCAGTTTGGCGTCATCCGGCGGCATGATGCTGATGCGTCCGCCACACAGACCCTTGCCCACATAATCGTTGCCTTCGCCGCGCAATTCAAACGAAATGCCGTGCGACAGGAACGCGCCGAAGCTTTGCCCTGCCGTACCAGTGAATTTCACCTGTATCGTGTCGTCCGGCAAGCCGGCATGACCATAACGTTTGGCGACTTCATGCGACAGCATCGTGCCGACGGTGCGGTTGACGTTCCGGATCTCGCTGTCGATGACCACCGACGTCCTATTCTCCAGCGCATTTTTCGCGCCTTTGATCAACTCATTGTCCAGTGCCTTCTCAAGTTCGTGGTCCTGAACTTCCAGATGACGGCGAGACACGCTGGCCGGCACCGCAGGCTGATAAAATACCTTCGAAAAATCAAGTCCCTGCGATTTCCAGTGCGCGATTCCATGTTTGACATCCAGCAGATCGGAACGCCCGATCAGATCGTCAAAACGGCGGATACCCATCTGCGCCATCAGTTCGCGCAGCTCTTCCGCAACAAAGAAGAAATAGTTCACCACATGTTCCGGCTGCCCGGTGAATTTGCGACGCAATACCGGATCCTGTGTGGCCACGCCGACAGGGCAGGTGTTGAGATGACATTTGCGCATCATGATGCAGCCTTCGACCACCAGCGGGGCGGTCGCAAAACCAAACTCATCCGCACCCAGCAATGCGCCGATCAGCACATCGCGTCCTGTCTTGAGCTGCCCGTCCACCTGCAAGGCAATGCGGCCGCGCAACTGGTTGAGTACCAGCGTCTGCTGCGCCTCGGCCAACCCCAATTCCCAGGGCGTACCTGCATGTTTGATGGAAGACAAGGGTGAGGCACCCGTTCCGCCGTCGAACCCGGCTACCACGATATGGTCCGCCTTGGCCTTGGATACGCCTGCGGCGACCGTGCCCACGCCCACTTCAGACACCAGCTTCACCGAAATCGACGCGGATGGATTGGAGTTTTTCAGATCATGGATGAGCTGAGCCAGATCCTCGATTGAGTAGATATCGTGATGCGGCGGCGGCGAAATCAGTCCCACGCCGGGCACCGAGAAACGCAGCTTGGCGATGTACTCGGAGACTTTATGTCCGGGCAACTGGCCGCCTTCGCCGGGCTTTGCGCCCTGCGCCATCTTGATCTGGATCTGATCCGCACTGGCCAGATATTCGGCGGTGACGCCGAAACGCCCGGAGGCGACCTGTTTGATTCTGGAACGCAGCGAATCGCCCGCCTTCAATTCGCGATCCGCTTCAATGCGATTTTTGCCGATAATGTCGGAGAGCATCTCGCCGCCCTTGAAAACCGCAAAACGCGCGGCATCTTCGCCGCCTTCGCCGGTGTTCGACTTGCCGCCGATACGGTTCATCGCGATCGCCAGCGTGGTGTGCGCCTCTGTCGAGATGGAGCCCAGCGACATCGCGCCGGTGGCAAAACGCTTGACGATTTCTTTCGCAGGCTCTACTTCTTCCAGCGGCACGGCTGCACCTGCTGATTTGATTTCAAACAATCCGCGCAGTGTTTTCAGTTTTGTTGCCTGCTCGTTGATCAGCTTCGCATATTCCTTGTAGGTTGCGATATTATTGGTGCGCGTAGCATGCTGCAACTTCGCGATGGAATCCGGCGTCCACATATGTTCTTCACCGCGCACGCGGTATGCATATTCGCCCCCCGCCTCCAGTGCGTTTGACAGTACCGGGTTGCTGCCAAAGGCGTCCCGGTGGGTACGCAACGCCTCTTCAGCCACGTCGCGCAGACCGATGCCTTCGATCTGTGTGGCGGTTCCGGTGAAATAGCCGGCGACGAAAGAGCTGTTCAACCCGATCGCCTCAAATATCTGTGCGCCGCAATAGGACTGATAAGTGGAAATACCCATCTTGGACATGACCTTCATCAATCCCTTGTCGATCGCTTTGATAAAGCGCTTCTTGGTATCCGCATCAGGATTGATCGCCGCGATGGTTTCATATGCCAGCCACGGACAGACGGCTTCCGCGCCGAAACCCGCCAGCAAAGCGAAATGATGCACTTCACGCGCTGAACCGGTATCGACCACCAGCCCCGTGCTGGTACGTAAACCGGCGCGCACCAGATGCAGGTGTACTTTGGAGCAGGCCACCAGCGCCGGAATGGCAACACGCTCGGATGACATGGCACGGTCGGACAGAATCAGCACGTTATAGCCATCGGCCACTGCCTTGTCGGCGGCGACACACAGCGTCTTGAGCGTATCCTCACAACCGGTCACACCCAGCGTTGCCGGATAGGTGATATCCAGAATCTGCGAACGATAGCGTCCCTGGGTATGCTGCTCGATGTTGCGCAGACGTGAAATATCCTCGTTGGTCAATACCGGCTGATGCACTTCCAGGCGCAGCGCGGGGACAGTTTCGTCAAAACCGAGCAGGTTGGGCTTGGGACCGATGAACGAAGTCAGCGACATCACGATTTCTTCCCTGATCGGGTCGATCGGCGGATTGGTCACCTGAGCGAACAACTGTTGAAAATAATCGTAAAACGAGCGATTTTTATTCGACAGCACAGCCAGCGCAGCATCCGCACCCATGGAACCTGTCGGCTCTTCGCCCGCGTTGATCATCGGCGTCAAAATAAACTTAACATCTTCCTGGGAATAACCGAACGCCTGCTGCGTATCCAGCAGGCTGGCATTGAGTTGATCGGTGATCTGGCCCGCCGGCAGATCGCTCAGGAAATAACGCGATTCCTCGATCCACTGACGATAAGGCTTGTCGGTTGCCAGCTGATTTTTCAGCTCGGCATCGTCGATGATGCGACCGGCTTCCATGTCGATCAGAAACATCTTGCCCGGCTGCAAACGCCACTTCTTGACCACCTTGTGCTGAGGAATATTCAGCACCCCCATCTCGGAGGCCAGCAATACCACATCATCGTCGGTAATCAGATAGCGCGCCGGACGCAGGCCGTTGCGATCCAGTGTCGCACCGATCATGCGGCCATCGGTAAACGCCACGGCAGCCGGACCATCCCACGGCTCCATCAGTGCGGCATGGTATTCATAAAAGGCGCGACGCTCTTCGTCCATCAGCGGATTGCCTGCCCACGCCTCGGGGATCAGCAACATCATTGCGTGCGGCAACGAATACCCCCCCGCCACCAGCAGCTCCAGCGCATTGTCGAAACAGGCCGAATCGGACTGACCGTCCACGATCAGCGGCCAGAGCTTTTCCAGATCTTCGCCCAGCAATTTCGAGGACATCGCCGCATGACGCGCCGCCATCCAGTTCACGTTGCCGCGCACGGTATTGATTTCGCCGTTATGCGCAATCATGCGGAAAGGATGCGCCAGATCCCAGGTCGGGAAAGTGTTGGTTGAAAAACGCTGATGCACCAGCGCCAGTGCACTGATTAAACTTTTGTCCTGCAAATCGGGGTAATACTTGCCCACCTGATCGGCCAGCAACATGCCCTTATAAACGATGGTGCGCGCAGACAGCGAAGGAATATAAAAACCTTTACCCTGCGAACCTGCAAGATTATTCACGGCGTGTTCTGCGGTCTTGCGGATCACGAACAACTTGCGCTCGAAAGCATCCGTATGCTCGCAGTTTGCACCACGGCCGATAAACACCTGTCGTACCGTCGGTTCGACCAGCTTTACGCTCTCGCCCAGTATCGAGCTGTCCACCGGCACATCACGCCAACCCAGCAAAGTCTGACCTTCAGCGACAATTTTGTCCGTGATGATCTGTTCACAGGCGGCACGCGCCGTCGTCTCTTGCGGCAAAAACAGCATACCCACGCCATAACTGCCTGCTTGCGGCAAGGAAAAACCCAGCGCCGCGCATTGTATACGCAAGAATGCATCGGGGATCTGCAACAAAATACCTGCGCCATCGCCGGCCAGCGGGTCTGCACCCGTCGCACCGCGATGAGTCAGGTTTTCCAGTATCTGCAAACCCTGACTGACCATGTCATGGCTTTTTTTCCCCTTGATATGGGCGACAAAACCCACTCCACAGGCATCGCGCTCCTGGCGCGGATCGTACAAACCTTGTTGCATTGGCAAAGAAGAGTTAACCACAGCGTACCTCAATCAAATCGAACCGAATGTTTAAACCTAGGGCGCCAGGCAAAACCAGCGCATTTGCGCGTTGCACCGCTCGCCACCGTTCAAACGCTCGGTTAAAGCAAAAAAAATGACGACAAAAATCGCCAAACCTCACCCATGCCCATACAAAAGCGAAAGGGCTGGAATCTTACTCTTAATCACCTCCATCGGCAACCGCGCTGATGCG
>JAJYYO010000052.1 GCA_021800795.1 Pseudomonadota bacterium
TTGCCGCCGACGGCGGCTGGGTATTGTTGATGCTGATGAGTTCATAAAGTGTCCACTAAGAATTGGTGGACACTATGCTCTTAGCTTTCGCTTACACAATCAATGTGAGTCGGCCGGACGCTTACGAAAAAGCACCCTGGCGGCTATACCTGCCATTACGTGAGACACCTGGCGCTGGCCGAGTAGCAGTTGTTTCCAGCTCGGCACCGAATCCGACAATTGCAGTTGGTTATTTACCTTGCCTCCCCTCTCGATTTTTGCTAATGTGCGCCGCTATGCGAATTTCCCGATTCTTTCTGCCGGTATTTATTGCCTTTGCGCTGCTGACTGCACAGCAAGCCGGGGCCGTGCACGCGCTGAGTCATGCCCTTGAATCCCTGTCAGAACAGGACAAGCAGGTTACACCGCATCATGCCTGCGAAAAATGCGCAACCTTCGCGGATCTGAGCAGCGCGCCCGCCACGGGCATCTATACTTTTCCGCTACCTCCTCTGCCCGCCGCAACCTTTCTCCCCCCTTCCCTATCGTTACGTCTCGTTCACGCCTTTACCCCCGTCGCACGCGGCCCGCCCGCTTCCACGATTCTTCTTTAAGCAAGATTCTCCATAACTCAGCTAACAGCCTGCCATTCACCTGCGCGTGAAAGGCAGTGCAGTCATTTGGAAACTTAAATGAAAAAAATCCGCAAGCGCGCCACGCCTGCCCTGCCTGCCATGGCAGGCGAACGATCATTCACGACTAACGGGCACCTTTACCGCAATGCATTAAGTGTTTTGCTCGGTTTTGCATTAACCGGCACGGCTCATGCCTCCGAGCTGACCGATCTGCTCCAGCACACACTTGAAAATCCGGCGATTGCCGCGAGCGATTTGCAATCGCAGGCCGCCGGCAAGGATGTAAGCGCCGCGAATCTGCGCTACTTAGGTCAGGCCAATCTGTTCTCCGGGAGCTATCGTTACAACATGCCCAGAGTGGTGGGTATTTTCACACCGGGCGTCACCCCGTTCCCGGTTCCGGCATCACAGGACATCACACAATACGGGGCCAGCTATCATTTGCCTGTAGACGTATTCGGCGTCATCGCCGCCGAGCGCAAACAGGCGCAAGCCGGCAACACCACGGCGCAATTACTGGCGCGTCAGGAAACCCTGCTGCGGCTGCATCAAACCCTGGCGGCTTACGTGCGCCTGCAAGCACTGGCAGCGCAATCCCGCGCACTCAGCGCCGAGCAGAAGCAACTCGAAACATATGCGAAGCGAGTGCGTGAGGAAGTCAAGATCGGACGGACAGCCGGACTTGATTTAAGTCTGGTGCAAAGCGATCTGTCGCGCCTCGCAGCGCAGCAGACTATTTTCGATGGCAACCAATTCGCTGCACTGGCCGCGCTTAAGGCTTCCGCGAATATGGTCGCCACAACAATTGCTGAAAAAATTGTGGTGCCTGAACTACAAAACAACAATGTGCAAGCGAGTCTGCCGGTTGCTCTGGCCAAGGCACAGGAAACAGCGGCAGAAGCGCTTGCACAGGAAGCGCACCGCAGCCTGCTCCCGGCTTTCAGTATAGATACCCAATACGATAACTACGATGGCGCATTGGTGCAGCGCCATGCATGGGTGCTTGGTCTTAATATGAATATCCCCCTTGATCCGGGCGGCATTCAACGCGCGTCTGCATCCATGCAACGGGCTCGGGCAGCAAAAGAACAATTGCTGGCCGTGCAGGCAGACACGATTTCCCAAATTTCCGCCCTTGAAGCGAACTATCAATCCTCAATCGGCAATGCCCGTGCGCTTGCCAGCGAGGTGGAACATCGCCAGGAAGTGGTTGACGTCGAGCGCGAAAAATGGCGACTCGGCGCCGGCACCCTGGACGAGCTTCTTTACGAGGAGCGCAATCTGCTCGACGCACAATACACACTTGCCGACGCCTCTGCCCTGGCCGCAACCGCCTGGTCCGGCATGCAGATACTGCTCGGCACGCCATCCGACAAATACATCGACTCCCTGGGAGTAAAACCATGAATATCAAAAAAACAATTCCTGCCTTGAGCGTTTTATTGCTGCTCGTCGCAGCTGCCGCATATCTGATACGCCATCAGCATCATGTGCTGTCATCCGAAGCTCCCCCCACCGCATGGACCGTGGTGATTCACGATCGCACACTGGGCGAGGAGGCTGTGCGCCTGACCCGTCCCGCAGTGGCGGACGTGGAAGCCGTCGATCAGACTGTGCTGGCCAGCAGACTGTCCGGCTATGTCACCCGGATGCCGCTGTATGAAGGGAGCAGGTTCAAGCGTGGAGACTTGCTGGCAACGGTAGAAATGAGCCAGTCCGGCGGTATGCGATCCCAGGGCAATTCACTTGAGGCCGATCTGGCGTTCGCCAAGAGCGCCCTCATGGCCGCGGAAGAACATCTACAGCGGTCCCGCAAGCTCTACCGGATCGGCGGCGTTTCTTTGGAACAACTACAGACTGATGAGGCTGCTTTTGCCGCAGCCCAGGCACGCCAGACGCTCGCACGGGAAAATCTGCACAACTCCACGCTTGTCGCGCCCTTCGACGGCGTGATCGCCGCCCGTCTGGCGCAGCCGGGCGATATTGCCACACCGGGCAAGCCGCTTTTGCGCATTGTCGCGCTGGGGCCGCAACGGGTGCTGGTGGACGCGCCCAATCCGATGGTGGTGGGCGGGTTGCTGCTGGATGGAAAATCCTATCCCGTGCATCCCTGGCCGGAAGCGACCTCGCAGGGTTTACGTCGCTGGGAAGCGCGGGTGAACGACCTGATGCCCGGCAGCAAGGTGGACGTAAACCTGGTCACCTACAGCGGGCGGGGCGTGTTCATTCCAGATGAATGCATGCTGAACACCGATGGCCGACACGCGGATTTGCTGCGTCTGCCGGCTGACGGCAGGTCCCCGGCTTCAGTGCAGACCATCGCCCTGCTTGCCTCCGGCGAGCAGGGCGCGGCGGCAACGCCTGCCGGGCTGGTCGGGGCGCGTATTGCCTGCGCCAGCCCGGATGTGCTCAACCGCCTGGCCGGCGGCACATCATATAACATTTCCGGAGCGCACTAAGCCATGTTTGAATTCTTTTATAAACGTCCTTTGGCAATGGGTATCATCCTGGTGATCGCTTCGCTGCTGGGCGTGATCGGCTATAACAGCATGCCGCGCAACATGTATCCCGACCTGGACCGACCCTCCGTGACCGTGATCACCCAGCTGCCGGGTGCCTCTGCACTGAGCGTGGCGCAGCGCGTTACCCGTCCGATCGAGAAACAGCTTTACACCCTCTCGGGCGTGCGCGATGTACAGAGCGTCAATAAGAACGAGGTATCCATCGTCACTGCCGAGTTTGAGTACACCAAAGGACTGGATCGTGCATTGCTCGATGTGAGCAACGCGCTCACTCAGGCGCGCGCGGACATGCCGCCTGAGGCGAGCCCGTCCAGCGAATACGCGATAGGCGAGTTCATCAGCCCGGTACTGACGATCGCGCTCAGCCCGAAACCGGGCAGTGGGCTGACGCAGGCCCAGGTGCGCCTGCTTGCCGAGAACGACATCCGCACCGCGTTCCTGACCCAACCTGAGGTCGCCAATGTGGATATTTTCGGCGGCTACCAGCCGGCTGTGCGAGTGGATTTCGATCCGCTCAAACTGGCGCGCTATCACATCGACCCGGCGACGCTGCAAGGGCTGATCGCACGCATCGATCGCGATTACCCGGTGGGCACCGAACAGGGGGGCGGGCGCATCCTGACACTGACGATCTATAACGAGCGCGACAGCGTGGACGCACTGCGTGCGCTGCCACTGTCCGGCGGATTGACCCTGGGTGATGTGGCCAGCGTCAGCCTGACTTCGGCGGAACGCTACTCGGCATTTCACAGCAAGGACGGGGCGGCGATTGCGGTAGCCATACAACGCGCGCCGGGCGGCAGCGTGCAGAACACCATCGACGGTGCAATGAAAATATTGCCCGGCCTGGAAGCGCGTTTCCCCAACATCCGCTTCAGTACTGCCGATACCCAGGGGCCGCTGATCGAGACTTCAAACAGCAACATGATCGAAGCATTGCGCGACGCGGTAGTGTTCGTGGCGCTGGTGATGCTGCTGTTCCTTGCCAACTGGCGCGCTGTGGCCACCACACTGATCACCATACCGGTGGTGTTCCTGCTCACGCTCGCCGTGCTGTGGCTCAGCGGCAAGGAGCTCAATGTACCGGTGATGACCGGCATCATTCTGGCCCTTGGCATGCTGGTGGATGATGCGGTCGTGGTGCTGGAAAACATCGAGCGCCACCTGAGCGAACTGCACGAGGATGCGCAGACCGCCATCCGCACCGGAACGCAGGAAGTGTTGTTCCCGATGTTCGTCGGCACCATAGCCACTTCGGTGGTGATCGCCCCGCTGATGTTTATCGGCGGTTTTCCACAACAGATATTCAGGCATCTGATTTTTCCGGTGCTGATTGCGGTGTTCGTGTCGTATTTCGTGGCCATTACCTTGATTCCGCGTATTTCGTTGTTCTGGTACCGCAACGGACTGCCGCCCAAGAATCGCTGGGAACAGGCTATCGAGCGCGGCTACCACCGTTTCATCGGGCCGGGTGCAACGCTGTATACCCGGTTGCTGCGCTTTGCTTTCGGCGGGCGCGCCGTGAGGCGCGTGATCTTCCTGTTACCCACGCTCGCGCTGCTGGTATTCACTGCCCGCACCGTGCTGCCGCTGATCGGTCGTGAAGCCATGCCGCCGATGGATACCGGGATCGTGCGCGTGCATGTCAAGTTCGGCGGCAACATCACCGTGCAGGAAGCCGATGCACGTTTGAAACCCTTCGAACAATCGCTCGATCACGATGCGCGGTTGACCCGCTGGGATGTCGCTTACGGTTCCGAACCGGGGGTGCTGTCGCTGGGCTCCGGCCAGTTGCCGGGCGAGGCAAGCTACACGCTGACTTACGTCGATCACTTGCACCGCAAGGAATCCAGCTGGCAGATCGAATCTGATCTGCGCACGGCTTTGCACCAGATTCCGGGCGTGGTGTTGGCCGATGTGTATGACTACGGTGCTACCGCACTGTCCAGCATCAAGGCGCCGGTGGATATTCTGCTGCGCGCAGAAGACTGGCGGTTGCTGCCCGATGCGGCACATAAGGCGCGCGAGGCCATGCTGAAGGTACCGGGTTTTACCTCGGTGTCCACCACCTGGGATCGCGACAGCGAGGAAGCGGTATTGCAATTCGACGATGCCAGGCTGCGCACGCTGGGCGTGACAGCCGACCAGATCACCGCGCAACTGCCGCTCAAAGGTTTGCCGGCTGCGGCGTTCAGCCGTCTGCCCAGCATGGGCAGCATTCCGGTGCGCTTGTATTTCGACACCCCCTACCGTGAAAATCCGCAGGCATTGATGAACCTGCCTATCCGTCTGCCCGACGGTCACAACACCACGCTGGGCGATGTCGCCCATCTCGTGCTGCAGCCTGCCACGGCGGAAATTACCACTGATGGTATACGCTACAGTCTGGATGTATACGGCTTTCGCAGCCTGGTGCCGGTCAGCTTCCTCAGCGGGGGCGCGATGAACGCGGTTCAGAAAGTGCTGCCTCCCGGTGTGAGTGTCGAGGATTTTGGCGACTTTGCCAGTGCCCAGGAGTCGAGCAAACTGATGGTGCGGGGACTGGGGCTGGGCATGCTGTTGCTGTTCGGCGTGCTGGTGCCGGCCTATGGCAGCGTCGGGTTGGCCGTGCTGTCCATCCTGATTCTGCCGCTTTCGGCCATCGGCGCAATGTGGGGGCTGCTGGCTTTCGGCAAGGCCATGGCCTTGCCAGCCATACTCGGCACCGTGTTGCTGTTCTCCATCATTATCAAGAACTCGATCCTGATGGTGGACTTTATTCAGGAACGCACGCGTGAAGGCCACGATGCCTACACTGCCGCCGAAGACACGATACGCCTGCGTTTCCGGCCGATTCTGATGACCGCGCTGGCCAGTATCGCCGGCATGGTGCCGATCGCCATGCAGCGTGCCATCGGCCTGGAGCGCCTGTCGCCGCTGGCGGACGCTGCGATCGGCGGACTGCTGATCGGCACCTTCCTGAGCCTGTTCTACCTGCCCATGTTCTACGTTTGGGTGACGGGAAAAAGAAAAACCTGATAGGAGGTTTGGCGGCCTGCCCGGCTTCGTTTAGAAGTCTTGCAGGCTGCCAGGGCAACCTGATTTTTTCTCAATTTGGCCGGTTCAGCTTTCCGAATCGCCAATACCGGCAAATATCGGCAGTCATAAATATCCCAACCCGGCAGATTGCCTCTATACTGTTCAGGTTCACACTGCCAGATGCCCGAGGTACTCGCCATGAACATTCGTCAAATCGTCGATCAGATCAGCGCGCTCGAAGTTGAGTTGCAAAAAGCCATCGAAGATCAGGAAGGTCTTTTACGCTACCGGATAAATGACAGGCGCGTCGTTTTTGAACAAACCATCAGGGACGCGCACCAGCGCGTCAAGCTGGGCGTGTTCCGCTGGTTTCTGACCGTCCGTCCGCAAAATTTCATTACCATGCCTATCATCTACGGCATGATCGTCCCGCTGGCCCTGTTCGATCTATGTATCAGCTTCTATCAATTAAGCTGTTTTCCCATATACGGAATTGCCCGCGTGCGGCGCGCCGACTATATCGCGATGGATCACCAGCATCTGGCTTATCTCAACATCATCGAGAAAATCGACTGCATGTACTGCTCCTATGCCGTCGGCATGCTGGGCTATGCACGCGAAATTACGGCACGCACCGAACAATATTTCTGCCCGATCAAACACGCACGCAAAATCTTAAACGCTCATTCACGCTACAAACATTTCCTGGACTATGGGGATGCCGATAATTTTCATGTAAAAGTTGAAGAATTTCGCACTGAACTTGCCGGGGAGACCACAGGCAAGTCAGAAATTTGAAGTGTCGCCGTTTTTTGATGTTGATCAAAGTCGAATTGTCAGGGAGATTTCACATGAATACCGTACATATTCCAGCCGGACAGATTGCCCTTGAAGGAGAATTGCTTGTGCCGGCGAAGGCCTGCGGCGTGGTGCTTTTTGCCCACGGCAGCGGCAGCAGCCGACTCAGCCCGCGCAACAGCTACGTCGCCAAAGTTCTGCAACAACACGGCATCGGCACGCTGCTGTTCGATCTGCTGACGGCTGAAGAGGATCAGAATTACGCCACGCGCTTTGACATTGCACTGCTCGCGCGCCGTCTGCTTGCTGCGACGAGTTGGCTGCAGAACGAAGCAAAAAACCTGAGGCTGGGCTATTTCGGCGCCAGCACGGGGGCCGCCGCTGCATTGCTGGCTGCCGCAAAAATGAACGGTGACATTGACGCTGTGGTGTCGCGTGGCGGCAGACCCGATCTTGCCGGTGAAATCGCCCTGAGCCGCGTGTCAGCGCCCACCTTGCTCATCGTTGGCAGTGAAGATCATGTGGTGATCGAATTGAATCAATTCGCCTATGAGCAGCTGAACTGCGAGAAACAGTTGATCCTGATACAGAATGCGACGCATTTGTTCGAAGAACCCGGCACGCTGCAGCAGGCGGCACAAAGTGCCGCGGACTGGTTCGTCAGGCACTTCAAGCCCGCAGCTCATAACAGCTGACTCAGCTACTGCCTAAGCTCTGCGATCACTTCCTCATCGCTTACCTGATCGAAAGAACGGTAGAACTGACCGACCGCATAAAACACTTCGGGCGCCTCCAGGCAGACCACCTCATCGGCGTAGGATGAAACTTTTTTCAGCGTATCGCGGGGCGCCACCGGCACCGCACAAATCAGTTTTTTTGGATGTTTGGCACGCAGCGCATGAAGGGCAGCGATCATCGTCGAACCGGTTGCCAGCCCATCGTCCACCACGATGACGGTACGCCCTGCGGGGTCCAGAGCGGGGCGGATCGGGGTGTAACTGGCGCGCCGCTCGCGCATCACCTGCATCTGCACTGCTTTCTCGGAGTCGATGTATTCCCGGCTTCCTCCCGCCTGCCTTGCATAATCGGCAAGATAGGTCCAGCCGGTTTCGTCCACCGAACCGATGGCAAACTCCGGATTATCCGGGGCGCGCAGCTTGCGCACCAGCACCACGTCCAGTTCGCCGTCCAGCGCTCGCGAAATAATTCTGGCCATCGG
>JAJYYO010000053.1 GCA_021800795.1 Pseudomonadota bacterium
GATGCGCGCGCCTGTTGTTTCTGCTGCGCCATCGCAACATCGAATGCGGCGACATCGACGGTTACGCCCTGCTCGCGGCAAACATCCTGGGTCAGATCGAGCGGAAAACCGAAGGTGTCGTGCAGCTTGAAAGCCGTTTCGCCGTTGAAAATCTTGTTGCCCGTGTTGCTCATTTCGGCAAGCTCAGCTTCCAGGATCGCCATGCCGTTTTCGATGGTGGCGAAGAAGCGTTCCTCTTCAAGCTTCAAAATTCCTTTGACGCGATTTTCAGCTTCGGCGAGTTCGGGATACGCCGCGCCCATCTGTTCGACCAGATCCGGCACCATTTTGTAGAAAAATGCCTCTCGCGCACCCAGCTTGTACCCGTGGCGGATCGCGCGGCGGATGATGCGGCGCAGCACATAGCCGCGCCCCTCGTTGCCGGGAATCACCCCGTCCGCAATCAGAAAGGAACAGGCGCGGATATGGTCGGCCAGCACTTTTAGCGAGGGCGACTCCGGATCGGTACAGTGCGTCTCGCGCGCCGCGGCGGCGATCAGCGCAACAAACAGGTCGATCTCGTAGTTGGCATGCACGTGTTGCAACACCGCCGAGATGCGTTCCAGCCCCATGCCGGTATCCACCGACGGTTTGGGCAGCGGATGCATCACGCCCGCCTCGTCGCGGTTGAACTGCATGAACACGTTGTTCCAGATTTCGATGTAGCGGTCGCCGTCTTCCTCAGGCGTGCCTGGCAGACCGCCCGGGATATGCTCGCCGTGATCGTAGAAAATTTCGGTGCATGGCCCGCAAGGGCCGGTATCGCCCATCATCCAGAAATTGTCCGATGCATAACGCGCGCCCTTGTTGTCGCCGATGCGGATCACGCGGGAAGGTTCGAGACCCATCTCCTTTGTCCAGATGTCGTAAGCCTCGTCATCCTCGGCATACACCGTGACGTAGAGTTTGTCTTTGGGCAGCTTGAAAACCTCGGTTAACAGCTCCCACGCGTAAGCAATCGCGTCGCGCTTGAAGTAATCGCCAAAGCTGAAGTTGCCCAGCATCTCGAAAAAGGTGTGATGGCGCGCGGTGTAGCCGACGTTTTCCAGATCGTTGTGTTTGCCGCCGGCGCGCACGCACTTCTGGCTCGTTGTCGCGCGGGTATAAGGGCGCCTGTCGAAACCCAGGAATACATCCTTGAACTGGTTCATCCCGGCATTGGTGAACAGCAGGGTCGGGTCGTCAACCGGCACCAGCGAACTGGAGGCGACTATCGTGTGGCCTTTGGAGGCGAAAAAATCGAGGAACTGCTGGCGAATTTCACTGCTTTTCATGTTTTACATCCATCGCTGATTGCAACAGGCGGCACCTTGCAGCCTGTCGAACTAACGGACATGGCGATTATGCCACCCCTGACAATGAAACTCGCCATGTCCGTTCCCTCACCTCAATCCTCTCCCGGAGGGCGAGGAAACAAACGAACGCCTGCGCGTGTTTCACGTTTAAAGAGCGCATCATACCATGCAGGGCCCCGGCAGCTAAACCACGCGCGTGTCCAACAATACAATCTGTATGTCCATTACATTGGTGCCGGTAGGGGCCGTCTTGAAATGGTGTTGCACCCCGGAACGCGCATCGAGGTTCTGAAAAAATGAATATGAATCGTTTTGCTCAAGATAACTGCGCGCATCCAAACCAAAACTGCGTGCCCGTAAGGTGCTTGCTCCATCCACCATCGCACCCGCAGCATCGGTCGAGCCGTCACTGCCGTCGGTGCCTGCGGATAACAGCGATACGCCCTGCAAGCCCTCAATTTCCAGCGCAAAGGCCAGCGCCAGCTCCTGATTCCTGCCGCCACGGCCACCGCCGCGCACCGTGACGGTTGTCTCCCCGCCCCAGATCAGACAGCGCCGCTCACCCGGCTTCATCACGGCAAGTTCAGCACGTGCTGTCTGAGCCAGCAAACGCGCTGCATCGCGCGCCTCACCCTGCAACGTTTCTGACACAATCCGTGCGACGAGCCCCAGCTGTACGGCACGCTCTCTGGCTGCCGCCAGCGCCTGAGTGAGACTGGCGATGATCGCATTGTGCGTCCTGTTCAAACATGGATCATGCTCCTTCACGGTTTCGGGAACCTGTCCTGCCATGCCGCGTTTCAAATAGTCAGCCACATTTACAGGAATTTCTGTCTGAAGCGCATATTTGTTGATCACCTCCAGCGCATCCGCGAAAGTCGAACTGTCCGGCGCAGTCGGCCCGGAAGCGATCACGTCCAGCCGGTCGCCGATGACGTCTGAAAGAATCAGCGTCACCAGTTGCGCAGGCCAAGCCGCCCGGGCGAGCCTGCCGCCCTTGACCATCGAGAGGTGTTTGCGCACTGCATTCAGTTCGCCGATCGATGCGC
Organism: Pseudomonadota bacterium; assembly: GCA_021800795.1. GTDB lineage: Bacteria > Pseudomonadota > Gammaproteobacteria > Burkholderiales > Gallionellaceae > Gallionella. The sequence continues at coordinate 2,384 of JAJYYO010000053.1, forward strand.
CTGCATTCAGCAACAGACTTGTTACCTGCTGTTTGTCGTGCAGCGTAATTCCTTCGACAGGCGCCGCCAGCAGAGCGGATGCGCCGCCTGAAAGCAGGCAGATGACTAGCGTAGCTTCATCAGCGGCACGCACCATCTGCATGATGCCCGCAGTGCCGGACAGCCCCGCCGCATCCGGTACAGGGTGCGCCGCTTCGACCTGTTCGATGATGGACAGTCGCGCTGAGTGACCTTGCTTGACGATGATCAGCCCCGCATCAATTTGGCTGCCAAGCAGGGTTTCGATCGCCTGCGCCATGCGCGCCGCAGCCTTGCCCGCGCCCACCACGATGATGCGTCCGAACGCTGCAAGATCGTAAGCTGTACCCGCAACCTGCAAACGGTTATTCTCGAAACTGACAGCCTTGAGCACTGCGCGATATGGATCCACCGCCGTTAGCGCGGCATTGAAAATGTCCAGCAGCGCTTGCCGGGTTACCGACATTTCTGCGTAAGTGTGGTTAACCGCATTAAGCGGGACTGCTTCCATGTCGGATGGTGTTGCTGTCACTTTCATTATCCTTAATACAGAAGCTCAATCCGTTGATTAACCAGATTTACAAGCCTTATCTGCCTTGCACCTCTCACCCATCAGGCGAGCCGACCAACAACCAATGCAATTTTATGATTAATCCGTGTTAATCGATTTAATCTGATGAAACCGGCAGGCATTGACCCTGCAATCAAAAACCATTGCGAAGTCACAGCGGACAACTGCTTTTTCAGCTTTACCGGTCAGCAATCTGTTCGAATCCAAACTACTTTGATGATGGTTTTGGCAACAAACGCTCATACTCCTGATTCACCACCTCATAGCATTCGCATACCTGCATTTCAAGCTTGCGTCGGTCTATCACCTTGATAATGCCGCGTGAATAGGTAATTGTTCCATTTTTTTGCAGTTTGCCTGCAGCGTCGGTCACACTCTCCCGGCGCACGCCCAACAAGCTCCCAATCAACTCTTGCGTTACCAGCAGTTTATTGTCATGCATCCGATCCAGGCTCATCAACAGCCAGCGGCAAAGTCTCTGATCCAGCGTATGGTGTTGATTGCATACCGCAGTTTGAGACGTCTGGCTAATCAGTGCCTGCGTGTAAAGCAGCGACAAGTGTTGTAGCTGGCCACCCAGTGCGAACTCCTGCTTCATAATTTTCCTGCTGAGCCGGTAAGCGTAGCCTGCGCTTTGCACCTTCGTGCTGCTCGGCATACTTTCGCCCCCCATAAAAATGGAAATACCGACCAGACCCTCGTTTCCAACGAGCGCTATTTCACTCGAAGCGCCATTTTCCAGGTCATAAATCAGCGAGACGATGCCGCTTATCGGGAAGTGCAGAAAATTCACATGGTCGCCCGACTCGGACATCGTCAAACCAAGAGGCATCGGGATCAATTCCAGGTCAGGCAACAGGCGTACGTAATCCTGTTTGGGCAGGGCTGCAAGAATAAGGTTCTGTTTCGGGTCGCGGGCCGATATTGTTACTTTTTTTGACATGCATGAATTTCCTGAAAATTTTTATTCCGTTGATAGCAAGCGCCAATTGTGCTCTTGCTGGCGTATCGAACGCTTGCGCGAGTTTCCAGTAACAACCCAACCTTGATATTGATCCGCTACGCGGGATTTGTAATTAACTGGATTCCCGCTTTGCGAGCAACTGCTTTGCAGCTTGCCTGCCAAACCCTTTGCGCGGGAATGACGACTTTTCGTTCTAATGGACAATCTGGGTTTAACGCTATATCGGGGAGATTTATAGTCGTCAGCCAATTCAGTACCAAGCTGCCTTTTGAAGGACTCTCGCAACCATTGACTCATTCCAGAACCGCTTGCCGCGTTGCTGCGGTGTAATTGAACAATCTGGCTTATCACTCACCTTCAGCCGTTTCATCGTGGTGCAGCACCTTGAAGATTGCATCCATCGAAAAACCGCGCGACTGCATAAAGCGCATCTGGCGCGCCCTTTCCTTGGCGTCCTGCGGCAGCGCGCCGAACTTTCTTTGCCACACGCCGCGTGCGGATTCCAGTTCGGTTTCTTTCAACGACGGCAAAGCCTGCTCGATCAGCTCATCGCTGATGCCCTTCTGGCGCATTTCGTGCGTGATGCGCTGAGTGCCGAAGCGGGAACGCCTGGCGTGCAACAACTGCGTCGCGGCACGCTCGTCCGACAGCCAGCCGCGCTCGGTCAGATCGTTCAGCAGCGCATCCAGATCGACTGGCTGCAACTGCTCGAATTCGTCCTCTAGCTGAGCATAGGGACGCAGCCTGACGGCCAGCTCGGCGCGGCTGTATTCGCGGCGCGCCAGATATTGCAAGGCGCGCGCGCGTAAACTTATCTCAGGTCTTTTTCTCACCCGGATACACAGCCAAAATTATTCGGCTGCCTTCGCCTTTACAGCGCTCTTTGTCGGCTCGCCGGCATCGATCAGCGCCACACCGATGATGCTGCGTATCTTGTTTTCAATCTCGCGCGCAACTTCAGGACGGGCACGCAAATATTCACGCACATTGTCCTTGCCCTGACCGATCTTTTCACCGTTGTAGCTGTACCACGAACCGGATTTTTCCACCAGTTTGTGCAGCACGCCCAGATCGATGATTTCGCCCTCGCGAGAAATGCCTTCACCGTACAGAATATCGAACAGCGCCTCGCGGAACGGAGGAGCGACCTTGTTCTTCACCACCTTGACGCGGGTCTCGTTACCGATCACTTCGTCGCCCTTCTTGATCGCGCCGATACGGCGGATATCCAGACGCACCGAGGCGTAGAACTTGAGCGCGTTGCCGCCGGTGGTGGTTTCCGGATTGCCGAACATCACGCCGATTTTCATGCGCAACTGGTTGATGAAAATCACCAGCGTGTTGGAGCGTTTGATATTGGCGGTCAGTTTGCGCAAGGCCTGCGACATCAGACGCGCATGCAAGCCCATTTGCGCATCGCCCATTTCGCCTTCGATTTCTGCCTTGGGCGTCAACGCAGCTACCGAGTCGATCACCACTACGTCTACCGAGGCGGAGCGCACCAGCATGTCGGTGATTTCCAGCGCCTGCTCGCCGTTGTCCGGCTGCGAAATCAGCAAGTCCTCCACCTTCACGCCGAGCTTCTGCGCATATTGCGGATCGAGCGCGTGTTCCGCATCGATGAACGCCGCCGTACCGCCCAGCTTCTGCATTTCGGCGATCACCTGCAAGGCCAGCGTGGTCTTGCCGGAGGATTCAGGTCCGTAGATTTCAATGACGCGACCACGCGGTAAACCACCCACACCCAGCGCGATATCCAACCCCAGCGAACCGGTGGAAACGACCTGTATGTCCTGCGCCACTTCGTTTTCACCCAGGCGCATGATCGAACCCTTGCCGAACTGCTTTTCGATCTGACTCAGCGCTGCGGCGAGGGCACGGCTTTTGTTCTCATCCATTTTGCATCCCTTAAAAATTAGTGCGCGGATTATGTCACATCAATACGCATCTGAACAGAACGTTCGTTCTTTTTAGTTATTTAGGCGGTTTCGGTACGCTGATTGAGCAAGTCGATCACACCCTGCAAGGCGATACGCACTGCGTGAGCGCGAACTTCGGCGCGGCTGCCTGCGATCTGATGACGCTGCGCGTAGACGGATGCATTTTTTACACCCCAGGCAAACCACACGGTACCGACCGGCTTGTCGGGCGTGCCGCCGTCCGGCCCTGCAATGCCGCTGACCGCCAGCGCCACTTGCGCCGCGCTGCTGGCTAACGCGCCACCCACCATCTCGCGCACCACCGCTTCGGATACCGCACCAAATTGCGCCAGCGTCGCCTCACTCACCCCCAGCATCTGCTGCTTGGACAGATTGGAGTAGGTCACAAAGCCGCGCTCGAACCACGCCGAACTGCCCGCCACCTCCGTGATCGCCTGCGCCACCCCGCCGCCGGTACAGGACTCCGCCGTCGCCAGCATCAGCCCGTGAGACTTGAGCAATCCGCCTGCCTGGGCTGCGAGAATATCCATCACAGACCGCGTGCCAGATCGTTCTGTATATCGATCACGGCTTCCAGCCCCACTCCAATGCGGATCAGCCCGTCGCTGATACCGGCGGCCAGACGCGCCTCAGGACTGATGCGCGCATGGGTGGTGCTGGCTGAATGACAGATGGTGGTGCGCGTGTCGCCCAGATTCGCCGTGATGGACAGCATTTTCGTGTTGTCGATCACGCGCCAGGCCGCCTCCTTGCCGCCTTTAACCTCGAAGGCCACGATGCCGCCGCCGCTTTTCTGCTGGCGCATCGCCAGTTCATGTTGCGGATGCGACGGCAGTCCGGGATAAAAAACGCGCGCCACATTGGGCTGCGCTTCCAGCCAGGTTGCAAGCTCCAGCGAACCGGCGCTGTGCGCATCCATGCGCAGTTTCAGCGTCTCCAGACCCTTCAGGAAGATCCAGGCATTGAAAGCGCTCATGGTAGGCCCCGTGGTGCGCAGAAATCCATACACACTTTCCATATTTTTTCGGCTGCCCAGCACCGCGCCGCCCAGCACCCGCCCCTGCCCGTCTATGTATTTGGTAGCCGAGTGAATCACGATGTCTGCACCCAGCGCCAACGGGCGTTGCAATATCGGCGTGCAGAAACAATTATCCACCGCCAGCAAGGCCCCGCATGATTTTGCTATGACAGAGATGGCCGCAATATCGGAAATTTCGGTGAGCGGATTGGATGGCGTTTCCAGAAAGAACAGGCGGGTGTTGGCGCGCACCGCCGCCTGCCATTCGGCAACGATGGTTGCGGACACATAGGTCGTTTCCACGCCGAACTTTTTGATGACGTTGTTGAACAGATTCACGGTGGAGCCGAACAGACTGACCGAGGCTACGATGTGATCGCCGGCTTTCAATACCCCCATCACGCACGCCAGGATCGCCGACATGCCGGACGCGGTGGCGACGCATTGCTCAGCCCCTTCAAGGGCTGCCAGACGCTCCTCGAACATCGTGACGGTAGGATTGGTGAAACGCGAATAGATGTTGCCCGGCTCCTCGCCGATGAAGCGGGCGGCAGCTTGCGCCGCACTCTCGAACACAAAACTGGAAGTCAGAAACAGCGCCTCTGAATGTTCGCCGAACTGGCTGCGCACCGTGCCGGCACGCACCGCCAGCGTCTCAGGTTGATACGATTCAGTCACAATTCATCCTTGCAGCCTGTCCACTCCGACAAAACCGCCAATAAAAAACCCGGGAAGCTTAGCGCCAAACCGGGTACCCCCGCTTTAGCTGTATTTATCAGGCGCCCGCAAGCTGATCCTCAAATCGGCGCAGTTGGAAAATAGCACTCACTGTTGCGCACTGTCAATCTGCGCAGCGCAATTTATTCTGATTCATACAAGGTCAGGAATCGAGTCCGAGCCTGTTTTGTCCATTCTGTTCTGTTCTTGACCTTCCAAACAGGCAAAAGCCCCCGATTTCCGGAGGCCTTTCGGAGATTATAAAATGGCTCGTTATTGAGGCATTCCACCCATATCGATCGGCTTGCCTTGCGCAAGTGAAGTCACGTAACTAACCAGACTGTTCAACTGTTCGCTGCCGTAGGCCGGCGGCTTCCCCTGAAGACCGCCTTGAACGCACCCTCTGA
>JAJYYO010000004.1 GCA_021800795.1 Pseudomonadota bacterium
CACACTCAACTCATCATTGATGTGATCGAAGGACGCGGCGGTACGTTTTCTCTGGAAGGGCCAGAGGGTAAAGCGTTTCACACTCGATCACGCGTGTTCACCGATGCCGAGTGGGCCCAGTTGCAGAAGCATTGATAGGTCGAAGTGGGTGGGTACAGATGCACGTGCAAATTTTGGCGCATGCTGGCCGCAAACCATATTCTCTTTGAAGGGCAACTTTTTGTGTCTTTCAATACTTAACCCTGAATGACGGCTTCGGGTTGACAGATGACCTTCAATCTGCTGAGAATTTGTGAGTTTATATGACTCTTGCTAACCCATTGCAGGCGTTCGCATTGGTGAAATTTAAGGACCGCTTCCTGCTACATTTTAGACATTCAGCATCAGGTTCTGATTTGATGCTAACCAGATAAATATAGGGGTATGATCGAACTATTTTGTTCGCCTGAACCGCCGCTTTTCGGCAGCCAATTCGCGATTATGAGCCGCAGCTTCCGACACACATGCGAAGTTCGAAATTCCAAAAAGTAGCTGTTGTAGGGCGTCAATTAGCGAGCACAGGCAAGCCACGGGATGTTAAACTGACACAATTTGCGCCAGAACGCTTCAGTATACTTATGATGGTTGGTCGATGAGCGGCTTATTAATAGTGGTACTACTTATTGGCGTACCAATGTGGTTACTGCGCTCATCAAAATCAGCAGGTAGCACAAAGCAAAAACCGCAAGCAAACGTAAAAATAGTCGTAACACGCAATACGGCATCAAACACTGATTCGCCGTGGCAGGCTACTCGCCCCCAAGAATCTTCGCATACAGAATTCCGTATTCCAGCGCCCCCGAAAGGATTTGGCGCAGCCAAATGGATACCTGAAGGCCAACCCATAGAAATTGCTGGCCTTACTATTCCTGGGGGAATGATATATGTCGGAACAAAATTACAATCCGCGTACGGTTCAAATGACCCCTGCTTGATTGATCCGACAAAATTTGTCGAAGCGACAGGTGATTTCAAGGAAAGGCAGTTTTCCTACTGGCCGAGCTATTCAGATATTTCCCCGACCGCCCGCCATGCGTATCTCGAATGGCTTGCCGGTGGGCGCTGCCATCCTGAAGCTGAAATCGGGTATATTTTCCTGTTCTTTTATGGCCTCGAACGCCGTGTAATCATCGATGCATCAAGCGATGCCAGCGCACTTGCTGAATATCCTGCAATAGCTCAAGAACTTCGCCGCCTGCTAAGCATATACGGCGATAAATCTGGCTCATTCAACGGTTATGCAACCAGGCTCCTCGATTGGATTTCCATTTCTCAGCAGCAAAAAAACAAGCTTTATCTTGACCCTGTTCCTGAATTTTCAAAATCTTTCGAATTACCACTTTATATTCGCCTGGCGGTAGGGATGGCGGCTGTTGATGGTGCGCCGATACCGAAACACCTTGCTTGTGCGTGGGTAAAATTTGATCCAAATATTTCTATCCGTACTGCCGCAAGGCGCTGCCCTGAATATTTTGAGAAGCTGTTCGAAATTAAATATGCAGAAAAATTTGGCGCTGGCCTGATTATACGTCCCAATAAAACAAAGCTAAAGGTCGTTTACCGTCCAGCATCAACAGGATGTAGAGGCATCAACTCATCCTTGCTTACCAAAACGTTAGGTGAAATACCGGATGTGTCAATACTGACAGGGCCTTTGAATAAACTGCAAGAAATAGTACTTGCCGCAAACAACGAGTTGGCTCCGTATAGTCGAGCTATAGCAAAAAATACAGAGGCAAAAAATACTCTTGAAAGTTTGATTAATTTACCCCTGGCAATCTGGCCCGATGATGCACAGAAGGCGATTGGCGAAATCAAAGTATTGCTCGGGCAAGGGACTACCACATTTAAATTTTCTGAATTATTGTCGCGCCTGAATGGGCAAGGCGCATTTACAAAGGAAAAGATTACCGCTTTAGCCCGTGTATTGGAGTCTGCCGGAATCGGCATGGAACCGGATGTTCTTGTGGGTGCAAAACCACCCAAAGCAGATGAAACGGTTGCTCTGTTCGCCGAACAAAATCTAGGCAAGGAGTTATCCCGCGCAACCGGCGCATACCAAGCTGCGCTGCTGACGCTACAATTATCCTCTGCCGTGGCATTTGCGGATGGGGATTTTAGTGCTGCGGAACTGTCCTACCTTCAAAAACAAATTGATTTGTGGACACACCTTTCCGCAGGTCATCAGCGCCGGTTGCACGCCCATCTAATCCTCCTCAAATCAGCGCCGGTATCATTGACCGGAATAAAAAAGAAATTCGAGCATTTATCCCCGCCAGAAATTGAGTCTATTGCGGCGTTCCTGGCAACGGTAGCCCAGGCCGATGGGATGGTTTTGACATCCGAAGTCGATGCACTAAGGAAAATATACAAAACCCTTGGCGTTGCCCCCCAAAAGGTGTTCAGCGATTTACACGTTGCCGCATCTGGTGCCGAGCCAGTTGCAAAAACTAAACCGAATGAGGCGGCTGGATTTGCTCTCGATGCAGACCGTATAGCCAAACTGCAACGTGAATCGGAAAGGGTATCAACCCTTTTGGCTGGTATTTTTAAAGAAGAAGATGTGGTAGTACCCGATAATCCGCCAGAAGAAATTGCAGTTGAGGAAGCTGATAATACCCCGCGCCTGCTTGGGCTGGATGAGCCTCATGCGACGTTGGCGAGAATGTTATTATCACGTCCACAGTGGGAGCGCGAAGACCTGTTGGACGTAGCTGCCGACCTTGATTTAATGCTTGATGGTGCCTTGGAACGTATCAATGAGGCGTCATTTGATCTATACGACATTGCCTTTACTGAAGGCGAAAGCCCGATTACGATCAACCAGGAAATATTCGAGAAAATTGAACAATGACCACAATACGCGCCAAAGACCGTGATGCGATCATTCAATCCTTGCGTGCCGGTGTAGTACCCCGTGCCGGACAGCATCTTATCCAAGTTGGCCGCACCAGGGAAATTGAAACCCTGGTTGGCGATATTGACCGCATCGCTGATGGCGGCTCATCTTTCCGCCTGGTTATTGGCGAATACGGCGCAGGAAAAACTTTTTTCCTAAATTTAATTCGTTCTGTGGCGATGGAAAAGAAGCTGGTCGTTACGTCAGCGGATCTGAATCCAGACCGCAGGCTTCATTCCAGTAGCGGCCAGGCACGTTCCTTATATGCCGAATTGATGCGCAACCTATCTACCCGAACCAGGCCGGACGGCAATGCTTTGTCTGGTATCGTGGAGAAATTTATTTCGACGGCAAAAGCAGAAGCCTCTTCTTCTGAACAGTCTACCGAAACGGTAATCAGGCAAAAGCTTGACTACCTGACCGAGCTAGTTAATGGGTATGACTTTGCCGATGTTATTGCAGCTTATTGGAGAGGTTTTAACGAGCACAACGAGCAATTAAAAAATGATGCCATCCGATGGCTGCGCGGCGAATTTTCAACCAAGACCGATGCGAAGCAGGCTCTCGGGGTTCGTTCTATCATCGATGATGCGGCGGTGTATGACCAATTGAAACTGATGGCGAGGTTTGTCCGCCTGGCAGGTTTTTCAGGTTTGCTGGTCAACCTGGATGAACTGGTTAATCTTTATAAGCTATCAAACCTGCAAGCCAGAAGCTCAAATTACGAGCAACTGTTGCGGATATTGAATGACTCGCTGCAAGGCACGGCGGTTGGCCTCGGTTTTGTTTTAGGAGGAACCCCTGAATTTCTTCTCGACACCAGAAGAGGGTTGTATAGCTATCCGGCGCTCATGAGCCGTTTATCCCAAAACAATTTCGTTCAGGGCAACTTGGTTGATTTTTCTGGCCCAGTCATCAGGCTATCAAGCCTGACACCGGAAGATTTTTACGTGCTGCTCCATAAAATCCGCGAAGTATACGCTTCTGGCGATGAAGCTAAGTTTCTCTTGCCAGAAGAGGGGATTAAAGGCTTTATGGAGCATTGCTCAAAACGGATAGGGAATACCTATTTCAGGACACCTCGAACAACAATCACTTCGTTTATCAATCTGCTTGCGATACTCGAACAGAACGAGGGCACGAACTGGCAGGAGCTATTGGGTACTGTTGAGGTCGTACCAGATACGGGTGGTGCAAATGACCTTAAAGTAGATACCGATATGGATGAGTTCGCCACCTTCAAGATGTAATTCCCGATGTCTGATAGCTTATCATTCGATTTACTAGACGAACGCATACGCCGGTACATTTGGGCTGAAGGATGGGAGTCGCTTAGGGATGCTCAAGAAGCGGCAATTCCCCTAATCATCAATGCCGATAGGGATGTGATTATTGCTGCTGCCACTGCTGCCGGTAAAACTGAAGCTGCTTTTCTGCCTGCGCTGACACATCTTCTGCATAATAATCAGGCAGGGCTGATTGTATATATCAGCCCATTGAAGGCGTTAATCAATGACCAGTTCGGGCGGCTTGAGCGGCTGTGCGAAAATTTAGATATCCCTGTGTGGCCGTGGCACGGCGATATTTCAGCTACGACCAAAAAGCGTTTTATGAGCAAGCCGCATGGCGTGTTGCTTATCACTCCTGAATCGCTGGAAGCTCTGCTTTGCAATCGTGGCACCTCTGTCAAATCCATCTTTAAAAGCGCTTCATTTTTTATTATCGATGAACTACATGCGTTCATCGGCTCCGAGCGAGGCAAGCAGCTTCAATCGCTCCTGCACCGCATTGAGCACGTTCTTTCGAGGATAGTCCCGCGTATCGGGCTATCGGCCACGCTCGGTGATATGACTCTTGCTTCCGAATTTCTCTGTCCTGGCAAAGCAAGTTCCGTATCTATCGTTCAGTCAAAATCGGATGGCAGTTCTCTGAAAATCATGGTGAAGGGGTACGAAGAGCCGTTGGTCGTAAAAACGGTTGATGATAAGCCCGATAAACAGGCGAAAGATGAGCCAGAACCGGTAACGCCAGCGATGATAGCAACCCATCTGTTTGAGTCGCTTCGTGGCTCTAACAACCTAGTATTTCCGAACTCCCGCCGTGAAGTCGAACGATTTACACATCTGCTAAATCGCCTGTGTAAATCTAATAAGGTACCAAACGAGTTCTGGCCCCATCACGGAAATTTATCGCCTGAAATTCGCACTGAAACTGAAGCAGCATTAAAGAAAACCGATTATCCGGCAACCGCGATTTGTACAAATACTCTTGAATTGGGCATTGATATTGGAGCGGTCAAAAGCGTGGCGCAGATTGGGCCTCCCCCATCCGTAGCGAGCTTGCGCCAGAGACTTGGTAGGTCGGGGCGCAGGAAAGGCGAGTCGGCGATTCTGCGTGGATACTGCATTGAAAATGCATTAAGTGAAAAATCATCGCTGTCAGATGAATTGCGTTTGGATACTGTTCAAATGACGGCGATGGTTCTGCTGCTATTGGATGGCTGGCTTGAGGCTCCACAAACTAATGGCCTGCATTTATCTACGCTGATCCAGCAAATCCTTTCGGTAATCGCGCAGAATGGCGGCGCGTCTATCGGGTATTTGTACGGGCTTTTATGTGGGCCGGAAAGCCCGTTTTATGGCGTCACAAAAGATGAGTTCGTTGAGCTTGTAAAGCATTTGGGCTCAAAGGAAATGTTGATGCAAGATTCGTCCGGTGATTTGTTGCATGGTCGGCTTGGGGAAAAATTTGTAAATCATTACACCTTCTATGCCGCTTTTACTTCCGATGAGGAGTTCAGGATTGTAGCTGCCGGGAAGACTTTGGGAACGCTTCCTGTCCATCAGATGCTTGTCGCTGGTCAGCGAATTTTATTTGCCGGTAAAACATGGCGTGTTGAGTCGGTCGATGAAGAGCAAAAGACAATTTACGTTTCCAGTCAATCTGGAGGTATTCCGCCGCTTTTTTCCGGCGCTGGCGGACATGTGGACACGAAAATCCGTCAGCGTATGCGGCAGCTTCTTGAAGAAACTACCGTGCCCTTGTTTTTGGATAACACTGCCGCTAAGTTCCTTACAGAGGCTAGGGGTAATTATGAACGACTCGATCTCAAGCGGGTTTATACGCTTAATCTTGGCAGAGAAGTGTTTCTTTTGACCTGGCTCGGTGATGCCGGTAATGAAGCGATGGCATGCATGCTTATGGCGCACGGGCTGGAAGCCGTGGCATCAGGGTTGGGCGTCGAAATACATAAAAACAATCGTTCAATGGAGGAAATTTTTGAGCTAATTACCCGCATTCCCGTTAACGATGATATCCCGCTCGATCAATTATTGGCAAAATCAAAAAACTTGCAACGGGAGAAGTGGGATTGGGTATTGCCGGAAAATTTGCTTTATAAAAGCTACGCAAGCCTATATCTAAACTTGGATGAGGCAAAGAAATGGCTTGAGGGATTTATCAGGGCAGCGCAAGCAAAAGCTATTTGACTGTTATGGCTAACTGGAGTATCTGGCTGTTTGGCGGTACGAAAAAACGCAAACGGCGGGATAACGGCGGCTCATTGTGCCATATTCGTTGCCGAATTGCAGTGGGTCGCGAGCAATCCGATCAATTTTTTATTCTACCGCCTGAAAACCGCACTTTGCGACATTCCGCTTTATAACGTGAAGCAGCCGCCCAGATGTTCCACCATGAAGGATCACTCTGGGTCGACCGCTGACCGTAAGGCATTCTACTCGCCAGTGACAGGTTTACTACAGGAACCAGTCGCTCAAGCTCCGTCCCGCGAAAGACCGCAAATAGCACACAGCAGTTATTCATCCTTACTGACCACCTGCCCTGAAGCCGTCGCTGGCAACGCATAAATCCACATATCCAGACTCGACTTAATTTTATACCGCCCTCACTCCTGTTTGCTGCCATTCCGGTCAATATGCAGAGGCGTTTCTCCCTTTTTCATTTCACCCTGGCAATACAGGCGTTTCATGGGGTTCTCCGCTTCCTGAAATTGTCGTCCCATTCCTGTTCGCACGGCACATAAGCAGTAATGATCGCCAGATAATCTTCTTTAATGTGCACAGACAACATGAATCGGACGGCTGTTTCTCCACAGCCCGGCATAAGACAGCTAACGGCATTGCCGGGGCGTTGCCCATGCAATGTTTTCAGGGCGTGATGGAGTTAACCCGGTTCCTGAATGACTTCGAAATCGTGGGTGATGGCGGCGGTGGCGCCCAGCATGATGGAGGCTGAGCAATATTTCTCGGCGGATAGCTTGATGGCCTTATCGACCAGTTCCGCTTTGATGTTGCGGCCCTTTACCACGAAATGCATGTGAATTTTGGTAAAAACCTTGGGATCGCTATCTGCGCGTTCTGCTTCCAGCTCGACGTAGCAATCGGTAACGTCCTGGCGGCCCTTTTTCAGTATGCTGATTACGTCGAAGCTGGTGCAGCCGCCCGCCCCCAGCAGCAACATTTCCATCGGGCGCGGCCCCAGATTGCGGCCGCCTGCCGCAGGCGCGCCGTCCATCAGCACCGCGTGACTGCTTTCGGTTTCACCCAGGAATGAGACCTGTTCTACCCATTTGACGCGTACTTTCATGATTTTTCCTTTATTGTGAAATGAGGGATTTTGCCCGATACCAGAGCAGGCCGATGGCTTCATGGACGAATATTTTGCTGTCCAGCAAAGATTCGGCGCGAGGCACGAAGGCTAACAGATCCAAATGATAGCGTGTGGTAAAGGCGGTAGGCGCTTCGATTACCTCAAATCCGGCGCGGCGAAATACGGCAGCCGAACGAGCCATGTGCCAGGCGTGCGTGACCAGATAGATTTTCCCGATGCCTGCTGATTGCAGGATACGGTAAGAGTTGCGCGCATTTTCCAGCGTGTTGTCGGAGGCGTCTTCGGTCCAGCGTACCGGCACCTCAAAGTCCTGCTCCAGAGCGGCGCGCATCTGCTGTGCCTCCGATGTGCCGTTGCCTGACGGCTTGCCGCCCGTGACCAGAACGGGCAGTTTAAAGGTGCGCTGCAACCTTGCGCCGTAGCGCAGGCGCACCAGCGTTTCACGGCTGACCGTATCCTGGCCGGCATATTCCGGCGCATGAAAATAGCTGCCGCCGCCCAGTATCACGATGGCCGCTGCTTCTTGCGGATGCTCCTTTAAAGCTGCTGTCTGCGCCTCCAGCTGATGCAATGCGCCTTCGGCTATATAGGGTGTGGAGGCGAGCCACAGCAGGGCGAACGAAGCGCCGATCAGCCGACGTGCAACTCCGGGCGGGCAATAAAACAGCCCGAGTCCTGCCAGCAGCAACAGGCTGAGCGGAGGGAGCAGGAAGGCGCTTGTTAAGTTGGTTGCGAACCAGGACATGAATCGGCTTTCATTGTTTGGCGACGATATGAATACAAATTGCAGGCCGTAATATACCACCCGTTTTTTGCATGCTGGTTGCGGGGTGCGATCTTTCTGTCGATAAGTGAAATATCATTTGACAGTGCATGGCCAGGTGCACTAGAATTCGCGCCCTTCGAGGTTTCAATATAGAATTTTAGGAATAGTGGATATGAAAACATTTTCCGCAAAAGCACACGAAGTCCAGCATGACTGGCTTCTGGTTGATGCTGCTGATCAAGTGCTCGGCCGTCTGGCAGCACAAATTGCTTCGCGTCTGCGCGGCAAGCATAAAGCAATTTACACCCCACACGTGGATACCGGCGATTTCGTCGTCGTCATCAATGCGGATAAATTGCGAGTAACAGGTAACAAGGCGGAAGCCAAGCTGTACCATCGCCATACGGGTTATCCCGGCGGTCTGTACACGACCAACTTCACCAAGATGCAAGGGCGTCATCCTGCCCGCGTATTGGAAAAAGCAGTCAAGGGCATGTTGCCTAAAGGCCCGCTGGGCTACGCGATGTTGCGCAAAATGAAGGTGTATGCAGGTGCTGCTCATCCCCATGAAGCGCAGCAACCGACACTCATTAACTTGTTGAAGGCTTAATCATGACAGTTAGTTATAACTACGGAACAGGTCGTCGCAAGAGTGCGGTGGCGCGTGTATTCATCAAGGCTGGCAAGGGCGATATCGTGGTAAACGACAAGCCTGTCGATATTTATTTTTCCCGTGAAACCGGCCGCATGATCGTGCGTCAACCGCTGAATCTGACCGAAACACTGGGTCAGTTCGATATCATGGTCAACGTATCCGGCGGCGGTGAAAACGGCCAGGCGGGTGCAGTGCGTCACGGCATTACCCGTGCACTGATCGACTACAACGCGGATTTCAAACCCGTGTTGAAGGCGGCAGGTCTGGTGACACGCGATGCGCGTGAAGTCGAACGTAAGAAAGTGGGCTTGCGTAAAGCGCGCCGCAGGAAGCAATTCTCCAAACGTTAATCCTGTCCCGAGCTTGTCGAAGGATGTTTGTTGGATTACAAAAACCGCCTTCGGGCGGTTTTTGCTTTATCATACTGTGACATTTGTCTAGGAGCTGCGATGATCAAAGTTGGCATAGTGGGCGGTACGGGTTATACGGGAGTCGAGCTGTTGCGCCTGCTGGCGCTGCATCCTCTTGTTTCATTGCAGGTTATCACGTCGCGTGCCGACGCGGGCACGGCGGTCAGTCAGATGTTCCCCAGTCTGCGCGGCCTGGTGGATTTGCTGTTTGTTCATCCCGATGAGGCGCATCTTGATCGCTGCGATCTGGTGTTTTTCGCGACCCCAAATGGCATTGCGATGCAGCAAACCCGTGCGCTGCTGGATGCAGGGGTAAAGGTCATCGATCTTGCCGCTGATTTTCGCCTGCAAAACATCGCATCGTGGGAGAAATGGTATGGCATGACGCATGCCTGTCCGGATCTGGTTGGCGAAGCGGTGTACGGTTTGCCGGAAGTGAATCGCGATAAGATTAAATCCGCCCGGTTGGTCGCCAATCCGGGCTGTTATCCTACCGCCGTGCAACTGGGTTTTATTCCCTTGCTGGAGGCCGCCGTGATCGACAACGCGAGTCTGATTGCTGACGCAAAATCGGGTGTGTCGGGCGCGGGGCGTAAAGCGGAAATTTCAGCGTTGTTTGCAGAGGCGGCCGATAATTTCAAGGCCTATGGCGTGGCGGGTCACAGGCATCTTCCTGAAATCAGGCAGGGGCTGGCGGGCGTGACCGGGAGCGAGGTCGGTCTGACTTTTGTGCCGCACCTGACTCCGTTGATACGCGGCATTCACGCCACGCTTTACGGCAAATTAACAAAAGACGTGGACTTGCAGGCCTTGTTCGAGCAGCGTTACGCGAACGAAGCCTTTGTCGATGTGATGCCCGTCGGCAGTCATCCCGAAACGCGTTCGGTGCGCGGATCGAACCGTTGCCGCATCGCCGTGCACAGGCCGCAAGGGGGCGATACGGTGGTGGTGTTGTCGGTGATCGACAATCTGGTCAAGGGTGCGGCGGGGCAGGCGGTGCAGAACATGAATATCATGTGCGGTTTCGCCGAGAATACGGCGCTGAATATTGTGCCTTTGCTGCCTTGAGTGAGGTGATTTGCGGGCAGTCATGCTGAACGATTCATGCATCCAGTGACGGGAGGTTGTCGTTGAGGGTTTGGCGGCGGGCAAAACGCAGGTTCGGCATCGCAGCGCCCCGCTTGTCGGTGCGCCCGCATGTCGTCTGGTATTTGCGCTGGAGCATGACGCTGCCGTTTGTTTTGGCAGCCCTTGTCTCGATCTGGTTTGCCTACGATAGCGGCTTGCAGTTCGCAGGTTTTCACCGGATGGAAACACAGCGGGTGATGAGCGATTTGCAGGCAAGACTGGTTGCCCTTACGAACGAGAATGTCAGACTGGCCAAACAGCTTGCGCAATACCGGCAGCAGATTCAGATGGCGCAGGGCAGCACTCTGGAAACTGAGCGCCAGATGAAAAATTTGAACGAGGAAAATGTCCGTTTACAGGAAGACCTGAACTTTTTTCAGAATCTGACGACCGAAAACGGCAAGGAAGGCGAGTTGGCGATTCATCGACTGAGCCTGGAGCGCGACAAGATTCCCGGCGAATACCGCGTGCGCATGCTGCTGGTGCAGAGTGGTCAGCGAGCCCGTGAATTCACAGGCGGCTACCAGCTCGTGCTGACTGAAGTGCAAAATGGCCGGAAAACGACCCGGCTATTCCCTTCCGACTTGTCAGGGCATGACCAGTTTGGGATAAATTTCAAGTATTATCAGCGTCTGGAACAGAATATCAAGTTGTCGCCGGATGTACAATTGCAAAGTATTCAGGTGCGAGTGTTCGAACATGGGGTAAGTGAGCCCAGGGTGCGGCAGAGCGTCAATCTTTCGTAAGGGGGAAAGTTTGTTCAACAAGAAACACAGCAAGCCACAGAACCGGATTGATACGCTGATAGGGGCTGGCGCAGTCATCGACGGCAATGTGAGTTTCAGCGGCGGAATGCGCATTGATGGACGGGTCAATGGCAACGTCATCGCAATAGAGGGCAAGCCGAGTACGCTGGTATTGAGCGAGCAAGGCAGCATCAAGGGTGAAATAGCCGTCACGCATCTGGTCGTCAATGGAGATATTTGCGGCGCAGTTTCGGCGAGTGAATATCTTGAACTTCATGCCAAGGCCAGGGTCACAGGCGACGTGCACTACAAAATTCTGGAAATACAGGTGGGCGCAATTCTTGAAGGGCGTCTGATTAACATTACTACTGCTGACCAGGATAAAGTGGTAACGCTTAAAACGAGTAACGCTTAATTATTAAGGAAAAATCATGAATGCAATGACTGAAGTGGCTGTAGCTGCATCGCAAGACCTGCTGGTGTTCACCGACAACGCGGCTTTCAAGGTGAAACAATTGATCGAAGAAGAAGGCAATGCCGATCTGAAACTGCGCGTATTTGTCAGCGGCGGCGGATGTTCCGGCTTCCAGTACGGTTTCACCTTCGACGAAGTGACCAACGAAGATGACACGGTGCTGGACAAGAATGGCGTGCAACTGCTGATCGATCCAATGAGCTACCAGTATCTGGCAGGCGCGGAAATCGATTATCAGGAAGGTCTGGAAGGTTCGCAGTTCGTTATCAAGAATCCGAACGCAACCACGACCTGCGGTTGCGGTTCGTCTTTTTCGGTTTAATCTCTCCGGGTAAATTACCCCTTGGGATGAAGGCCGGCAATAGCAAGCGGCGGGGTGAGCGTAGCCGCTTGCGGGCGCAACACTGTTTGAATCAGAGCGGCAGAGCGGGGCGAGTGGATTCGCCCGGCATGTCTGCTGCCGCATTTTTCTCAGTAATCGTTTTCTAAGTCACCCTCGTGCCATGCGGCACGTTATAATCGCCAATTATCTTATTTGCGGGTGCAATCGCCACCATGTCACTTGCCAAGACCTACACCCTTGCTGATGTAACTCGCTGGTACAGCATGCATGAGTTGCACAAGGCCAAGGCGTATCTCAATTCAATCACCCAATTGTCCGTACAGCCGAACAAAATCACGGCGCAGGTCAGGGGCTCGGCGAAACTGCCCTATACGGTGGAAATTCTCTTCGAGGATGATATGGCGGACAGGCCGGGCATGAGGCCGATGTGCAGTTGCCCGGTAGGCTATAAGTGCAAACACACGGCGGCCGTATTGTTGTCCGCCTTGTCCTTGCCGCGCACACCGGTAGTGAACCCGGCCTTGCTGGAGTGGGTGGAGGCGTTTCGCAAGGCTCAGGCCGCGCCTGCAAAAAGGAAAGCCAAGCCAGCGGTGCGAGCGGAGCGTTTGTGCTACGTGCTGATGAAGTCGTTTAATTCCAGCGGATATTTTGTCGCAACTTACAAGGCACGGATGTCGCCTGACGGGCAATTGTCGGGCGCGATGGAAGAGTGGAGCAATGTTGAACGCGCGCTGATCAAGCCGCCCCTGTTCGTCACCGATGAAGACTTGCCGATTTTGCGCCTGTTGTGGAAACAGCGTGAAAAATACGACGGCAACATCGTCATGGGGCGTCAGGGCAACGAGATTTTGACCGGTTTGCTTGCGAGCGGGCGGTTCTATTGCATGGAAAGAGTCCCGGGCAATCGTTACGTGCTGTCAGCCCCGATACGTCTCAAACAGGGTGAGGTGCGCGAGGCCCGTCTTGACTGGGGTGCGGATGAGGCAGGGCACATGGTGCCCCGTATTATTCGCAGCGGTGCGGCGGTGGTGGTATTGCCGCTGCCTGATGCGACCTGGTATCTGGATGCCAAAGCGGGTGAAATCGGCTTGCTGAAGCTGGCGCAGACACCGGCGCAAATCGCGCAGTTGCTGAGCATGCCGCCGCTTCGGGAAATCGACGTGCCGGTGGTGTCGGAGGTGTTGCGCGAAATGGTACCCGACCTGCCGACTCCCAGCACTTCCCGGTTGCGCACGCTGGAGGCACAATTAAAACCGCTGTTGCTGCTGGAAACCTCGGTGCCCGCGTATATGGGGCGTTTTCGCGGTTATGGTTTCGGCACACAGGTGCGGGACTGGGCCTATGTGCGCTTTGGTTATGGTGATGCGGTCATGCCGCCCGATCATCCGGGTGAATTCGTCACGCTGCAAAGCGGGGAGACGGTGCGCGTGAAGCGCGATCTGAAGCTGGAGCAGCGCTTTCTCAAGTCGTTGGCGGGCTTCGGTCTGGAAGAAATGCCGCGTTTCGGCCTGTCGGGCGTGACGCTCGATCAGCCCGTGTATGTGCTGGAAGACGAGAAGTCGTGGCCCGGATTCATGCAGCAGATCGTGCCGCGGATGAGGGCGGCGGGCTGGGAGGTAGTGATTCCTCAGGGTTTTCGCCATCACGTGCTGGAGGTGGATGCATGGGTCGGCGAGTTCGATGAACAGGAAGACGGCTGGTTCAGTCTGAATATGGGCATCGTGGTGAATGGTCAGCGTCTGCCTTTGGCGCCGATGCTGCACGAACTGTTCAAGACCGACCCGCGCTGGCTGGATGCCATTCTGCTGGACAGGATGAAGAATAACGAGGCGATTGAGTTGCGGCTGCCTGAGGGAGGCGCGGTGCGTGTGCCGGCAGAGCGCGTCAAGCCGCTGGCGCGCACCCTGATCGAGTTGTTCGACGGACGTGCCGGTACCGAGGAAATCCGCCTGTCCCGTTATGACGTGGCGCGTATCGATGCGCTGGCCGGGATGGAAAGATGGCAGTTCAAGGGCGTGGGTGCGGTGGCGGGTCTGGCTGACAAGCTCAGGAATACGGCGGGGATAAAGGCGGTCGAGGCGCCAGAGGGATTCGCGCTGCAACTGCGCCATTATCAACTGGAAGGTCTGGCATGGCTGCAATTTCTGCGTGAGCAGGGGCTGGCCGGCATTCTGGCGGATGACATGGGCTTGGGAAAAACAGCGCAGACCCTGGCGCATCTGCTGCTGGAGAAACAATCGGGGCGCATGGACAGGCCGTCCCTGGTGGTGCTTCCTACCTCATTGATTTTTAACTGGAAACGTGAGGCTGAGCGGTTTGCGCCACAGCTGAAGTTGCTTTCCCTGCACGGTAAGGAACGCGCAGACCATTTTCCGTTGATCGCCAGTCACGACGTGATTCTCACCACCTACCCGCTGTTGTGGCGCGACGAGGCGGCATTGCTGGAGCACAATTATCATCTGCTGATTCTGGACGAGGCGCAGACGGTGAAGAATGTTTCCAGTCAGGCGGCCCAGGTGGTGCGTCGCCTGAATGCGCGGCATCGCCTCTGTCTCACCGGTACGCCGCTGGAAAACCATCTGGGCGAGTTGTGGGCGCAGTTTGACTTTTTGCTGCCGGGTTTGCTGGGCGATGCCAAATCGTTTACCAAAACCTGGCGCACCCCGATCGAAAAACACGGCAACCGGCAGCGCCGCGACCTGCTGGCGCAGCGCGTGCGGCCTTTCATCATGCGCCGTCGTAAGGAAGACGTGGCAACTGAATTGCCGCCCAAGACGCTGATTGTGCGCACAGTCGAACTGACCGGTGCGCAGCGCGATCTTTACGAGACGGTGCGCATCGCGATGGATCAGCGGGTGCGTGAAGAAATCGCCGAGAAGGGTTTTGCGCGCAGTCATATCATCATCCTCGATGCGCTGCTCAAGCTGCGGCAGGTGTGCTGTGATCCGCGCCTGTTGAAATTGACCAGTGCCAAAAAAGTCAAGGAACGCGCCAAGCTCGATCTGCTGATGGAAATGCTGCCGGAACTGGTCGGCGAAGACCGGCGCATTCTGGTGTTTTCGCAATTCACCTCGATGCTGGAGTTGATCGAAGAAGAGCTGGTGAAGGAAAAGCTGACCTATGTGAAACTCACCGGCGACACGCAAAATCGCGAAGAAGTGGTGCGCCGCTTTCAGGACGGCGAGGTGCCGATTTTCCTGATCAGTCTGAAAGCGGGCGGGGTGGGGCTGAACCTGACCACCGCTGACACGGTGATCCATTACGATCCGTGGTGGAATCCTGCCGTGGAGAATCAGGCGACCGATCGCGCGCACCGTCTGGGTCAGACCAAGAATGTGTTCGTCTATAAGCTGGTGGTGGCGGGCAGTATCGAGGAAAAAATCCTGGCGTTGCAGGAGAAGAAAGCCGAGCTGGCTGCCGGCATCCTGTCCGAGGACAGCGCGGGTCTGACCAAGTTCGGCGAGGCCGACATCGCAGCCCTGCTGGCTCCGTTGCCGAAAGACGAGGCGGAGTAGGTTTTAAACCCAAAAGCGGGTAGCAAGTGTCTTTCTTTTTGCCTATCCCTCGCTCCCAAGCAGCGCGTGGGAGCGAGAAAAAAGACAGAACAATTGTATGCAGGACAGTGTTCTGTCTGCGCAGCGTTCAGCGACCAAAGGGCGTAAGGTTGGCCGACAGCTTATGCTGCACGAGCGGTCTCCCAGCCGGGGAAAACGAGGACTGCAGGATGACAATGCAAGGCGCGAGCAAATACTTTTGCACGCTCAACACCTAAATTCACTCTGCCGTTTTCGATGGCAGAGATAGTGGCTTGAGGAATTCCCGTAAGCTCGGCAAGTTGGCTTTGGGTCAATTCCTGAAGTTCACGCAAAATGCGAACAGACTCACCCACCGAGACTTCAACTCTTTTTTTTGCTGGGCGAAATTCTTCCATATCATGACCTCCTGTAATCATGGGCGGTAACTTGAATAACCTGGATCAGCAGCACGTTGGCGACAACCTGGTAAATCACACGCCATTGCAGGCCTAGCCGGGAAGAGCGATGGCCTTGCCATTCGCCTGACAAAGCTTCATCGTGGAAACCCTTAATAGCCCGCAATCCAGTTGGCCCAGAGATTTTGGCAATGTCCTTCCATTTCTCATACCGCTTCATAACTTCAATGGGAACGGAGCCGGAAAGCTGTTTGTCGACACGTCGATGTTCTTCAATTTCCCACATGCCGCATTATGTATATATCAATTATGATATGTCAAGCGTGCGGATTTTTTGGTGAAGCATAACGTAGAACGGACAGAACAATTGTATGCGGGAACATGTCAGGCGTTCCTGCATAAACGGCACTTCAGGTACGCTGAGATGTGAGCGCAGTGCTTTGCGCATTCTACTTGCAAACAGAGCGGCTTTAATACTGCGTGTGGGGCAGGCCCTGTAAACTTTCACGCGGCAATAAAATTCGGCAACTTGGAAGCCTTTACATCGAAGGTCACCGTGGTTCGGCAGCCCAGTCGCCGATTCTTGGCGCCAATCAGGCAATCAGCGAAATCTGCAGAGGATTCCTTCCAGATTAAAATGGCCTCTTCTATGGAAGGTTCATCTTCGAATTGAACATCGAGAGCGTCCAGCAGACCGGAGACAGCTTCGATGATCTGATTTTTCGGTATCGAATATCGGCTGCGCAACACCCATTCTGCCTCCATAAGAACCAGCTGATTCACGAAAACGCGACGACCTGCCGCAACTTCACGCTGGATTAGTTTGCGCGCTTTTTCAAACTGAGCTTCATCGTCCTGCACGAGAAACCGAACAAGGATGTTGGTATCTATTCCAAGCATTAGAGCGACAGTTGCTCGACTGGAACAGGTTTCCGTCCCTTCCTGTGCAGCGAGCCCGCCAAATCTGAAATACTTTTGTTCTTTACGCGCATGACGACGGTACCATCGGCCATCAATGTGAAAGTAATCCTGTCCCCCGTTTTCATTCCAAGCTCATCCCTGATTTCCTTGGGGATGGTCGTCTGCCCTTTGCTGGTTAGTGTGGCATCAGTGGTCATCATCTGAGTCTCCTTTAATCCTTACGAATTACATTTTAGTAAGGATATAAAAAGAAGGCAAGCCATATCCGGATAATGGCATCTTGCGGCCCGGCAAACTTTCAAAATCACCGTCGTAAAGCGACAGCCTTTCAGCCAATGTTAAGCTTAAACCCTGCCCGTGAGATTAAATCCGGACTGTTGTCCTTTATTCGTCCTTCTCCGGCAGGCGTTTGCCCAGGATCATTGCGTAGAAACGTTGCGTGAAATGCGAGGAATAGGCCATCACCAGCAGGGCGGTGAGCGTGATGCTGAACAGCACTGCCATATAGCTGGTGTCGCGGATGATTTCGCCCCCCGCGACGCCGTAATGCAGCGGCAAGGCGGCCAGCACGGCGGCGGCCAGTCCCTTGGGAGCCAGCATGGAGGTGAAAGCGGTATCGCGCAGACTGTATTCGGGATCGCGGAACACAAAGCGGGTCAGAATGATGCGCATGGCATAAACTGCCAGCACCATTGCAACGGTTGTCAGCGCCAGATGTACCGCGCTGAAGTGGACGGAAATGCCCAGATAGACAAAGAAGTAGGTCTTGAGCAGGAACACCGCTTCGCTGTAAAAAATCAGATCCACTTCATTCAACGGCACGATGTTGCGGTCTATGCTCGGAATGTGGTGCAGTTTGAATTTCTTGAAATTGGTCAGCGTGACGCCCAGAGCAAGGGAGGCGATGGCGCCGGAAAACCCCAGTCCCTCGGTCGCGCCGTATACGATGAACACGAAAGCCAGCGTGGAAGAAATGGTGTTGGGGAAGTCGCGTACTTTTCCCAGCACCAGCAGCCAGCCTATCCCGCCCAGCACGCCGATCACGGTAGCGAATACCATGGCGGACAACACGCTGCCGATCAGATGGCCTGCGCCGACCCCTCCCTGGGTATGCACCTGCAGCAGCGCAAATACCCCGATGATGCTGAGCACGTCGGTCAGCGCCGACTCCAGTACCAGTATGGTGGCAGGCTTGTCGGACACGCGCAGCGCCTTGACCATCGGAATGATCACGGCGGGAGAGGTGCTGCCCAGAGTGAATCCCAGCATGGAGGCGGGCAGGATGGTCAGACCTAACGCATAGATGCCGATCAGGGTCACGATGATGGCCGTCAGCGCAAAGCAGCCGAGCGCCAGTTTGCCGGTGCTGGCCAGTGACCTGCCCAGCACATTCATGTCCAGCGTCGTGCCGCCCTCGAACAGGATGACGACCAGCGCGATGGTGGCGAACAACGAGCCTACCTTGCCGAAATCGGCGGGCGACACGAAGCCCAGTAAAGGACCCAGCACGATGCCGACGATTACCAGTACCAGCACGTCCGGGATGTTGGTTTTGCGAAATTGCAGAGACAGAAAGTGTGCGAAGAACACCATCAGTCCTATGAACAGGATCGTTGTGGACATTTTCTCACCTTATGTTGGACAGGCGACGAATTATACCTGAGGCATATTTGGACAAGATGCCTATGTTTCCCTCACCTCAATCCTCTCCCGGGGGGAGAGGAAACAAACGAATCACTACGCGAGTTTTACATTAATTGCGGCGTTAACTGGCGCCGTGTCAGCCTGCGCAGCAAACTGGACGGCCCCAATGCTTACGCCCAGCCGGAATTGATTGCAGCCCTTGATCGGCAGGCAGGATATTTCAAGAATTATCTGTTCGGCAATTTGCACCGAATCGCGGGCAGAAGGGTTAAATGGCAGACCTTGTTGCGAGGGAACCGCTGATTTATTCGTCTTCCCCGCAAAAGCGGGGAACCAGCGCCTTTATTTAACTGGGTTCCCGCCTACGCGGGAACGACAAAACCGAATAAATCAGCGGTTCCCGAGCAATGCCGCCGGCAAAGTTTACGGTTGTGTTGCGGTCGGTAACGGGGCAGGCGTTGCAGAAGCGGGCGAGGCGATAACCGGGGAGGACGGGACTGCGCCGGCGGGTGATTTTCTCGCCTGTTTGACCATCTGCTTGATCTGTTCTCGTTTATCGACGGGTATTTGACTGAATGCGCGATATTTTTTTCGTGCGGCTTCGCGCTGTTCAGGAGTCAGTCTGGCCCATGTCGCAAGGCGGCTTGAGAAGCGCCGTTTTTCATCCGCAGTCAGCTTGGGGTACTGCTGTGCGAGGTGACGGAAGTTACCCTGCGCTTTTTCCGGCAGGGAGTCCCATTGCGGTTGTATCGGCGCCAACGCTTCCCGTTCCGCCTGGGGAAGCGTGTTCCACGGTTCGGGTGAGGCGGCGGCCAGCGAGGCGGCGCAACAGAGTGCAACGGCGATGACCAGGCGTTTCATACGCTCATTGATCCACAAATACGTCTATCGGCAGATCGCCGGTCAGTATTTCAAGGTCAGGGTTCTGGTGATCCTGCTGCCAGTAACTGGCCGTGCCGAAGACGATTGCTGCAAGCACGATGGCGGCTGCAATCCATTGCTGTGTGGAATGCGGCATCATATTGTGCGCGCGATGTCCGATTGCACTCAGCGAGAAGACGGACTCATGAACGCGCTGTTTTTGCAGCGCGACTGCTCGCGACTGCCGTAGCGAGGACATAATCCCCTCGTCCAGTTGGTCGGCGCTGCGCGAGAGCAGCCCGGCTATTTGCTGGTGATTTATGTGAGACACGCGCCCCTGCTGAAATCGTTTTTTCATGATAACTCTACTCCTATTGCTGCCAGTACTGCGGACAGCGCGTGGTTCGCTCTTGAGCAGTGGGTTTTTACGCTTCCTTCGGTGCAGCCCATGGCTTTTGCTGTCTCGGCTGTATCCAGTCCCTCCCAGTAACGCAGCAGAAAGGCTTCGCGTTGACGAGCGGGCAAATTACTTAATGCCTGTTCGATCAGCGCGATGATTTGTTTTTGCTGGAAGGCAGCATCGGGCGTTGCAGGTGCGCTTTGGTTGTCGTCGTCTTCGAGCACATCCAGCGGGTCAAATTCTTCCTCAGTCTGACGGGCGCCAAAGGCGGAAAACAGCGTGATCCAGTTGGTGCGTACTTTCTGGCGACGGCAATGATCGCGTATGGTGTTTTGCAGGATGCGATGAAACAGCAAGGGCAATTCCTCAGGCGGTTTGTCGCCATACTTTTCCGCAAGCTTGATCATCGCGTCCTGCACAACATCCAGTGCCGTGTGGTTGTCGTGCATGGCAAACACGGCATGCTTGTAGGCTCTGCGCTCGATGCGGTTGAGAAAATCGCTTAATTCGGCTTGGGTTGCCAGTTTTTGCTCCTTGCATTAGTCGATGATACTAACAAATTTTTCGGCATTCTGCCAAGGAACATACGGTTATACGCGGCAAGTGGTTGACCAAAAGGCCGTCAGCCTTTATCGTATGCAGTTCTTTTAGAATCTATCATAAGGTGTTAGTCATGGAGATGACCGGCGCGGAAATAACCATCCGTTGTTTGCAGGAAGAGGGGGTCGAGTATTTATTCGGTTACCCGGGCGGTGCAGTGCTGCACATATACGACGCGCTTTTTCAGCAGGAAAAGGTCAAGCACATTCTGGTGCGCCATGAACAGGCGGCCGTTCATGCGGCAGACGGCTATGCGCGCTGCTCCGATAAGGTCGGTGTGGCACTGGTCACCTCAGGGCCCGGGTTGACCAATGCGGTGACCGGGATTGCGACCGCCTATATGGATTCGATCCCCATGGTCGTCATCAGCGGTCAGGTGCCGACCTATGCGATAGGCGAAGATGCGTTTCAGGAAGTGGATTCGGTCGGCATCACGCGCCCCTGCGTGAAGCACAACTTTCTGATCAAGGACGTGAAAGATATCGCGTCGACCATCAAGAAAGCGTTTTACCTGGCCAAGTCGGGTCGCCCTGGCCCGGTACTGGTGGATATACCGAAAGATATATCGGCGCAAAAAACTTCCTTTGTTTACCCGGCCAGCGTCAATATTCGCTCGTACCAACCGCCGGGGCGTGGAGACGGCCAGCTGATCAGGCAGGCGGCTCAGTTGTTGCTGGAGGCCAAACGCCCGATGATTTATGCGGGCGGCGGCGTCGTGCTGTCCGATTCGTCCGCACAACTGACAGATCTGGTGCGCCTGCTGGGTTTCCCCTGTACCAACACGCTGATGGGGCTGGGCGGTTATCCTGCCAATGACAAGCAGTTTGTCGGAATGCTGGGCATGCACGGCACCTACGAAGCCAACATGGCGATGCAGCATTGCGATGTGCTGGTGGCCATCGGTGCGCGTTTCGATGATCGCGTGATCGGCAATGTCGAACATTTTGCCCAGATCCCGCGCAAGATCATACATATCGACATCGATCCGTCCTCGATTGCCAAACGCGTCAAAGTGGATGTGCCGATTGTAGGCGATTTGAAGCTGGTGCTGGATGAGTTGCTGACTGTGTTGCACGCCAGCCGGCAGAAGCCGGATGTGGCCGATATGGCGACCTGGTGGAAGCAGATCGAAGAATGGCGCGTAATCGGCGGCGGATTGCGCTACAAGAACTCCAGCGAAATCATCAAACCGCAATTCGTGATCGAGACCCTGCACAAACTCACCGGAGGGGATGCGTTTGTCACCTCGGACGTGGGGCAGCATCAGATGTGGGCGGCGCAATACTATAAATTCAATCATCCGCGTCGCTGGATCAATTCGGGAGGCTTGGGCACCATGGGTTTCGGATTGCCGGCGGCGATGGGCGTGCAACTCAAGCATCCCGATGCGACCGTGGCGTGCGTGACCGGCGAGGGCAGTATTCAGATGAATATTCAGGAGCTGTCCACCTGCCGTCAATATCATTTGCCCATCAAGGTGCTGTCGCTGAACAATCGCTATCTGGGCATGGTGCGTCAGTGGCAGGAGTTTTTCCACGGCAACCGTTTTTCCGAGTCCTATATGGATGCCTTGCCGGATTTTGTAAAGCTGGCTGAAGCTTACGGGCATATCGGCATGCGCATCGATCATCCGTCTGATGTCGAGCCTGCGATGAAGGAAGCCTTTGCACGCAAGAAGGATCTGGTGTTCATGGATTTTCGCACCGATCCGAGCGAAAACGTGTTTCCCATGGTGCCGGGCGGCAAGGGTTTGTCTGAAGTCGTTCTGTCGGAGGATTTATAATGCGTCATATCATTTCCTTGTTGATGGAAAACGAAGCGGGCGCCTTGTCGCGCGTGGCGGGGCTTTTTTCGGCGCGCGGTTATAATATCGAATCGCTGACGGTAGCGCCCACAGAAGAAGCCACTTTGTCGCGCATGACCATCGTCACCAGCGGTTCGGATGCGGTCATCGAACAAATCACCAAGCAGTTGAACAAGCTGATCGATGTTGTGTCGGTGATGGATCTGAGCGAAGGTGACCATATCGAGCGCGAGTTGATGCTGGTCAAGGTGCGTGCCGAGGGTGAATCGCGTGAAGAGATGAAGCGTTTGGCGGATATTTTTCGCGGGCGCATTCTGGATGTGTCGGATCATACCTACACCATCGAGCTGACAGGTTCGCGGGTCAAGCTGGACAGTTTTATCGAGGCAATCGGCCGTGACTTGATACTGGAAACGGTGCGCACCGGCGCTTCCGGCATCGGGCGCGGCAACAGAATACTGAGCCTGTAAAAGCAGCCGTTAGACGCTGGTTATTAGTTGGTTTTGTCCGCCGGGCGGATTTTTTGACTAACGACTGGCTGCTAACGACTAATAACTGATTTTTTAATTCGAAGAGGGCAACATGAAAGTTTTTTACGACAAAGACGCAGACCTGTCACTGATCAAGGGCAAACAAGTAACCATCGTGGGCTACGGCTCGCAGGGCCATGCACATGCGCAAAACCTGCGCGATTCCGGCGTGAATGTGACCGTTGGATTGCGCCGCGACGGCGCGTCCTGGGCCAAGGCCGAATCGGCAGGACTGAAGGTCGCCGAAGTGGCGGACGCAGTTAAAGTTGCCGATGTCGTGATGATTCTGTTGCCCGATGAAACCATACCGGAAGTGTATCACCGCGATATCGCGCCGAACATGAAGGCAGGCGCTGCACTGGCGTTCGCACATGGCTTTAACGTGCACTACAACCAGGTCGTTCCGCGCACTGATCTGGATGTCATCATGATTGCACCCAAGGGGCCGGGACATACCGTGCGTTCGGAGTATCTGAAGGGCGGCGGCGTACCCAGCCTGATTGCGGTGTTTCAGGATAAATCAGGCAAGGCTCGCGACATCGCGCTGTCCTATGCAGCAGCGAATGGCGGCACCAAGGGCGGCGTGATCGAAACCAATTTCCGCGAAGAAACTGAAACCGACTTGTTCGGCGAGCAGGCGGTTTTGTGCGGCGGTGCGGTCGAGCTGGTCAAGGCGGGCTTCGAGACATTGACCGAAGCCGGTTATGCGCCGGAAATGGCGTACTTTGAATGTCTGCATGAGTTGAAGCTGATCGTGGATCTGATGTACGAAGGCGGTATCGCCAATATGAACTATTCGATCTCCAATAACGCGGAATACGGCGAATATGTCACAGGCCACCGCGTGATCGGCGATCAGGCCAGAGCTGCGATGAAAGAGTGCCTGACCAACATCCAGAACGGCAATTACGCCAAGCAATTCATACTGGAAGGTCGTACCAACTACCCGGAAATGACGGCGCGTCGTCGTCTGAATGCCGAACACCCGATCGAAGTGGTCGGCGGCCAGTTGCGTGCGATGATGCCCTGGATCGGCAAGAACAAGCTGGTCGATCAGAGCAAGAACTAGGAACGAGGAGTGAGGATTGAGGAGTGAGTAGAACCTTCGCTCTTCGGTCCTCGGTTTTTGTTTTTCAATCCTCAATCCTCGATCCACTATCCTATGAATCAATATCCTCATCCCATTATCGCCCGCGAGGGCTGGCCGTTTCTGGCCGGCATCGTCATTATTGCCGTTCTCGTCTCTTATTTTGTCGGCGGTTTTGCAGCCTTTCTGGTCTGGCTCATCGCGCTGTTTGTATTGCAGTTTTTTCGCGATCCGGGACGTGAGATTCCTCAGAATGCGGGCGCGGTGCTGTCTCCGGCAGACGGGCGTGTCATCAAGGTCGAGCGCACGCAGGACCCTTACGGACAGCGTGAAGCGATCCTGATCAGCGTGTTCATGAATGTGTTCAACGTGCATTCCAATCGCAGCCCGGTGGACGGCAGAATAGAGAAGATTCAGTATTTTCCCGGAAAATTTGTCAATGCGGATCTGGATAAGGCATCGACGGATAATGAGCGCAACGCCATCGTGCTGACGACCGTCGATAAACAGACCGTGACCTTTGTGCAGGTCGCAGGCCTGATCGCCCGCCGCATCCTGTGTTATGTCAAGGCAGGCGATACGCTGACGCGCGGGCAGCGTTATGGCTTCATACGTTTTGGTTCGCGCGTGGATGTTTACCTGCCGCTGGATGCAAGCGTCAAGGTGAGCATCGGCGACAGAGTGTCTGCCACCACAACGATACTGGCAGTCCTGGCGCAAAACGGTTAAGCTGGCGACATGGATGAGTTCAATACACGCAAGCCGATGAATCTGCGCCGCCGCGGGATTTATTTGCTGCCCAACCTGTTAACCACGGGCGCGTTGTTCGCGGGTTTTTATGCCATCGTGCAGGCGATGAATGAAAAATTCGAACAGGCGGCGGTGGCAATCTTTATCGCGATGGTGCTCGATGGACTGGATGGCCGCGTGGCTCGCATGACGCATACGCAGAGCGAGTTCGGTGCGGAATACGACAGCCTGTCCGACATGGTTTCGTTCGGCGTCGCACCCTCGCTGATTGTGTACGAGTGGGCATTGAAAGGCATGGGAAAATGGGGGTGGTTCGCCGCCTTCATTTATTGCGTCGCCACGGCATTGCGTCTGGCGCGTTTCAATACCAACCACGACGTTATCGACAAGAATTATTTTCAGGGCCTTCCCAGCCCGGCGGCCGCAGCGCTGGTGGCCGGATTCGTCTGGGTGATGCTCGATTACGGCAACAGCGGCGAAGCGATGCGCTGGTATGCGGCGACCCTCACAGTGTTTGCCGGACTGAGCATGGTCAGCAATCTGCCGTTCTACAGCTTTAAAACCATCAATATGCGCAAGAGTGTGCCTTTTCTGGTGATCTTTCTCGCCGCGATGTTTTTCCTGCTGATTTCCAGTTATCCGCCCGGCGTTTTGTTCGGTTTGTTCATGTGCTATGCCCTGTCGGGCTATGTGCTGTGGTTTCTGCGGCTGCGCCGCAAAACTGCCACGTGACTCGTCAAATCCCGGTAGGCTGCGTTTAATCTCAGGTTGCCGGCGGACTTTGATCTGCTGCGCCAGTTATACCATCAGGAGTTTTCATGTCAGAAAAATTGATCATATTCGATACCACCTTGCGCGATGGCGAGCAAAGTCCGGGCGCTGCGATGACCCGCGAGAAGAAGCTGCGCATCGCACGTCAGCTGGAGAAGCTGGGTGTGGATGTGATCGAAGCGGGTTTTGCCGCAGCCAGCGTGGGCGACTTTGAGGCTGTCAAAGCCGTCGCCGAAATCGTCAGGGAGTCCACCGTATGTTCGCTGGCGCGCGCCAGCGAGAACGACGTGCGCCGTGCCGGGGAAGCCATTCAACCCGCAAAATCGGGTCGCATCCACACCTTTATCGCCACCAGTGCAATCCACATGCGGCACAAGTTGCGCATGGATGAGGAACAGGTGGTCGAGCGTGCGGTTCAAGCGGTGAAATGGGCCCTCGAATATACCGACGATGTGGAATTTTCCGCAGAAGACGCGGTGCGTTCCGAGATGGATTTTCTGGTGCGCGTGTTCGATGCGGTGATCAAGGCTGGCGCCAAAACCCTGAACGTGCCGGATACGGTCGGTTATTCTATCCCCGCCGCCTGGGGCGAACGCATCAAACAACTGATCGCACGCGTGCCCAATTCCGATAAGGTGATCTGGTCCACGCATTGCCACAACGATCTGGGGCTGGCGGTTGCCAATTCGTTGTCGGCGGTGATGAACGGCGCGCGTCAGGTCGAGTGCACCATCAATGGCTTGGGCGAGCGCGCCGGCAACGCATCGCTTGAAGAGATCGTGATGGCGGTGAAGACGCGTCGCGATATCTTCAATCTGGACACGCGCATCGACACCACCCAGATCGTGACCACGTCCAAGCTGGTTTCCAGCATCACCGGATACCCGGTAC
This sequence comes from Pseudomonadota bacterium, assembly GCA_021800795.1. Taxonomy (GTDB): domain Bacteria; phylum Pseudomonadota; class Gammaproteobacteria; order Burkholderiales; family Gallionellaceae; genus Gallionella. The sequence continues at coordinate 26,281 of JAJYYO010000004.1, forward strand.
AGCCGAACAAGGCGATCGTCGGGGCGAACGCGTTCGCCCATGAATCCGGCATCCATCAGGACGGCGTGCTCAAACACCGGGAAACCTATGAGATCATGCGCGCGGAGGACGTGGGCTGGAATGCCAACAAGCTGACGCTGGGCAAGCTGTCCGGTCGCAACGCGTTGCGCTCGCGTTTCACCGAGCTGAACATCGAGTTTCCGACGGATGAGGCGTTCAATGCGGCCTTTTTGCGCTTCAAGGAACTGGCCGATCGCAAGAGCGAAATCTTCGATGAGGACTTGCAGGCGCTGGTGAGCGATGAGGCAATAGCCGAAGTCAATGAACATTACCGTCTGGTCTCGCTGCGCGCGCACAGCGAAACCGGCATCTTGCCGGTTGCAAAAGTGGTGATGAGCATCGGTGTTGACAAGTTCGATGCCGAGATGCAGGGCGGCGGGCCGGTGGATGCCACCTTTAAGGCCATTGAAAAAATCGTGCACAGCGGCACCGAGTTGCAACTGTATTCGGTGAACAACATTACCAGCGGCACCGATGCGCAGGGCGAAGTGACGGTTCGGCTGGCGCGCGGCGGGCGCATCGTCAACGGACAGGGCGCAGACACCGACATCGTGGTGGCCTCCGCCAAGGCCTACCTGAATGCACTGAACAAGTTGCACAGCAAGGATGAGCGCGCCCACCCGCAGGTTTGAGTTTCCTGCAACAATGTGCAGAACTTCACCTAACGAGCATGGCGAAGATGCCACCCCCGATGATGCAAAGATTCTCGCAGGGATGATGCCCTGCGGGCATCAACTCGCAAACTCGCCATGCCCGGGCACCCTCGCTGCGCTCTCCCTCACCCAAACCCTGATAGAACAACTAACCATCGCCTAAGGCATCAGAGAACGATGCCTAAGTCGCTGGTTATCTCCCGGAGGGGAGAAGAGGAGGCGAACGAATCGCTGCGCGAGTTTCACGTTAAGGAAGCGCGGCCTGCCTGTATGCCGACCGGCAGGGAAGACGCAAAAATCAGCATTTTCCTGAGTCAAAAGTAAGCTGTAAAGCAGCCTCTGCCTGCATCGGGTTATTCCGGGTCAGGCAGAGGCTGCGCGCTATAGGGTCTTAAACCTTACCCTTTGAGATCATGCAGGTCGTAGCGATCAAGGTTCATCACCTTGTTCCATGCCGCCACAAAGTCATGCACGAACGCCTGCTGCGAATCGCTGCACGCATAGACTTCCGCGAGCGCCCGGAGCTGGGAGTTAGAGCCGAAGACGAGATCAACGATGGTGCCTGTCCACCTGAGCTCGCCCGTCGCCCGATCATTCCCTTCCAGAACGCCTTCGGATGTGGCGGACTTCTGCCACTTCGTGTTCATGTCGAGAAGATTTACGAAGAAGTCATTGCTCAATGTTTCGGGCCGCTGGGTAAAAACACCGTGTTTGGACTGGCCGACGTTTGCATTCAGGGTGCGCAGGCCGCCGATTAGAACCGTCATTTCGGGAGCGGTCAGCGTCATCAGGTTCGCCCGATCCACCAGCAGTTCGGCCGCCGATCCTTCGAGTCCCTTAGCGACGTAGTTGCGGAATCCGTCTGCGATCGGTTCCAGCACAGTGAACGCGTCCACATCGGTCTGCTCCTGCGATGCATCCATCCGACCCGGGGTGAAGGGTACTTTGACATCTTGCCCCGCCTTCTTCGCAGCTGCCTCGACGGCTGCGCAGCCGCCAAGCACGATCACGTCGGCCAGCGAAACCTGTCTGCCGCCAGACAGTGCGCCGTTGAAGTCATTCCGGATCGCTTCCAGTTTCTGCAGGACCTTTGCCAGTTCATCTGGCTGGTTGGCCTCCCAATCCTTCTGCGGCGCCAGGCGAATGCGCGCGCCGTTCGCTCCGCCGCGCATGTCGCTGCCGCGGAACGTGGACGCCGATGCCCAGGCCGTGGTGACCAGTTGGGAAACGGAAAGTCCGGATGCGAGAATGTTGGCTTTCAGGTTGCTAATGTCCTGCTCGTCGATCAATGCATGATTGACAGCAGGGATGGGGTCTTGCCAGATGAGCGCTTCCTTTGGCGCCTCCGGGCCGAGATAACGTGCGAGAGGACCCATGTCGCGGTGCGTCAGCTTGAACCATGCCCGGGCGAAAGCGTCTGCGAACAGATCCGGATTCTCATGGAAGCGCCTCGAAATTTTTTCATAGGCCGGGTCGAAGCGCAACGCGAGGTCGGTGGTCAGCATGGCTGGCGCGTGACGCCTGGACGGGTCGTGGGCATCCGGCACGCTACCGGCACCCATGCCATGCTTCGGCGTCCACTGATGCGCACCGGCCGGACTCTTGGTCAGCTCCCAGTCGTAACCGAACAGATTCCAGAAAAAGTTGTTGCTCCACTTCGTCGGCGTGGTGGTCCAGGTGACTTCCAGGCCGCTGGAGATCGTGTCCCCCCCTTTGCCTGAACCAAAGCTGCTCTTCCAGCCCAGGCCCTGCTCCTCGATGCCGGCAGCTTCCGGTTCAGGGCCCACCAGCGCCGCGTCGCCGGCGCCGTGGGTTTTGCCGAAGGTGTGACCGCCTGCGATCAGCGCAACCGTCTCTTCGTCGTTCATCGCCATGCGGGCGAAGGTCTCGCGGATATCCCGCGCCGCAGCGAGCGGATCCGGGTTGCCGTTAGGGCCTTCCGGGTTTACGTAGATCAGGCCCATCTGCACTGCGCCAAGCGGATTCTCAAGCTGACGGTCGCCACTGTAGCGCTTGTCATCCAGCCACTTGCCCTCAGAACCCCAGTAAATGTCTTCTTCAGGTTCCCAGATGTCCTTACGCCCGCCGGCGAAACCGAAGGTCTTGAATCCCATCGATTCCAGCGCGACGTTGCCAGTGAGAATGATCAGATCGGCCCAGGAAATTTTGCGTCCATACTTCTGTTTGATCGGCCAGATCAGGCGGCGTGCCTTGTCCAGATTGACATTGTCCGGCCAGCTGTTGAGGGGCGCAAAGCGCTGGTTGCCGTGCCCTGCACCGCCTCTGCCGTCGCTGGTGCGGTAGGTGCCGGCGCTGTGCCATGCCATGCGAACGAACAAAGGTCCGTAATGGCCGAAATCCGCCGGCCACCAGTCCTGTGAATCGGTCATCAGCGCCAACAGATCTTTCTTCACGGCTTTCAGATCCAGGCTTTTGAACTCCTCGGCGTAGTTGAACGCCTCGCCCATGGGGTCGGACTTGGAAGAGTGCTGGTGCAGGATGTTCAACTTCAGTTGATTGGGCCACCAGTCTGCGTTCGACCGGGAACCAGCGACTGCATTTGTACGTGCATCGCCCGAGAATGGGCACTTTGCTTCGGTTGACATGACTATCTCCTTTGGTTATTTGAAATAAACTGCACGAGCAATATAGAGTACCCGATTTGACTGCCATGCAGTCAAATCGGGTACATTTTGTATTCTGAGGTTGAAAGCCGGGCTCGTCAGAAGCCGCAATAACAATTTCGGCCTGCCGGATGCAGAATAGCCGGCTCGAAAGCTGACAGCCGTTACCTGCAACAATGTGCCATTTGCCGCTATTCATTGATCTGTTTTTTAACAATATTTTCTGACATCGTGTGTGACTCGTGTGTGACTCTGTCAACGCTAAATAGAAATGTCCGCTTTCCTGCAAAGTAGAAATGTCCGCTTTCCCTGTTTCCCTTGAGCTACGTTGTAGCTCGCTGACCGTCGTGGGCGGATTTTCCGACGGACATTTTTCTCCAGGGATGATTGGCAGCGGGCTTGTGTTCCGTGTTGCGCCGCGCCATCGCTTTATCGACTTGTGCATTGACCGATTTGCCATCTGCCACTGCCGACTGTCGTTTTGGTTTACTCATCACGCCATAAGTCAGTTTTCGCTTTCTCCAGAGCAATTCCTGACTCCCGTCAAAGTGTTCGTGTATCGTGACCTTGGCTCCTCGCAATCCCAGACCTGTACCGGTCGTGGCGACTTGCAGCAACTGATTTTCATGCTGGCAAGACAGGTTTTTTGAAAGTATTTTCGTCACTTGAACTGACAGGGTGCGCACAAGGTTGGCCGGTGTTCCGGCATAGGCCAGATGCGCATCAGGCATGCCTTTGGGCGTTACTGCAAAACGCTTGTTGAAGTTCTCGATGTAGACGGGCAACCAGGCGTTGGCACTGTCCATGTCGTTGATTCCTGTCAGGCGCATTTCCTTGACCAACCGGTCCTGCAAAGTCTGATTGGCACGCTCCACCCGTCCCTTGGCTTGCGGGCTGTGTGCGTGGATGCATTCGATCCCCAACTCGCGCGCAGCCCGCGAGAATTGCGTTTCGGCCTCCGGATCGGCGTCCTTGGCATTGATGCGGAAGATGCTGTGTTTGTCGCTGTACAGCGCCGCCGGCACGCCATGTGCGAGGATATGGTCGTGAAGTACATGCATATAGCCCAGCGTGGTTTCGGTCGGCGCAAAGCGCAGCTGGGTTAACCGTCCGGTGGCATCGTCAATGAATACCAGCAGCGTGCAATTCGCACTGCGCCCTTCAAACCAGTCGTGGGGGCTGCCGTCTATCTGGATGAGTTCGCCAAACCGCGCACGCCGCTCGCGCATCGGGTGAGCGCATACCGTGCCGCCTTTCTTCGGGCGCCAATAACCCGCTTTGATCATGATCTGGCGCGTACTCTCGACGGACAGTTGCACGTCATGTATCCCGGACAGTTTCTCGCAAGCCAGCGTCGGTCCGAAGTCACGGTAATGCGTGCCAATGAGGTCAATGGCCGTCGTGCGAATAGCATCATTTAGCCGCCGGTTTGAGGCTCTGCCGCGCTTCTTGCTAACCAATCCGGACAATCCTTCCTGTTGATAACGTTTCGCTAGCCGCCGTGTCTGGCGAGTGGTGATCCCCATCCGTCTGGCCGCCTCCTGTTGGCTGATTCTGTGTTCTTTCAGTAACGCCAGTATCTGCGCTTGTTTCGCTTCTTTTTGGCTCATGAGTTGGTCCATTTTCAATATATCCGCCACTGTTTTTAACAGGGGTGAGTTTAATCACCAGCGGACATTTCTACTTGGGAGAAAGCGGACATTACTACTTTGGGCTAACATGACTCGTGTGTGACTCTTGCTTTTTATTGTATATTTACATAATATACAAAAATGATTGATCTGAGCAAAATTTCCAGTTTTGACTGGGACGAAGGAAACACCCGTAAAAACGAAAAACACGGTGTTTCAATGGCTGAAGCGGAGCAAATATTTTTCAATGAACCACTTTTGCTGCTTGCCGATATCAAACACAGCCAAGGTGAGTCACGCTTTCACGCATTAGGAAAGACAGATGATGGGCGAACATTACATATCACCTTCACACTACGTAATACAGGTGAGATGATTCGGGTGATTTCGGCCAGAGATATGCACAAGAAGGAGCGCACGATCTATGAACAAGCAACTTAAACCTATCCCAAAATTTGCCAATGAGACTGAAGAACAAGCCTTCTGGAGCAAAGAGGACTCAACGGATTATGTGGATTGGACAAAAGCACAAAAGGTTGTGCTGCCCAATTTGAAGCCCACGACCAAAACGATTTCACTGCGACTGCCCCAGCATCTGCTGGATTCAATAAAGGCCGCTGCGAACTCGCGCGATGTGCCTTACCAGTCGCTCATCAAGGTGTGGTTGCAAGAGAAGTTGCACAGCCACTAATCCTATTTAATTCCTGCATGTTTTCCGACGCGGCCTGCGGCGCGTGCGGATAAATTGCCTGAGCTAAAAAATTGAATGGCGGCTTCCTGACTTACAATACTGCATCGCCACGGGCGGCAAGGTGCCAATTTCTGCCGGTCGGAAGCACCTCGCCATTGCAGTCATTGGGTTTTACAGTACGGTCTCAGGAACCATTTATTCAATTGACGGACGGACAAATATGACCGATTATACGTGCCATGAAAGGCAACGAATTTTTGAAGAAACTCAAAGCGCTTGCCGAGCGCAAAGGTTGGCCTTATGAGTGGCATCCCGATGAAGGCAAGGGCAGGCGCACTTTATGTGAATGGACAGAAAACCATCGTGCGCAATTTGAAGGATGAATTAAAAACCGGAACCTTGCATGCCATGCTCAAACAACTGGGCGTCAAAGAAAGCGACCTGCATAAATAGAGGGCACCATGAAAACTTACGACTACGCATTTCGATTTACCAAAGAAGATGACGGCTGGGTGATTACCTGCCGCGACCTGCCAGAAGCTATTTCTCAGGCCGGTGCGAACGAGGTTCGGATTGAAGTCGCGGAAGGTTGCTTGCAAGCCGCGCTTGAGTCTCGCATTCGCGACAACGAACCCTTGCCTGTTGCCAGTAAATCACGCCGGGGCGAGGTAATGGTTTCATCGCCTGCCGCTACTGCTGCCAAGGCTGCGCTTTATGATGCGATGCGCGATGCAGGAATTTCCAAGATTGAGCTTGCCCGCAAGTTGGGCATAGACGAAAAAGAAGTCCGCAGAATGCTGGACGCCGGACACGGCACCAAGCTCCCGCGTATTGCCGAAGCGGTTGAAGCGTTAGGACGGCATTTGCATATTGCGCTTGCTTGATCAGCATTTGTAAAAGCTGAAAGGTGCTATGGCTGTGTGTCCGGGAACATCCTTGCAGGCCGTCGCTGCTGCAAAGCTGAAGTTTTGCAGGCCACGAGTCGGATGCGTGGGCTATTTCACAATCAAGAATTCCTATACATTGCCGTTATGCATAGGCCCAATGGTATATTTACTTGCCCATTGCGTCACCGTACTATGCAATTGGAAAAATAATGGGGATCACAAGCCATGCCAAACAGAAAGTGGTTGCTGATTCCGATTTGTCTACTGGCTGCAATGATGTTTGTCTCTGCAAGGTGGGGGATTGCAGATTTCTACGCTCGTACTACGAGCCATGAGCTGAAAAATTGGGCGGAAAAAAATTCCAGTCTCATTCTCCCAGAATGGGAATATGCCAGAAGAAGGGCGGAGTCCTCACGCAATCTGGATTCTGAAAATCCGTTGCATTCGGAAGATTTGGCCAGACTTTATCTGTTGCGGACGGGTATGCCGAAACTTCTTATTAATGAAAGAAAGACAGCGCTCAGGAATGCGCTTTCCGGATTCAGGGAGGCTGCCAACCTCAGACCTGCCTCGGCATACGACTGGATCATGCTGATGGCTGTAAAATCCGATTTGGGGGAGTTCGATCAGGAATATCTTCGCGCATTTGATAATGCCGTTTTCCTTGGGCCGTGGGAGCAGGCCACGGCGCTGGTCATTGCCGATTCAGGTACCAAAGCCTGGAACAGGCTGTCGGAGCAGCAAAAAAGCCAGGTGCTGCAATATATCAATCGCCGTTCAAACGGCAATAAACCCCGATAATGATCATGCCATCATCTGAGCCAGCCGGCATGAGGCACGATAATTCCGGTTCAGCTCTTGAGAAATACCTTTTTTGGGTCTACCTTGCGCTGCTTGTCTGGGCTCCGCTGCCATTTGCAAGCGTCATGCAATGGTCAGCTTCGATCATTGAGTTTCTGGTTTTCGGGCTATCTTTGCTTTGGCTTTGGGAGTACATGGGAAACAGGGTGGTATTTACGGCAGCTTTTTTCAGGGCCAAACCTGTTCTTATCCTGCTTGCGTTTTGGCTGGTTTTTGTCATGTTGCAGTTTTCGCCATTGCCGGTTTCTCTTGTTAACATGCTTTCCCCGGAATCGGCAAGGGTCAATGCGCTCGCAGACAACAGGGGATGGATCACGCTTTCAGTCGATACATACGCCACGACTGCATCCTGGATGAAAAGCGCAAGCTACGTGCTTTTCTTTGTACTGTCCCTGTTGCTGGTTAACACCCGGGGGCGCCTTGAAATGCTGGCTTATGTTTTGCTTTTCAGCGGACTGTTTCAGGCTGTTTATGGCGCGCTGATGACGATGTCAGGATATGAATACATTTTTTTGACTGAAAAAGTTGACTATATTGGCAATGCCACCGGGACTTTCATCAATCGCAATCACCTGGCAGGCTATCTTGAAATGTGTCTTTCGGTGGGAATGGGACTTCTGATTTCCAGGCTGGGCGGGAAAACGGCATCCGGTTGGCGTCAGAAAACACGCAACGTACTTCGTCTTTTCTTCAGTCAAAAAATGAAGATCAGGCTCTCCCTGTTGCTGATGGTGATTGCACTGGTGCTCACCCGTTCCAGAATGGGGAATACCGCATTTTTTTCGAGTATGCTGGCGGCTGGCGTAATCGGCCTTGTTTTTTCACGCCACGCGACGCGCTCAATGGTGATTCTTCTGGCGAGCCTGGTAGTGATCGATATTTTCATCGCGGGGTCATGGTTTGGCGTCAACCAGGTGGTAGAACGAATTGAAAACAGTTCCGTGGTTAACGATGCAGAACGCATTGATCTCGACTCCAAAGGCTTGCAGCAATGGCGTGACTATCCTCTCACAGGTTCAGGATTGGGAAGTTACGATATCGCATTTCCACGTTACAAGGTTGCAGAACTTGGCGGTCGTCCCGAACATGCGCACAACGATTATGTGGAATTTGGCACCGAAACCGGGATGATCGGTATAAGCCTGTTGAGTCTTAGTGTCATTTTTTCATTCGTCGCTGCACTGTTCGCACAGTACCGGCGCCGCGATCCCGTGATGCGGGGCATGGCCTTCGCCTCGACAATGGGTATCATCGCGCTCACGATCCACAGCACGGTCGATTTCAATCTGCAGATTCCATCGAATGCGCTGACTTTCATGGTCATTCTGGCTTTGGCGTGGATTTCCCTTGCGCTGGATTCAGGGCACCACCGGAAAAGAAGTTCTTCCGAAAAAGTAATTTAGGGGAACGCTGATTTAATCCGTTCGTGGTGAGCCTGTCGAACCATGAGCGGATTAAATGCTTATAATTCAATTTGTTGTAGTCACCCTTCGACAAGCTCAGGGCGAACGGTTGATTTATTCAGCGCTTACTTAGCTCATTTAGGGGAAGCTGAACCTGTGTAAGGCTTGATGCCTGCGACGATTTCCTTTGCGCGCAGCGCTGCCTTGTTGGCCAGCGACACTTGCTCGATGGTTTTTGCGGCGACAGTTTCGGCCTGTTCCGCCTTCTCCGCAGCTTCATTTGCCAATGCGCGCGCCTTTTCGGCTGCCTCCTTCAAGAACTTTTTGTCGTTGGGGCCGATGCTGAAATTGAATTTCGCCGCCAGCGCATCAGCATTGGTTGACAGATTCTCCGCATTTTTGGCGCCATCTCCCGCCACTACCGCCAATGCCTTAGCGGTAGTGGCACCTGCGACAGCAGCCTTATATTCGGACATGACCGCATTTTCTAGGCGCTTGGATAGTTCAGCTGAATTCTGAGCGAATTTCATCGCTTCATTGTATTCATCGCGGTTGGGTGCTTGGGCATTGGCATTTGCCGTTTTCGCTGCCTCAAGCGCGTCCAGCGAGGTATTGGAAGCTTCGCTACTGTCATTGATCGCGCTGTTAACGACATTCACTACACCGTTGCTTGCTTCCATGGAATCGGAATGGGCTATTTCGGCATTGCCGAGGTAAACTTCGGCTACTTTGGCAATACTTACAGCAGCATGTGCAGAAAGGCTAAATATCGACATTGTCATTAATATGCACAATCTTAACTTCTTGGTCATTTTGATCTCCTTGCGTACTTTTCATGATCATTGTTCATTAGAATACACTGCCGTTATTTACTTGGTGAATAAGCAGGTATTGAATTAACGATGTTTGTTGCCTCTTGAGCGATATTAGCGGCTTCACCAAAGGCAGTAGCAGCTTGGTTGGCTGCCAAAACAGCGGCTGCGGCTGCCTGATTGGCTTTTGCATCTGCAGCCATGGCCGCATTGCGAGCTGCTGCGGCTTGATCGGCGGCAGCTTTTGCTTCAGCAGCATTCTGTGCAGCGACCGTATTTAATTGCCTGGCAATTGCTGCATCAGCGGCGGCGTGTTGCAGCAAGTTCTTGGCTTCGGCGAGTTTTGTATCGACTTGTTGCTTTTGCGTGTCACTCAGCTTAGAGCGATCAATACTTTTGATTAAATTCTCAAGAACCGTGAGATTTTCTTGTGCTTGTTGCAGATCTTTTTGTGCTGTCGCCGAATGTATCGCAGTCTGCTGAGCCGCATTTCGTGCATTCGCATCGTGAACATCAGCGGCTTCGCTGGCTGTCCGAGCTGCTCCGAGCGCAGCGCCAGAAATTTCACCTTGGGCCTTGGCAACCTCGGAATACATTTGAGAGCTCAGACCTTCCTGAAAGGAAGCATCGGCGTAGTTCTGTGCATCCTGTGCTGCATCCACGGCTGCTGCCTTGGCCGCGTCATAAACATCTTTATTTCCACCCTGAGACTCAAGAATCGCTGTTGCTGCTTCACCGCCAGCCTTATATGAATATGAGTTGGCCTGTTGTTTGTAGACTTCTGCATTTTTGCTTGCTAATTCGGCTTGCGACTGTGTATCTTCGGCATTCCCCTGTGCTGTTTCTGCTCTTTTCTGTTCTTTTTTAGCTTGGTCTTGATTCGCTTTGGCTGCGTTCATCTCTCTCAGTGCATCGAGTCTTGAATCTCTGGCAGCCTCTTTTTCTTCATATGCATTTTTTTGGGCAGCGGAAATAGCGTTCACCTGTCTCTGAACTATCGCCAGAATATCAAGGAAATTGAGTTCGTTAGGAGACCGACCCATACCGCCGCCTGTACCGCTGGCTCCAAAATCAACAGCAAGCGCAGTCCCGCTTGCCATCAGCGCCATCATCAGACCGGCCAGCCGTAATTTTCTTACGACATCTCGTCTTTGCAGAATTGTCGCCATGTTCGTTTCCTCCTTGAAGGTTTTAGGGCAGTGCGGATTTCACACGTACTGGAAATCAGGCGTTACGACTTACGGGATGCGACACTGACATAGTTGTTTTGAATCCACAATATGCCGGAATGCATAGATAATTCAGCCTAGTGACGGGCGGATTGCCGGTAGCGGTTGACCTGCGTTTGATTGCATGACGGGTAGGGATTGCCTTACACTGCCGTGCTTTTTCATAAGGAGTGGGGATGTCGACACTGAGTCGCAACGATTACCGTACCCTGGTGTTGTCCGCACTGGGCGGGGCGCTGGAGTTCTATGACTTCATCATCTTCGTTTTTTTCGCGGTAGTAATCGCAAAATTGTTTTTTCCGGTGGACATGCCTGACTGGCTGAGGCAGCTGCAAACCTTCGGCATCTTTGCGGCTGGGTATCTGGCTCGCCCGCTGGGCGGCATCGTGATGGCGCATTTCGGCGATCTGGCAGGGCGCAAGCGGATGTTCATGCTGAGCATCCTCCTGATGTCTTTGCCCACCCTGGCAATCGGTCTGTTGCCTACCTATGCTGCAATCGGCATCTGGGCCCCATTGTTATTGCTGTTGCTGCGCATCATGCAGGGTGCGGCCATCGGCGGGGAAGTGCCGGGTGCCTGGGTGTTTGTCACCGAGCATGTGCACGCGCGCCATGCAGGAGTCGCTTGCGGCGTTCTCACGGCGGGTCTGACCGGCGGTATTTTGTTGGGGTCGCTGGTGGCCACCGCCATACACCAGGTTTATACGCCGGAGGAATTAATAAATCGGGGTTGGCGCGTGCCGTTTATTCTGGGCGGGCTGTTTGGCTTGTTGTCGGTATGGTTGCGCCAGTGGCTGCATGAAACGCCGGTGTTCAGGGAGATGCAGGCGCGCCAGATGCTGGCCCGTGAGATGCCGTTGAAAACCGTGATACGCGCGCATCGGGCATCCGTGATTCTGACCATGGCGATGACCTGGCTGTTGTCGGCGGCGATCGTGGTGATGATACTGATGACGCCGGTGCTGGTGCAGAAACTGTATTCGATTCCCGCCACCGTGGCCTTGCGGGCCAACAGTATTGCAACCTTGTGTTTGAGTGCAGGCTGCATCGTGTTTGGCGCACTGGCTGACCGTTTCGGCGCCGGACGGGTGTTGATGGCGGGTTCTGCGATGCTGGGTTTTACGGCGATGCTGTTCTATAGCCGGATGGCCACGGCGCCGCAATACATCAACGAGTTGTACGCGCTGTGCGGATTTTTTGTCGGCGTGATCGCCGTGGTGCCGAGCGCGGCGGTGCGATCCTTTCCGCCTGCGGTGAGATTCTCGGGGCTGTCATTTTCCTATAACGTAGCCTACGCGGTGTTTGGCGGGCTCACGCCGGTACTGGTGAGCATGCTGCTGCCGTTCGATCCGCTGGCGCCGGCGCATTACGTACTGCTGCTAAGCGGCGTGGGTGTGCTGATCGGTCTGTATTTGTGGCGTACCGGCAAGGGCTGTTACGACTGAACGGGTTTTTATGCGACAATACAAAATTCGTCAGCGCAAGCCATGTGCGCGTTGATAGTGATGTAAATAAGGCGAAACGTGTTTTTAAATAACTTCAATCAATTGTTGGCAGCCGATATGGCCGCTGTCGATCAGGTGATACGCCAGCGGCTGCACTCGGAAGTGTTGCTGGTCAATCAGGTCGGCGAATACATCGTCAACAGCGGCGGCAAGCGTCTGCGACCGGCACTGGTGGTATTGTCCGCTCATGCATTTGCCTATCAGGGCACGCATCATCACGATCTGGCGGCAGTGGTCGAGTTCATTCATACCGCGACTCTGTTGCACGACGACGTGGTGGATGAATCCGGCCTGCGCCGCGGGCGTGAAACCGCGAATGCGCTGTTCGGCAATGCGGCGAGCGTGCTGGTCGGCGACTTTCTGTATTCGCGTGCGTTTCAGATGATGGTCGAGGTGGGCGAGATGCGCGTGATGCAGACGCTGGCCGATGCGACCAATGTGATCGCCGAGGGCGAGGTGTTGCAGCTGCTCAATTGCAATGATGCCGATGTACAGGCTGACAACTACATGCGCGTGATCCACTGCAAGACGGCCAAGCTGTTCGAGGCGGCGATGCGGCTGGGAGCGATGCTGGGCAAGGCCTGCGCTGCCGATGAAGCGGCTGCGGCGACCTACGGCATGCATCTGGGCACGGCCTTTCAGTTGATCGACGATGTGCTGGATTATTCTGCCGACGAGCAGGAGACGGGCAAGCATCTGGGTGACGATCTGGCCGAGGGCAAGCCCACCCTGCCGCTGATTTATGCCATGCAGCACGGCACGCCCGAACAGGCGAGCGTCGTGCGCGCTGCGATCGAACAGGGCGATGTGAGCAAGTTCGGCGATGTGCTGCAAATCATACATGCCACCGGCGCACTGGATTTTACCCGTCAGCAAGCCATGCGTGAGGTGGAGCTTGCCTGTTCGGCGATCTGTGGTTTTTCCGATTCCAGGTACAAAAAATGCCTGCTGGAACTCGCGCATTTCGCCGCCACACGACAATACTAAAACCTTCTGTCCACGAAAGACATGAAAGACATGAAAGACACGAAATGATACACACTTCAAACCTTAATAGTTAATCAATTTATTTGTAGCTAAAAGGGCCTTTTACAATCAAAATGGGGACGGGCATTATACCGTTTGTAGAGTTATCTGAAATTTTTTGTCTTATTGATTCTGTTCGTGTTTTTGCGAGATTTTGGCCGCTGGCCAAAATCTCTGCTAACACCGTTTAGTGACTTTGGTGGACGATATTGGTTTTTTAGTTTTAGTGTAAAAGCTGCGGGGTGTAGCTCAGCCTGGTAGAGTGCTACGTTCGGGACGTAGAAGCCGGAGGTTCGAATCCTCTCACCCCGACCAACAGGAGTTTTCATGAGTCGCCTATTATTTCTGTTCGCCATTGCGGCTGTCGTTTACCTGCTGATCAAGTCCTACCGCAAGGCGGAACCTGAAAAAAAGCAGGCGGCGGCTGAAGACATGGTGCGTTGTGCGCACTGCGGCGTGCACCTGCCGATAGGTGAAAGCATCCATGCGGGCGAGCAGTATTTCTGCTGCGCGGCGCATCGCGATGCACAGAAAAAATAGATAGCAGATTGAACGAGCAAGCTAAAACTGCTGATTCCGCACCGGCTGATTCGACACCCGCCGATTTCTGGCGTTCGCTGAATTATTTCAATCTCTATCGTCTGGCATTAGTCAGTTTTATCGTTTTGATCGCGCTGGTGTTCGATGCCAGATCGATGTTCGGCGTGGAAAAAGGCCGACTGTTTCTGACGACGGGTTTGTTGTACGCGCTCGTCGTAGCACTGTCATTTGTCCCGCTGCGCCTGCGCTGGTTGCCGTTTTCCTGGCAATTGGCGGTGCAGGTGTGCAGCGATATCGTTGCACTGACCGTATTGGCTCATGCCAGCGGTGGTGTGCAGAGCAGCGTCGGGCTGTTGCTGATGGTCTCGATGGCCGTGGCGGGTATCATCAGTCGCGGCAGGATCACCCTGTTTTTTGCGGCGCTGGCGAGTATTGCGGCCTTGCTGGAACATGCGTTTGCAGTGTTGTACGACGATGCGCATGTGGCGCAATTTATTCAGGTCGGCTTGTTGTGCGTGGCCTATTTTGCGGTGGCGGGTCTGGCGCACAAACTGGCTCAGTATGCGCTTGAAAATCAGAATCTGGCGCAGCGTCGGGGCCGGGATTTGATCGGCATGGCGGAGGCGAACCGTCTGGTGATGAAGGATATGCAGGATGGCGTGCTGGTGGTGGATGAGCACGACAGGATCGTGCAGATGAATCCCAGCGCGGCCCATATGCTGCACAAGACGGGAGTGTCGGGAGGGCAGTTGGAAACGGGTTTTCCGCTGTTGTATGAGCAATATGCCTTATGGAAAGTTAACGCGGTGAATGCCCGCATCACCTTGCAGCTCGACGGAGGCTTGCAGGCAAGGTTGCGTTTTGTCGGGGTGGAACGGGAAGCGGCACAGGGCGCAGTGATTTTTCTGGAAGATATGCGGCATGTACAGGCGGAGGCGCAGCAGATCAAGCTGGCAGCGCTTGGGAGATTGACTGCGAATCTGGCTCATGAAGTGCGCAATCCGCTGTCCGCCATCAGTTATGCGACAGAACTGTTGCAGGAGGAGCCGATCGATGCCGGACAGGCGCGGCTGTTGCATCTGATAAGGGAAAACACGCAACGCATCAACCGGATTGTGGAAGATGTGCTGCAGCTTAACCGGCGCGATCGCGCAAGGCCCGAAACCTTCGATCTTGCCGCAATATTGCTGGTGTTCGTGGATGAGTTCAATCAGGCTGAAGCCGCAGCGCCCGGCGTGCTGGTGTTGCAGGCAGAGCAGGGTCGGATGGTCAGCTTTGATCGCGGGCATTTCAGGCAGGTGCTGTGGAACCTGTGCCGCAATGCGCTGCATTACGGGCGCGGCATGCCCGGCAGCCTTGCACTGACAACAGGGTTCGAGCGAGGGCGCGCGATGCTGGAGGTGCGCGACGACGGGCCGGGTATTCCGGTTGAGCATCAATCCAACCTGTTTGAACCGTTCTTTACCACCGCAGAACAGGGCACGGGGCTGGGTTTATACATTGCAAAAGAACTCTGTGAGGCAAATGGCGCCTGGCTGGCATATCATGAACTGGAGGGTGAGCCGGGAGAACGCAAGCCGGGCGCCTGCTTCCGCATAACCTTTGGGGAGAGAAGGCTTGGAAAAAGACCGGGGCGCGACCATGACGGATAAATCGATGCGCGATAGCTTGCCGGGACAGGAGCGCAGAGTCGTGCTGCTGGTGGACGATGAACCGGACATACTCGAATTGCTGGAAATGACTTTGCTCAGGATGGGGCTGGTCGTGGATAAGGCCGGGGGCGTGAGCGAAGCGATAGCCTGTCTTGCTGCGAATCATTATGACTTGTGTCTGACCGATATGCGCATGCCCGACGGCGACGGGCTGGAGGTGGTGAAATACATCACGCAAAGAAATCTTGACGTGCCCGTTGCGGTGATTACCGCGCATGGCAATATGGAAAATGCGATTACCGTGCTCAAGGCGGGCGCCTTTGATTATCTGGCCAAGCCGCTCTCCCTGGAGCAATTGCGCAATCTGGTGAAATCGGCGCTGAATCTGCCGCAGGCAGGTCCGTCGGGAGACAGGCAGTTGCTGGGACATGCGCCGGCGATGCAGAAGGTGCGTGCTCTGATCGCACGGGTTGCGCGCAGTCAGGCGCCGGTGCATATCAGCGGAGAGTCGGGGAGCGGCAAGGAACTGGCGGCACGCCTCATCGTGCAAAGCGGTTCGCGCAGCAATCAGCCGGTGATTGCGGTGAACTGCGGCGCGATCCCGGAGAATCTGATGGAAAGCGAGTTCTTCGGTCATAAGAAAGGCGCCTTTACCGGAGCCGACAAGGAAAGAGAGGGTTTCTTTCAGGCCGCAAACAATGGCACTTTGTTTCTCGATGAGGTGGCCGATTTGCCGTTGCATATGCAGGTCAAGTTGCTGCGTGTGATACAGGAGAAGCGCGTACGGAAAGTCGGTGCGACCGCCGAAGAGGCGGTGGATGTGCGCATCATCAGTGCGACGCACAATGATCTGAGTGAGCGCGTAAAGTCAGGCCGGTTTCGACAGGATCTTTATTACCGCCTGAATGTGATTCCCATCCAGATGCCGGCGCTTCGCGAGTTGCGTGAGGACATTGTTGAAATTGCGCAGAGGACGCTGGCGCGTGCGGGTGTGTCGGCGCGATTTTCCGAGGAAGCGTTGCGCGCGCTGCAGGCATATGACTTTCCGGGTAACGTTCGCGAGCTTGAGAATATTGTCGAGCGCGCGCTGGCTTTGTGTTCGGACGGTCTGATCACGGTAGAGGATTTGTATCTGGAACCGGTCGAACAGGCGCAGTCCGATGCGGGGGAAAGGAGCGACAAGTATCCGCTGCCGGATTATCTGGATCGGGTTGAAAAAGAAGCGTTGCTGGAGGCGTTGCAGCAGACCAATTTTAACCGTACCGCTGCCGCGAAGCTGCTGGGTCTGACATTTCGCACCATGCGCTATCGCATGGAACGACTGGGCATTAAGAGTCCGGCGGGTACAGACGATGCGGATTGACTCGAACGGGTGGGTGATGGATGTCGAGCGCATTGCTACGCCCAATTTTGATGCGCGCGAGACCGGGAAAATCGATCTGCTGGTGATACACAACATCAGCCTGCCGCCCGGCGAATTCGGCGGGGATGGCGTACAACGGTTGTTTACCAATACCTTGAACCGCGATGAGCACCCCTATTACCGGACGATTCCTGAAGGTCGCGTGTCGTCGCATTTCTATATCCGCCGCGACGGGCAGCTGATTCAGTTCGTGTCCTGTTTGCAGCGCGCCTGGCATGCGGGCGCATCCACCTGGCAGGGCAGGACGCGCTGCAATGATTTTGCCATCGGCATCGAGTTGGAAGGCAGCGACTTTGTGCCGTTTACCGATGCACAATACGCAGTGCTGCACGAACTGACGCAGGCACTGCGCGCGGCTTTCCCGATACGCGGCATCGCAGGTCACAGCCATATCGCACCCGGTCGCAAGACCGACCCCGGCCCCTGTTTTGACTGGCTGCGTTATCTCGCTCAAGCGGTTACATAGCTGGCGATGCTTCCAGGGGAGCAGCCAGCCACGGATTTTTTGCTTCCCGCAACCTGTCCGTTCATCATAGGCAGGTTTCGAGACAACCGGGACTTCGGTTTTCACGATTGCAGATACAGGCTTCTTAGCAATCGAGATAATCATTCACATTTCCAGGCGGGCATTGCCCGCCTCAAAGCGGAATGCGCGACTTGAAATCGCGCCGCCCTTTGCGTTTTTTGGTGGACACCTCGGAAAAAACGATCGATTTTTGGACTTTATATAAGAATAGTTGAGCTACATGACAAACATACCCCAGTTCCGTTGGAAAAGAAGGATCGTTCAGTTCGCCACATTGATGCTGATTGTGCTGATCCCGGCCACAGGATTGTTTCGTATCGATCTGGCGTCTGCGAGCTTTGTGGTTTTAAACCATCAAATATGGTGGTCGAGTTTCACCCTGGTTACCGGTCTTGCGCTGATTTTTGTGACGGCGCCTATACTTACCTATATGACCATCGGCACTGTCTGGTGCGGGTGGGCATGCCCGCAAAATCTGGTTGCAGAATTCGGGGATATGTTGACTCACAAACTGCTTGGGAAGCGCGCAAGCGTGAGAGTGGAAGGCAAAGGGTTTGTCGTTGCCGAAACTAAAAACAGGTTGCTCAATTGGATGGTGCTCGGGAGCGTGTTTTTGCTTGCGTCATTCGTTATTGCACTGATTCCATTTTTGTTGTTTTTTTCGCCTGCCTACCTGTGGGAAATGCTGACATTTGGCGATACTGAAAAGTTATCGACTTTCATCTTCTATTTGCTGATTGTATTTCTGGTCTTTGCCGACATTGCATTCATACGCTATTATTTGTGCGACTACGCCTGCTTTTATCGTATGGGACAAAGGATGTTCAAAACCCGCGATGCATTGCATGTGACCTACGATGCAACCCGCGCTACGGATTGCGCCAAGTGCAATTACTGTGCGACAGTCTGTATCACCAGTATTCAGCCGACGGCCATTGCGCCCCATGACATCTGCATCAACTGCGGGGAATGCATCGATGCCTGCGATCGCCTGCATCAGAAAACCGGCACCCCCGGCCTGCTGGATTTCAAGTTGAGTTCGGAGTCGGCAAACAGAACCTGGTATCAGAAAATAGCGACCGTGTTGCGGAGCACAAACCGGTTGGTCTTGGGGCTGTTCCTGGCGGGAATCGTGCTGGTGGTATGGGGTTTGGTGACACAACCCAAGGTGTTGCCGGAGATACCGTTTGCCGTGCAACAGAAAACACGCGAGATCGCAAGAATTTGCAGTGTTCAATGCGTGCAGCAGGAGTCTGCCTGCAAGAATCGCAATATGGAAGGATGTTACCGCGCCGCGGCTTGCCGGTGTGAGTGCACCTTGCAGCAGGACCCGAGCAACACTGACAGCAATGGATTAAGGCAGTGCGTTGCAAGAAATTTGGCGCACGCGGAAGCTGAGCGCACAAGGATTACCCATCTGCCGGGCAGCAAGCCTGAGCTGAAAATGAAACAATAAGCGGTGTGCTTTTGTTTAAGGAACCGCCGATTTAATCCGTTCGTGGTGAGCCTGTCGAACCATGATCGGATTAAATATATAGTAATCAATTTGTTATGCATCCCCCTTCGACAAGCTCAAGGCGAACGGGTGATTTGTTAAGTGTTTCCTTAACTGTAATCTGCCCGATCACGAGCGGCGGGGATTTTGCCCGTCGCATTGGGTTCGCTGTTCCTGTCGCCGGCATCAAGACAACAGGTGTTGTTCGTTGCGATCAGCCTCGGATGCTTGATCTCGGTGCTCGCAATGCACGCAAGGCGGATACCTTGCCATCTCCGTTATGGACGAAGTATTGGAAGGCGAATTGTCACAAGGTGCCAACTGCTGTTGTGCGCAGACTGAGTTAGAAGGCCCGCTTTCAGATGCAAGTCTGCCATTCGCTTTCGCAAGTTAGCACTCATTCGCCAATGGGGGCTATCAATTAGAGACTGAGCGAAATCTATGACATAATCACCGCAATTCTCAGAGTGAAAATAGCCTAAGTCCTTGTATTATGAAAATAAGAGAACAAATTAAGTCTTTCAAAAATGTCCAGCTTCAGATTTATTGACCTTTTCGCTGGGCTGGGTGGTTTTCATGTCGCGCTTGACCGACTCGGGGGGCATTGCGTTCTATCTGCGGAAATTCAACCTCACTTGCAAGAACTCTATGCAAAAAATTTCGGCATAAGTCCCATGGGTGATATAAGAGATATTAACCATGACTCAGTTCCCGACCATGAACTCCTCTGCGCGGGATTTCCGTGTCAACCGTTCTCGAAAGCGGGAGAGCAATTGGGTTTCGAGTGCACCCGTCAGGGGACCCTCTTCTTCGAGGTGGTTAGTATTCTCGAGAAGAAGCGCCCCAATCATATCATCCTCGAAAACGTCCCTAACCTTCTGAAGCACGATGGGGGCAAGACCTTCGAGCGCATCAAGCTGGAGTTGCAGGCACTTAACTATGATGTGGAGGTAGCCAAACTTTCTCCGCACCACTTCGGCATTCCACAGATTCGCGAGCGGATATACATCGTAGGGAGTCAAAGTTCACTTGATGGTTTTGAGTGGCCGGAACATGGAAAATCACCGACAAGTATAACTGCTGTACTTGAGGACCACCCCACTGACGCTCGGCAGTTGTCGGAAAGGACGATTCACTGTTTGAATGTGTGGAATGAGTTTCTCCAACTGTGCCCGGCCGAGACAAACTTTCCTTCCTTCCCCATTTGGTCGATGGAGTTCGGCGCAACCTATCCATTCGAAACGTCGACGCCTTTTTCCGAACGCGAAATTCACGGGTCTGATGCCCTTGATAAATACCAAGGGACACACGGCAAAAGTCTCCAAGGCCTGTCACTCGATGAACAATGGAAAGCCCTGCCTAGCCACGCCAGGACTCCCCAGTCGGAATTCCCAAAGTGGAAAAAAGATTTCATCCGTGCGAATCGCCAGTTCTACAAAGACAATAAGCACTGGATTTCCCCTTGGTTGCCGAAAGTGAAGCCGTTCATTTCGAGCCATCAAAAGTTCGAATGGAACGCACAAGGTTGTGCGCGCGATCTATGGCAATACATTATCCAGTTCCGGGCGTCTGGCGTGCGCGTCAAGCGAACCACCACCTCCCCGAGCCTCGTAGCGATGACGGACACACAAGTGCCCATCATCGCTTGGCAGAAGCGCTACATGACTCCGCGTGAATGCGCCAAACTGCAAAGCCTAGACCACCTAGAACACTTACCACAACCGCAGGCACGTGCCTTCGCGGCACTCGGTAATGCTGTGAACGCGAACGTCGTTGAGAAAGTGGCGCGAGCACTGCTCCGGCTTGAAATGGTTCAAGCCAAAGTAAAACATGCTTCTACACCCCTATTTACCTCCGACCTCACTCCGTCATGAGCATAGCCAAGAACGCAGTTACTACTATCAACATCAGGCCGGAAGTGAGTATGCTTTCGGTCTTGAAACACCTCAACTACAAGGCTTGGTTCGCCGTCGCTGAACTCGTTGACAACAGCATCCAGAGCTACCTCGCCAACCTGGATGCCTTTAGGGCGGTGGAAGGGCCGGACTTCAAGCTGCGCGTTCGGATTCGGCTGGACCCCGAACTATCCATGATTGAGATTACCGACAACGCTGCTGGCATCGCACTCGCAGACTTCGCCCGCGCCTTCAGGCCCGCCGAAATTCCGCTCGACAGGACGGGGCTATCGGAGTTCGGGATGGGCATGAAGGCGGCAGCGTGCTGGTTCTCAGACCAGTGGTGTGTGCGGACAAAGGCGCTCGGGGAGTCTGTGGAGCGCACCGTACGCTTTGACATCAGTGCCATCCTCAGCAATCGGACAGAGACGCTCGGAGTTGATGAGCGACCAGCAGACCCAACTGAACACTACACCATCATCACACTGGAGCGGCTGGGGGCGAAGTTCCCGCAGGCGCGAACCCAGAAGAAGCTCAAGGACCATCTTTCCAGCATCTACCGTGTGTTTCTGCGCCGGGGCGACATCGAATTGCTCTGGGACCGTGATACTGAGCCCCTCCACTTTCCTGAGGTAGCTATCCTCAACTCGCCGCCAGCAGCCACACCTGATTCACCAGCTCTTGAATGGCGAAAGGCCATCGATGTCGATTTCAGTGAGAGGAGGCGCATACACGGTTTCGCAGCCCTTCGTGCCGAGGGTTCCACCACTCACGCGGGATTTTCCCTGTTCCGCCGGAACCGTCTGATTGTTGGGAGCGACGACGAGACCTTCCGTCCGTTGGAAATTTTCGGCAATGCTAACAGCTACCGCTTCCAGCGCCTGTTTGGCGAGTTACATGTGGAGGGCTTCGATGTCTCACATACTAAGGACGGCTTCAAGTGGGACGAGCATGAGCAGGAGGTGCTCGACAAGCTTCGCAGCGCCGTTGAAGACGAACCGATGAACCTCCTGAAACAGGCCGAGCAGTACCGCGCCCGACCGACTAAGGCAGCCCTAATGCCCGTAGCGCAAAAGGCGACCGTCAGCGTGGCTGCGGCGCTGGAGCATACAGCTGGTTCGGTGCTGAGTACCGAGCCCACCCCGTTAGAATTAGAGCAGGTCGTTCTGCCAACCCAGCAGACACTGGATATTGCCCTAGTTTCGCAGCGCAGTGTTGAAATTCTAGTGGACGGAAACCGTTGGGTTATCAATCTACGCATGACCCTCGATCCGGAGGTCACCGAGTGGCTCCGTTTTTCAGATCAGACCACCTCGGAACTGTTTGAGGAACTCGAGGAGCACCGGCTCACGGTGGACATCTCGTTGGCACATCCCTTCGTCGAGCACTTCATTGGTGCGGACAACGATAACACGGAACTTATGCTACGCTTCGCCACGGCCATCGCCGTGGCCTTGACGCGGACGCAGCAGGGAGGCACACCGACTGCTGTGCCGCTCCACTGGATTAACCGACTTCTGCGCGAGTCCCTTGCAGGTAACATCCAATGACCGTAACCATCGAAGAGCTTTCTAGAATCGAACCTGACCTGCGCTGGATACCTATGCAAGGAGAGGTGACTGCAGACTTTCTGAAGCGAAAAGCTCTAGCTGGGGAAGCCAACGAAGAGGCATTGCACACAGTGGCGTTCGAGGCTCACCGCATTCTGGGTCGCTGCGTGCCACCCAAGGAAACCGATGGTGAAGCTACTGGCCTTGTGGTGGGCTACGTGCAGAGCGGCAAAACCCTTTCTTTCACGACTCTCACCGCCCTCGCGAGGGATAACGGCTACGGTGTGGTCATCCTCATCGCCGGCACCATCGACAACCTGAAGTCCCAGTCCGAGGACCGACTGAAACAGGACCTGGCGATTACGGACGAGCCGGGACAGCCTTGGGTGCTGATTGACAATCCTGCGATCCAAAACAGCGGCTTCGAGGCACTGAAGCTGCAACTCAGCCGTTGGCGGTCACCGTCGGTGAGTCAGCGCAAGAAGAAAACCATCCTCATCACGGTACTCAAACAACACCAACGGCTGGCGAATCTCGTCGAATGCCTCCGGCACCATTCCATCAATCTCCACGGCGTACCTTGCCTCGTCATCGACGATGAGGCCGACCAAGCCAGCCTGAACAACTGCGCCGCCAAGAACCAGAAGACGAACCAGAACAACCTGAGTGCGAACTACCGGGAGGTCACCAACCTCAAGGCGGTGCTGCCCCACCACACCTACATTCAGTACACTGCCACGCCGCAGGCGCCGCTGCTCATCGCGCTCGCCGACATCCTCTCCCCGGATTTCGCGGAGACGCTCACCCCTGGGCAGGGCTATGTCGGTGGCGAAACGCTGTTCGCCAACCACTCGCCCTACGCTAAGGTCATTCCGCCCGGCGAGGCGACGGCTACGGCGGCGAGCCATCCGACGGCGCCGCCCGCGCTGATGGACGCCCTACGCACTTTCCTGTTGGGAGCCTGCACCCACGCCCTGGCCGAGCAGAATTCGAACCGGGCCATGATGGTACACCCGTCCCAGCAGACCGCGCCGCACACCCAGTATCTCGACTGGATACGGACGCCGATACGGGAATGGAAGTCGCGGCTGTCGGTTCCGGTGCTGCGCGCCGACCTGCAGGCGCAGTTCGTTGGCACCCACGCCGACCTGCAAAGGACTGTTGGTGACGCGCTGCCCGGCTTGGACGCACTGTTCTCCAAGATGGACGAGGTCTTGGACACGGTCATGGTTCGGGAGGTCAATTCCACGGGCAAGGGCGCCGCGCCCATCCGCTGGGGCGATAACGAGTACTGGATACTCGTCGGCGGGCAGAAGCTCGACCGGGGATACACGGTGAAGGGCCTCACCGTGACCTACATGCCGCGGCCGTTGGGCGTCGGCAACGCAGACAACATCCAGCAGCGCGCCCGCTTCTACGGTTACAAGGCCGGTTACCTCGGCTATTGCCGGGTGTATGTGAGGGATGAGGTGAGGGCAGCCTTCGAGGCCTACGTCGAGCATGAGAGCTTCATCCGCAGCGAACTCGAGGCCATGCGAGGCCAGCCGCTCAAGGAGTGGAAACGGAAGTTCATCCTGGCCAACAGACTGCAACCGACACGACGGAGTGTCATGGGCATCATGCTGGATGAGGTGGCCGCCGCCGACTGGTTGCACCCGAAAGCCGCCTACGTGAACCGAGTGGCCGTCACCGCCAACCGGAAGGTGTTCGAGACGTTCGTGGGACATCTCCGCAATAACTTCGAGGAACTGCTTGCGCATGAGGCGGACCCGGACCGCTACCTAGACAAACGCAAGGACTCGCCCCGCAACAAGCTATTCGAGGCAGTTCCGCTGGCCCAGGCCTATGCGCAGCTTCTGGAAGCCGTTCAACTGAGCACCTCGGAGGATGCGACTGAGGGCACGGCAATGCTCGTGGTATTGGGGAGGCTGCTGGCGCAAAATCCCGACGAGACGTGCGACGTATTCCTGATTGGCGACCTCCAACCGCAAAATCGCTCGCTGCGGAAGCAGTCCATAAATCAGGTGTTCTCGGGCAAGTCACCCAACACGCCTGACCGTGCCATCCTCAAATACTGTGGGGACCGGGACCTCCACACGGAGGAGCGCGTCTCCATTCATCTGCGATATTTCCAGTTCATCAAGTCCGAGATATTGGAGAGCGATGCCAGTTTGGACGTGCCTTGGTTCGCCCTCCATATCCCGGACAACCTTAAGAAGCGCATCCTGCTTCAGTCCGACGCCTGAGCATGAACAGCATGGACATCCCGGATAAGTTCGAGGCGCTTGAGCAGGACTCGGGGAGCGGCTCGGCTCTGTCGGCGTTGCAACTGCCGGGCTCAGGCACGCACTACCTCGCCAAGGGCGGTGCGGGCGAACCCGTCCTACTGCTGCGCGTGCAGAAGCGCCGTGTGCCGCGCATTCCGCTCGGCCTGCGTCACGTGCAGGTGGAATTCGAGGTGGAGTGTGCTGTCAGCGATGGAGAGGCTGCCAACGGGGTCATCACGACGATGTTCTGTCGTGCGGCTTGTGATCCGACCGCGCCGGGATTGCATGCCCTGTTTATTCACGCGCTGGCCGGGGCCGTGGAGGGCTTGCCACCCAACCTGACATCGGGCGAAGTCGATGGCTTCTTCGAGAATGCGATGGAGTTGTTCCGCTCCTTCTCTACCCCAGCGAAGTCATCCGTGCTGGGCCTTTGGGGCGAATTGCTGGTCATCGCGGCGTCCCCAACACCAGAGACGCTCATGACTGGGTGGCACGTCACGCCCGAGCAGACCTTCGATTTCGCTTTCCCGTGCGCGCATCTGGAGGTCAAGACAACAGCACGCCAGAACCGCCAACACGAATTCGCTTTGGCTCAACTTCGGCAAAGTACGCTGCCGACCTTTGTCGCAAGTATCATCGTTGAGCAAAGCGATGCGGGGGAAAATGTGTACGAATTGGCTAATGCAATACAGCAAAATTTAGCCATGAACAATCGCGCCAAGCTATGGCGGTTGGTGGCAGAGTCGGTCGGTAGTGACGCAGATGGAGCTGGCGATATTCGCTTCCTCCGGACGGCTGCATTAAACTCACTGTGTTTCTACGATGCGGCGATGCTACCAGCACCGGAGATATCCCTCTCATACGCCCAGTGCATTTCTGCTGTTCGGTTCACTCTTGACCTGGACCAAGTGCCAAACATCTTACCCATCAAGCAGCAAGAAGTATGGCATATGATGTCCGTTGATTGACAGCTTGTATGGAGTGATTTTTTCAGACAGTATACTCGTTATGATTGGATTTAATTTAATTGCGTTCGGTAGCTCACGGAGCTTACTTCGATATTGGATTCGCCTACGTGAGTTGCTCCGACTTCAGTAAATAGCTCGAGTGTCTATTTAAGTCAAAAACCAGCCCTTCGAAGTGCATAGACTGAATGATGGGTCTGTCTCGCAAGGAGGTAGTCGCGAGGCGCCGGTTTCTAGCCAATAGCATGAAGACAAAGCAATATCTGACCGTTATTTCTGATCAGGTTTGAGCTGCTGAAATAATAAACGCCGCCGGGATTGATGGCTGTCAGGTTAAACGGTCAGCCCTGCATAGATCATCAGCATTTTTTCAGGCAAGCACCGGATATGGTCGACCACCATGTAGTTTCGCGCGCCGAATATCCGCGAGACATACTCATCCGCATTGGCATCGAGGCTGACGCAATGCGTATGTATCCCGCAGCGTCCGGCTTGCTGTACCGCCATCTTCGCGTCATACGTCAGGTATTTCGTGCCCCGCACGTCGATGTCCGATGGCGCGCCGTCAGTGATCAGCATCAACAGTTTCTTGCCGGACGACTGCCCATTGAGATAATGCGTGGCATGGCGTATCGCCGCACCCATGCGGGTGGAATTCTTTCCGGTCATGCCGGCAATTTTGCCTTTCGGAATGTCGTCGTAAGGTTGATCGAAATCCTTGAAGCGGAAATATTCGACATTATGCCGGCTCTTGGAGCAGAAACCGTGGATCGCGAATGGATCGCCGACCGATTCAATGACCTCCGCAAACAGCACGCAAATTTGCCGGGTAAGCTGCAGCACGGTATGCTCTTGCCCGGCTATTTTTTGATTCGTCGAATTGGAAAGATCCAGAAGCACCAGCACCGTGATGTCGCGGGTCTTGCGCATCTGGCGCATCATGATCCGCGTGTCCGGCTGCATGCCCAATCTGATATCGATCAGCGCGCGGATGGCGGCATCAACGTCTATTTCGTCGCCTTCCTCAAGTTTTCTGATGCGGCGCACGCCGCTGAAGCGGATGGTATGCAGAAGATTCTTCATGCGCACGACCAAATCATTATTCTGTGCAACGATGTGGGCGATGGTTTCAAGATCGCCGGGCTTGCGCTTTTTTTCCCGTATCGTCACCCAGGACGGTGTCTCAACCTGGCTCCGGTAATCCCATTCGGAATAACGGTATGTTTCCGAAGCCGGTGTGCTGCGTAGCGGTTTATCCTCCGAGAGTTGCTTGGTGTCTTCGTCCGCACTGGCGAATTCATTGTTACCCAGCAGCAACTTTGACTCGAAAAACGAGTCGGGCAATTCCTGTGGCTGGTTGGATTCCGGTGCTGCCAACGCCCATAAATAACGGTTGTCGTCGCGGTAGGGCGCCGTCAGCCTGTCGGTGCGTGCATTGAACCTGATTTTCCGGGCCTCAAACGCGTGCGCAAGCGTCAAGCCTATCTTCATGGAAATGTCGTTTGTCTCAAAATTATCAACGGCATTGAACAAAGCCCGCCCCCGGCTAATCCAGGGATCGTCATCCCGGTAGGTCTCATCCAGCAAGGCGCGCGCGAGGCGATTGAGATAGTCCCCGGCGCTCTGCTTGTTCAATGGGGTTGCGGTATGCTGCGCGCGCCAGAGTTGCTTTAAGCGCGGAAATTCGCGTATCAGCAGGGTTTCGACTCGCGCATCTTCGATGGCGGAAATCAGCGCCTTTTGCCATTTGTTCAGCGATTTTCCAGGAAAAGGATTTTTCGTGTAAACGAGGTGAGCGGCAGCATGGACAGCAGTTGCACGATAGGTTTCCAGACCTGTGACTTGCGAGCCGTCGTTCAGGGTGAGATCGAAATAAAAACAGGGCAGATGGATGACGTTGTTCTCGACGAAAGGCTGGTATTTCCCGTCATGTATGAAGTCCTCATCGATCGGCTTGATGACGAAATCGCGACCCCATAAAGCGTGCAGATAGATTACGATACGGCGCTGCACATCGGTTAACCGGGTGCTGGTGCGCCCTTTCTGCCAGGCGGGCGATGATTCCCCGGTTGTTTTACCGAGATAATTCTGCAAGCCGCGTGAGATGCGATGGAGAGTGGATTTCATCGAGTTTATTTGCTTGCAGGCTTCCCGAAAAATGTAGACACGGCCGCATCCAGCGCATCGCGCATATCCGGATCATCGGTAATGGGCGCCACAAGGGCGACGCGGCAAGCCCGTCTGGCTTCTACGCCCCTGACGATCAGGTTGCCTGCATAAATCAGCATCCGGGTGGAAATTCCTTCATCCAGACCGTGACCTTTGAGTTTGCGCGCCATTTTCGCAATCGACACCAGCTTCTGCGCCTCTTCCCCGGAAACGCCGGTTTCATGGGAAACGATTTCTTCTTCGATGGCATGTTCGGGATAATCGAAGTCGAGCGCACCGAAACGCTGTTTGGTGGACTGCTTCATATCCTTCATCACGCTCTGATAGCCGGGGTTATAGGAAATCACCAGCTGAAAGTCGGGATGCGCATGTACGAGTTCACTGGTCTTTTCCAGCGGAAGAACTCTGCGGTTGTCGGTGAGCGGGTGGATGACGACTGTCGTATCCTGGCGCGCTTCGACAACCTCGTCGAGATAACAGATTGCGCCATAACGCGCTGCGATGGCGAGCGGCCCGTCCTGCCAGCGTGTGCCATTGGAATCGAGCAGGAAGCGGCCTACCAGGTCGCTTGCCGTCATGTCTTCGTTGCATGCGACGGTAATCAAGGGCCTCTTGAGTTTCCACGCCATATATTCAATGAAGCGAGTTTTTCCGCAGCCGGTCGGGCCTTTTAACATCATGGGCATGCGCGCAGAATAGGCGGCTTCATAAACAGCCGCTTCGTCCGATACCACGCGGTAGTAGGGCTCGGTTTCGACCCGATATTGACGGATGATCTCTTTCATTACTTGTTCCTCTTAACATGAAACTCGCGAAGCGACGAACCGTACCCCTCGCCCTCCGGGAGAGGGGGAACGGGGGTGAGGGAGCGATCATGGCGGGTTTGCGAGTTATTGCCCTGAGGGGCAATATCCCTGCAAGAACCATTTGCATTATCAAGTGTGGCTTTCTTGCCATGATCGTTAGAGAAAATGGCACAGGCTTGCGTTGGCTGATTGCCAGGCCATGAGCGGCGATTATAAATTGTCTTAACATCACCCGATACATGATGATTCATTCACCGTAAGCATAATACAGTTTAGCCGACGCATGCGGCATACGATGGCCCATGCTGCGAATGGCGGGAGGATGCCCGATGACGATTTCGTGTCTTTTGCGAGTTATGCGAGTTATTGCCCACAGGGCAATATCCCTGCATGAACCGTTTTGTGGGCAATTTCATCTATGTGCATGAGTAACATCAGTTAGTTATTTTGCATCTTATTTTTCGCTTGCAAAATTCATCAGGAACACTACAATCGGCGTCGATCCCTGAAAATAATACTAGATATAGTGGTTTCATGGATTCCCCAGACGAATTACACTTAAGGACATGCCCATGCCAAATACCGCCGCACGCAGCGTTTTAACCCCTGTGTCGCCCGCCGATACGCAGGTGAATGATCAGCTTGATCAATACAAAGTCATACGCCGCAATGGTTCGGTGGTGGTATTCGAACCTGCGAAAATTTCCATCGCGCTGACCAAGGCTTTTATCGCCGTGAGCGGTACTCAGGGTGCGGTGTCCTCCCGCGTGCGCGAGCTGGTCGAACAGTTGACCGCGGGCGTGGTGAGCGCGCTGATGCGCCGTCAGCCGCATGGCGGCACACTGCATATCGAAGACATACAGGATCAGGTCGAACTGGGCCTGATGCGCTCCGGTGAACATGACGTTGCGCGTGCCTATGTGCTGTATCGCGAAGAGCATGCGCGCACGCGCGCCCAGTCCAAGACGCAGCAGCCGGTGCATGTCATCAATGTCACCGGTATCGATGGTGTGGTGCGCCCGCTGGATCTGGACCGTATGACCGCGCTGGTGCATTCGGCCTGTGCAGGGCTGGGCGATGTAGTCAGCGTGGAAGTCGTGATTCAGGGCGCGCTGAAGGATATGTACGACGGCGTGCCACTGCACGAGGTGCACAAATGCCTGATTCTGTCGGCGCGTTCGCTGATCGAAAAGGAGCCGGCCTATAATTTTGTCACCGCGCGTCTGCTGCTGAACAACATTTGCAGCGAAGTGCTGGGCGAAGACGTGGCGCCTGCCGAGATGGCGACGCGTTATGCGGAATATTTTCCTGTGTTCATCAGGCGCGGCATCGCAGCTGAGTTGCTGGACGAGCGGCTGGCGAGTTTCGATCTGCCTCGTCTGGCCGCCGAACTGGATGCCTCGCGCGATTTGCAGTTCGGCTATCTCGGCCTGCAAACCTTGTACGACCGCTATTTTCTGCATATCAAGGGGACGCGCATCGAAGCGCCGCAGGTATTCTTCATGCGCGTGGCGATGGGTCTGGCGCTCAACGAAATCGACAGGGAAGCGCGCGCAATCGAGTTTTACCGCCTGATTTCCGGCTTCGATTTCATGTGTTCCACGCCTACCCTGTTCAACTCGGGTTCGCGTCGTTCGCAGTTGTCCTCCTGCTATCTGACCACGGTGGAAGACAATCTGGAGGGCATCTACGATGCCATCAAGGAAAATGCGCTGCTCGCCAAATTTGCCGGAGGGCTCGGCAATGACTGGACGCCGGTGCGGGCGCTGGGCGCGCACATCAAGGGCACCAACGGCGAATCGCAGGGGGTGGTGCCTTTCCTGAAAGTGGTGAACGACACGGCGGTGGCGGTGAATCAGGGCGGCAAGCGCAAGGGCGCGGTGTGCGCCTATCTGGAAACCTGGCATCTGGATATCGAGGAATTCCTCGATCTGCGCAAGAATACCGGCGACGACCGCCGCCGCACGCATGACATGAATACCTCCAACTGGATACCCGATCTGTTCATGAAGCGCGTAATGGAAGGCGGCAACTGGACGCTGTTTTCGCCCTCCGATGTATCCGATCTGCACGATTTGTTCGGCGTTGATTTCGAGGTCGCCTATACCGCATACGAAGCGAAAGCCGCAAGCGGCGAACTTAAACTGTACAAGACGATCCCGGCCGCCAGCCTGTGGCGCAAGATGCTGACCATGCTGTTTGAAACCGGCCATCCGTGGATCACT
This sequence comes from Pseudomonadota bacterium, assembly GCA_021800795.1. Taxonomy (GTDB): domain Bacteria; phylum Pseudomonadota; class Gammaproteobacteria; order Burkholderiales; family Gallionellaceae; genus Gallionella. Next base: position 57,176 of record JAJYYO010000004.1, read on the forward strand.
TTCAAGGATCCCTGCAATATCCGTTCTCCGCAACAGCATGTCGGCGTGGTGCACAGCTCCAATCTGTGCACCGAAATCACCCTGAATACCAACGCGAATGAAATCGCGGTGTGCAATCTGGGTTCGGTAAATCTGCCCGCCCACCTGTATCCGGCAGGGCATACACTTGCCGGGCAACTCGATCATGAAAAGCTGCGCCGCACCATCAACACCGCGATGCGCATGCTGGACAACGTGATCGACATCAATTACTACGCGGTCGCCAAGGCGCGCAATTCCAATCTGAAACACCGTCCGGTGGGCTTAGGCATCATGGGTTTTCAGGATTGCCTGCATACACTGCGTCTGCCCTACTCGTCCGATGCGGCTGTCGAGTTCGCAGACCGTTCCATGGAAGCGGTGTGTTATTACGCTTACTGGGCATCCACCGAGCTTGCCGAGGAGCGCGGCCGTTACGCCTCGTATAAAGGAAGCCTGTGGGATAAAGGCATACTGCCGCAGGACACCCTCGATCTGTTAAGAGAAGAGCGCGGCGGTTATGTCGAAGTGGATATGTCGGTCAGCATGGATTGGGATGAGCTGCGCGCGCGCATCAGGCAGTACGGCATGCGAAATTCCAACTGCGTAGCGATAGCGCCGACGGCGACGATTTCCAACATTATCGGCGTATCGGCCTGTATCGAGCCTACCTATCAGAACATCTTCGTGAAATCGAATCTGTCCGGCGAATTTACCGTGATCAACGATCATCTGGTTGCCGATTTGAAAGCGCTGGGCCTGTGGGATGAGGTGATGATCTCCGATCTTAAGTATTTCGACGGCAGTCTGGTGAAGATCGACCGCGTACCGGCCGAGTTGCGCAGTCTGTACGCCACGGCGTTCGAAGTCGAGCCGGTCTGGCTGATCGAGGCCGCGTCGCGCCGCCAGAAGTGGATCGATCAGGCGCAATCGCTGAATATCTACATGGCGGGTGTGTCTGGTCGCAAGCTGGATGACACCTACAAGCTGGCCTGGCTGCGCGGCCTGAAGACCACTTATTATCTGCGCACGATGGGGGCGACCTCGGCCGAGAAATCGACGGGGCGCGCGGGTGCGCTGAATGCGGTTGCAGTGGGCGAAACACAGGAAGAGAGCACGCAGTTCTGCTCGATTGAAAACCCGGAATGCGAATCATGTCAGTGACATGTTCGCATTACGGGTTTCGGCGAAAGCTAAGGATGCACTGATTTATTCGGTTTTGTCGTTCCCGCGCAGGCGGGAACCCAGTAAAACAAAGGCGCTGGATCCCCGCTTTCGCGGGGATGACGAATAAATCAGTGCATCCCTAACTTGCGTAGCAAGTTAAGCCCGTCAGGGGCGGCTTGAGCCACAACCCTGAGTGCGAGGCGTGTCAGTGACACGCTCGAACTCTGGGTTACAGCGACACAAAAAGTTAAACAGGAGCTACAACCCGTGAAGCCTGCCAATAACCAGTCGTGAGTAGGAAGTCGTTAGTCGTTAGTTGTCGAAGAGCAGCTGGTGATTAACGTCTGGCGAGAAGTAACTAACTACTAGCGTCTAACGACTAGCAACTGATAAAGGAAACAACATGCTGACATTTGACGACGAAATATCGACGACAACGATACCCGCGCTGGACGCGCTTTTAAATCCTAAAGCGGCTGAGGCCGCTCCCGCCTCATCTTCCGGTCGTATTCGCGTGGAAGACAAGCGCATCATCAATTGCAAGGCGGACGTGAACCAGCTGGTGCCGTTCAAATACAAATGGGCGTGGGAAAAGTATCTGGCCGCCTGTGCCAACCACTGGATGCCGCAGGAAGTGAACATGACGGCGGACATCGCGCTGTGGAAGAGCGACAAGCTGAGCGACGACGAGCGCCGATTGATCAAACGCAATCTGGGGTTCTTCACTACGGCGGACAGTCTGGCGGCCAACAATATCGTGCTGGGCTCGTATCGTCATATCACCAATCCGGAATGCCGTCAATTTTTGCTGCGCCAGGCCTTCGAGGAAGCGATCCACACCCATGCCTACCAGTACATCGTGGAAAGTCTGGGGCTGGACGAGGGCGAGATTTTCAACATGTATCACGAAGTGCCCAGCATCCGTAACAAGGATGAATTTCTGCTTCCCTTTATCGATGTGCTGACCAACCCGGAATTCAAAACCGGCACGCCGGAGACTGATCAGGCCTTGCTGCGCAGCCTGATCGTGTTTGCCTGCATCATGGAAGGCCTGTTCTTCTATGTCGGTTTCGTGCAAATTCTGGCACTGGGTCGCCAGAACAAGATGACCGGGGCTGCGGAGCAATACCAGTACATCCTGCGCGACGAATCCATGCACCTGAATTTCGGCGTGGATCTGATCAACCAGATCAAGATGGAAAATCCGCATCTGTGGACGGCCGAATTCCGTGAGGAGGTGCGCGGCCTGATGCAGAAGGGCGTGGAACTGGAATACGCTTATGCGGAAGATACCATGCCGCGCGGCATTCTGGGGCTCAATGCCACCATGTTCAAGGAATATCTGCGCTTCATCGCCAACCGCCGCTGTCAGCAGATCGGCGTGGATATCCTGTATCAGGGCGCATCCAACCCGTTTCCCTGGATGTCGGAAATGATCGATCTCAAGAAAGAAAAGAATTTCTTCGAAACAAGGGTAACCGAATATCAGACTGGCGGCTCACTCTCCTGGGATTGAACAGGGGCCTGAAGAATTTCTTCGAAACAAGGGTGACCGAATATCAGACTGGCGGATCACTCTCCCGGGATTGAGGGCGCTCATTCGCAACGGTGCTGGTGAGTTGCCAGGTCTGCCGTTAGCAGCGCCCGGCAAGGATAGGTTATACAAAAAAGTGGGTAATCGAATTCCCATGAGTTAATCTCAAATAATCGATTAGCTCCGTCATTCCCGCTTCGCGGCAGTTCCATCAATGACGATTTCGTTCTAATGGACAATCTGGGTTAATATGTCATTTCGCCGTTATTTTCAATTTGACCAGGGGTTCAAGGGGCTGTGACAGAACATTTTCTTGAAGGCAAAAGCCTGGAATGGCTGTTGGAATCCGCCACCGACGCGATGTTCATTATTGACCAGGAAGGCCGGATCGTCATTGCCAATCCCGCTGTCGAACGACTCTTTGGCTACCCACGCCAGGGGTTGATCGGGAAATCGATGGAGATGCTGCTCCCCGAACGCTACAGGAAAACGCACCACTTTCAGCTCGGTGACTATTTTACCAGACCCCATGCCCGCGCTATGGGCACAGGGGTGGAGCTGCTCGGGCTGCGTCAGGACGGCAGCGAGTTCCCGTTGGACGTGAGTCTTTCGCCGCTTAGAACCGAGCGGGGCTTGCTGGTAATGGCGACGATACACGACATCACGCGCCGCAAGCAGGCCGAAGAAGCATTGCGCGAGAGCGAGGCGCGCATGCGGGCGATTTTTGACACCGCCGTGGATGGCATCGTCACCATCAGCGAACGCGGTATCATCGAGCGCATCAATCCCGCTGCAGGGCGTATGTTCGGCTACAGCGAAGCCGAAGTGGCGGGCCGGAACGTTTCCATGCTGATGCCCGCCCCTTACCGCGAGGCCCATGACGGTTATCTCGCCCGCTACCTGCAAACCGGCGAGAAAAAAATCATCGGCATCGGCCGCGAGGTGGTGGGGTTGCACAAGGATGGTACAACCTTCCCCATGGAACTGGCAGTGAGCGAAACGAGCAAGGGCGAACATCGCATGTTCACCGGAACCGTGCGCAACATCAGCGAACGAAAACAGACTGAGGAACAGCGAGAACGCCTGTTACGCGAGCTGGAGAGCGCCAACGAGGAGCTCAAGAATTTCGGCTATGTGGTATCCCACGACCTTAAAGCCCCGCTGCGTGCTATCGGCTCGCTGGCGAACTGGATTTCCACGGATTATGCGGACAAGTTCGACGACGAAGGCCGCGAGCACATGCGTCTGTTGATCAGCCGGGTGCACCGCATGGACGGCCTGATCGACGGCATTTTGCAATATTCGCGGGTAGGACGTGTGAAGGAAGTGGCCGTCGCGGTGGATCTTAACCGCCTGGTGCGGGAAGTGATCGACCTGCTTGCACCGCCGGCCGGCATTGTCATCAGTGTCGATGCTTCCCTGCCCACTGTGATGGCAGAGCCGACCCGCATCCAGCAGGTGTTTCAGAACCTGCTTTCCAACGCCATCAAATACATGGATAAGCCCGAGGGCGAAATTCGCATCAATTGCAGCGCCGAGGGCAAGCAGTGGAAATTCAGCATCGCCGACAACGGACCGGGCATTGATCGGCAACATTTTGAAAAAATCTTCCAGCTGTTCCAGACGCTCGCCCCGCGCGACCGCGTGGAAAGCACCGGCGTGGGTCTTGCGCTGGTCAAGAAAATCGTGGAAATGTACGGCGGGCATGTCTGGCTCGAATCGACAGTCGGGGCGGGAAGCACGTTTTTCTTCACTCTGCCGCGTACCGCTACGGGTTCCGGCAAATGAAATCACCAACGATGCCTCGGGCCACCAGCGAGATGCCGCGATGAATAAACCTCAGATACGCGTACTCATTGTCGAGGATGACCAGGTGGATCGCATGGCTTGCAGTCGCGCGCTGGGGAAGAATGCCGACTATGAATTCGTGTTGTATGTGGCTGAAACAGGCCGTGAGGGATTGCGACTCGCCCATGAACAAAAACCGGACTGCGTGCTGCTCGACTATCACTTGCCGGATATGGATGGTCTGGAGTTTCTGGCCGAACTGAAAAACGATCCGGGCGAAATACCGGTGATGATGCTGACCGGCGCCGATAACGCCTCTGTTGCGGTTGAGGCGATGAAACGCGGCGCGCAGGACTACCTGGTCAAGGATGTGAACCGCCAATATCTGGAATTGCTGCCCGCTGTCATTGGGCGCGTGCTGCGCGCGCGGCGGACGCTGATTGAAAAAAAACAGGTGGAAGAAAATCTGCTCCAGGCCGAAGCGAAGTACCGTTGCCTGGTGGAGCAGATTCCCGCAATCAGCTACACCGCAGCGCTGGATGTGCCAGGCAAGTTGTTGTATATCAGTCCACAAATCAGCCTGCTCGGTTTTTCAGCCGTGGAATGGCTGGACGATCCGGAAGGGTTGCTCAAGCAGGTTTACCCGGAAGACCGGACTCTGGTGCGCGCGGAGATCAAGCGTGGCTACGAGAGCGGCGAGCCTCTGCGCTGCGAATACCGCCTGTTTACCCGTGCCGGAGAGATGCGCTGGTTCTTGAACGAGGCGCGTCTGGTGCGCCATGAGTCGGGCGAGCCGTTGTTTCTGCAAGGCATCCTGATGGACATCAGCGAAAGTAAACAGGTGGAGCAGGAACTCAGGGAACACCGTTCCCGCCTTGAAGAACTGGTGGAAAAGCGCACCGCCGCGCTGACCGATGCCAACGAACTGTTGCGCCAGGATATCGTCGAGCGCAGGCAGGTGGAAGAAGCGCTGTTTCAGGAAAAGGAACGCGCCCAGTTCACCCTCGAATCCATCGGCGATGCCGTCATTACGACCGACGCTTGCGGCAGGATCGAATACATGAATCCCGTTGCGGCACAGTTTACCGGCTGGAGCGCCGCAGAAGCACAAGGCCGGCCGTTAGAGCAAGTATTCAATATCATCAACGAAACCAGTCGGGAATCGGCGGAAAACCCGGTTGCCCGCTGCATGCGCGAAGGCCATGCCATCGGCCTTGCCAATCACAGCATTCTGCTGCGCCGCGATGGCAGCGAACTGGCCGTCGCCGACACTGCATCGCCGATCCACGACCGGCAAGGGAAAACCACCGGCGCCGTGATGGTGTTCCACGATGTTACTCAGGAGCGCAAGCTGGCCCGGCAGCTATCCTACCAGGCAACCCACGACGCGCTTACCGGCCTTGCCAACCGGCGCGACTTCGAGCAGCGTGTGGAGCGTGTGCTGGCCAATGCACGCGCGGATGGCGCCGATCATACGCTGTGCTTTCTCGATCTGGACCGATTCAAGGTGCTCAACGACACCTGCGGACACGCTGCGGGCGACCTGTTGCTGCGCCAGTTGAGCGCCATGTTGCTGGAACGGATGCGCAGCCGGGATACGCTCGCCCGCCTGGGCGGCGACGAATTCGGCCTGCTGCTGGAGCATTGCCCATTGGAGCAGGCGTGGGGCATTGCCGAGGAACTGCTGCAAGCCGTGCAGCAGTTCAAGTTCGTGTGGGAAGGAAAAATGTACAGCGTCGGCGTCAGTATCGGCGTGGCTCCGATCACGAGCGCCAGCGAAAGCCTGTCCGCCGTGCTGCGCGCCGCCGATGCGGCCTGCTACGCCGCGAAAAGAAAGGGACGCAACCGCGTCCATGTTTATCAGGCCGATGATGCAGCACTGGCGCTAACCGGCAGTGAAATGCAATGGGTAGCGCACATCACACAGGCGCTGGAGGAAGACCGGTTCGGGCTGTTCTACCAGACGATTGCCGAACTTGCCCCCCATGCCAGGGAGCGCGCCCATTACGAGATTCTGGTGCGCATGCTGGAGCCGGACGGTCAGGTGATCGCGCCGGAGGTATTTCTGCCCGCCGCCGAACGCTATAACCTGATGCCTGCCATCGACCGTTGGGTGGTGCGGCGGATTATTTCCTGGCTGGCCGCGCTGCCCGCCGATAGCGAACAGCGGGCTGCCATCTATTCGATCAACCTGAGCAGCGCTTCGCTGGCCGACCCTGACATGCTGGACTACATCCGGGAGCAGCTGATCCTGAATCAGGTGCCGGGGCAGATGCTGGGTTTTGAAATTGCGGAGACGACGGCTATTGCCAATCTGGCTCAGGTCACCCATTTCTTCCGTGAGATAAAAAAGCTGGGTTGCCGCACTACGCTCGACAATTTTGGCAGCGCCATGTCTTTCATCGCCAGCCTGAACGTGTTGCAGATGGATTATCTCAAGATCGACGGCAACCTCGTAAAGAACATCGCACAGGATCGCATTGCCCAGTCGCTGTTGGAGGCTATCAATCAGGTGGCGCACGAAATGTCGGCCAGGACCGTGGCCGGATGGACGGAGAGCTCCGCCATCCTGGGCATCCTGGAGGAGATAGGCGTGGACTGCGCGCAGGGCTACGCCATATCCAGGCCGCGACCGTTGGCAGAACTGGGGAAGGAACAAGAACTTGCCGTACCTCAAAAATAATTCCGTTTCACTGTCAAACGGGGGGAACTCTGCAAGCCTTTAGAACTCACTGGAATTTTGAAAAAGCAGATCAGCCGGTATGAATAATAGCTAAGGAAGCGCTGATTTATTCGTCATCCCCGCGGAAGCGGGGATCCAGTGCCTTTATTTAACTGGGTTCCCGCCTGCGCGGGAACGACGAAACCGAATAAATCAGCGTTTCCCTAAGGGATTGAGGGCCATTTGTCCCGGTATTTTTAACACCAATAAGGAAAACAAATATGAAAATTGCCTGCAAATCCATACTCCTGGTGGAAGACGATCAAGTGGACGTGATGACGGTCAAGCGCGCCCTGAAGGAAATTCACGTCACCAACCCGGTGGTGAATCAGGAAAATGGGGAGGAAGCGCTGAAGTACCTGCGCGACCCTGAAAGCGAGAAGCCTTGCATCATCCTGCTTGATCTGAATATGCCTATCATGAACGGCATCGAATTCTTGCAGATAGTGAAGCATGACGCACAACTCAGGCGTATTCCGGTGGTCGTGCTGACCACTTCGGAGGAACAGCAGGACAAGGTGAGTAGTTTCGATCTGGGCGTGGCAGGCTATATGGCCAAACCGGTGGATTACCGGCAATTTGTCGAAGTCATGCGTACCATAGACGCCTATTGGACCATCAGTGAGGTGCCGCAATGAACAAACCCCAAGTGTACGTATTGATCGTCGAGGATGACCAGGTGGATCGCATGGCTTGCAGTCGCGCACTGGGGAAGAATGCTGATTATGAGTTCGTGCTGTACGAGGCCGAAACAGGCCGCGAGGGGCTGCAACTCGCCCATGATAAAAAGCCGGACTGCGTGCTGCTCGATTTGCATCTGCCGGACATGACGGGCCTTGAGTTTCTGGCCGAACTGAAAAACGAGCTGGGCGAAATTCCGGTGCCTGTGATGATGCTGACCGGCGCCGATAACGCCTCTGTCGCGGTCGAGGCCATGAAGCGCGGCGCGCAGGACTATCTGGTCAAGGATGTGAATCTCCAGTATCTGGAACTGCTGCCGGCCGTCATTGGGCGCGTGTTGCGTGAGCGACGGATGTTGATTGAAAAAAAACAGATGGAGGTCAATCTGGGTCAGGCTGAGGCCAAGTATCGTTTTCTGGTGGAGCAGATTCCTGCCATTACCTACACAGCGGCGCTGGATGCGCCAGGCAAGCTGCTGTACATCAGCCCGCAGATTCGCCAGCTGGGTTTTCCCATCGAGGAGTGGTTGGACGATCCTGAGGGTTTGCTCAAGCAGGTTTATCCGGAAGACCGGGTGCTGGTACGCGAGGCGATCAAGCGCGGCTACGAGAGCGGCGAACCTCTGCGCTGCGAATACCGCGTGTTTACCCGTACGGGCGAGATGCGATGGTTCCTCAATGAATCGAGCCTGGTGCGCGATGATTCCGGTAATCCTTTGTTTTTGCAAGGTGTTTTGATCGATATCAGCCGGGATAAGAAAGTCGATGATGAACTGCAACAGCATCGTCAACGACTTGAGGAGCTGGTAGCTAAACGCACGGCACAATGCGTGAAACAAACCGCGATTTTCGAATCGGTCAACGCCAACCTCACGGCCAAGCTCGGGGAGTGCACACAGGCCAGAGGCGAACTCAGAAAACTCGTCGATCAGTTCGAGGATCTCTATCGCAATGCTCCCTGCGCTTACTGCCTGCTCGACCCGGATGGCGTGTTCGTCCAGATCAACGAAGCGGGACTCAAACTGCTTGATCGCACAAATGAAGAAATTGTGGGGGTAATGCGCATTACCGATCTGCTCACTGCCGCGGGCAGTGAGGTTTTCCAGGAAAGCTATCAGCGCCTCAAGGAGAGCGGTCATCTGCATGACATCGAACTCGACTTTTTGAACAAGGAAGGTGGGCGTATGCCCGTGTTGCTGAGCGGCAATGCGATCAGGGATGCCGCGGGTCGCTTTGCGTCGAGCCGTTTTGTGATGTTCGACCTTGCAGAATCCAGGTGATCCGGACTGTCGCTTGTGGTGGCCGTTTCCTGAATTCTGATGTCATTCACGCCTTTATCTGATTCCGGTTAATCATGCACGAACAAAAAATCGGTCGTTTTGAAATCCTCAATGAGCTCGACAAGGGAGGACAGGATGCCGTCTATCTGGCGCATGACTCGCAGCTCGATCGCAAGGTCGCCATCAAGACGCTGCGCAGTCACAAAACCAGACAACTGGCGCACGAGGCGCATGTTGTCAGCAGGCTGCAACATCCCAACATCATCGCGCTGTATGACTCAGGCGAACACCAGGGTTCGCCCTATCTGGTTTATGCCTATGTCGAGGGGGAAACGCTGGATAAATTGCTCTGGCGTGAGCAGCCTCTGCCGTTGGTGCGTGCGGCGGAAATAGCGTGCGGTGCGCTGGCGGGTCTGGCTTATGCGCATGCACAGGGCGTGGCGCATCTGGATGTCAGCCCCGCCAACGTGATGATTGCCGTCAGTGGCGTGGCCATGCTGATGGATTTCGGACTGGCCCGCGCGAGCTACGATCAAAAAAGTGACGGGTACGCCGGAACGGACGCGACGCGTCAGGAGGCGACCGAAGTCGCGTCCGGTGCGGGTGGCGGTTTCACGGCGGACGTCTATTCCGTTGGCAGCATGCTCTACGAAATGGTGACCGGGGAGGTTGGCGGCGATAAAGGGTCTGTGGATATGAGGCGGAACATCGTCGCGCCATCAAGTCTGAACGAACAGGTGGATGAAAGACTTGAAGCCATCATTTTAAAGGCGATGGCAAAAAATCCGGACGAACGCTATTCCGGCGCCGCTGCAATGAAGCAGGCCTTGCAGGATTATCTCGGCGAGAGGCGCGATGAAGTCAGCACGCAAAGCGGAGCGCACAGCACACTGGAATTTTTACTCCGCCGCATGCGCAGCAAGAACGATTTTCCCGCATTGTCCAATATCATTTCCGAAATCAACAAGATCGTATCCTCCGAATCGGAGAGCAGCAGCAAGCTGGCGCGCACCATTTTGCAGGATTTCGCGCTTACCAGCAAACTGCTGAAACTGGTCAACACCGCATCTTATGGACAGTTTGGCGGTACGATCAATACCGTTTCCAAGGCGGTGGTGATCCTGGGTTTCGAAACGGTCAGCAATATTGCCATGTCGTTGATTTTGATCGAGTTTATGCAAAACAAGGCGCAGGCGGCGCACCTCAGGGATGAGGTGGTGCAGGCCATTTTTACCGGCATCGTGGCGGCGCAGTTATCGGTGGGTCACAATATCCGCGACGCCGAGGAGGTGATGGTCTGTGCCATGTTTCACAATCTGGGCAGGATGTTGACGACCTATTATTTTTTCGATGAAAGCTGCGAAATTTCCAGGCTGACGGAGCAAGGCGAAACCGAGGAGAGGGCGGCTGTTAAAGTGCTGGGCATTTCCTATCCCGAGCTGGGTCTGGCGGTGGGACGCAACTGGAATTTCCCGCCGCGCCTGATCGCCGGGATGCGCAAGCTGGCGGCCGGCAAAGTGGGCGCCGCGCAGGGGGATATGGACTATTTAACCGTCACCATCAATCTTGCTCATGATTTGTGCGATATTGCGGCATCGGGCAACGCTCAGGATAAACAGAAATCCTTGAGCAATCTGGTGGTGCGCTATAGAAGCGCCACCCGTATCTCCGAGCGTGAATTGTCCGCAGCCATCGATGTCGGGATAAGCGAATTAAACCAGCGTGCCATGATGTTGAGTGTCAGTACCGTGAAGAGTCCGTTGTTGAGCCGGGTGCGCAAGTGGTGTGGAAATTCGCCGCCCGGCGAACCGGTAAAAAAGGAATTTGGCGAGATAACCTGTCTGGATCAGGCAGTGAAGGAGGAGGGCATGGATGCGCGCCCGTCCAATCCGGAAGCGATACTGGGCTCCGGCATACAGGATGTGACCGCTTCTCTGGTGGGCGATTTCAAACTCAACGATGTCTTGCAGATGATACTGGAAACCATTTATCGCGGAATCGGGTTTAATCGTACCCTGATCCTGACCCGCGACAATAAACAAAATGCCATGGTAGCCAAATTCGGATTCGGTACGGGTGTCGAGGCGCTGATTCCGCGTTTTCATTTTCCGCTGGCCTTTGTGGCCGATGTGTTTCATCTGTCGATAGAGAAAGGGCTGGATATCGCGATCGAGAATATCAACGCTCCGAATATCGTCGATAAAATCCCGGACTGGTACCGGAAACACATCAACGCGCCCTGTTTCATACTGTTGCCTGTCATGTTAAAAGACAAGGCAATCGGGCTGTTTTATGCCGATATGCTGGAAGCCAACAGTCTGAAATTGTCGCAGCAGCAGTTGTCATTGCTGCGCACACTGCGCAATCAGGCGGTACTTGCGATCAAGCAGAAGTTTTGATGCTGGGCGTTGTCTTGAGTCGTGTAAAGTTGCTTGTGCTGCCAGGGCTTCTGGCCGCCTGTGCCACGCAACCGTTGCAGTACAGGGAGGTTGTTCCGCCACAGGCGGTATACGCTGCGCCCATACAGTCCGATCAACCCGTGGTGGCTCTGGCGCTGGGGAGCGGAGGAGATCGCGGTTTTGCGCATATCGGGGTGATCAAGGCGCTCGAAGCCAACCACATCAAGGTGGATATGGTGCTGGGCACCAGCGCCGGCAGTGTGGTGGGGGCGCTGTATGCAGGGGGATATGACGGCGATGCGCTTGAAAAGTTGGCGCTTGAAATGGACAGGGGAAAGCTGAAAGACTACGCCTTTTCCAGACGCGGATATGTGCGTGGTGAGCAGTTGCAGGATTTCGTCAATCGCGCCCTGAAAAACCGCTCCATCGAGCAACTGGACAAACCCTTCGTGGCGGTCGCCACCCAGCTTGGCAGCGGCAGGAGGGTTGCATTCAACCGGGGTAATACCGGCATGGCAGTGCGTGCCTCCAGCAGCATACCCGGCGTATTTTATCCGGTACTGATAAGCGGCGAGGAATATGTGGATGGCGACCTGAAAGAGCCGGTGCCGGTCACGCTGGCGCGGGAAATGGGGGCGGATTTCATCATCGCCGTGGATATTTCGCAGCAACCGAAAGACCACCCTGAGCTTGGCGACATCATTGATATCCTGAAGCAAAGCCTGCGCATCATGCGCCAGTCCATCCTGTCTCAGGACCTGAAATCGGCCCAGGTCGTGATCCGGCCCGAGATAGGCGTGACCCCGGAGATTGATGCAGCCAGCAAGTTGCGGCTGATCAAGATAGGCGAAGATGCAACCACGGCCGCCATGCCGATGATACGCGAATGGTTGCAGAAAATTGCCACTGAAAAATCCCTGGAACGCGCCGCTCCGCAATGATGAATCCTCAATCCTTCACGCAACAACTTGGGGCTCAGCCCCCGTGCGGGGATAAATGTAAACTTGGCTCATGTCTTATTGAGCCTAGTTGAATTTAGTTGTTTCATCAAGACACTTGCGGTCTGAATTTATCATGAGCTTTTATTGCCAAGAATTGCCCTATCATTCGGATGCGGCGAGCTATTTTGCCGCGATCGCCGATCTGCCCTGGGCGGCGTGGCTGGACAGCGGCGGGATGGCGCGTTTCGATATTCTGACGGCAGCGCCTCATCATACCGTGGCGCCTGATAAAACCGATCCCTTCGCCCTGCTGCGCAGCGAACTGGGCGAGCGCACCTCTTCTGTAGCGGATATTCCGTTTGCCGGTGGCGCGTTAGGCTACTGGAGCTATGACCTGGCGCGCGGTCTGATGAATCTGTCCGCCAGGGAGGCCGGAAGCCCGCCGGATATGGCTATCGGCATCTACGACTGGGCGCTGGTGCTGGATCACCATAAAAAGACAGCGCGGCTGGTTTCGCACCGGCGCTATGCTGAAACTGAAGTTTTGCTTGAGCAAATATTGCGGCGTCTGCAAGCCGAATCTATTCAGCCTGCGGATAACTTCAGCGTGCAGGGCAGGATCAGCTGCAACTTTACCGCAGACGGTTATGCGGCGGCGTTCGGCAGGGTGCAAGGCTATTTGCAGGCAGGCGATTGTTATCAGGTCAATCTTGCGCAGCGTTTCTCGGCTGCTGCTACGGGCGATGCACTCGGCGCCTATCTGAAGCTGAGAGCATTGAGTCCGGCGCCGTTTTCCGCGTATCTCAGTTTCCCAAAAGTTCAGATATTGTGTGCTTCGCCGGAACGTTTTATCAGCATACGCGAAGGACTGGTTGAAACACGTCCGATAAAGGGGACGCGCCCGCGCGACAGCGATCCGGTGCGCGACCGCCGACTGGCCGATGAATTAAGCCGCCACCCCAAGGACCGCGCCGAAAACCTGATGATCGTGGATTTACTGCGCAACGATCTGGGCAAGTGTTGCAAACCCGGTTCGGTGCGTGTGCCCGAATTGTTCATGGTGGAGAGTTATTCCAACGTCCATCATCTGGTCAGCAAGGTCGTGGGTAAGCTTAGCGAAGGGTGCGACGCGCTGGATATGTTGCGCGGCTGCTTTCCCGGCGGTTCGATCACCGGCGCGCCCAAGTTGCGCGCGATGCAGATCATCGATGATCTGGAACCCGACCCGCGCGGGATATATTGCGGTGCCATCGGCTATGCCGGTTTCGACGGCAACATGGACAGCAATATCGTGATCCGCACGCTGGTATACAGCGGTGGCGAAATATGCTGCTGGGCGGGCGGCGGACTGGTCGCCGACTCGCAGTGCGAGGCTGAATATCAGGAGACGCTGGACAAGGCCTCCGCTATGCTGGATTTGTTGCGACTGTACGGCGGGAGGTTTGATCTTGCCGGGTAATAGCCGGGTTACTCCGGCAGGTGGTCTGCGCGGGAACAACTCGCATGTAATGCGGAGAAAAGCCTACCCGCCGTTCTGCACGCGGTAGATCCTGATCACCTCCGGGATCATGCGCATGCTGCGCATGATGCCTGCCAGATGCTGCCGGTTGTTCACTTCCAGCGTGAAGTGCAGCGCAGTGTACTCGCCCTCACTGGCGAAGCTGACATTTTCGATGTTCGATTCCGCCTCGGCGATGGCCGCGGCGATCTTGGCCAGCACGCCGCGCTGATTGGCAACGAGGAGCTTGAGATTGACCGCGAAGGTGCGTGTGATGTTCTTGTCCCACACCACATCCAGCCATTGTCCGCTGTGGCCTTTGCGCAGCACAGGGCAATCGTGGGTGTGCACGACCAGGCCCTGTCCGCTCTTGATCACGCCGATGATGGGGTCGCCCGGGATAGGGCGGCAGCAGGTTGCGAACTGCACCGCCATGCCTTCTGTGCCCTGAATGGTGATGACCGGATTGGCGACAGTCTCACCCGCTACCATCTCGTTCGAGCACGCCAGTTGCCGGGCAACCACCATATTGAGGCGGCGCCCCAGACCGATGTCGGCGAGAATTTCCTGGCGCGTTTTTATGCCGGTGTCTCTTAGCAGTTTATCCCAGCAGGCGTCCTGAATGTCGGCCGGTTTGATTCCCAGCGCGTGCAGGGCCTGACCCAGCAGGCGTTCGCCCAGCTGCGACGACTCACCGGATTGCATGGTTTTCAGAAAATGGCGTATGTGGCTGCGCGCCTTGTTGGTGGTGACATAGGAGAGCCAGGCCGGATTGGGTTTTGCATGGGGCGCCGTGATGATTTCCACCCGGTCGCCATTGCGAAGTTCGCTGCGCAACGGGACAAGCTCGTGGTTGATCTTGACGGCAATGCAGCGGTCGCCGATGTCGGTGTGCACGCTGTACGCGAAATCAACCGCCGTGGCCCCACGCGGCAGCGAGAGTATGCGCCCCTTGGGAGTGAATACATAAACCGCATCCGGGAACAGATCGACCTTCAGGTGTTCCATGAATTCCGCCGAACTGCTGCTGTCATTAAGGCTTTCCAGCAGTTCCTGCAACCACTGATGGGTCTTTTTGTGCAGTTCATTGATGGTGGCAGGGCCGCTCTTGTACAGCCAGTGAGAGGCGACGCCCGCATCGGCTATCTTGTGCATTTCGCGGGTGCGGATCTGGATTTCGATCGGCGTGCCGAACGGACCGAACAGCGTGCTGTGCAGCGACTGGTAGCCGTTTGATTTGGGGATGGCGATGTAATCCTTGAATTTGCCGGGGATCGGTTTATACAAGGCATGCAGCACACCCAGCGCGAGATAGCAGGAGGGGGTGTCTTTCACCAGCACGCGAAAACCGTAAATATCCAGCACTTCGGAAAAAGCCAGCGACTTGATCTGCATTTTTTTGTAAATGCTGTAGATGTTTTTTTCACGGCCGGTGACTTCGGCCTGGATATGATTCTTTTCCAGCTGCAGGCGGATGGCGTCGAGTATTTTTCCGACCACCTCGCGACGATTGCCGCGCGCGACTTTGAGCGCCTTTGCCAGCACCGCGTAGCGATTCGGATGCAGGTGCTTGAAGCTGAGATCCTGTAATTCCAGATATATTTCGTTGAGGCCGAGCCGGTTGGCAATCGGCGCGTAAATTTCCATGGTCTCGCGCGCGATGCGTTCGCATTTGTCGGGACTCATCGCACCCAGGGTGCGCATGTTATGCAATCGATCCGCAAGTTTGACGAGGATGACACGCACATCGCGAGCCATCGCCAGCAGCATTTTGCGGAAATTTTCCGCCTGAGCATCCTCGCGCGTTTCAAAATGGATGCGTTCGAGCTTGCTCAATCCCTCCACCAGTTCGGCAACGGGCTTGCCGAATTTCTCGGCAATCTGTTCGGAAGTGACTTCGGTGTCTTCGATCACGTCATGCAAAAGCGCTGCGATGATGGATTGTGTATCGAGGTGCAACGGCGCGAGGATGCGCGCCACGGCAATCGGATGCGTGACATAAGGATCGCCCGAATGGCGGGTCTGACCCTGATGGGCGGTGCGGCTGAACTCGATCGCCTCGCGGATGTGCTCGACATCCTCCGGTTTCAGGTAGCTTGAGACTTCCTCGATCAGCAGTTCGGCATCAGCCATTTTCCACCTGTATTCTCAGGCCGCAAGCCGAAGCCAGGAATCTGTCGGACTTCTTTCGAGAGTGCGACGGGGATGATTTTTTTGTAGTGCAAGGAGTGGTGAAGCGCCGTTTGGCTAGTCCAAACAAGCAAGCCGCGACGCCGCAATACGTAAAAATCACCCCGTCCCGAAGGGTTGCCAGCAAAAACAGCGTCTGCGGCGTTGCAAATCTTGACAATGGAATGACCATTGTCCGCGATTCGCGTCTTGCAGCCATCTTTTTTTGTTGGCAACGCATCTCGCGAAAGAAGTCCGGCAGGCTCCTATGCCTGGCCCCGGTTGAGTATTTCGATGCCGACTTTGCCCTTGCTGATTTCGCGCAGGGCGACCACGGTCGGTTTATCGCGGCTCTCGGGAACCAGATGCGATGCGCCATTGGCGATCTGACGTGCGCGATAAGCCGCGGCCAGGGTCAGATCAAAGCGGTTGGGTATATTGGTTAAACATTCTTCGACGGTGATACGTGCCATGATTTACTCCGGGTTCTGTAATTGGTTGATTAAAGTTTGATGGCGAGCCAGCTGCTTTGAACCGCGCAGTCTGGCGGCCAGCACTACGGCGTTAAATTCCCGCAGCGCCTCATGCAAATCGTCGTTAATGATAACATAATCAAATTCGGCAACATGCGCGACATCGTCGCGGACAGCCGCCATGCGACGGGCGATGACATCGCTGCTGTCTGTGCCGCGTCCCTTGAGTCGTTGTTCCAGCGCCTCGATGGACGGCGGCAGAATGAAAATGCAGATGCATTCCGGAAACAGGCGCCTCACCTGCGCCGCACCCTGCCAGTCTATTTCCAGCAGGATGTCGCGGTCTTTGGCATTCTCCTGACTGATCCAGTTTTGCGACGTGCCGTAAAAATTGCCATATACCTCGGCGCTTTCCAGAAATTCACCGCGCCCTGCCATCTCGGAAAAAGTCTCGCGACTGACAAAATGATAGGCGACTCCATTCTGTTCACCCTCGCGCGGCTCGCGCGTGGTGTAAGAAACCGACAGGTCTATCTGCGGGTTGGTTGCGAGCAGCGCGTGTACCAGACTGGTTTTGCCGGCCCCCGAAGGCGCGCTGATGACGAATAAGCTTCCTGACATAAAAACTCCAAATAAATCAATATGTTATATTAAAATCCTCAATCCTCAATCCTCAATCCTCAATCCTCAATCCTCAATCCTGAATCCTGAATCCTGAATCCTGAATCCTGAATCCTGAACCTATGCTTTTCCTTCGGAAGTAAACCAGGACATTTTGCGTCGGGGCAGCAGATAGTCCAGTTCGTCCTCCGAACGATCCTGCAAGCGTAAGGCGTGGTCGATTTTA
The DNA here is from genome assembly GCA_021800795.1 of Pseudomonadota bacterium. Classification (GTDB taxonomy): domain Bacteria; phylum Pseudomonadota; class Gammaproteobacteria; order Burkholderiales; family Gallionellaceae; genus Gallionella. The sequence goes on from JAJYYO010000004.1 coordinate 74,692, forward strand.
AGTGAAGGTTCTTTGACCAGGTCGATAATGAAGGCTTGCTGGCGCGGTACTTCAGGTTCGTAAATCATGATCTTGGGTTTAAGCGAATGATCCGAAGTCGCCGATACGACTACGGCCGCAATGCGACCATCGGAAAGTTGCACGATGGAGCCGGGCGGATAAACGCCCATTGCGCGAATGAATAGCTGAAGCAGCTTGTTGTCGAAGGCACTCTTTTCTTTTACCCACATCGTTGACAGCGCTTCGGAAGGCGACAGTGCGCGGCGGTAATCAATCGGGTTGGCGAGGTTGTCAAAGCGATTGGCGATGGCGATGATGCGCGCGGCGATGTGAATTTTATCTCCGGCAAGTTTATCGGGGAAGCCTTTCCCGTCCATGCGTTCGTGGTGATGCAATACTGCTTCCAGCACGGGCGGGGTCAGGCCGCCGGCATGCAGCACACTTTCATAACCGGCGCGGCAGTGCGTCATGTACACTGCTTCTTCGTGCCTGTTGCGCTCGGTGTTGCGCAGTATCGACGAGCTGATGGCAGACTTGCCGATATCGTGCAGCAGCGCGCCCATTCCGAGCGTGCGCAGTGCCTCGTCAGGTAAGCCAGCCTGTTTGCCGAGCAGCAGCGATAGCGTCATAACCGATAGCGCGTGAGCGGAAGCGCCGTCCTGATGCCCTTTCTCGGCTATCAGTACGATCGCGCTGTCTGTATCGGACAGCAGCAGGGCGGTCGATCTTTCGCTGACCTGGGTCATCTGACTGATGCTCTCCTTAGGGTTGGTCTCGAAGGACTTGAATGCGCTGCTGACGGATTTTGAGGCGTCGAGGTAGTGTTTCATCGTCTTGTTCAGACGATCGCGCATTTCGTTCATTACTCTGATCCGCTCAAGTTTTTCAGCTTTCGATCGTGCCGTCAGTTCGGCAAGCCGCAACTTTTCTTCTTCATTCTCCTGTGCAGGTGGTGGTGCAAGCGGTTGTTTGGGTAGCGGCGGGACTTTGCAGCGCGCGACATCGCAGAATATCTGCGGCAGATTCATCGCTGCAATCTGTCGCGCCTGATCTTCGTTCTCGATCACAAAGGAGCTGAATAAAAATTCGTGTTCCAGCCATGGCACGGGCAGACGGACATGTACGCCCGGCCGCAGTTGCGTGGCATCTATGCAGGTTTCACCCGCTTTGGCTTTCAGATCTTCATTGGGTTTTGACATGATGAAACATTTGCGTTATTTCTCCCCGCATTGTACTACGTCGGGCAGCGTTCCCTCTCAAGAGTACGCCGGCCATATCGGGATGGCGTGAATCGTTATTCCAGGTTCTGGATCTGTTCGCGCATCTGCTCGATGAGTATCTTCATTTCCATCGCGCTGCGTGAAACTTCGGCGTCCACCGACTTTGATCCCAGCGTGTTGGCTTCGCGGTTCAGTTCCTGCATCAGAAAGTCCAGCCGTTTGCCTACTGCGCCGCCCTGTTTAAGAATGCGGCGCATTTCGACAAGATGGCCGGCTAATCGCGAGAGTTCTTCATCCACATCGATCTTGCTGGCGAACAGCGTGATTTCCTGGCGTATCCGTTCATCGTCGGCGTTCTGCATGGCGTCCGTCAGCCGGCTGATCAGGCGGGCTTCGTAGGCGGCAATCGCGGCGGGTACATGAGGCATCACCTCGGCTCGCAAGACTTCAATTTTTTCCAGACGTACTGACAGAAAATCCTGGAGCGTCTGTCCTTCACGGGCGCGCGAGGCAGTGAACTCCTGCAATGCCGCATGCATGAGTTCCAGCAAAGTGGTGCGCAGTTCGTCGGCGGAAACGGCAGGGGTTTGCAGCATACCGTTCCAGCGCAGCACATCGGCGACGCTCAAGGCGCGTGCGTCCGGCATGGCTGACTGCACTTCCTTGTTCCAGCTGGTCAGCTGCTGCAGCAGCGCGCGATTGAGGGTCGTTGCGTTTTGTGTGTCGCGTGCCGCATAGTTGATCCGGCATTCGATCTTGCCGCGCTGCAACTGTGCGGCGATCATTTCGCGCAACGCACCTTCGAAACTGCGCAGCTCATCCGGCATACGCAATTGAATATCCAGGTAACGGTGGTTGACGGCGCGCAATTCCAGTGTCAGCGACCCGCTGGCGAAATCAGCGCTGGTATTGGCGTAACCTGTCATGCTTAGAATCATGGTGAGCTTCCGGAAATAGGGTAGGAGAAAAAAGAGTCAAATAAATAGCTGTGCGGCGGCCCGACATTATATTACGATTGCGACCTATGAATTTCTCCATACATCAGGCCAGCAAGATAGGCAATCGCAAATACAATCAGGATCGTGTCGCCTATGCGTACGGTCGTGACGCGTTGCTGCTGGTGCTGGCCGACGGTATGGGCGGGCATTTGAATGGCGAAGTGGCCGCAGGTCTCGCTATGGATACGTTTGTCGAGTCATTCGGCAAGCACGCGCATTTCGACGATCCACGGGACTTTCTGTCGGATACCATGCGTCTGGCGCACCGGCGCATCATGGACTTGCCGAAAAAACAGGATCACGCTTTTCCCGGGACGACCTGCGTTGCCGCACTGATTCAGGATGGCATATTGTACTGGGGGCACGCCGGCGATTCACGTCTTTACCTGCTGCGCGATGGTGATATATCAGCCAAAACACTCGATCATTCGATGGTGCAGCTGTGGTTGCAGTCGGGCGCCATAAACGAGGAAGAAGCGCGCACTCACCCCAGGCGCAATCAGATTACCAATTGTCTGGGCGGGGTCGAAGACATGTTCGAGATAGAGCTGGGCAAACCCGTTGAATTGCAATCCGGCGATGTGGTGCTGCTCTGTAGCGATGGTTTGTGTGGCCCTGTCATGGATAAGGAATTGACAGCCGCATTTTCCGACAGCCCGGTTTCCGTTGCGCTGGACAAGCTGATCGCCCGCGCATTGACGCTCGAAAACGGCAAAGCCGACAATTCCACCGGCCTTGCGATGCGCTGGGGAAATGACGAAATCGCCCACGACACTGAAGTTCCGGTTGTTCATATTCTCGAAATCCGCTAATTACCACTCACCATTTATTTTTATGCGCCCCAGTCAACGATTGCCGCACCAGTTACGTGAAATACGCATCAACCGCCACTACACCAAACATGCCGAAGGCTCGGTGCTGATCGAGTGCGGCGACACCAAAGTCATCTGTACCGCCAGCGTTGAAGAGCGCGTGCCGCCGCACAAGAAGGGTTCAGGTGAAGGTTGGGTGACGGCCGAATACGGCATGTTGCCGCGATCCACCGGCAGCCGCATGCAACGCGAAGCCGCCAAAGGAAAACAGTCCGGACGCACCCAGGAAATTCAGCGGCTGATCGGTCGCAGCCTGCGTGCGGTGGTCGATTTGAAGAAACTGGGCGAGCGCACCATACAGATCGATTGCGACGTGATTCAGGCCGACGGCGGCACCCGTACCGCCAGCATCACCGGCAGTTTTGTCGCGTTGCAGGATGCGATTACAGGGTTGATGCAAAAAGGTCTGGTGGCTGAAAATCCGCTTAAAGATTCCATTGCCGCAATTTCCGTCGGCATCTATCGCGGCGTTCCTGTTCTTGATCTTGATTATATTGAAGATTCCGAATGCGACACCGACATGAACGTGGTGATGCTGGGCAGCGGCCATTTCGTCGAAGTGCAGGGCACCGCCGAGGGTCATGCCTTCTCGCGCGCCGAAATGGATGAGCTGCTGGAGCTGGCTAAATCCGGCATCGAAGAGCTGATAAAGATGCAGCGCGCGGCGCTGGCTGAATTATGAAAAAGCTCGTTATCGCCTCCAATAATCCCGGAAAACTGCGAGAATTCCAGCACATGCTGGCGCCGCTCGGGATCGAGGTGCTGACGCAGGCTGAGCTTGGTATATCCGAATGCGACGAGCCGCATGTCACGTTCATCGAGAACGCGCTGGCCAAGGCGCGCCATGTCAGTCTGGCGAGCGGCCTGCCTGCGCTGGCGGATGATTCCGGCATCTGCGTGGCGGCGCTGGGGGGTGCGCCGGGTGTGTATTCCGCGCGTTTCGCGGGCGTTAATCCAAAATCGGATCAGGCCAACAACGACAAGTTGCTGCGGGATATGCAGGGCGTAGCCGATCGTCGTGCGCATTACTACTGCGTGCTGGTGCTGGTGCGCAGCGCGGATGATCCGCAGCCGATTATCGCCGAGGGCGAATGGCACGGCGAAATTGCGCTCAAAGAGCAAGGCGAGGGCGGCTTCGGCTACGATCCATTGTTCTGGTTGCCTGAGCTTAACAAGATGAGCGCCCAGTTGACGACTGAAGAAAAACACGCCTTCAGTCATCGCGGTAAAGCCATGAAAGTGCTGTTGCAGCGGCTGCTGGCTGAATGAGTATTCAGCAACCCGTCTCCCTGAAATCACAGTCGGTTAATTTCACGGCACTGCCTCCGCTCTCGCTGTACATACACATCCCGTGGTGCGTTAAAAAATGCCCGTATTGCGACTTCAATTCGCATGAGGCGCGAGGTACATTCCCGGAAAAGGAATACATCGCAGCGCTGACCCGCGATCTGGAAATGGCGCTGCCGCAGATATGGGGCCGCAAAGTCTATACGGTGTTTTTCGGCGGCGGCACGCCCAGTCTGCTTTCCGGCGAGGGCATCGCCGAGATTTTGCGGCAGGTGCGCATGCTGCTGCCGCTCTCGGGCGACGCCGAAATCACGCTGGAAGCGAATCCCGGCACGGTGGAGGCCGACAAGTTCGCGGCCTTTCGCGAGGCGGGGGTGAACCGGTTGTCGATGGGCATCCAGAGTTTCAGCGATGTGCACCTGAAAGCGCTGGGGCGCATTCATTCGGCCGATGAGGCGCGCGCCGCAATTGAAATCGCAAAGCTGCATTTCGACAATATCAACCTCGACCTGATGTATGCACTGCCCAACCAGACGCTGGGGCAGGCTTTGCAGGATGTGACGACCGCGCTGTCCTTTTCGCCTCAGCATCTGTCCTGCTATCACCTGACGCTGGAACCCAATACGCTGTTTCATCGCAATCCACCCTCCTTGCCGGACGACGATGCCAGTGCCGACATGCAGCAAGGCATAGAAGCGTTGCTGGCCGCAAACGGTTATCAGCACTACGAGACTTCGGCCTTCGCCCAGGATAAGCGTCGCTCCCGTCACAACCTGAATTACTGGAAGTTCGGCGATTATCTGGGGATAGGCGCGGGTGCGCACAGCAAGTTGAGTTTTCCGGACAAGATCCTCCGCCAGGCGCGCTACAAGCAGCCGCAGGCCTATATGCAGCAGGCGGGGCTGGGCGCGCCGATACAGACTGAAAATGCAGTGGGTCGCGAGGAGCTGCCGTTCGAATTCATGATGAATGCGCTGCGCCTGAACGAAGGGTTCGATCCCGCGTTGTTCGGCGAGCGCACCAGCCTGTCGTTGGCCGCCATTCAGCAAGAACTATTGGAGGCGGAGCAGCGCGGGCTGCTGTTCAGGGATCATCAGCGCATCGCCCCGACGCAACAGGGCCAGCGTTTTCTGAATGACCTGCTGGAAATTTTTATGTGCTGATTCAGAAACGCCCTGTTCGCCGTTCAGCCATGCGGCGTTTGCGGGTGATGTTGGGCGGCGAGATCCCTCAGAAACTGAGCAATATCCCATTCGCAACCACCACAACCGGAAAGTGCGCCCGTCCATCTGGAAATGGCATTGATATCCATCCCCTGCTCGAACAGGCTTTTAACCATGCTTCGCCGGGTGCCGCTGCAATGGCACATGACTTCATCGGCCGGATCGGCATGTTTCGTATTCATGGGCGCTATTTTACAGATTTTGTGGGCAGTTCTGTAGGTCGGGTTAGCGTCGCGTAACCCGACATCTTTGCGCCTCTGAATATTGTTTGTCGGGTTACGCCCTGGCGGACTAACCCGACCTACGGATGCTTCGATCCCGCGTTGTTCGGCGAGCGCACCAGCCTGTCGTTGGCCGCCATTCAGCAAGAACTATTGGAGGCGGAGCAGCGCGGGCTGTTGTTCAGAGACCACCAGCGCATCGCCCCGACCGCTTTGGGGCAACGTTTTCTGAACGATCTTTTAGAGATTTTTCTTGCGGATAAACACTAAGTCCCATACTCCGTGCCCCAGATTGATGCCGCGCTTTTCGAATTTAGTCAGCGGACGATAGTCGGGGCGCGGCGCGTAATCGCTCGCGGTATTTTCCAGCAGCGGTTCGGCGCTTAACACGGCTAAAACCTGTTCCGCATAATCCTGCCAGTCGGTGGCGACGTGGATATAGCCGCCGGGTTTCAATTTCTGCATCAGCGCGGCGATGAACGGCGCCTGGATCAGGCGGCGCTTGTTGTGGCGCGCCTTGTGCCATGGGTCGGGAAAGAAGATGTGCACGCCGTCCAGCGTATTGTCCGCGATCATGTCGCGCAGCACTTCAACCGCATCGTGCTGGATGATGCGGATGTTGGTGATCTGTTGTTCGCCCATCACCTTGAGCAGGTTGCCGACCCCCGGTGTATGCACTTCCAGACACAGGTAATCGTTCTGGGGATGCGCCTGTGCAATGGTCGCGGTACTGTCGCCCATACCGAAGCCGATTTCCAGTATTTTTGGCGCAGTGCGGCCAAAAGCCCGGGCAAGGTCTAACGGCTGCGCGGCATAAGCAATGCCGAAAACCGGTTGTAAGGTGTCAACAGCGCGCTGCTGGGCAACGGTGACGCGCCCCTGTCTTAATACGAAGCTGCGGATGTGGCGGTTTTTGATGTCGTCGGTCATGGCGATTATTTTATAGTTGCCCTCACACCATGGAGAAGGGAGAAGAGTGAAGGGGCGAATCAACTGCGTACGGAGGCGATGATGCCGGTGGTCGGCGAGCTGGGGCTGGCGCTGTAGAGTTTTTTCGGCATGCGTCCGGCGAGAAATGCTTCGCGTCCGGCGGCGGTTGCCTTGTTCATCGCGGAGGCCATCAACACGGGATCTTGTGCACCGGCAATCGCGGTATTCATCAGCACGCCAGCGCAACCCAGTTCCATCGCAATGGCCGCGTCGGATGCCGTGCCCACGCCCGCATCGACGATCACAGGAACCTTCACGCGATCCATGATGAGTTGCAAATTCCACGGATTGAGTATGCCCATCCCGGAACCGATCAAAGAGGCTAACGGCATGATCGCCACGCAGCCGATGTCTTCCAGCTGTTTGGCCACGATGGGATCGTCTGAGGTATAGACCATCACCTGAAATCCTTCCGCTACCAGCGTCTTTGCGGCGGCGAGCGTCTCGATCACGTTGGGATATAAAGATTGCGGATCGCCCAGCACTTCCAGTTTGACGAGAGTATGCCCGTCCAGCAGTTCGCGCGCCAGACGCAGGGTGCGCACCGCATCTTCAGCGCTGTAACAGCCCGCGGTGTTGGGCAGATAGGTGAATTTCGACGGCGGCACGGCGTCCAGCAGCGAGGGTTCATTCGGGTTCTGGCCCAGATTGGTGCGGCGGATCGCCACCGTGACGATTTCGCATCCGCTGGCGTCCAGTGCTGCGCGAGTCTGGGCAAAATCCTTGTATTTACCGGTGCCGACCAGCAGCCTCGATGAATAGCTTTTTCCTGCGATGATGAGCGGGTCGTTCATGATGTTATCCTTTGATTCAATTATAATTTTACTGCTAGTCGCTAGTTGTCAGCCGCCGCCGACCGCGACGACGATTTCCAGTTTGTCGCCCTCGGCTAAGATCTTGTCGGCATACTGGCTGCGCGGCACAATCTCGCCGTTGCACTCCAGCGCGATGCGTTTTCCGGTGTAGCCCAGTTCTGCTATCAGTGCTGCGACGCTGCAAGCAGCGGTCAGTTGGCGCGCTGCGCCATTCAGGTAGACAGTAATCACTATCAATTTGTCCTTCGGTTGCGGTAAAATGGCAATGCTAACACGCGGGTGTAGCTCAATGGTAGAGCTCTTGCTTCCCAAGCAAGTGACGAGGGTTCGATCCCCTTCACCCGCTCCAGTTCCACTGTTCTGCCGTATCTGCAATCAATTTCAGCGCATGCCGCACCGGTCTGCGCACTGTCCATCTGTCAAAACTCCGGTGTCTTATGGAAATATTGAAAGCTCTCGCGCAGCTTGCGGTTTGACGCTTCCGACAGATTTTCGAAAGCAATGCCGCATTGAGGTTTGCCGCTTTCCACACGCTGCCAACTGATCCGTCCGCGCAACTTGAGCGGCTCCTGCTTCTCGTATTGACTCAAGTCATTTTGAGGCAGGCAGACCGCCAGTTCAACCGGTTGCGCATCGTCGAGCTTGTTGGTCAGCATCAACCGCATTCCGGCCAGACTGAAATCCAGGCTGGAACATTCAAATGTTTTTCCGCCTTGCGTCGCTGTTACCAGCAGTCTGTTGGTGGCGCGCGGGTAGGTGCGCCTCTCGTTCTGTGCAGGCTCGATGACGTTTTTACTTTCGAAGGTAAATCCCGACATCAGTTGGTTGAGCTTGCCGGTCACCATGTGCAGGCTATCGCCGATGCTGGCGGTCGTTTCCACTTTGGCCGAACTTTCGCTCAAGGTGGCAAACAGGTGAGCCAACCTTTCCTGAAGCAGGCTGACATTTTTTATCTGTTCGCCGCTGGCTGAAGAGATGCCGTCGTTGGCACTCGCGGTCTGGGCAATCTCGTCCGCCATATGTTCAATCACTGCAGCGCTTTCGCCCGCCACACGCTGATTTTCGTGTACCTTGCCCACCACCACATTCATGGAATCGGTTACCTGTTCTATTCTGCCGCTCAATTGTCCGATAATTTCCGATACTTCGCTGGCAGAACGCGTTGTTCCTTCCGCCAATTTGCGTACCTCATCTGCGACCACGGCGAATCCGCGCCCCTGCTCACCCGCCCTTGCGGCCTCAATGGCCGCATTCAGCGCCAGCAGGTCGGTCTGCTTGGCGATGGTCTGGATGGCGTTGATGATCTCGTGTATTTTTTCGGCTGATTGCGCCAGTTCGAAAATTTTCCGGGCAGCCTGATTCACCTCCTGGGTGGTTCCTTCCATTTCAGTGATGTTTTTTTGCACCATGCGGATACCCTCTCTTGCCCGTTCTTCGGTCTGCCGGGCGCGGCCTGTTGCACCCATCGCCTGCGTTTGCACTTTCTCCGAGATGTGATGCAGTTGCTCGGTAACCATGCTGACCTCAGCCGAGCGGCTCTGCTCACTACGACCCACCTCGGCGATTTCGTGCGAAATTTTGGCAATCTGGAAGGCGGATTGTTCCATTTCACGACCGCTTGCATCAACCTCGCGCATGATGTGGTTGAGCTTGTTCAGTACCTCGTTGAAATTCTCCTCCAGCATGCCTATCTCGTCACGCGAGCCAACCTTGACCTCACGGGTCAAATCACCCTGCACCACAGCCTTCAGCGCGGTGCATAATGTCTGGATCGGCCTGACGAACAAATTGGCGACGATGCCGATGAGAAAGAACTGGAGCGCAAACTCAAGGCCCGACTCCCAGAACGAATTGAAAATATAGGCGCTGTGGTTGGCTTCGAGCTGACTGACGATTTGGGCGCTGACACCGCTGGTGCGGGCAATTTCGACCATTTTCCCAAGCTCATGAGAAGCGAGAATGCGGTTGTATACCGTGGTGACCATGGTCACCAGAAAGAAGCCGAATTGCAGCTTCCAGCGGATGCTCAGAGAAAGAAACCAATTGCCCATTGAACGCCTCCTGATTTATTTATTGCCGGAGGATAATCCGGCCATTATTTTCTGCAAGTCTACTGCGATTCTGTCCATTCAATGGGGCGAATAGGATATGAATATTCCCCGATATCGCTTTATCGGGATTGTTGCCGCAGAAAGTGCTGTTTTGTTTTACCATGCCGGTTTTAAATAGTTATTCAGGAGAGACTGATGCGCATATTGCATACCATGCTAAGGGTTACCGATCTGGAACGCTCCATTGCCTTTTATGTCGATGTACTCGGCATGAAATTATTGAGGCGCAATGATTATCCCGGAGGGAAATTCACGCTGGCATTTGTAGGGTATCAGGATGAGAAGGACGGAGCTGTGCTGGAGCTCACTTACAACTGGGGTGTTGATCAATACGATCTGGGCACCGCTTACGGGCATATCGCCATTGAGGTCGATGATGCGGCCAATGCCTGTGAGATGGTCAGGCAAAAAGGCGGCAGGGTGATCAGTGAAGCGGGCCCCATGCAGCATGGCACCACCATACTTGCCTTCGTTGCCGATCCGGACGGCTACAAGATCGAGTTTATACAAAAGAAAGTGCAGTGATCCGAGCGCTGCGCTGGGCCAGGTTGGCCGGGTTTATTCTCGTTCCCGCGCGCTGCGTGGGAACGCAGGATGTTTTTAAGGAACTGCTGATTTATTCGGTTTTGTCGTTCCCGCGCAGGCGGGAACCCAGTTGAATAAAGGCGCTGGTTCCCCGCTTTTGCGGGGAAGACGAATAAATCAGCGGTTCCTTAATTATTTTTTCACAGTCTGATCGTGCATCACGATGCGGGTGACGAACGCGATGGCCAGAATATTCGCCGTGATGGCGACATAGCCCACCTTGTCATAACCGACCATTTGTCCGGCCGCATTTTGCGTGGTGATCAAGCCTGCCAGCGTTGCCGCCAGACCGCTGGCCAGCTGCTGCATGGCGGCATTGAGTGACATGAAGGTGCCGCGCAGTTTCGGTCTGGCTGCCGAGGTGATGATCGCCATCGCCGGGATCATGCGCCCGGAGACCAGTATGAAGAAGAAAGTGGTGCATGTCAGCCATACCCACAGCGGTGCGGTGCCGATCTGGGTGACGGCGAACAGGGGCAGCATCGCGGATATGGCCATGATGCGATAAATTTTCACCTTGCCGCGCGCATCCGCCCAGCGTCCGATCAGCCGCGAGGTAATCAGCGTGGCCGCTCCGCCCGCCAGATACACGTAGGGGATGTCGTGCAGCGAGATGCCGACGTTGGAGACCGCGTAGACGGTGATATACGGGATCACGGTAAAGCCGGAAAACAGGATCAGCATGGTGAACAGCAGCGCATGCAGATGATTGGCGTCGCTCAGCACCTCGAACATCGCAGAAAACGGATGCGCGCGTTTAGCCTGCCCTGAGCTTGTCGAAGGGCTGAGGTGATGCCGCACGTCAGGCAGAAATCGCAGCGCGATGAGGAGGAACAGCACGGTGGTGCAGGCGATCAGGATGAAGGGGGCGGGCCAGTTGTAGTGGTTTGCCAGCCAGAGCGAGAGCGGCACGCCGGCTACGGTGGATAGCGAGAAGGCGGCGGAGATGACCCCGCTGGCGGTGGCGCGCCGCTCGAACGGAATCAGATCGCCGACCAGTGTCTGCACCATCGCCCCCACCACGCCGCCGAATGTGCCCGCCAGACCGCGCGCGATCAGCAGCGCCATGTAACTGGGCGCAAGGCCGCAGGCCAGTGTCGCCAGACCGAACAGCGCGAATACGGAAAGCAGCAGGCGTTTGCGCTCGAATTTATCGACAAAGGTGGAGGCAAGCAGCCCTGCCAGTGCGGCGCTGAAGCTGTAGGACGCGACCAGGAAGCCGAACTGGTGCGTGCCGATGCCAAATTCATGCATCAGGATAGGCCCCAGCGGCATCATGATCATGAAGTCGAGGATGTGGGAAAACTGCATGCCGGACAGGGTCAGCAGCAGATAGCGTTCGCGTTGCGGGGTCAGGGTGGGGGGCATGATGACGAAATATTTACACGAGCGGCATTTTAACAGGGACGCCCAGAAAAGATGGGAGCCCGTAGCGGGTAGCTTGTAGCGGGTAGTAGCCGTAGGTCAGGTTTTACCCGACAAATAACTGACGAACGAAGATGAGAGTTACCCCAGCGTTGCGACCATCTCGATCTTGGGTGCGACGGAGCGCACGATTTTTTGAATGCCGTGTCCTGCCGGGTTGGCTTGGCGTTGTGAAACGAGCAGCCCCAGCTTTTCAAGCAGCCCGACATCCTTGGTGATGGCAGAACGGTTGCGATGCAGCAGATTGGATAACTGATTGATTGTTCTGGGTTCCTGCATGACTTCCAGCATCAGGCGGCGGCGCGCTTCCGACAGGACGCTGAACATCTGTTGCGGGTCTTCAAACGAGAGCGTCAGCTTGTTTTCGAAGGCGTCGCCCCGGTCAGCTCTTTGTGCAGCATCCTTGGCGCGCGAGAAGAAACCCGACACGTCATCAGTGCGAATCACGATTTTGCTCATGGTTGTCCTCCTTTGGCCTTGTTTATAATATCCAGCCACTCCTGCTGGAATCTTTCCTGCGTCGCTGCAAAACTCACAAATTCGACTGCTTCTATTTTTTCCATGCAATGGCGATGATGGTAGTCGTGGGCATTGTCGAAACCTAGGAGCCTGTCGGACTTCTTTCGTGAGATGCGTTGCCAACAAAAAAAGATGGCTGCAAGGCGTGAATCGCGAACAATGGTCATTCCATTGTCAAGATTTGCAACGCCGCAGACGCTGTTTTTGCTGGCAACCCTTTGGGACGGGGTGATTTTTACGTATTGCGGCGTCGCGGCTTGCTTGTTTGGACTAGCCAAACGGCGCTTCACCGCTTCTTGCACTACAAAAAAATCATCCCCGTCGCACTCACGAAAGAAGTCCGACAGGCTCCTAGAACCCGGCCATTATCGCCCCGGTAAATCACGTGGTTGATGTAAGCCAGGTTGTATCGGGTTACTACGGTCTGGCCCTGTTCCATGTACCCCCAGACCTCATAACTCAATAGCCCGCCACCTGATTTTGGCTTGAGTTCGAATCGCTCCTGTTCGAGCAGGGTTTCCTTGGTTGATTTCGACATTACGCCTCCAGGTGTGTGTAATCGTAGCACACCTGAGTGGTCGAGTCTTGTTTTACGAAATAACGCCGCGCTAATTTCAGATATGCGAAGTGAAGTGGTAAAATCAGAGCCGAACCTTCATTTTCCCTCATCATGTCGCAACCCTCCTTCATCCATCTCCGTCTGCACAGCGAATATTCCATCACTGACGGGATGTTGCGCATTGATGAGGCGGTGGCAGCCGCGAAAAATGACGGCATGCCGGCGCTTGCGCTGACCGACCTGTCCAACTTTTCCGGTCTGGTGAAGTTCTACAAGGCGACGCGCGGCAAGGGGATCAAGCCGGTTGCAGGTGTCGATGTGTATATCACCAATGACGCGGACAGAGGGCGGCCCTATAGATTGCTGCTGTTATGTCAGTCGACTGACGGCTATCTGCGTCTGTGTCGATTGTTGTCGCGCGCCTATCTGTCCAATCAGCATCATGAACGGCCAGAGTTGCGCCGCGAGTGGTTTAACGAAGAAGGCGCCGGGGGCCTGATCGCCTTGTCCGGCGCGCATCTGGGCGATGTCGGCAGCGCGCTTTTGTCGGGCAATACGACACTTGCATGCCAACATGCGCGGGAATGGGCGGCGCTGTTCGATAACCGCTATTACATCGAGGTGCAGCGCGCAGGTTTTGCCGACGAAGAAGCCTATATTCAGGCGGCGCTGCCTTTGGCCGGTGAGCTCGATCTGCCGGTGGTGGCGACTCATCCGGTACAGTTTCTGAGTGCGGACGATTTCAAGGCGCATGAGGCGCGGGTGTGCATCGCGGAAGGCTATGTGCTGGGCGACAAGCGCCGCGAGAAGGCATTCACCGCACAGCAGTATTTCAGGACGCAGGCCGAAATGGCGGCACTGTTCGCCGACTTGCCGGAGGCGTTGCAGAACAGCGTTGAGATAGCCCGTCGCTGCAATCTCACGCTGGTGCTGGGAAAGCCGCGCCTGCCGGACTTCCCTACGCCGAAAGGCGAGAGTCTGGACGATTTTCTGCTCTCTGAATCCGAGCGCGGGTTGCAGCAGCGCATGGCGCAGCTCTATCCGGATGAGACGGAGCGCACCGCAAAACTTCCGCAATACCATGAGCGCCTGCTGTTCGAGATCAATACCATCATCAAGATGGGCTTCCCCGGCTACTTTCTGATCGTGGCGGACTTCATACGCTGGGCCAAGGCTTACCGCTCCGAGGCATTTCCCAACGGCGTGCCGGTGGGGCCGGGGCGGGGTTCGGGCGCTGGTTCGCTGGTGGCCTACTGTCTGCTCATTACCGACCTTGACCCGCTGCGTTACGAGCTGCTGTTCGAGCGTTTCCTGAATCCGGAGCGCGTGTCCATGCCCGACTTCGACGTGGATTTTTGTCAGGACGGGCGCGAACTGGTTATCGACTATGTGAAGCAGAAATACGGCGCGGCCTGTGTGTCGCAGATTGCGACTTTCGGCACCATGGCATCCAAGGCGGTGATACGCGATGTGGGCCGGGTGATGGAATTCCCCTACGGCTTGTGCGACCGCCTGTCCAAGGCGATTCCTCTCGAAGGCGTGAAGCCGGTTTCGCTCAAAAAAGCGCGCGAGATGGAGCCTGAGATCAACGCCATTGCCGAGAGTGAGGAGGGCGTGCCGGAGTTGCTGGAACTGGCGATGCGCCTGGAAGATCTGACGCGCAACGTCGGCATGCATGCCGGCGGCGTGGTGATCGCGCCGGGAAAACTCACCGATTTCTGTCCGCTGTATTGCGCCGACGGCGGCGCCAGTGTGGTGAGCCAGTTCGACAAGGACGACGTCGAGGCGATCGGGCTGGTGAAATTCGACTTCCTGGGCTTGCGCACGCTGACCATCATCGACTGGGCGGTTCGGCATATACACCGGCTGGAGCAGGAGCGAGGATTGAGGATTGAGGGTGGAGAACCCGCTTCTGCTCAATCCTCAGTCCGCAATCCTCAATCCTTTGCGATTGAATCCATCCCGCTGGACGATAAGGCAAGTTACGATCTGCTGAAAAAATGCAACACCACCGCGGTGTTTCAGCTGGAATCGCGCGGCATGAAGGATCTGATCAAGCGATTGCAGCCGGATACCTTCGAAGACATCGTGGCGCTGGTCGCGCTGTTCCGTCCGGGTCCCCTGGAATCGGGCATGGTGGACGATTTCATCAACCGTAAACACGGTAAAGCCACGGCAGATTACTTTCATCCGGAACTGGAAGTCTCGCTCAAACCCACTTACGGTGTGATCGTGTACCAGGAGCAGGTGATGCAGATTTCGCAGATCATCGGCGGCTATACGCTGGGTGGTGCGGACATGTTGCGCCGGGCGATGGGCAAGAAGGACCCCGAGGAGATGGCGCGTCAGCGCGACATCTTCGTGGCCGGTGCGGTCAATCGCGAGATCGACAAGGACCTTGCAACTCGTTTGTTCGACCTGATGGAAATGTTTGCCGGTTACGGCTTCAACAAGTCGCACTCGGCAGCTTACGCGCTGGTGGCTTATCAGACGGCGTACCTGAAAGCGCATTATCCTGCGGCATTCATGGCAGCAACCTTGTCGGGCGATCTGGATAACACCGAAAAGGTACGCACTTTTTATGCCGACACCTTGCAGCAGGGTATCCGGATTTTGTTGCCGGATGTGAACAGTTCCGGTTATGCGTTTTCGCCGGTGGATGAACAAACCATAGCTTACGGACTGGGCGCGATCAAGGGGACCGGCGAGGCTGCAATCGAGAGCATCGTCAGCGCCCGTTCGTCAGGCCCGTTCAAGGACTTGTTCGATTTCTGCCGGCGCGTGGACAAGCGCGCGGTCAATCGCCGCACCATTGAAACGCTGATACGCGCAGGCGCGTTCGATTCCATCAGCGATCACCGCGCGGCGCTGATGGCAAGCGTGGATGCGGCGCTGGCAAGCGCCGACCAGCAGGCGAGAGCGGTTAATCAGGATAGCCTGTTCGGTGAAGATGATGCGGATGCCGTGTTGATCGAACAGAAGTTTGACGTGCCGCGCTGGAGTCTGCGCGAACAACTGGCACATGAAAAAACCAGTCTGGGTATTTATCTGGGCGGACATCCGTATCAGGAATATCAGTCGGAGCTGGCGAACTTCATCAGGGTGCGCCTGGGTGATTTGAATCCGTCGTTCGTCGGCAAAACGAATGGCGCCGGCGCAGGATATGGCGCGCGACGCGGTGTGCCGGTGCTGCTGGCAGGCATCGTGTCCGGGCTGCGTTTGCAACAGACCCGGCGCGGCCGCATGGCGGTGATCACGCTGGACGACGGCAGTGCCCAAATTGAACTCACGGTGTTCAACGAAGAGTACGAGAAAAGTCGCCAGTGGATAAAAGAGGACGAATTGCTGGTGGTGCAGGGCAAAGCCAGTCTGGATGAGTATTCCGGCAATGTGCGTGTCAGTGGCGAAGAACTGTATAACATTGCCCAGGCGCGTTCACATTACGCACAGCATTTGTCATTGCAATGCAACGGACGGGTGAGTGTCGCGCAACTTGCAGAAATTCTCAAACCCTGGCGCGAGGGCGAATGCCGTGTGCTGATTCAATACAACAACGGGCTGGCCAGTTGCCAGTTGCGGTTGGGGGAAGCCTGGCAGATGACACTCTCCGATGAACTGTTGCGCGATTTGCGCAGCGCCTTGCAGCCCGGGAATGTGCAGGTGGTGTACAGTTCGTAGCATTGCCATACCCAATTTTCCCGTTGAAATCCGGCTTGCGGGATACGGCTGCGCCTGGCGAACATGAAAAGCGCAAGTTCCGCTTTGCGTTCAGGCCATTTGTTCAGGCCGCATGTTGGCGGACGCTGGCGACACGCGGTGTTCATGTGTTGGAACAATAAAAACCGGGCATACGGATTTACGAAGAACCGATTCGCTGACAGAGCCCGTTATCAGTCGATGCATTACGCCTCGCCCATGAGAGCCCAGAACGATCATATCCACATCGAGTTTAGCGGCTTGATCCAGAATGCTTTCCACCGTTGCGCCTTGCACAAGAATGGCTGTTGTATCCAGATTTGCTTTGCGCAATCGATCCGCAATCCTTTGAATCTGGCGGTGCTCGTTGCGAAATATTTCCGAATGGACGTCCCGGATATATTGCGGACCCATTTTAAAACCAAGGAAGTCCGGCTCGGCTTCTGCGACATGAAGGAGCCAGAGCTTGGCTGAAAGTGTTTTGGCGAGCTCAGCTACCGTTTTTATAAATTTTTCTGTAGATACGGAAAAATCAATACACACCAGGAGTTTCATAATCTTCTCTCGATCAGCTATCTGCGAGGATAAATACCATGTGCCTGCATGAGGTTGGATAACCAACCGGCAATACCGACAGGCTTACACAGTACATGTGTAGCTTATGGTGGCGATATAGGAAATTGCTGATTTAATTAAGATTTTTTATAAAGATTCGGTAGGAGAATGCCGAATGGCGCATCGGAAAAATGCCGGTGGTTTTGGAGATTCCCTTAGTGAACGGTTGTCGGCTGGTATCGTTGCGCGGTTTGAGGTGGCTCCCTCACTCCCTCCATGAGGGGGAGTGAGGGCGAATCATTTATGGCAGGTCGGGATCGGAAATTTGATTGAGCGATTTGTCGGTCAGTGTTTCCAAAAATGCCGCCAGGTCTTTTTTCTCATTGCCGGTCAGTTTGAGCGGCATAATCAGCGGATCCTGGTTCTTGTCCTGTGGATTGCCGCCGATGTTGTAATGCTCGATCACCTGGCTCATCTTGCTGAATGCACCGTCGTGCATGAAAAAAGCGAAGCTGGCCGAATTGTATAAGCCGGGTGTCCTGAACCGGCCTTTGTCGGCTTCATCCCTGGTAACTTCATAACGCCCCAGATCCTCCTTCAGCGGCCCAACCTGCGGAGTGCCGATATTGTGAAACAGGTTGTCCGTTAATGCAGGCGGGACATGGCAGGTTGTGCACATTGCCTTCCCTCGGAACAACTCAAAACCACGTTTTGCGGAATCGCTAATGGCTTTGCTATTGCCGCTCACATAACTTTGGAATGGCGCTTTGCGGGCAACCAGGGTTCGCTCAAAAGCTGCAATAGCCTTGGCCACTGCCTCGGGCGTAGCATCGCTGCCGAACACGCTGTTGAATTGTTTCTTGTAGGCGGGAACTGCATTCAACTTGACGATCACTTCGTCCATCGTTGCACCCATTTCGCCTGGCGCAGTAACAGGACCCATGTGGCCCGGCAGGGCGCCTGTTTGCTCTTCCAGTGAGGCGGCGCGCCCATCCCAGAACAGTGAAGTGTAGTAGCCGGAATTGTCCCAGCTCGGCGCCCAGCGACCGAGCTCGCCGCCATGCCCGAAGGCCCGGGGTGTCGGACCGGCGCCGCCGGTAGCGGGCAGGTGGCAACTGACGCAACTCATGGAGTCGTTCATCGACAGGCGTACGTCGAAGGCGAGCTGCTTGCCCAGGGCCGCCTTGGCTGCGGATTGCGGGTTGTCCTTGGGGACTGGAATGGCGGGAAGCTTCCAGTTGGACAAATCTTCCCTGGCATAGGTTGGCAATGCAATTCCCAGCGCAAGCAGCGGCATGAGAATTTGCAGAATTTTATGTTGCGAATTGGAAGGCATAATAACTCCTGTATGAAATTTAGACTGATTGCATTTGTCGGGTTGACGATAATGCACGCGAAGTATGAAGAAAAGAACCGTTTGCAGTAAATAAATTTTTTAAAACGATATGATAAGTAATACTTATCGCTGCAGGTTCGGACTACTTTTATCTTCAGCTAACTTACAACCGCAAATTCGTGCAAAAATTTCTGTATCTGTGCGCCAGTGCACATAACGCTATGTGGAAATCCGGTATATTCTGGCCGAACGCTTTGCGTATAGTGTCAGGTAAAACCCGAAACGCGATGCTGAAGTCCGACAGACTAGGGAACCGCTGATTTATTCGGTTTTGTCGTTCCCGCGTAGGCGGGAACCCAGTTAAATAAAGGCGCTGGTTCCCCGCTTTTGCGGGGAAGACGAATAAATCAGCGGTTCCCTAGGTTACAATAAAGCCGCATTATTTTTATCAACCATTGAAAAAGGATACAGCCATGAAATTTCGTACAAGCCTTATGCTAACTTTGATTTCTTCAGTTTTCACTCTGGGTGTAGCTACAGCCGCCGAGCCTGCCGGCAAGATGAGCGGGGAAAAACATGAAATGGATTGTGACGGTATGAGCATGAAGCACGGCGGGATGATGGACCCGGTTGCGCGCGCCGATAAACACTTGAGTGAATTAAAAGCCAGGCTCAAACTGACCAAAGACCAAGAGCCTGCATGGCAGGTATTCTCCGATCAGGTAAAAGATCAGGCCAAATCGATGGCAGCCATGCACGATAAAAAGAAAGAGGAGATGAAGGATATGCCCATGTCTGCGCCCGATAGGATGGCGATGATGGCGAGTATGATGAAGGAGCGTGCGCAAAGCATGTCGACGATGGCCGATAACGTCAAAACCTTTTATGCTACGCTCACGCCTGAACAAAAGATCGCATTCGATAAAATGCACATGGGCCATATGAAAGGTATGGAACAGATGCAGCACTGATTGCCGCCTTCCTGCCGCATGCGTCGGCGTGCATAGTCGGCCGTGTGGCGCAGAGCGGTGGTTGGGTGATAGCCAGCCGCCTGGCAACCGTCTTGTGGTTGGCTGGTTGTTTCATCAGGGAGAATGAAGCGAAGGCCCGGGGCTTGGCAAGTTTGCGAGTTGATGCCCACTGGGCATCATCCCTGCTTGAACCACTTGCCCGCCGGGCAATATCCCTGTTTGCCCTGCCTGCGGCAGGCAGGCAGGCCTGCGAAAACCTATTGCGAGTCGATGGACACGGACGGTATCCCTATTCAAGGTTGCCGGGTTTGCCGGCGCCGATAAGGCTGCGGGTGGCATAGTCCGCCCCATGTCGCTCCAGATAGTCCCGAATCAGCTGGCGGACGACCTGCGAGGGCGTCATGTCCTGAGCGGCGCAAAGTTCCTCGAAAGCCTTTTTCTTCACCGGGTCTATCAATAAGGTCAATCGGGCAGTTTTGGTTTCCATTATATTTTCGTCAATTAACGCCTGAGTGGCGAATTCTGATGCACGGCGATGATCGCCGGGCATGGAACAAGCGATACTCAAACGAGTTATGTGCTTTACTCTTCCAGATTTCGACGGTAGTCAGATTGCTGAATTCGGCGAGCGTGGCTTTGGTTATGGCCGGCGCGTGCAGGAAAGTTGGAGCGTGCAGCGTGTCGATTTTAATCATCATGTTGCCTTTACGTTCTAAGGGTTGCCAGTGCCTGAATGATATTGTCGGCCATTGCCTGATAGTTTATCGGGTGGGTTGCGCTCAGACTATCGGCACGCTGCCTTAATGTCGCAGCCGAAGGTGGAAAATCTGCACCTTTTACCGCCAATATGATTTTATTTGCGCTGTCGCCTTCCACGTCGACTATAACAATACGATAGGCAAAGCTGTTGCAGATGCGCGATAAATATTCTTTATAGCTGGCATATTCGAACCATAAATTGACCGCTAATATACCGTTTTCACCCAGCATGGAAAAACAATTATCGTAAAACTGTTGGCTGCCGAGTTGGGGGGAATGCCCTGAGGCATCAAACCCGTCGACAATCAGCACATCGACGGGAGAGGACGCATTCCCGACATAGTCGGCTCCGTCTGCCAAAATGACTTGAAAACGCTCATCGTCATGAGGAATGGCGAATTCGTCGCGCAGCGCAATGACCCCGGAATTGATTTCCAGCACCAGAATATCGCTCTGCGGCAGATTGCGATAACAATATTTTGCCAGAGAACCGCCGCCCAGGCCAACCATGGCGATATGCTTTGGATTCGGCGCGAACAGCATAAAGCCCATTAATGCACGGGTATAACCCAGCACCAGTTCATCGGGCGCATCCAGACGCATTTCACTTTGTACCGATAGCCTGTCGAAGTGCAGCGCCAGCAGCCCGTCTTCTTCCTGAATATAGGGATGCCCGTTTAATTCATAGGACGACTCTGGGTTAAACCAGGAGATAACTTCCTTGAGCGGGTTTGGAAATTTTCGTTTGGGGCGTTTTTCGGCTTTACTTATTGAGCGCATTGCAGTCGCCTTCCTGTTGTGCGAGTTATTGCGAGTTGATGCCCAGTGGGCATCATCCCTGCTTGAACCACTTGCCCACGGGGCAATATCCCTGATGGAACCACTAAGTATTGGACTAAGGCATGAAGATACCATGCCTAAGCCACTACTTATGCGAGAAACGTTGGCGAGTTATTGCGAGTTGATGCTCACCGGGCACCATCCCTGCTTAGACCACTTGCCCGCCGGGCAATATCCCTGATGGAACCACTAAGGAACCGCTGATTTATTCGTCTTCCCCGCAAAAGCGGGGAACCAGCGCCTTGTGTAACTGGCTGGCCGTTCCTCGAAACTTCGGCCTTTGGCCTCGTTTTCCCGCCGCAGCCTGTCCCCGAATGATGTAATCGGGGGCGGGAACGACAAAACCGAATAAATCAGCGGTTCCCTAAGTATTGGACTAAGGCATGAAGATACCATGCCTAAGCCACTACTTATGCGAGAACCATTTGCGAATTTAGCATAATTTTACATTGTCAAAACATTAACATATTATTATCATAATATACAAATTAAATTACCTTCATATGGGGATGTTATAGTCCGTATTCAAAATGGAGTACACTTTGCGCCGCGCAAGGGTCTGGTTTTTGGCGCGGGATACAATGCAAGCCCGGTTCAGGCAGGGTGAGCAAACCGGGGGCAAAAGTAACTCAAGATGGATGCAATGAATATTTTGCCGATTGATGTTGCGAGTGGAGTCATTCTGCTGTGGATAGTGCTCGGCTTGCTGGGGCTGGCATTGCAACGTTCGCCGCGTGTGATTTGCAGCGTCATATTCCCGTTCGGCGCGCTTGTTTCGCTGCTGCTTGCCGCAACCGGTTTGTGGGCGCTGAGTGCAACACCCGATATAGCCGTGTTGCCGTTAGGTCTGCCCGATCTGCCGTTTCACCTTCGTCTCGATCCGCTTTCCGGTTTTTTCCTGGCCTTGTTAGGCGGCGCATCGTTTGGCGTGTCGCTGTATGCTGCCGGCTATTTCAAGGCCATGGCGGGAGAAGTGCTGGGCTTGTTGTGTCTGGAATATCATCTGTTCCTGGCCGGCATGGCGCTGGTATTGCTTGCGGACGATGCCTATCTGTTCATGGTGGCCTGGGAAACCATGGCGTTGTCTTCCTATTTTCTGGTCACCACCGACCACAAGATTCCCGATATTCGCCGTGCAGGTTATTTGTATTTGCTGATCGCGCATGTCGGTGCGATTGCCATTCTGCTCAGTTTCGGCGTGATGCAAGGCGGGCACGGCGTCGCTGCATACACGTTCGATGCAATGCGCCATGCGCATTTATCCGGGTTCTGGTCATCGACGGCGTTCCTGCTGGCGTTGTTCGGCTTCGGCGCCAAGGCCGGTGTGCTGCCCATGCATGTCTGGTTGCCCGAAGCGCACCCTGCTGCACCCTCACCCGTTTCCGCATTGATGAGCGGCGTAATGCTCAAGACGGCCATCTACGGCATCCTGCGTGTGACCTTCGATCTGCTTCATGCGCAAGTCTGGTGGTGGGGGGTGCTGATGCTGACTCTGGGCTTGCTGACTGCCGTGTTTGGCGTGATGTTTGCTGCCGTGCAGGGTGATATGAAACGGCTGCTGGCCTATTCATCCATCGAAAACATCGGTCTGCTGCTGGTGGGTATCGGTCTGACCGTCACTTTCCATGTTTACGGCAAGGACGCGCTGGCGGCTTTGTCGCTCACCGCTACGCTGTATCACAGCCTGAACCATGCCTGTTTCAAGAGCCTGTTGTTCGTCGGCACCGGTTCGATTCTGCACGCGACCGGCGAGCGCAACATGGGGCGTATGGGCGGGCTGATCCATTCGATGCCGTGGGTCGCCGCGCTGATGCTGGTCGGCGTGCTGGCAATCTCCGGCATGCCGCCGCTCAATGGCTTCGTCTCGGAGTGGCTGCTGTTGCAGGCATTTCTGTTATCCCCAGGCTTGCCGAACAGCTATATCGACATGCTGGTGCCGGTCGCGGCGGCGGTGATCGCCCTGTCCGCCGCATTGGCAGCTTATGTGATGGTGAAATTCTATGGCGTGATTTTTCTCGGTCAGCCTCGCGGGAATGCATCAGCAAAGGCGCACGATGCCGGCCTTTGGGAGCGCGCGGGGATGAGCTGGCTGGCGCTGCTTTGCGTGTTGCTCGGCCTGGCGCCGGTATTCGTGGTGCAACAGATTAATCATGTGTCGCAGTTATTGCTCGGCACACAGCTGGCTAATGCTGCGCCTAGCTGGATGTTGCTGACGCCGGTGGATACCGAACGCGCCAGTTACAGTCCGGTCTATTTTCTGCTGGCGGTGCTGGGGGTGATGCTGGCGACGGTCTGGGTGGTGCATCGTTATTATCACGGCAGGTTGCGCAGCGCGCCGGCATGGGACTGCGGCTTCCCCGCTCAAAACGCGCGTATGCAGGATACCGCCGAAGGATTTGGACAGCCGATCCGGCGCATTTTTGAACCCTTCTTCAAGATCGAGAGCGAGTTGCCAAGCCCGTTTGATGTGAATCCGAAATACCAGGGGCGCAGCGAAGACCGATTGTGGTATCTGCTGTATCTGCCGGTCAGGCGCATGACCGAGAAGCTGTCAGGCTGGGTCTCGCTGTTGCAGCACGGGCACATTCATCTGTATCTGACCTATACCTTTGTGACGCTGGTCGTCCTGCTGATTTTTGTATGATGCTCAATATGACACAAGTCCCGGCCGTGCTGTTCCAGCTGACCCAGTTGCTGCTGGTGGTGCTGGCAGCGCCCCTGCTGACGGGCTGGGTGAACCAGTGTCAGGCCTGGCTGCAGAACCGTTCCGGCGCGGGTATTCTGCAACCCTACCGCGTGCTGCACAAGCTGTTTCTGAAGGATGCGGTCATCGCGTATAACGCCTCCTGGCTGTTCCGCATCACGCCTTATATCGTGTTCGGCTGCATGTGGCTGGCGGCGGCCATCATTCCGATCATCGCGGTGGATCTGCCGTTTTCGCGCGCGGCGGACGTGATCGCGTTGGTCGGCGTGTTTGCGCTGGCGCGCATGTTCATCGCGCTGGCGGCGATGGACATCGGCACGGCGTTTGGCACACTGGGCGCAAGGCGCGAAATGCTGGTGTCCTTTCTGGCGGAACCCGCCTTGCTGATGGTGCTGTTCACCGCCTCGATGATCAGCCATTCCACGCAACTGCCGCGTATCGTGGCCGCCTTTACGCAACAGCAGTTTATGCTGTATCCCAGTCTGGCCTTCGCAGCGCTGGCTTTTCTGATCGTGTTGCTGGCGGAGAATGCGCGCATCCCGGTGGATAATCCGAGCACGCATCTGGAATTGACCATGATCCATGAGGCGATGATCCTGGAATATTCGGCGCGCCATCTGGCGCTGATCGAATGGGCGGCCAGTCTCAAGTTGTTCGCCTATTTTTCCATCGGAATCGCGCTGTTTTTTCCATACGGTATTGCCGAAGTGGGCCACTGGTCCGGGCTGCCGCTGGCCATTTTTCTGCTGCTGCTCAAACTGCTGCTGGCGGGTGCGGGGCTGGCTCTGTTTGAAGCGCTGACGGCCAAGATGCGCATTTTTCGCGCACCGGAATTTCTGGGGACAGCCTTTTTGCTGGCCGTATTGGGACTTTTAATTCATTTTCTGCTGAGGGCTTAGGATGCAGATTCCGTTGCCACTGCAATTCGTCAACCTGCTGGCCTCCTTGCTGCTGCTGGTTGTGTTCGCCATGCTGGCTCAGCGGCGCATCCTGTCCCTGATCAATCTGTTTGCCTTGCAGGGCGTGATCTTGTCGCTCAGCACTTTTGTCGTGGCGTATTCCACCGCACAGCATCATCTGTATTACTCGGCATGGCTGACGTTGATTCTCAAGGTGTTGGTGCTGCCCTGGCTGTTGCACCGCCTGATCGCCAGGCTGAATGTGAAGTGGGATGTGGAAACGCTGATCAATATACCGACCACCATGCTGGTGGGCATCGCGCTGGTGATCTTCTCGTTCAATCTTGCAGCGCCGATCTCGCAGCTGTCGCAGGGCATCACGCGCGGACTGATCGGCATCGCGCTGGCCAGCGTGCTGCTGTCGCTGCTGATGATGCTGACGCGGCGCAAGGCGATTTCGCAGGTGGTGGCTTTTCTGTCGCTGGAGAACAGTCTGTTCTTTGCCGCCACCAGCGCCACGCAGGGCATGCCGCTGGTCGTCGAATTCGGCATCGCACTGGACGTGCTGGTGGCGACCTATATCTTCGGTATTTTCTTCTTTCAGATCCGCGAGACCTTCGACAGTCTGGATATCTCACATATGGAGAACCTCAAGGATGACAACGCCTGAAAATCTACTGCGCGATTCGATAGCTGTGTTGCGCGGTGCTCGCTTCTCGCTTACCTGTGAGGTATGTCTCGTTCGCTGCGCTCCGCGCGCCTTCACACCAAACAACGAGCGCAAACGACTATGTTTGGTGGGGAAGACCCATGCGGTTTTGCTCTCGAATCGCTCGCTACAATTTTCAGGGGTTGTCAATGATTGACTGGCAACTCCTGGCATTGCTGCTCACGCCGTTGCTCGGCGGTGCGCTGCTGGCGGTGCTGGGTTCGCGCTCATGGGCGGCAGAACTGAACTCGCTGATGAGTTTTTTCACCTTCATCGCATCGGTGGTGCTGACCGTGAAAGTCATCAATGCCGGGCCTCAGGTGGCATTTGGAGAGCAATTTTTCATCGACCCGTTCAATGTGTTTCTGGTGGCGCTGACCGCCTTCGTGGCCTTCACCACCTCGCTGTTCTCGCGCCCCTATATGCGCATCGAACAGCACCACGGCAAGCTCTCGACCCCCATGCTGCATCTGTATTACAGCATGTATCAGCTGTTCACCTGCACCATGCTGGTCGCCCTCACCACCAACAACATGGGTATCATCTGGGTGGCGATGGAAGCGGCCACACTGACTACAGTGCTGCTGGTCAGCCTGTATCGCACCCCGGCCAGTCTGGAGGCGGCATGGAAATATTTCATCCTGTGCGGCGTGGGTATCGCGCTGGCCTTGTTTGGCACCATTCTGATGTATTTTGCCGCCGAGCGCGTGCTGGGCGAAGGCGGCACGGCGCTGCTGTGGACGCATCTCAATCAGGTCAAGGGCCAGCTCGAACCCACCGTGCTCAAGTTGGCGTTTATCTTCCTGCTGGTCGGTTACGGCACCAAGATCGGCCTGGTGCCGCTGCACAGCTGGCTGCCGGATGCACACGCGGAGGGCCCCACCCCCGTTTCTGCCGTGCTGTCCGGTCTGTTGCTGAATGTGGCTTTGACTGCGGTGATGCGCAGCAAAGTGCTGGTGGATGGCTCGCTGGGCACGCACTTCGCAGGCAATCTGATGATGGGCTTCGGCCTGTTGTCGGTGGTGGTGGCGTCGCTGTTTCTGTCGCGCCAGAAGGACATCAAGCGCATGTTTGCCTATTCCTCCATCGAACATATGGGGCTGATTACCTTCGCCTTTGGTATGGGTGGGCCGGTAGCCACGTTTGCGGCGATGCTGCATATGACCATGCATTCGCTGACCAAATCGGCGATCTTCTTTGCGGTGGGACATGCGGTACAGAAAGCAGGTACGCAGCAGATGGAGCATATCCGTGGTCTGCTGCAAGTCAGTCCGACCGTGGGCTGGGGCCTGATTCTGGGCACGCTGGCCATTCTGGGCATGCCGCCGTTCGGCGTGTTCGCCAGCGAATTCCTGATAATTACCACCGCGATGCACGAATATCCGTGGACGACACCGATTCTGTTGATCGCGTTGGGTATCGCCTTCGCCGCCATCTTCGGCAAAATACAGCCCGTCGTGTTCGGCGAAACCACCGTTAAGCCCTTGCCGCATCCGCCTGCGCTGATTCCGGTTTTCGTGCATCTGTTGCTGGTGCTGATTCTGGGTTTGTATATGCCGTCTTATCTGGCCAACTGGTACCGCCAGGCGGCAACTCTGCTGGGATAACCCTATGCCGATCAAACACCCCAATCTGCATCTTGAGCGCATCAACGGCGCAATCCCTGCCTGGCGCGCCAGGATCAGCGGCGCCGATTTGCAGCCGATCTGTCATGCGGTGCGCGACGGCGGCGGGCGGTTGCTTGCCTTGTGGGGCAGCGACGAGCGTGAGCAGGGCAATGGATTTGTGCTGCATGTGGTGCTGGTCAAAGAAACGGGGTTGGTGTGTCTGAGTGTGGCGTTGTCAGCCGGGCAGCCGGTCTATCCGGACATCAGCCGGATATTTCCAGTGGCGAACCGTATGCAGCGTGCGGCGTATGACCTGCTCGGCATTTATGCGAGTGAAAGCCAGGACCACCGTCAATGGTTGCGCCACGCCGCATGGCCTGATGACAGTTTCCCGTTGCGCAAGGATTTCGATGAGGCTGCAAGTCGTAGCGACGAGCTGGATAGCTATCCTTTCGTTCAGGTCGAGGGGCAGGGCGTGCACGAAATCCCGGTAGGTCCCGTACATGCGGGGATCATCGAGCCGGGACATTTCCGTTTCTCCGTCGTCGGCGAAAAAGTGCTGCGCCTCGAAGAGCGACTGGGTTACACCCACAAAGGGATTGAAAAACGATTTGAGAGCATGACGCTGCAACAGGGTGCCAGGCTCGCCGGACGCGTGAGCGGCGACAGTACGGTCGCTTACGCCTGGGCTTACGCGATGGCGGCGGAGAGCATCGCCAATATCAGGCCTCCCGACCGTGCGTTGTGGTTGCGCGCCCTGTTTCTGGAGCGCGAGCGCATTGCCAATCATCTGGGTGATCTGGGCTATCTGGGAAACGATGTCGCTTTTTCGTTCGGTTTCGCCCAGTTCTGGATACTGAAAGAACAGGTGTTGCGCAATAATGGCGCGCTGTTCGGCCATCGTTATCTGATGGACAGCGTGATTCCCGGCGGTGTCGCGGTGGATCTTTCGACTGAAGGCAAGCGTGTGCTGGAACAGGAATGCATCATGCTGGAGCAGCAGGTGCATATCCTGCGCAGTATCTACGAAGAACATGCGGGTGTGCAGGATCGCTTTATCGGTGCCGGACGTGTGGAACCCAAGCTCGCCGCGCAACTGGGTCTGTGCGGGTTGGCGGGACGCGCCAGTTCGCAGGCATGGGATTGTCGCGTGCAGTTTCCATGCGCGCCCTACGACAGGCTGGATGTGCAAATGGCGATGCATCGTAACGGCGATGTGGCGGCGCGCGTCACGTTGCGCTTTGACGAACTGTTCGAATCGCTGCGGTTGCAACGCGATATTATGGTGAACCTGATTGGCGGCGATGAACTGGCGCGTACCCTGAATCAGCTTCCCGCACATGGTTTCGGCATCGGCATGGTGGAAGGCTGGCGTGGCGAGGTGATGGTGGCCATCCAAACCGATGGGGAGGGACATCTTGATCGCGTGCATCCGCATGACCCCTCCTGGCAAAACTGGCCGGTG
Source organism: Pseudomonadota bacterium (assembly GCA_021800795.1). Taxonomy (GTDB): domain Bacteria; phylum Pseudomonadota; class Gammaproteobacteria; order Burkholderiales; family Gallionellaceae; genus Gallionella. Next base: position 103,058 of record JAJYYO010000004.1, read on the forward strand.
TTGGAGCATGCCATCATGGACAATATCGTGCCGGACTTTCCGCTGATCAATAAATCGTTCAACCTGAGCTATTCAGGACACGACCTGTAGAGGCCCGCCATGTATCAGATACTCAAGCAGATCATCAAAACCGGTATCAGGACTGAAGCCGCGCCGCAACCGGACGAGGCGATGCGTATCGAACCGCAGCGCCTGCAGCAGCAAATTCTGGATGTGTTCGGCGGGGCGCTCAATATACGACTGGTGGATGCCGGATCATGCAACGGCTGCGAACTGGAAATTCACGCGGTCAACAATGCGTATTACAATCTCGAAGGCATCGGGATCAAGTTCGTTGCCAGTCCGCGCCACGCGGACATGCTGCTGGTGACAGGCCCGGTGTCGCGCCACATGGAAGTCGCCCTGAAGCGCACCTTCGATGCCATCCCCGATCCCAAGCTGGTGGTAGCCATAGGAGAATGTGCCTGCGATGGGGGTATCTTCTCTCCGACCCATTCCATCGGGGACAAGGGTGGGAGCTACGCGAGTTGCGGAAAAGTTTCCAATGTGATTCCGGTGGACGTTGCAGTGAGCGGTTGCCCCCCTACACCCACCGCGATCATGCAAGGCATACTCACCGCGATCAGCGCGCAGAGGCGGGAAGCCGGCTAGGAGTTTTTTCGCTGTTCCAGTTGGTGTGTGCAATCCAGGGCGGCAAGCTTGTAACACTCGGCCAGTGTCGGGTAGTTGAACACGTTGGCGACCAGGTCGCGCACGGTGCCTTTGAGATTCATCACCAGTTGCCCGATGTGGACGAGTTCGCTGGCCTGCTCGCCGACAATATGCACGCCCAGCAGCTTTTCATTGCGCGCATCCACAATCAGCTTGAGCAGGCCCTGTGCGTCGCCGATGATCTGCCCGCGCGCGCTGTCCTTGAAAAGGGCGTGCCCGAGTACGTAAGGTATATTCTCCTGGCGGACTTCCTTTTCGGTTTTACCGACGTAGGAGATTTCCGGGATGGTATAAACGGCCATCGGCAGATTTTCCGCCGCGACATGTGTCCCGCCACCGAAGGCATACAGCACGGCGGCGCGTCCCTGTTCCATGCCGGTCGAGGCAAGAGCCGGGCGACCGATCAGATCGCCGACCGCAAAGATGTGCGGTACGCTGGTCTGGAAGTGTGTGTTGACGGCTATCCAGCCGTCTTTAGCAATGATGCCCGCGTTTTCGACGTGCAGTCCTGCGCTGTTGGGTTCGCGACCCTGCGCATAGAGTACGGCATCGGTGCGTATCTGTTTTCCGCTCTCAAGCACCGTGAGCGTGGAATTTTCTTCGCGGCGAATTTGGGCTACGCGTTCTTTCATGTGTAATTTGACGCCCATATTCAGAAAACTGTCGGCCAGCACGCCGACCATGTCTTCACTCAGGTAGTCGAGCAATTGTTCATGACTGTCCGCCACGCTGACCTGAACGCCCAGCGCGGCAAAGATCGAGACGAATTCGCAACCGATCACACCGCCTCCTACCACCAGCAGACTTTCCGGCAGGTGGCGCAGATTGAGGATGGAGGTCGAGTCCAGCACGGTTTTTTTGTCGAACGGGATGTTGGGCGGGCGACGCGGACGGGAACCTGTGGCAAGCACGATGACATCCGCAGAAATCAGGCGCGTGTTGCCGGCTGTATCTGCGACTTGGATGGTGTGAGCATCGATAAACGAGGCTTCCCCGGGAATCAGTGCGACGCCGGAACTTAGCAAACGTTGGAGAATGACCGATTCCTGCTGGGCGATCACGCCCTCCTTGCGCCGCACCGCATCGGCAAGCAGGCCATGACGGCTGCGGCCATCGAATGCTATTGCCTGACGCATGCCGCCTGTGCGGGTCATCAGGTAGGCGACCTCGCGCATCGCCTTGCTGGGTATCGTACCGGTTTGCAGTCCCGCGCCGCCGATCCTGGGTTTGCGTTCGATGATCGCACAGCGTTTGCCCATGCGCGCCGCCTGCCACGCTGCATGCTGTCCGGCGGGGCCGGTGCCGATGATGAGTATGTCGTAGTTCATGCAAAGGCCCCCTTCGTAACGTGCTGAGTATTATTTGATGCGCATGCCGGGCGCAGCGCCGTCATCCGGCGACAGGACAAACAAGCCGGGTGCTTCGCCGGAAGCCGCCAGCACCATGCCTTCGGACAGGCCGAACTTCATTTTGCGCGGCGCAAGGTTTGCGACCATCACCGTCATGCGCCCCTTGAGTTTTTCGGGATCGTACGCCGATTTGATGCCGGCGAATACGGTACGCGGTTGTTCCTCGCCGATATCCAGCGTCAGTTTTAGCAGCTTTTCGGCGCCCTCGACATGCTCGGCATTGACGATTTTCGCGACGCGCAGATCGATCTTGGCAAAATCTTCGATACTACACAGGCTCCCCTCGCCCGCCGGGAGAGGGGTAAGGGGTGAGGGAGCAGCTGTAATTGCTTTGCGGTCATCAAGCTCGCTCCATATTTTTTCAAGCACAGCTTCGGTTTCAGCCAACACCTCGTTGTTCCAGAAACGCAGCACAGAGATGCCTTTTTCTTTCAGAAAAGCGGTTCGAGCTTCATCTTTGGCTATCGTCTCGGTATGTTGGCCGCCGTCGAGTTCAACTGCAAGATTGGCCTCATGGCAATAGAAATCCAGCACGAAAGGCCCAACCGGATGCTGGCGGCGGAATTTAGCCCCACCCAGTCTTCTGTCTCTGAGCAATGCCCACATCAACGATTCGGTATCGGATTGTTCTGCGCGCAGTTTTCTTGCGAATTCCCTGACGGATTCCGGCATGGGGATTTTGTGTGTTCCCTCACCCCCTGCCCCTCTCCCGGCGGGCGAGGGGAGCGGAGTGGCTGATGTTGTGGTGTGTTGTTGTGCCTCGGCATGGCGCGCAGGCGAATGGGATTCGGTCGCGGGTTTCAGGCTTTCCTGATTGGCCGCCACCATCGCTGCGATCAGTTTGGGATCGAGGCGGGTTGCAAGATGCTGGTAAGGTGATATTCTGTGTCCCGGCAATATTGGCTTATCTATGTCTTGCCAAGTTTGAGGTGGAATATTCAAAAACTTCTCTACCTGTTCTGCTAAAACCGGAAGAATTGGTTTGAGATAAATAGTTAGTAGTTTGAACGCATTGACAGATACAAAACAGGCTACGTTGAGTTCTGCTAGTTTATCTTCTTTTGCCAAAATCCAAGGTTTTGCTTTGTCAAAAAAGACATTGACGACATCCACAAGCTCCATAATCCTACGAACTGCTTTTGCAAAATCTCTTTTTTCGTATAACGATGCAATCTCATCGGCACTTGGACGTAGTAAACCAAAAAGATATGGTTCAGGAAAGCTCTCGAATATTTTGGATGGGTACCCAAACATATTTTCCAGATCAGCATGCGGCCCAGTTTGCGCTAATAACTTTCTAACTCCGATGTCCGCCGATTGGTTATCTGTTATAGGAAGCAATTGTCCAGCAAAATGCTTCTGTATGAAGCCAGCAGTGCGGCTGGCGATGTTGATGTATTTTCCGATCAAGTCAGAATTCACCTTGGCGACGAAGTCTTCCAGATTCAGATCCAGGTCTTCCATCGTGCCGTTGATCTTGGCGGCATAGTAGTAACGCAGGTATTCGGTGTTCTTGATGTGCTCGATATAGCTGCGCGCCGTGATGAAGGTGCCGCGCGATTTGCTCATCTTCTCGTTGTTTACAGTCAGAAAGCCGTGCGCAAACAGTTTTGTGGGTGTGCGAAAGCCAGCATGCTCCAGCATCGCGGGCCAGAACAGCGCGTGAAAATACAATATATCCTTGCCGATGAAATGATACAGCTCGGTCGCTGAACCCGGTTTCCAGAATTCGTCAAAGTCAATCCTCGATCCTCGATCCTCAATCCTGCTGTTACACAGCTTCTTGAAACTGCCCATGTAGCCGACCGGTGCGTCCAGCCAGACATAGAAATACTTGCCCGGCGCATCGGGGATTTCGAAGCCGAAATAAGGCGCGTCGCGCGAGATGTCCCAGTCGGACAGTTTGTTTTCGCCTTCGGCGCCCAGCCATTCCTGCATCTTGTTGGCGGCCTCCGGTTGCAGCGAGCCGCTACGCGTCCATTCGCGCAAAAACTGCTGGCAGGTGTCGGCGGAGAGTTTGAAAAAATAATGATCGGAATGGCGCATCTCGGGCGCGGCGCCCGATACCGCCGAATACGGCTTGATCAACTCGGTGGGGGCGTAAGCTGCGCCGCACACCTCGCAGTTGTCGCCGTACTGGTCCTTTGCATGACACTTCGGGCATTCGCCCTTGATGAAGCGATCCGGCAGGAACATGTTTTTGACCGGGTCGTAATACTGTTCGATGGAGCGCACCTCGATCAGGCCGGCGGCGTTGAGTCTGCGGTAGATGTCCTGCGCAAAATCGCGTGTCTCGTTAGAATTGGTCGAGCCGTAGTGATCGAATTCGACGTGAAATGCCGCGAAATCGTCGTAATGTTCCTGCCATACGCGTGCAATCAGTTGTTCCGGCGTGATGCCTTCGGCTTCTGCGCGCAGCATGACGGGGGTGCCGTGCGTGTCGTCGGCGCAGACGTAATGCACCTCGTGCCCGCGCATTTTCTGGAAGCGCACCCAGATGTCGGTCTGGATGTATTCGACCAGATGGCCGAGGTGGATGCTGCCGTTAGCGTAGGGGAGGGCTGAGGTGACGAGGATTTTTCGCGTGGTCATGGATGCGTGCCGGATTCTGAAAGTGCGGCTATTTTAGCAAATCGCGCGCACCGGCGGCGAATTGGTTAGAATTACGTCCTTAAAATTCAGGAGAAGAGCGAAGGGAGAAGGGTGAAGGGTGTTTTTACTCTTCCCTCTTCCCTCTTCCCTAAAAAATGACCATCAAATCTGACAAATGGATAAGCCGTGCGCAAATATTGTTTTTCGAGAGCGATGAAATCTGTGAAACCTCGTATAAGGATCGCGGCGGCAAGTATCAGGGGCAGGTTGGCGTGACATTGCCGAAGATGTAATGACCGTGTCACAGGAAAAGCCGATAATCTGGCGTTCGCCCGCAGGGAACGTTATTGCCTGCACGGAAAAAAACAAGGTGATGCGAGAAAATCTTGAGGAAATCCGCATCGCCTGTCAGGATGCGCTGGATGATGCGGTGCTGATGGGCTGCGATGAGCAGCAGTTCCGCAGCGTGCTGACGGAACTGATCGCAGGCTTGGACACCGCTTATGATCCACAGGAATAGCAGCTTGCCCAAATCCCTGTAAAAACCAGCTTGTAACGATAGATAAATCTGCGACAATCCGCTCCAAATTGTTATCCTTCACTTATTTATCCCCAATGGGAGCTGCTATATGAAATTCCGTTTTAGCTCAGGCACAGTCAGGCTGTGCCTTCACTGAAGCTCTGCATCTACCCCGTATAATGATCCATAGTCAATTTGTTTTTTGCTGTTCGCTTGTTAGGAGTTGTCCATGAAATTTCGCTTTCCGATCGTCATCATCGATGAAGATTTCCGTTCCGAGAATGCCAGCGGTCTGGGCATACGCGCGCTGGCTGCCGCCCTTGAAAAAGAGGGTATGGAAGTGTTGGGGGTGACCAGCTATGGCGATTTGACCTCGTTCGCGCAGCAGCAAAGCCGCGCTTCGGCGTTCCTGTTGTCGATCGACGATGAAGAATTCGGCGGTGGCAGCAAGGAGGAAACAGAGGTCGCGCTTAAAAGCCTGCGTGCGTTTGTCGAAGAAATCCGTTTCAAGAACGCCGATATTCCGATTTATCTGTATGGCGAGACGCGCACCTCGCGCCACATTCCCAACGATGTGCTGCGTGAATTGCACGGCTTCATTCACATGCACGAGGATACGCCGGAGTTCGTGGCGCGCCACATCATCCGCGAAGCCAGATCCTATCTGGACTCGCTGGCGCCGCCTTTTTTTCGCGCACTGTTGCATTACGCGCAGGACGGCTCCTATTCCTGGCATTGTCCGGGACACTCGGGCGGCGTGGCGTTCCTCAAATCCCCGGTAGGCCAGATGTTCCATCAGTTTTTCGGCGAGAATATGCTGCGCGCAGACGTGTGCAATGCGGTGGACGAACTGGGTCAGTTGCTCGATCACACCGGGCCCGTGGCAGCTTCCGAGCGCAATGCGGCAAGGATTTTCAACGCAGATCATCTGTTTTTTGTCACCAACGGCACTTCAACCTCGAACAAGATCGTCTGGCACTCGATGGTGGCGCCCGACGACATCGTGGTGGTCGATCGCAACTGCCACAAGTCCATTCTGCACTCGATCATGATGACAGGCGCGGTGCCGGTGTTTCTGACGCCGACGCGCAACCATTACGGCATCATCGGACCGATACCGAAATCCGAGTTCGATCCGGAAAGTATCCAGCGCAAGATCGATGCGAATCCGTTTATTGTAGACAAGACCAAGAAGCCGCGCATTCTGACTATCACGCAGAGCACTTACGATGGCATTGTTTATAACGTCGAAATGCTCAAAGCCATGCTGGACGGGCGCATAGACGCGCTGCATTTCGATGAGGCCTGGTTGCCTCATGCGGCGTTCCACGATTTTTACAAGGATATGCATGCCATCGGACAGAACAGGCCGCTCGCCCGCGAGTCGATGATATTCGCCACGCAGTCCACCCACAAGCTGCTGGCGGGCTTGAGCCAGGCGTCCCAGATTCTGGTGCGCGAACCGGAAAACCGCAAGCTGAACAAGTACATTTTTAATGAAGCCTACCTGATGCACACCTCCACCAGCCCGCAGTACGCCATCATCGCCTCGTGCGACGTGGCGGCGGCGATGATGGAGGCGCCCGGCGGCCCCGCACTGGTGGAAGAGTCCATCGCAGAGGCGCTGGATTTCCGGCGCGCCATGCGCAAGGTGGATGAGGAGTTCGGTCTGGACTGGTGGTTCAAGGTATGGGGGCCGGACGTGATCGCCGAGGAAGGCGTAGGCTCGCGCGAAGACTGGGTGCTCAAACCTTCCGACAAGTGGCATGGCTTCGGCGATCTGGCCGAAGGCTTCAATATGCTCGATCCGATCAAGGCGACCATTATCACGCCGGGGCTGGATGTGGACGGCGATTTTGCAGACAACGGCATCCCCGCTTCGATGGTGACCAAGTATCTGGCAGAGCACGGCGTGATCGTGGAGAAATGCGGGCTTTATTCCTTCTTCATCATGTTCACCATCGGTATCACCAAGGGACGCTGGAATACGCTGCTGACCGGCTTGCAGCAGTTCAAGGATGATTACGACAAGAACCAGCCGCTCTGGCGCATTTTGCCCGAGTTTTCGGCCAAGCATCCGCGCTATGAACGCGTGGGGCTGCGCGATCTTTGTCAGCAGATCCACGATGCCTACAAGTTGCATAACGTCGCGCGCATGACTACTGAGATGTATCTGTCCGACATGCAGCCTGCGATGAAGCCTTCCGATGCCTTTGCCAAAATGGCGCATGAAGAACTGGACAGGGTGGAGATCGACGATCTGGAAGGGCGCGTTACCGCCGTGCTGCTGACGCCTTATCCGCCCGGCATCCCGCTGCTGATTCCGGGCGAGATATTCAACAAGACCATCGTCGATTATCTGAAATTCGCCCGCGATTTCAGCCAGAAGCTGCCTGGTTTCGAGACCGATATTCACGGCCTGGTCACCGAGGAAGTGGAGGGCGTTAAACGCTATTATGTGGATTGCGTGAGATAGGATCGAGGATTGAGGAGCGAGGATTGAGGATTGAGGATTGAGGATTGAGCCTGAAAATTCAGCTGTGTTTTTTTGATTTTTTCGCTCACTCCGCAATCCTCGATCCTCAATCCTGAATTTAGTTCTTGATACCTCTGGTAAATGGGAGTATAAAGCTGACTTCAGGTGTTTGATTCAAAGTCTCTGCAGTACTGGTTTTACCATGTGCAATCTTCGATCAAATAGTTTTGCGGGAGTTTTTCCCGTTTTTTAAAAAGGAAGTAGTCACATGGCAACTGGTACAGTTAAGTGGTTCAACGATGCAAAGGGTTTTGGTTTTGTTACTCCTGATGATGGCAGCGAAGATTTGTTCGCGCATTTCTCAGCGATCAACATGAACGGTTTCAAGACCCTTCAAGAAGGTCAAAAAGTAAGTTTTGAAGTTACGCAAGGCCCAAAAGGCAAGCAAGCTTCCAACATTCAGGCTGCTTAATCGCTGCTTGAGTTGTTAAAAAAAGCCCGACATTGTCGGGCTTTTTTGTTAAGCGGGTTTATTTTATTCCTTTTGCAGCAGGAAATCGGCAAACTGCCTATCCAGCCCGCGTATATGTGAAAACAGCCATTCCTTGAGCGATTGCAAAACCAGCAGCTCACCCCCGCAGTTGAATTTTTCCTTGTATATTTCGCCATCCTTGCGGCGGTTCCATATCTCGCCTTGCCAGTACTTGTCGCGTTCCAGTGTTTCCAGCATGCTGCGATAGAATTCTTCGCCTTGCCGACCGGAATGGAGGATGGCCGGCGTTTTGCCTACTACCTCTGTACTGGTGTAGCCCGTTATGGTTGTGAATGCATGATTGGCTCTGAGAATGTTGTGGTGAACGTCCGTCACGATCACTCCTTCCTGAGCGTCGAACGTTGCAGCGGCAATTGCAAGATCATCCTTTTGTTGTTCAAGCTTGATCTGTTGCGCCTTCATTGGATTGAAAACCAGAAATTGCAGGGCTGGTGCGACGATAGCGATCAGGCAAACGGGGTCCAGAAGTTCCCAGAAAAAAAGCGGGACTTCATGATCAAACAGAGGCTTAAAAATGCCCTTAATGAGCGACCTGATCAGCAACTCACCTCCCAGCACGACGGCAGCCACCCTGGTTACTGTGCCGAGAGGAGAATTGTGTATTTTTATAGGGTTAAAATGCATTGCGCGTTGTCGTTTTGATGCGGTGATAGGTAACGAAGTGATATTCAAGGACTTGTGGTGTTTGTTGGTGCCGTACTTCGCGGGATGTTTCCAGCCATTCCGACTTGTCGAATTCGGGGAACCAGGCATCGCCTTCCACATTCTGCTGAATCTCGGTGACATACAGCGTGTCTGCATAGGGCATGGCCTGTGTGTAAATTTGCGCACCGCCGACGATATAAATTCGTGTGTCATTCGCACAGGCTGCAAGTGCATCGGGCAGTGAATGCGCGATCAGGCAACCTTCAATTTTTAACTCGGGGTCGCGCGTCACCACCACCGTGGTGCGCCCCGGAAGAGGCTTGCCGATGGAATCAAAGGTTTTGCGCCCCATGATCAGGGAATGTCCCATGGTAAGCTGCTTGAAATGTTTCAGGTCTTCCGGGCAGCGCCACGGCAGCGTGTTGTTCACGCCGATGACGCGGTTCTTCGCCATGGCAACGATAATGCAGGATTCAGACCGCAAGGGTTTTCCCCGCACAACTAAGGGGCTATGCCCCGAGTTGTTGCGTGAAGGATGCAGGATAGTGTTTTTATTCTTCATGGGCAGACAGAGATTTCTTGAGACCGTTGAGCATTTTGCTGGTTTTGTTTGTTGAGCTAGCGCCGGGAAAATTTAACCTCAATGCAATTTGAATCTGGGTCATTGCATCAGCGAACCGTACATTATAAACAAATGATTGAGATAGGTGGCAGTCTATTTTGACTCTGCCATCCGGGAATGTTTGACGGAATAGAAACTGCGGCGCGCCTGTGAAGATAAACCGAAGCGTTCCTCATTCGGGAAGGTTGCGGTAACTTGATAAATCTCTGTTACAAGATCCATCGCCTTTTGCCAGACAATCAGTTCACTATATTTCATTCCGCTCGCTCCTCAATCCTCAATCCTAGACAGCCACCGGTGCTTTAATGGCCGGATGCGGATCGTAGCCTTCGAGCGTGAAATCTTCGAATCTGAAGCTGAAGATGTCTTTAACATCCGGGTTGATTTTCATGATCGGCAGCGGATGAGGTTCACGCGACAGTTGCAACTGTGTCTGTTCCAGATGATTCAGATACAGGTGCGCGTCGCCGAAGGTATGCACGAAGTCGCCGGGTTCGAGGTCGCAGACCTGCGCCATCATCATCGTCAGCAAGGCATAAGAGGCGATATTGAACGGCACGCCGAGAAAAATATCGGCGCTGCGCTGATACAGCTGACACGACAGCCTACCCCGTCCTGAGCCTGTCGAAGCGGGGGCCACGTAAAACTGGAAAAACGCATGGCAGGGGGCGAGCGCCATCTCATCCAGTTCGCCGACATTCCAGGCAGAGACGATGATGCGCCGGGAGTCGGGATTGTTTTTGAGCTGATCGACGGCGATTTTGATCTGGTCGATCACCCGTCCGTTCACCGCTTCCCATGAGCGCCACTGCTTGCCGTATACCGGCCCAAGATCGCCGTTTTCATCCGCCCATTCATCCCAGATTTTTACGCCATTATCCGTAAGGTAGCGGATATTGGTGTCGCCCTGCAAGAACCACAGCAGTTCGTGAATGATGGATTTCATGTGGCACTTCTTGGTGGTGACCAGCGGGAAACCCTCCGACAGGTCGAAGCGCATCTGGTAGCCGAATACGCTGATTGTACCGGTGCCGGTACGATCCGATTTTTTTGTGCCGTGTTCCAGCACATGCTGCATAAGATTGAGATAGGTTTGCATGGTGATTTCTATCGTTTTTTTAAAACGCCAATTTGAATCGTTTATGTTGGTTACCGGGGGCAGCCCGGTAGCTGATTACTTTTTCTTGTGTCGCCAAGAAAAAGTAATCAAAAAGAAGGCACCCCCGGTTTGCTGCGCCTGCGGCGTACCCTTGATAGTCTGCAAACAACCGGGGCTGCGCAACTCGCCCTGGTGGGCCGCACACTTCGCGTCCCGCTGCGGAGCTCAAACAGTGCTCGCCTAACGGCACCGTTTATTTGCGACTATCTTCGGCAGCGCACAGGGGATTTATAATCGGTGCAATCAGCAGACAACAGGTTTTTCCGAGATAATGGCGAATATTTAATGAATTCGAGGACGCAATGTTAGCACAGCTCACTGTTTTTCCTGTTTTGCCAAGCGAACTACACGCATCGCATCTCCTGGTGATTTGCCCGAAGGGCAAGACCCTGCCCAGGGATATGCCGCATGCCGACCTGCTCCGTGCCGTGCTGGCGCGACGCGACATGAAAGCATCCGAATTGGCAAAGACGCCGCTTGCGGCGACGAACGCGGATGGCAGCCTGCTCGCCTGGATGATGCTGGACTTTGACAAGGACACCTTCGCAGGCCAGACGCAGGTGCGCAAAGCCATGCAGTTGTTGCTCGAAGAGCATCCCAGTGATATTGCCATTGTGGTGCTGGGGGACGAGCTGCAAAGACGCCGGTCGGCGCAGCTGGCGGTGTATGTGGCCTGGGTGAACGGTGCGCCGCTGCCGGTACACAAGAAGAAAACTGACAACAAGCCGCTGAAAAATATTGCGCTATACGGTTTTGATGATAAAAAATCTCTGGCAGTGCTGAAGGCGCAGGCGGCGGGTAATCTGTTGTGTCGCAGTTTGACGGTATCGCCGCCGAACGAATTGACGCCTGCGCTGTATCGAAAGCGTATTAGTGCGCTGGCTCATGAGCATGCCTGGCGTTGCGAGGAATTCGACATGAAGGCGCTGCGCAAGATGGGTGCGGGTGCGTTCGTGGCGGTGGCCCAAGGCAGCGAAATCGACGATGCGGCCATCGTGCATCTGTCCTATAAGCACCCGAAGGCAAAGAAAACCGTGGCGCTGGTCGGCAAGGGCATTTGTTTCGACACGGGCGGACATAACCTGAAGCCTTCGCGTTACATGCTCAATATGCATGAGGACATGAACGGTTCAGCTGTTGTACTGGGCATTCTGCTGGGTGTAACGTTGCAAAATCTGCCGGTGAATATCGACTGCTGGCTGGCGATTGCGCAAAATCACATCAGTGCCAAGGCCTACAAGCAGAACGATATCGTCAAGGCGCTTAACGGCACGACCATCGAAGTGATGCACACCGATGCCGAAGGCCGCATGGTGCTCGCCGATACCTTGACCCTCGCATCGCGCGAGAAACCGGATCTGATGATCGATTTTGCAACGCTGACCGGCAGCATGGAAGAAGCGGTAGGCAATCGCTATTCCGGCGTGCTGGGCAATCGCGATGAGCTGTTGCGGCAGGCCGTGAGTGTGGGTCGTCAGTCCGGCGAACGTCTGTGCGCTTTTCCGATGGATGAGGATTACGAAGTGGCGCTGGAGTCGAAGTCGGCGGATATCAAACAATGCACGCTGGAGGGCGGCGCAGATCATATTCTGGCGACGCGCTTTCTGAAACGCTTTGTCGAGTACGATACGCCCTGGCTGCATGTCGATCTGTCCGCCAGTCGCTGCGAGGACGGTCTGGGCGGCGTTGCTACCGATGTGACGGGCTTCGGTGTGGCGTGGGGACTAAAAATGGTAAGTGGAGAGTGGTAGGTAATCAATCGTAAGTTGCAGGTGGGGGTTGTTACCCACCACTTACCACTTACGATTTACCATAACCTGGTTTTAGCTGTGTGTTGGTCCGTGATGCGCAGAAAGTTTGATTGTCGTGTTTTGCTCATTCAATCTTTCTTCCTTATTCAGCCAGGGTGTCGAGAGTGCGCGAGGGCCGTGATCGAGCGGCAAGGCTACCGTTTGATTTGCGCCGCTTTGCGCTTCCTGCGATGCCGCCTGATGTTCGGCATCATGGATGATTTGCCAGTCAGGGCCGGCTATTGCTGGCAACGCAACAAACGCCGAGATAATGCCTGCTGCGATGAAATAACTCTTATTCATAAAAACCTCCTCAATGCATCAAAAATAACAGCCAGTCAGGCAAAGCCTGAGCATAGGCAACTGGCAATAAGAGTTTGAGTATTCGGAATAGTTCAAAGTTATTTAAGGAAACGCTGATTTAGCTGATTTATTGGTCTTCCCCGCCTGTCTGTCGCAGGCAGGACTGACAGGCAAAAACGAGCGCAGCGAAGTTGATGCTTGGGTAGGGTGGATAAAGCGCGAGTGCGTATCCACCCTACCTGATTTCATGTACCTTCATGATGTTATGCAAGAGCCATAAATAACGATGACATAGCCTTTCAGTTTGTTGGGTGCTTACAAGTTGGTCGATGCGATTGCAATGATCCAGTAGCGTGAGAATTTCCCCAGTGCCATGCATAGTGCGGCTTGCCACCAGTTCAGGCGCAACCACCCGGCGGCCAGACACAGCGCATCGCCGATCAGCGGTACCCAGGCGAACAGCAATGCCGGAGTGCCGTAGCGGCGCAGCTTTTCCACATGTTTGATCTGTTGGGTCTGCACCCGCGAGGAGCACGCCGGTGTGTGCACCCGTAAAGGGTACGCCGCCAGACTCTCATCCTGCGGCTGGTCTTGGCGCTGCCCGGCAGCTACGCTGCCACCCTTCCGCTGCGGCAACATCCAGCCCATATAGAAAGTGACCATGCCGCCCATCGTGTTGCCTAATGTTGCGACGCCGAGCGACATCCACAGCGTATCGGGGTATTTTCTGATTACGGCGAACATTACCGCCTCCGAGCCGCCGGGCAACAAAGTGGCGGCAAGGAAGCTGCTGGCGAACAGTGAATAGAGGCTGGCGGTTTCGGTCATATTAAGGCTGTCATTCCCGCGCAGGCGGGAATCCAGCGATTTTATTCAAAATGCCTTTAGGCTTCGTCCTCGCTTTGCGAGGAAATGTTTTATGACTGGATTCCCGCCTGCGCGGGAATGACAAGACCATTAGAGCTTGATCGCCGAAAAAACTTTTTGCGCCAATGATCCGGCAGCCTGCATGGGGTTGGTGCGTATGGCCTTTTCCTGTTCAGCCATCATCAAAAACAGTCCATCCATGGCTTTGCGGGTGATGTAGTCTTCCAGATTGGCGTCCTTCTGATCTACCAAGCCCAGCTCGACGCCACGGCCTGCGAACTGGTCGTATTGTTCAGCCAGTTTTACCTTCTGCATGGCTGTGAGCACGATGGGTTTGAATTTTGCCGACAACGCCGTCTCGGTGTTTTTGCGGAAGTATTGCGTGGCTGCATCGTTGTCTCCCAGCAAAATACTCCTGGCATCCGATACGCTCATGTCTTTCACCGCAGCGACCAGCAGCGTTTTGGCCTCCGGCACGGCGGCCTCAGCTGCACGGTTCATCGAGGTTGTCAGGTCATCGGCATATTTTCCCATGCCGACACTCCGCATCAGACCGGCGGCTTTTTGCAGGCTGTCCGGCAAGGGGATGCGCACCTTGTCATTGCCGAGAAAACCGTTTTCGCGCGCCAGACTTGCTACGGCGGTTTCCGCGCTCTGGGTCAGCGCCTGTTTCAGGCTGCCTACCTGCTCCTTGTTGCTGAAAGAGGATAGCGCGGACGGATGGGCAGTGTTGGCGGGAGTCATGTTCTGCGCGCCTGCCCTGCCCAGGTTGCCCAGCTGATTCCTGAAGCCGCCCAGGTCGAACGCCTGGGCGGATGTGGCGAGCAGAGCGAGAAAAACGAAAGATAAACTATGAAATTTCATATAAACCCCGGTCTTGTAGTGTTGTAAACTGCCTCATCAATCCTATCTTTTCCTTGGCGGCAAAAGGTCGGTGATGGTGCCTTCCGCCATCTCGGCAGCGAAACACAGCGTTTCAGAAAGCGTCGGATGCGGATGGATGGTCAGACCGATGTCTTCCATGTCCGCGCCCATCTCCAGCGCCAGTACAGCCTCGGCGATCAGTTCTCCCGCATTCACGCCGACGATGCCGGCACCCAGTATGCGGCGCGTTTTGGGATCGAGCAGTACCTTGGTCATGCCTTCCTCGCGGCCGACCGAGAGTGCGCGTCCCGATGCCGCCCAGGGGAATGCGCCTTTCTCATAGGCGATGCCCTGCGCTTTTGCCTGTGTCTCGGTCAGCCCCATCCATGCGATTTCAGGATCGGTATAGGCGACAGACGGGATAGTCAGCGGCTCAAAAAACGCTTTGTGAGCTGCAATGTTTTCCGCCGCAACCTTGCCTTCGTGCACCGCCTTGTGCGCGAGCATCGGGTCGCCGACGATGTCGCCGATGGCATAGATGTGCGGCACGTTGGTGCGCTGCTGTTTGTCCACCGGGATGAAGCCTCGTTCATTGACGATCAGGCCTGCCGCTTCCGCGTTTATCTCTCGCCCGTTCGGACGACGGCCCACCGCCATCAGCACGCGGTCGTACAGTTGCGGCTCGGGCGCCTGTTCGCCTTCGAAGGTGACAAGCAGACCCTCCGGCAGCGATTCAATCTTAACGACTTTGGTTTTAAGATAAATCGCTTCATAGCGTTTGGCGATACGGCTGTGCAGGGGTTTGACCATGTCCTTGTCGGCGCCCGGTATCAGTTGATCCATCAGTTCGACCACGGAAATTTTCGAGCCAAGCGCATCGTAAACGGTGGCCATCTCAAGGCCTATGATGCCGCCGCCCAGAATCAGCAGGCGCTTTGGTATATCCTTTAAAGCCAACGCGCCTGTGGAGTCGATGATGCGCGCATCTTCATAGGGGAAGCCGGGGATGCGCGCCACACTGGAACCGGCGGCGACGATGGCGTTGTCAAAAGTGACGATCTTCTCGCCTTCAGGCGTTTGCACGGTAATCGAGTTTGCCGAAGTGAATTTTGCAACGCCTTGAATGACCTGAACTTTTCTCTGCCTGGCCAATTGCCCCAATCCGCCGGTGAGCTTATTGACGACGCTTTCTTTCCAGGTGCGGATTCTGTCGATGTCGATGGCGGGTTTGCCGAAGGTCACGCCTTGATGCGAGACTTCTTCTGCCTCGCTGATGACTTTTGCGACATGCAGCAATGCCTTGGAGGGGATGCAGCCTACATTCAGACATACGCCGCCCAGACTTGCGTGCTTCTCTATCATCACTACCTGTTTGCCAAGATCCGCCGCGCGAAATGCGGCGGTATAACCGCCGGGGCCTGCACCGAGGACGAGGACTTCAGCATGGATATCGCCTTTGGTGACAGGAAGGGATAAGGGGGAAGAGGGAAGGGTGGAGGATTCAACAGCCAAGGATTGAGGATTGAGGATCGTGGATTGAGGAACTACTGATTCCTGATTCCTGATCCCTGATTCCTGTGCTGCTTCCAGCAGCAATATCACGCTGCCCTGACTGACTTTGTCGCCGACCTTGATTTTCATTTCTTTCACGGTGCCGGCATAGGGACTTGGGACTTCCATGGCGGCCTTGTCCGTTTCCAGTGTGATGAGCGATTGCTCCTTTTCCACCTTGTCGCCCGCCTTTACCGCGATTTCGATGATGGCGATATCCTTGAAATCGCCGATGTCCGGTATTTTTACTTCGATTGTTTGGCTCATTCTATTTTCTCCGAGTGTTCCGCTTCGTCATTCCCGCGAAGGCGGGAATCCAGTAGTTCTGTTTAAATTACTTCAGGTTTTATCCGCTGAGCGGGATGTTTGTTCTTGCTGGATTCCTGGTCAGGCCCGGAATGACGGTTTATGCTCTGATTTGACCACTACCCAGCACGATGTATTTTTGCGAGGTCAGCCCCTCCAGGCCTACCGGCCCGCGCGCATGTATCTTATCGGTGGAAATGCCGATTTCTGCGCCCAGCCCGTATTCGAAGCCGTCGGCAAAACGCGTCGAGGCATTTACCATCACCGAACTGGAATCCACTTCGCGCAGAAAGCGCATCGCCTTGGAGTAATTTTCCGTGACGATGGAGTCCGTATGCTGCGAACTGTAGGTGTTGATGTGAACGATGGCTTCGTCAAGGTTAGCTACGATGCGCACGCTCAAGATCGGCGCGAGATATTCGGTGCGCCAGTCTTCCTCCGTTGCAGGCGTCATTTCAGTTGCGAGCGCGCAGGCAGCGGCATCGCCGCGCAATTCCACGCCTTTGGAAAGATAGATTTTGCACAGCGGCGGCAGCACGGCAGAAGCGATACTTTCAGCCACCAGCAGCGTTTCCATCGCATTGCAAACCCCGTAGCGATGCGTCTTGGCGTTGTCGGCGATGCGTATCGCCTTCTCCGGATCGGCTTCCGTGTCGATGTATACATGACAAATGCCGTCCAGATGTTTGATGACAGGGACAGTGGCTTCATCTGTGATGCGTGCGATCAGGCTCTTGCCGCCGCGCGGCACGATCACGTCCACATATTCCTTCATGGTGATGAGTTCGCCCACCGCCGCGCGATCCGTGGTGGCGATCACCTGTACGGCAGTCTCGGGCAAACCGGCGGCTTTTAATCCTGCATGCACACAGGCGGCGATGGCTTGATTGGAATGGATGGCTTCCGACCCGCCGCGCAGAATGGCCGCGTTGCCGGATTTGAGGCAAAGCCCTGCGGCGTCCGCCGTGACATTGGGGCGCGACTCGTAGATGATGCCGATCACGCCCAGCGGCACGCGCATCTTGCCGACCTGTATGCCGGAGGGGCGGAAATTAAGATCGCTGATGCCGCCTATCAGGTCGGGCAGTTGCGCAATCTGCAGCAGACCCTCCGCCATGGATCGTATGGTTTTCGGGTTAAGCGTCAGGCGGTCTACCGATGCCTCATCCAGGCCGTTGGCGCGCGCGGCGGCGACATCTCCGGCATTGGCTGCCAGAAGCAGCGCTGACTGATTCTGCAATGCGGTGGCAATTTCGCTCAGCGCGCGATTCTTCGATGCCGTGTCGGCCTGCGCCATGATGCGGGAGGCTGCGCGGGCAGCCTGCCCGACCCCCTTCATGTATTCATTGATGTTTTCCATA
>JAJYYO010000034.1 GCA_021800795.1 Pseudomonadota bacterium
GTTGCCGCCGACGGCGGCTGGGTATTGTTGATGCTGATGAGTTCATAAAGTATCCACTAAGAATTGGTGGACACTATGCTCTTAGCTTTCGCTTACACAATCAATGTGAGTCGGCCGGACGCTTACAGTTTCACGTTAAATCTTATTTTCAGAATCAATGTCTCCGATGATTCCGAGCGTGGTCTTGATGTCTGCTGGTGAGTTTGTGCGGGTTGCCATTATCCGGCGAGGATTTGTTGTGATTCGATGGAGGGTGGCACGCGAAATGCCCAGCATGCTTGAAATTTTTTGCGTGGTCGAAACGTCAAGGGAATTTGATGCTGCTTTTGAAAACTCAACATCTGCAAGAAGCGCCGTTGCAAGCAAGGTTTTAGTTTCGTCATCTGGACGACGCAGCAGAATCGAACACAAGAAATCCATCACTTCTAACGATTTTGTATCGATGTGTTTATCTTCCATGCAGACCACTAAAATTTTGGTTTGACGGGGCATCTGCTCTGATATTAGCTGTAGGGTCCTTCGGCCTGCGAGCAGCTTGTAAGTAGGTATTCCCCGTTTTGAGCTCTTCGTTATTTGTTTGCCAGATGGTACAACCAAAATTGGTTGAAGCAATTGCAACAAGTCGAGTGCTTGTTTTTTAACTGCGGGAACAGCCATGGGATAGAAATTTCCTTCATCCATCCATTCATAATTACTATGAGGAACGAGAATTTGTTCAATGGCTAGCTTGATGAATTGCGGCGATTTGTTATGGGATGTTCCGCTATCACGTGATTGCATAATTGCCTCAATTACTGCCCTTTCTAGCCAAGTGCTTCAAAATTGGACTTTTGGAAAGTATTTTTTGGACAGAGGTTCATGTGTGCAACCCCACTTCACACCTGCCACCTGCTCCAATCGCAACCCCGCGGGCATTCCGACACCAAACCCACCACTGGCTAACCATCAGCAGTGTCACACCAACTCTATTTGCACCTTGCGTCCGACCAAAGCAGCAGCGCGCTGCAATGTCGAAAGCGTTACGTCGCGGGTAGGATCGAGCAGGCGATCCACTTGCGAGCGGCTGGTCTTAAGCATGGCAGCCAGACGTGTCTTGCTCAACGATTGTTTTTTCATTGCTTCGGTTAGCTGCCATACCACGACTTCCTTGATGGCCAGTGCTTGGGTTTCTTCATAGATGCCTTCTTCCTTGAGAAAATCGTCCAAGCTTGATCCAATATGTTTACTCATGATTACAATTCCTTTTGGCGCTTCTTCGCCAGGGCTAGTTCATCGTCTGGCGTCTTTTGCGACTTCTTGATGAAGCCGTGCAAGGCCACCAGTCTACCTTTGTGCAAACATACCAAAACGCGGGCAATGCGGTTGCTTGGTAGGTCTGTGCGTATTTCCCACAAACCATTCCCCATCGGGCGGCATAAAGGCATGCCAACTGGCCAGCGCCATTGCGCTCGCATAAGGTCTTGGCCAATCGCGTGCCGATCAGGCTCATCCAAATCCTTCAGCCACTCGCGCACTGGTTCGTTGCCACCACTGCTTTAGTAGAAATGAAGCGGCGTTTTTTGCGTTTCGTTGACCATGTATCTCCTTAGCGCACTTGTACCATATAAGGTGCATATATTGCAAGTGTATTTTGCTCGTCTTGTTGCGAGATTGCATCATCCTGCCACGCAGATGCCTCCCCAGACTGTTGCATCAAACGCAAAATGCTTTGTATCCACACCTATTTTTGAGCGCGCCACCCCTTCAAATAGCGTCTCACGGCAATCAATATGTCTTATAGTGAGACTTCATTAAATATACCAATAATCCAGTAAAATTTTTATGGATAAGTTTAATCTGCTGGGCGACCAAAGGTCATTCGCTGGAGTGAAAAACTCGCAAATTGCCCAGACTGCCTTAGGCGTAATATGACTCAATTTGATGTTTTTAGGCAGAATATTGACATTGCAAATCAAAATGCATCTTCATTGATTATCAATTAGCTACGCTCATTATGTCGCTTTTCAACAGTTAGCATCTAGGGATTTGATTGGTTTCCGAAGCTTGAGGTCATTTAACTGGGATCGTGTAAAATGACCGTTGGTTCACTTTCGTAGTTTCTCTGCTTTTTCTCAATCGCGCTCGTAGCTCAGATGGATAGAGTATCGGTTTCCGAAGCCAAGGGTGGTGGGTTCGAATCCCGCCGGGCGCACCACATAAGGCTTTCAGGCCGACTTCAGGTCAAACATCCGGTCCGGATTTTTCGTTGCAATCTCTGAATTCTGCGCGAGCGTGACCGGTGTTCATGAGATTTTCCGGTTCCCTTCCGTGAACCAAGCGGGACTGATTTTTTATGTCACCATCGGACGGCTGTTTTTCGGGGGAAACGCAATTCGTGATTTCTTCAAAACAGGAATATCCGTCAGACGGTATGTTAGAATACCCGCATGAAACTTGCCCTTAATAAGCCAATGGTTAAGCAGCGCACCTTGAAGTCATCCGTCAGCGTGACGGGCGTTGGCTTGCACAGCGGCGAAAAAGTCACCCTGTCCCTGCATCCCGGGTCCGTAAACAGCGGCATCGTGTTTCGCCGTGTGGATGTCAAGCCGGTGCGCGACATTAAGGCGCGCGCCGATCTGGTTCACGATACAAGGCTTTCCACCTGCATGGAGCAAAACGGGGTGCGGGTTGCCACCATCGAACACCTGATGTCGGCACTGGCCGGCCTGGGTATAGATAACGCCTGCATAGAAATGAACGGCGCTGAAGTGCCGATCATGGACGGCAGCGCCGGTACCTTCATTTTTCTGTTGCAATCCGCAGGCATTGTCGAGCAGTCGGCAGCCAAAAAATTTATCCGCATCAAAAAAACAGTCGAAGTACATCAGGGCGACAAGTGGGTCCGATTTGAGCCGTACAACGGCTATAAATTGACCTTTACCATCAATTTCGCCCATCCGGTTTTTGCCAACACCAAGCAGCACGTGACGGTCGATCTAGACGAAAATTCCTACATACGCGAGATCAGTCGCGCGCGCACCTTTGGCTTCATGCAGGATGTGGAAAGCATGCGGGCGCAGGGTTTGGCGCTGGGCGGCAGTCTGGACAACGCGATAGTCATGGACGAATATCGCGTGCTCAATGCAGATGGTCTGCGGTTCGAGGATGAATTCGTCAAACATAAGGTGCTGGATGCCATCGGCGATTTGTATCTGTTGGGTCATCCGGTGATCGGCGCTTTTTCCGGTTTCAAGTCGGGCCATGCGCTGAATAACGCGTTATTGCGCGAACTGCTCGCCGATGAACATGCGTGGGAATTCGTCACGTTTGACAATGTTGAAGATGCGCCCGCATTCCTGCGCCTGCAGGCGGCCTGAATGATGTGCGTGCAATAAATTGCGCGCCTGTAATCCTGGGGTGGTGGTGTGTTGATCCTGCGTCTCGTTCTGATTCTGGTCACCCTGTTGCTGGTATTGTCGGGCGGCATGTATATCTTTACGCGCAACCGGCGCTATCTCGAATTTGCCTGGAAAACGGTGCGCTTCACGGCGCTGCTGTTGCTGGTTTTTGTCCTGCTGTTCGTGCTGGAGCGCTATGTGCTGGTGGCATGGCGGGTATTCCTGTAGTTTTCGGTTGTTAGCCCTTCTTTTGCGAAAATTTCTCCAGTGCCTGTTTGAGGGGGGATTCGATGAGACTTTCGCTGAGTTCATGCAACTGGCGTTGTGCTGCGCTGCTCAGGATGCGCGGAGTGCGTACGATCGGGACGGGGGCGTAGCTCACTTGCACCTTGACCCTGATTCCGCTAACCTCGCACCCCCTGTCCTGCATTTTGTTCACGATTTCCGGCGACAGCTGGCGCAGTTTTGCGGCGAGTGTGCCGTTATTCGCGGCGATGTGGAGTGTGCCGTGGCGCAACCCCGTCACCTGGCAGGATTGTGCGATGTAGGGTGGCGCGACATGGGCAAACTGCCGTTGCAGCGCTGTCAGGGTTTGCGCGGTGTCGAGCAGGTGGCGCAACTGCGGGTCATCGCTCATCAGGGATTTTAAACGCTGGGTCACGGATTGCTTTACAGATAAGGAAGAAGCGTGAATGTTATTCTAGTTTCCAATCGATGGGCAGAGTCTCGCAGTATTTATTTGGGCGGCAGGCAGCTCCTCTTCTTGATGTTGCTGCTGTTCGGCTTGATGATCGTGGTGGTTATGGGCGTGCAGTTTGCCTTGCTGCGTCTGGCGCCGGATGGTTTGGGGCAGGTGCTGATAAACCGCATGCCGATCCAGCTGAACCAGCGTCTTTATGAACGCAGCAGTCTGGATACGCTGGCCATCAAGCTGGGTGAAATGCAGGCGCGCGTGCAGCGTCTGGACGCACTGGGAGGGCGGCTGGTAAAGCTTGCCGGGATGAAATCATCAGACTTTCAATTCGATCAGCCGCCCGCGCAGGGCGGCCCGTTGGTGTCTCAGGCTGCGCTGACATCCGCCGGTTTGGCGCAACAACTGGATGCCTTGACACGGGTGGTCGCCGACAGATCTGATAAGCTGGTAACGCTGGAAACACTGCTGATGCAGAATCAATTGAGCCGGGCGCTGTTGCCGTCGAGCGCACCAATAAATGACGGGGTGTATACCTCCAATTTCGGCTGGCGGCTGGACCCCTTTACGGGCAAGAGCGCCATGCACGAAGGCGTTGATTTCATGGCGGAGGCGGGCACTGCCATTCTCGCCTCGGCCGGCGGTGTGGTTGTGTATGCAGATACACACCCTCAGTATGGTAATATGGTCGAGATCGACCATGGCAACGATATTGTGACGCGCTATGCGCACGCTTCGAAGCTGCTGGTCAAGGTGGGGCAGGTGGTGCGGCGCGGCGACAAAATTGCCGAAGTAGGCAGCACCGGACGTTCCACCGGCAATCATTTGCATTTTGAAGTTCGTTATAAAGGCATTGCGCAAAATCCTGTGCGTTTCCTGCAAGCCGGTTAATTTAGTAACTAATTGATTATTATAATTTATTATGGAGAGATGGCTTTGCGCCAGCTCGCCCTGTGGTTGAGAAAAACATGATTTCAAAAGCATTAAAAAGTATTTTCGGTAGTCGTAACGATCGCCTGCTCAAGCAATATCGCGTGACAGTCAAGGAAATCAACCAGCTGGAAGCCGACATCGCGAAACTCAGCGACGAGCAACTGCGCGAAAAAACCGGAATTTTCCGGCAACGCTATGCCAAAGGCGAAACGCTGGATGCCCTGCTGCCCGAGGCGTTTGCCGTGGTGCGCGAAGCGAGTGTACGGGCGCTGGGGATGCGCCACTATGATGTGCAGATGATAGGCGGGATGGTGCTGCATTACGGCAAGATCGCCGAAATGCGCACCGGCGAAGGTAAGACGCTGATGGCGACGCTGCCTGTCTACCTGAATGCGATTACCGGACTGGGCGTGCATGTGGTCACGGTAAACGATTATCTGGCGGCGCGCGATGCGGCGTGGATGGGCAGGTTGTACCGCTTTCTTGGTTTGTCGGTTGGCGTGATTGTCTCGCAGATGCCGTCGGATGAGAAACAGGCTGCCTACGCGGCAGACATTACCTACGGCACCAACAACGAATTCGGCTTTGATTATCTGCGCGACAATATGGCGAGCCAGATGAGTGAGCGCTTTCAGCGCAAACTGAATTTCGCTATCGTGGACGAGGTGGACTCCATCCTGATCGACGAGGCGCGCACCCCGCTGATTATCTCCGGTCAGGCTGAAGGCGATGTCAATGTCTATGTGAAGATCAACGAGCTGGTGAAGAAGCTGGTGCGTCAAACCGAGGAAGACGGCCCGGGAGACTATTCGGTAGACGAAAAGAATTATCAGATTCTGCTCTCCGAGATCGGTCATGAGCACGCCGAGAATATTCTCACTGAGGCGGGTTTGTTGCCGCCGAATGGCAGTCTGTATGATGCTGCAAACATTTCCCTGATACACCATCTGTATGCCGCCTTGCGCGCGCATTCGCTGTATCACAGAGATCAGAGTTATGTGGTGCAGGACGGCGAAGTAATCATTGTGGATGAACACACCGGTCGGCTGATGTCGGGACGGCGCTGGTCGGACGGGCTGCATCAGGCGGTCGAGGCCAAGGAAGGCGTGGAGATCAAGAAGGAAAATCAGACGCTGGCGTCGATCACCTTCCAGAATTATTTCCGCATGTACAACAAGCTGGGCGGCATGACCGGCACGGCGGACACCGAGGCTTACGAATTCCAGCAAATCTATAATCTGGAAACCGTCATCATCCCGCCCAACCGTCCGACGATCCGCAAAGATATGATGGACAAGGTGTATCTCACCACGATGGAAAAATATCGCGCGGTGATTGTCGATATCAAGGATTGTTATGAGCGCGGTCAGCCGGTGCTGGTGGGGACGACTTCCATCGAGAATTCCGAACTGTTGTCCGAGTTGCTGAAAAAGGACAAGCTGCCGCATCAGGTGTTGAACGCCAAGCAACATGAGCGTGAGGCGGAAATTGTGGCGCAGGCCGGCAAGCCGAAAATGGTGACGATTGCGACCAATATGGCGGGTCGCGGTACGGATATCGTGCTGGGCGGCAGTATCGAGAAACTGATCGAGGCGGTTCGCGAGGATGCGTCGCTGGATGATGGCGCGCGCGAGACGCGCATCGCGCAAATGAAGGCAGACTGGAAGCTGCTGCACGAGCAGGTGATCAAAAGCGGCGGTCTGCATATTATCGGCACCGAACGCCATGAGTCGCGGCGCGTGGATAACCAGTTGCGCGGCCGTTCCGGCCGCCAGGGCGATCCTGGATCGAGCCGTTTCTATCTGTCGCTGGAAGATCCGCTGTTGCGTATTTTCGCCTCGGATCGGGTTGCCGCGATCATGAACAAGTTCAAGTTGCCTGAAGGTGAAGCGATTGAGCACGTATGGGTGACGCGCGCGATCGAAAATGCGCAGCGCAAGGTCGAAGCGCGCAACTTCGATATGCGCAAGCAGATACTGGAATACGACGATGTCGCCAACGATCAGCGCAAGGTGATCTACCAGCAGCGCACCGAATTGCTGGAAAGCGAAGACATCTCGGAAACGGTCGCGGGGATGCGCGACAGCGTGCTGGACGATACCATCAGTTTATATATCGCGCCCCACAGTATGGAAGAGCAATGGGATGTGGCGGGTCTGGAAAAAATGCTCGCAGCCGAATTTCAGCTTGAGCTGCCGCTGGCGAAGTGGCTGGAGGAAGATAAGAGTCTGAATGAAGCAGGTTTGCGCGCCCGCGTTTTCGAACACGCGAAGCAGTTATATCAGGCCAAGGTGGAGCTGGTAGGCAGCGACGGCATGCATCATTACGAACGGGCCATCATGCTGCAAAGCGTGGATGTGCATTGGCGTGAACACCTGTCCGCGCTGGATCATTTGCGACAGGGCATACATCTGCGCGGGTATGCACAGAAAAATCCCAAACAGGAATACAAGCGCGAAGCATTCGAGTTGTTTTCGACGATGCTGGATGTCATCAAGCGCGAAGTGATCCAGGTATTGATGAACGTGCAGGTGCGCAGCGAAGTGGAAGTCGAACCGGTCGCACCGGCGCCGCTCGCAGTGCAGTATCATCACGCCGATTATGAGGAAGCGCTGGCTCAGGATGCAGGATCGGAGAGTGAAGAGCATCAGCCGTTCGTGCGAGGCGGCAAGAAAACCGGTCGCAACGACCCCTGCCCATGCGGTTCGGGCAAGAAATACAAGCAGTGCCATGGACAATTGAATTAACTGACCTAAGGAGAATGCAATGTCATTAGTGATCGACACGCTGCGCACCTCACCGGTGACGGAAGAGTTGAGCGAGGCTGAAGTGGAAATTCTGGCTGAATTGTTCGAGGTTCAGGACTACAAGACAGGCGAAGTGATCGTTCAGCCCAAGGATGAACAACCCGACAACTTGTATATCCTGGCTTCCGGCGATATCGAGGTCAAGATAGAAAGCAATGGCGAAGAGTCCACCGTTCATGTGCTAAAACCGGGCGATCTGGCTGGCATGATTACGTTTGCAGGCGGCGCAGCATCACAAGTCAGCGCGACGCTTTATGCGGTAGGCCCGACCAAGGTTCTGAGCATGCAGCGGCTACGTTTTGAAGGGCTGCTCAACTCGCATCCCAAGCTGGTTTATCGCGTGATGCGCGGCGTTATCCGCAACATGCACGGCATCGTGCGTCGGGTGAACAGCGAATCTGCCGAGCTTTCCAATTATATTTACAAGACCGGTGGTCGTTACTAACGGGCATGGCAGCAGCCACTCCGAATAATGAAACTTGCCATGCCCGTTTCCCTCACCCAAACCCTCTCCCGGAGGGAGAGGGGACAATCGAGCGCTTTCGCGAGTTTTACGTTAAACGAAGGGAAATTCCGATGCCGGTTAATCTGAATCCGCCAGTGGCGGCGCAACTGCTGCCCGTCGCGGGCGTGTCTCTGGGAATCGCAGAGGCCAATATCAAGCGCGAAAATCGCAAGGATCTTCTTGTCATTCAGTTGTGCGAGGGCGCCAGGGTCGCCGGGGTGTTCACAAAGAACCGTTTTTGTGCGGCGCCGGTAATCGTGGCCAAAGAACATCTGGCATCGGGGGGCGGCATACGCGCGCTGGTGGTCAACACCGGCAATGCCAATGCCGGAACCGGCAAGCAGGGCTTGCTGGATGCGCAGAGCACATGTGCGGCGCTGGCAGGCTTGCTGGGGTGCCGTGCTGCGCAGATTCTGCCGTTTTCCACCGGCGTCATCATGGAGCCGTTGCCTGTCGCGAAAATCGCGGCAGGTCTGCCTGCCGCCGTTGCGAATATGGGCGAGGATAACTGGCTCAGTGCCGCAGAAGCGATCATGACCACCGATATCGTGGCCAAGGCGATTTCCAGGCAAGTCGTCATCGATAATGTGATCGTCACGATTACCGGCATCGCCAAGGGGTCGGGCATGATCCATCCCAACATGGCGACCATGCTGGGCTACATCGCGACCGATGCGTGTATTTCACAGCCTCTTTTGCAAGAACTGGTGAGCACTGCTGCGAACCGTTCATTCAACTGCATCACCGTGGATGGCGACACCTCTACCAATGACTCGCTGATGCTGATTGCGACCGCTAAATCAGCCCTGCCGGAGATACGGGAAACGGGCAGCGACGCCTATGCCGCCTTGCTGGATGCCGTCAGTGATGTGGCGATCTATCTGGCGCAGGCTATCGTGCGCGACGGCGAAGGGGCGACCAAGTTCATCACCATCCGCATGGAAGGCGGGCGGGACGAGGACGAGTGCAAAAAAATCGGCTATGCGATTGCGCATTCGCCGCTGGTCAAGACCGCGTTTTTCGCATCCGACCCCAACCTGGGACGCATACTCGCCGCGATCGGCTATGCGGGCGTGGATGATCTGGATGTGGCTGCATTGAGGCTTTATCTGGACGAGGTGCTGGTTGCCGAAAACGGCGGCAGGGCTGCAAGTTATGCCGAGGAAGACGGTCAGCGCGTGATGCGGCAGTCCGATATTACGATCCGCGTGGTGCTGAATCGTGGCGGTGTGAATGCGACGCTGTGGACCTGTGATTTTTCCTACGATTATGTGAAGATCAACGCCAGCTACCGCAGTTAACCGTCATTGATGCTGCAACCAGCCATTCGACTAAGCCCGCAAGCGGGCAAGTCGCTGGTTATCACGCGAAGACGGAATCCAGATATATGAACAAACTCGATCAATTTCTCACGCGCGCCGAAGGGCTGTTGTCCCGCCTGGAAAGTGTTTTGCCAAATGCGCAGGTAAACGATCCCGACTGGCAGGCAGCGGCGGCATTTCGCTGGCAGCACGGCGCCTTGCAGCCCGTTGCAAATTTCCAGCGCATCGCGTTATCCGACCTGCTCGGTATCGACGACCAGAAAGAACGCATCCGGCAAAACACGCATCAGTTCGTAAAGGGAGGCACGGCGAACAATGTGCTGCTTTCAGGTGCGCGCGGCACCGGCAAATCATCGCTGGTTAAGGCGTTGCTGAATGAATATGCAGGGCAATCTCTGCGGGTGATCCAGATCGACAAGCAGGGGCTGGTTGATCTGCCGCTGATCGTGGGATTGGTTGAGGGGCGCCCTGAGCGTTTCATCCTGTATTGCGACGACTTGTCTTTCAACACGGACGAGGAAGGCTATCAGACGCTCAAAGCCGCGCTCGACGGCGATCTGGTGGCGTTCTCCGATAATCTGCTGATCTACGCCACCTCGAACCGCCGCCATCTGATGGCGGACTATATGTCTGACAATCTGGCGAGCAAATCTGCCGGCGATGAAATCCATCCGGCGGAGGCCATAGAGGAAAAAGTCTCTTTATCCGAGCGCTTCGGGCTGTGGATTTCCTTCTATCCGTTCAGCCAGGACGAATATCTGGCGATCGCCTGCCGCTGGCTGGAACACCACGGCTGGGCGCATGGCATGACGGACGAAGTTCGCCGCGCCGCGCTGCAATGGTCGCTGTCGCGCGGCTCCCGCAGCGGACGGGTGGCGGGACAGTTTGCGAAAGACTGGTGCGGACGGCAGAAGTGAGTTTCAGGCGTCGATGCACAGCGTATCGACCAACGATAAAGATGTTTCCCCGCCGCTAGCGGGGGCTCAGCATTGTGGTTCGCCTGTTTGAAACGAACCTTGTTTCACAATTTCATGTGCTACAGTAAATCCTCTTCATATCACTGACGAAAAAATCCGGCAGCCTATCCCATGCGCGTTCGTGAGTGCTGCCCGCACCGGCCTGATCCAGTCTGCTCACTGATCGCGTTGCAATGCCGTTCTTCCGTTTCGTTCGTCAATTCAAACTTGCTTGACCTGAGTCAAGGAATAAAAGATGTGTCCTGCGTATAACTTCAAACACAGAATTTCTCTCAACGTTCAAGGAGCCGGATATGCAACAAGTGTTCACCAAAGCGATGGCCCGAAACATTTTTCTCGGTGGCGCGGTATTTTTTCTCGCCATTTATCTGCTACTCAGCTACGACACCTGGCAACGCATCCCGGAACGGGATCACGCGGACAAAATGACGCCCGCCGTGCTGCGCGGCAAGTATTTGCTCGACACCAACGATTGTATCGGCTGCCACACCATCAACGGCGAAGGCGCCTATTTCGCCCCGGAACTAGGCAACGTCTACAAACGCAGAGGGCCTGAATTCATCAAGGCTTGGATACAGTCGCAACCTTCGGGGGTGCCTGGAAGAAGGCAGATGCCCAATTTCCATTTCACCGGAAATCAGCTGGACGATCTCGTGGCCTATCTGCAATGGCTATCCAACATCGACACCAACAACTGGCCGCCCAATATTCAAGGTTGATTTGACTCCCAACCCCCTCTCGCGTTTAACAAGGAGAAATCATGAAATATCCGTCTCAACAGGTGGCAAAACCTTACTTCATCGCCGCGCTGGCCTTGTTTGTCGGCCAGATCGTGTTCGGTCTGATCGCCGGATTGCAGTATCTGCACGGCACCTTCCTGTTTCCGGAGCTGCCCTTCGACGTTGCGCACATGAGCCACACCAACCTGCTGATCGTATGGTTGCTGATGGCCTTCATGGGCGCAGCTTATTTTATCGTTCCGGAGGAGGCGCAAACCGAACTCTACAGCCCCAGACTCGCGCTGGTCACTTTCTGGGTGTTCCTCATCGCCGCGGCGCTGACGATAGTCGCTTACCTTTTCGTGCCTTATGCCCAACTGGCGGCGATAACCGGCAATGCGGCCTTGCCGACCATGGGCCGCGGTTACCTGGAGCAGCCGTTGCCCACCAAGATCGGCATCGTTCTGGTGGCGCTGTCGCTGCTGTTCAACGTGACCATGACCCTGATCAAGGGGCGCAAAACCTCGATTAACCTGATCCTGGTGGGCAGCCTGTGGGGGCTGGCGCTGCTTTTCCTGCCCGCCTTTTACTTCCCGCACGACACCGTAAAAGCCAGCTTCGGGTGGTGGTGGATCGTGCATGGCTGGGTCGAGGGAGACTGGGAGCTGATTCTGGGCGCTCTGCTTGGCTTTATTCTGATCAAAATGACCGGAGTGGATCGCGAGATCGTGGAAAAATGGCTCTACATCATAGTCGCCATGACGCTGATTTCCGGCATCATCGGGATCGGCCACCATTACTACTACACCGGCGCGCCGTCGTACTGGATCTGGCTCGGTTCGATCTTTTCCGCGCTGGAACCCATCCCGTTCATACTGCTCATCGTTTTTTCCTTCAAAATGCTGATGCAGCGCCGCCGCGAACATCCGAACAAGGCTGCCATGCTGTGGGCGCTCGGCACGCCGGTGATGGCCTTTCTCGGCGCAGGATTGTGGGGCTTCATGATCACCCTGGCACCGGCCCAATACTATATACACGGCACCAATTTCACCGCAGCACACGGGCATCTGGCTTTCTTCGGCGCCTATGCGATGGTCTCCCTGGCCATTATCTCCTATGCGATGCCTTTGCTGCGCGGGCGCACAGCAAACAGCGCTGCCGCCCAGCGCTGGGAAATGGCCGGTTTCTGGATCATGGTGTTCAGCATGATCGGCATCACCCTGGCCCTCACCGGGGCCGGTATCGTAACGGTCTTTCTGCAACGCGCTGCGGATGACCCGATGGGCTTTATGCAAGCGCAGGACAAGGCGCGCGTGTTCTTCTGGGTGCGCGAATTCGCCGGCGTCGCTTTCTTCATCGGACTGCTGGTCTATCTGCGAAGCTTTTTCATTGCAGGAGAATACGAGTATGCCGATGAAATGAAACAGGCTCTGGCCGCCTGACCGAAGCATGGCGGGGCCGCACCCCCGCCGCTTGCCGGAGGCTCCATCAGATGATTGAAACCAGCGCCGATTCCGCACAACCCCTGCCCGGGGATTTCGCAATCTGGATTTTTATTTTCGCAGAGCTAGTGGTTTTCGGCGTACTTTTCGCCGCCTACGCGTTCGCCCGCAGCAGCCACGTGGATGTGTTCAATGCGTCGCAACTCACGCTTAACCGCGCTTACGGTTTCGCCGATACCCTGATTCTCGTAACCAGCAGTTATTCCGTAGCGCGCGCGACGCTGTCGATCAAGGCGGGGAGCAGCACGGCATGCGGCCACTGGCTGGCTGGCGCTCTCGGCCTGGGCGGACTGTTTCTGGTATTAAAAAGTGTGGAATTTCATCAGGATTTGGCGCAAGGCATCACCCTGTCCACCAACCTGTTCTACATGTTCTACCTGGCCCTTACGTTTTTCCACTTCATGCATGTGGTGATGGGTATGGCGATTCTGGCCGTGGTCGACTACAAAGCCTATGCCGGGCGCTACAGCGCCGAAAACTATACCGGCGTGGAGACCGGGGGTTCTTACTGGCATATGGTGGATCTGGTCTGGATTATCCTGTTCGCGCTGGTTTACGTCATCCATTGAAAGGACGAACAATGAAACTGCTTCATTTCATGCCGCTCAGACCGTGCACCCTAACCTGGCTGGTGCTGCTCGGACTCACCACGATCACTTACGAGCTGGGTTCCTGGGCCTCCGGCAAACTGCTCATGACTGCGGTGCTGGCCCTCACGCTCGTCAAGGGGGAGCTGGTGGTGAGCTATTTCATGGGCCTGCGCCACGTTCAGCTATTGTGGCGTCTCGTCATGGCCGCTTATCTGGCCGCTGTCGGCGGCGTCATCGCCATTGCCTATCTCACCGCTTAATCAAGGAGCATCCCCATGTCCGTTACGTCAATTGCCCGCGCCATTAGCTCACCCAACCTCATTCCGCCCTACATGCCGACCGGCGACGAGATTGCAGTATTCGAGCTGGCCTATCAAAACCGTCTGCCGGTGCTTATCAAGGGGCCGACCGGCTGCGGCAAGACGCGTTTTGTCGAGCACATGGCGGCGCGACTTGGGCGCGCGCTGTATACCGTGTCCTGCCACGACGATCTTTCAGCCTCGGACCTGGTGGGGCGCCATCTGATCGACGCCTCAGGCACCTACTGGACAGACGGCCCGCTCACCCAGGCGGTGCGGCACGGCGGCATCTGCTATCTGGACGAGGTGGTGGAAGCGCGCAAAGACACGACGGTGGTGCTGCACGCGCTGTCCGACGACCGCAGGATTCTGCCGATCGACCGTACCGGGGAGATACTGAAGGCGCCGCCTGAATTCATGCTGGTGGTTTCCTACAACCCCGGCTACCAGCATTTGCTCAAAGGGCTGAAACCCAGCACCCGCCAGCGTTTCGTGTCCCTCGCATTCGGCTTTCCTGAAGCCGCCCGCGAGGCGGAAATCGTGGCAACGGAGTCCGGTGTCGAGCACGCAATCGCCAGGCGTCTGGTCACCCTCGCCAACGCCCTGCGCAGCACGGCCGATCATGATCTGGAAGAAGCGCCGGGCACGCGTCTGATCGTCGACGCAGCGAAGCTGATCGCCAGCGGCTGCGACCCTCAGGTGGCATGCCGCGCGGCGATAGTCGAATGCCTTTCCGATGAGCCGGAAATCACCCGCGCCTTAATGGTGGTGGTCCTCGCGATTTTCGGCAACTAAGGCGGCTCAGCGCATGGAAGAACAAATCGGCATTGCATGGCACCGGCTGGTAAACCGGCTTGCCGCACGACGCTTCCCCGAAGCGGCGGTTGAGCTGGCCAGCGTCTCGCGCGATGCCGCACTGCTGTTTCGCGCACTCGGCGGAGATCACGGGGTGGCGACGCAGGCAGGCGCGAAAACGCGCCACGGCGCCAGACGCACGCTGCTGGAGCGTCTGGCCGGCAGCGCGCGCAAGGTGGATCTCGCCTGGCTGGATAATCAGGCGCTCAGGTTGCCGCCGGTCATCGATGTGTTTCCAGAAACCGCCCTGAACCGAAGTCTGTATTTCTGGCTGGCCGCTCTTTGCGCCGTCGATCCGCGGCCTGATCTGCCGTGGCTGACCCGGAACCAGGCCGCAGCTCGGGCGGTAACACATGACTTCCCCGGTCTCGCGGCAAGCTATGCTCGACTGGTGGAAGCGGAGATCGCGCGCCGCCCGCAAATCGGCAAGCTCGCGCAGGACGAAGCGCGACAGGAACAGGCAATCCGGGATGCGCTGCGCAATCCGGGGAGCGTTCGGACGCTCCCCGCAGCGCGGCGACCTCCTCATCCGGTCTTGCTGTGGCTGCGCCCCGAGCTGCCTGTCACAGGCAAAAAACCGCAACCGGATCATTCGCCGGATCAGCCTTCCCGGTCGGGCAGTACGCGCCAGTCGGATAAAATACGCCGGATGGCCGAGCACACTGAAATGCCTGAGCGGAAAGGCGGTCTTCTGCTGTTCCGCCCGGAATCGATATTCAGCTGGGCGGAATATGCAAAAGTCGAACATGAAACCAAGGAGAACGAGGATCAGGATCTCGCCCAGGCGGCTGACGATCTGGATATTATCGCGATCGCGCGTGATCGCAAGAGCGTCGCCAAGAAGCTGCGCATGTCGCTGGACTTGCCGTCAGCGGAAGGCGACAGCCTCGCCCTGGTCGGCGACGGGATGCAGCCGGAGTGGGACTACAGAACGCACGCCCTGAAACCAGCGCACTGCCGGATCAACATGGTTTCACTGGCGGACGCCGAACCCTGCGCGCTCCCGAGGCATCTGGAGCGCGACCAGCAACGGCTGCGGCGGCAATTCGGCGCCTTGCTGCCGCTTCACCAGCGCCTCAAGGCGCAGTCCGAGGGAAATGACATCGATATCGATCCCTATATCCGCCATCTCGCTCACCGCGCCGGTGCTGAAACACGGTTTTATTTCGATCAGCGCAAGCGCGGGCGCGACCTGGCTTGTCTGCTGCTGGCCGATCTGTCTTTATCCACCGAAGCATGGGTGGGCGAGGATCGGCGCGTCATCGATGTCATTCGCGACAGTCTGTTTCTTTTTTCCGAGGCGCTGTCGGTCACCCGCGATCGTTTCGCGCTGTATGGCTTCAGTTCTCAGCAACGCAGCGACGTGCGCTTCCACACCCTGAAAGCATTCA
Organism: Pseudomonadota bacterium; assembly: GCA_021800795.1. GTDB lineage: Bacteria > Pseudomonadota > Gammaproteobacteria > Burkholderiales > Gallionellaceae > Gallionella. Next base: position 15,969 of record JAJYYO010000034.1, read on the forward strand.
GTGAGTCATACGATGGCACCGTGCGCGGTCGCATCAACAGCATCAGCCCGGCGTACTACACGCGCATGGGCGCAGCCATCCGTCGCGCCTCGGAAATCCTGGGGCGCCAAAAGGCCCGCGAGCGCCTGCTGTTACTGATCACCGACGGAAAACCCAACGACGCCGATCACTATGAAGGCCGTTACGGGATCGAAGACACGCGCAAAGCCCTGATTGCCGCAAGACAGCAAGGCCTGCGTCCGTTCTGTGTGACCGTCGATCAGGAAGCACATGAATACCTGCCGCATATTTTTGGCAAGAACAGCTTTATTATCATCCGCAAGCCCTCCGAACTACCCATCAGGCTGCCGCTGCTGTATGCCCAGTTGACGCATCAGGGGCATTAGCCCGGATAGTCTGCGGATTTTTCAGCGTTGCAATACCTTGATGCATATCAAGGACTAAGATGGTACTGTTTTATAGACTCTTATCGTGAACAGAGCCGTCATTAAAGGAAATTGCGGCGGGTTAAAACGTCGCCTCTGAGCTGTCGTTAATCCTGAGCTGCATACGCGGCAGGAAAAACATCAACAGGGGAGGCGCTGACTACGGGAGCTGGCGGGGCACTGCTGATGACTGCACTAAATGACCTCATTCAAAACGGAACGGAGAACATCATGAAGCGTACTGCGACAATTGCAATAGCCATCGGCATCGTTTTGGGCATATCGCACCTGCCCGCCTTTGCCGGCGAACACACTGCGTCAGTCTTGGCGGCTGCCCGCGACCCGGGAGATATCGGGCCGCCGCGCGGCGCGCCGATCGAGGAAACGCTGGTCGCGCCGCCCAATGTCCCGCCGGCGATCCATCGCGACTATCCGGCCCGTGTGGTCGTGCGTCTGGAGACCAAAGAAATCGTCAAAGAGATCGCCGATGGCGTGCGCTACAACTTCTGGACCTTCAATGGCACAGTGCCCGGGCCGATGATCCGCGTACGCGAAGGCGATACGGTCGAACTGCATCTGCGCAACGACCCCAATTCGCACATGGCGCACAACATCGATCTGCACGCGGTAATGGGGCCGGGCGGCGGCGCAGCGGTGTCGGTAACGCCGCCAGGACACGAAAGCGTATTCGACTTCAAGGCGATGCGTGCGGGACTGTATATCTACCACTGCGCCACACCGCCGGTGCCGATGCATATCGCCAACGGCATGTACGGCATGATTCTGGTCGAGCCGCAGCAGGGGCTGCCGAAAGCGGATCGAGAGTACTATGTGGTGCAGGGCGACTTCTATACGACGGACGGCTATCATGCTCCAGGCTTGCAGTCGTTCGACATGAAAAAGCTGTTGCTGGAGCAGCCGACCTATGTGTTGTTCAACGGTCGCGAAGGCGCGCTGACCGGTGCTGATGCGCTGACGTCGAAGGTGGGCGATAGCGTGCGCCTGTTCGTCGGCGACGGCGGACCCAACCTGGTGTCGAGCTTCCACGTCATAGGCCAGATTTTCGACAACGTCAATGTCGAAGGCGGTACGCTGGTCAATCACAATGTGCAAACCACGCTGATCCCGGCCGGCGGCGCAGCCATGGTCGAGATGAGGACGCTGGTGCCGGGCACCTTCCTGCTGGTGGATCACTCGATCACGCGCACTTTCATGCAGGGTGCGCTGGGCCAACTGGTCGTCAAGGGCGCGGCGGCGCCGGATATCTACAAAAAGGTATCGGGCGGACCTGTGTCGAGCGTCGCAGTGATGCCCGAGCCTGCCGCGATGCCTGTGGAGAACGCTGCGATGGCCGAGGGCAAGCGGGTGTTCGGTCAGATATGCGCCGCCTGTCATCAGGCGGACGGCACGGGATTACCGGGTGCGTTCCCTCCCCTCGCGATGTCGGATTTTCTCAACGCCGACCCCAAACGCGCCATCAGTTTCGTGCTGCACGGTCTGAGCGGCAAGATCACCGTCAACAGCACGGGCTATGAATCGGAGATGCCCGCCTTCGCATCGCAGCTCAACGACGACGAAATCGCGCATGTGCTGACCTATGTGTTGAACAACTTCAACAACAAAGGCGGCACGATCACGCCGGCAGAGGTCAAGGCGGTTCGCGCTGCCGGAGCGAATGGCCGGTAATCGGATCGAGGGTAACGCCGTGCGCGCATTCGTTCTCGTGATGCTGGCTCTCGCCACGTGCGGCCATGCCGAGGCGGGCGCAGAATATCGCACGGTATCCGGCGGCTTGTTTATCAGCGCCCTGAGTCTTGACGGCGCGCGGGCGCCTGTGCGCATCGCCGCCTTCGCTATGCGTGCAACCCCTGTCACCGTGGGCGACTACCTCGCCTTCGTCCACACCCATCCCGAATGGCGGCGCGATCGCGCGCCGGATATGTATGCGGCCCGCGGCTATCTTGCCTCCTGGGCCGGGCCATTGGCATTGGGTTCCGCCATCGACCCGCAGCGGCCAGTCACCGAGGTCAGCTGGTTTGCTGCGCGGGCCTTTTGCGCAAGCGAGGACGCGCGGTTGCCTGCCTGGTACCAGTGGGAATATGCTGCCGCTGCGGATGCAACCCGCATCGATGCGCGCGATGATCCTGCGTGGAGCGCAGGGATTCTGCAAACACTGCTGGCGCGCACAGGTCATGCGCAGGGAAAGGTGGGGGAAGACACCGCAAACCTGTACGGGCTGCACGATATGAATACGCTCGTCTGGGAGTGGGTGGACGATTATGCGGCGATGTTCGTCAATGCCGATGCACGCGATCCCGATCAGACCAACCTGCTCACCCTCTGCGGCGGTTCCGCGCTGGCGTTCGAGAACCGCACCGCATACCCCTTGATGATGCGTGTCGCTGCGCTATCCGCGATGAGGCCGACGGATGCATCCGGCAACATCGGCTTCCGCTGCGTTCGCGAGACAGGAGAGGCACCATGATCCGACAATGGACACTACTGATCCTGTTGACGATAAGCGTTTGGACTGGGGCGGCACAGGCCGCTGCAGACGCGACCGCGCTGCCAGCGGATTCGGTCTACCGGAGCGCGCTCACGCTGCGCGATCAGGCCGAAGGTCTTTTTACACCGGCCTCGTTACGCGGGCATCCCGTGATCGTGAGCATGATCTACGCTTCATGCCCTGAGGCTTGTCCCTTGACGATTGATGCTATCAAGCAAATCCGCGCTGCGGTTAAGTCCCGTACCGGACATGCTGCGCCGCAGGTTGTGCTGGTGAGTTTCGATCCTGTCCATGACACGGTTCAGGCACTGGCCGGGATGGCCTCGATGCATCAGCTGCCATATCCTGTCTGGCGCCTGGCTCGACCCGAGCAAGGCGACGTGCGCGCCTTCGCCGCCACGCTCGGTGTGTCCTACCGCATGCGACCCAACGGCGATTTCAGCCACAATATCGAGATTGTTCTGCTCGATGCTGATGGACGCATCGTGGCAAGCACAAGCAAACTCGGCACGCCCGATCCGGATTTCGTCGATCGAGTTTCCCGCATCAGTGCGCATACTGCCGCAGCCAGTCCCCGATTGCCATAACTCAATCAGCTTTGGAGAGTGGAGTGCCTCTGCTGCATCGAGAGTTAGCAAACAAGCTCGGTTGCGCAACTCGCCCGTGCGCACAGGTCGTGCCACGCTGCGGAGCTCAAATGCCGCAATGGCATTCCCACGAAACTACGGAGCTAAAGCCCTGTTTCTGAATGAACAGTGCGCGCCGAATTCCCCTGACCATCCTGCGCTGCTCGGTGGCGGATAAGGGGTTCCTGGCGGTGTACTACGGAGGATGCGCAGAATTCAGTGTATTCTTTGAACGGCGGCTTTCTGACTTACAATATTGCATTGTTACGGATAGCTGTGTGCCATTATGCGGACGGTCGCACATGTTCTTCCGTAGGTGTTTTACAAATTGATCAGGTCAAATTTGACATCGCATTGCTGACAAATTGGTACCACCCTTGTCGGAATTTTTCGCCGCTACTGCACGAAATAAATATTGACGCCCCATATTTTATATGGCAACCTGCGCCATATTATGAAATCTCATCTCGCATTCCACGATAAGGCTGTTTACCCTGATGGTTCAATCATTGAAATGACGATATGGGAATTGTCGGGGTCTGTTGCCGGCAGTCGGCACATGCTGAAATACAGCCTGTTTTATGGCTCACCCGGAACACGCATCGTTGGGTATGACAACGAACGCGGCAAAGGTGACCACAAACACATTGGCGAAGATGAAGAAGCCTATTTATTTACGACAGTCGAGCAACTTGTCGCAGATTTTCTGAGTGATGTTGCCAGGGAAAGGAGCAAAAAATGAACGAAGTTAAATTGCATGTTGGTGATATTGATGACATGGGAAAGCGTTTCATTGACGCCTGGAAACGATTGGAAAATGACCAGAAAGTGGAAGAACGCCACCTGTCTTTTTTCAGCCTGGATGCCATGATGGCGACCTTGTCACAAAAGCGCCTGGAGATTCTGAAGCACCTGCATCGTCATCAAGAAAAAAATGTAGCTACTTTGGCACGCGCTCTTAATCGTGATTACAAAAGAGTCCATACCGATGTGGAAGAGCTTGCTGCAGCGGGATTGATTGAGCGGGATGCTCAAGGGATTAGGACACTATATGACTCTGTTCAGGCAACAGTTAGCTTGAATTGAAATACACTGGCAGGCACCGAAATTTGCTTGTTGTGAAATTGCCGGCGTCCTGCACCCAGAAAATTCCACCACAAGCAGCTTTACGGCATGCAGTTTTCTGAACCAGACATCTCTTTTGTGCCATTTGCCGACTGTCGCGGGGTGGAACTTGAACGACTGGTTTCTGTAATACAGCGACCATTGGTGAATAAAATAACGGAAGCATAAAGATGAACATTCAGACATCTCCCACCCGTATATTTTATGAGGCATTGCAGTCCGCATTTGACCACTTCAATGCCGAACTGTTTAAAAGCGAACTGCCAAACTGTCTAATTACGTTGCGCTCGGCAAGTCGGGTATACGGCTATTATCATGCCGACCGATTTGTTTCCCCCGGCGGTGATCAGATTGACGAGATTGGATTGCATCCTGGCTTTTTTACCCTGCGCTCCATTGAGTCGGTGCTATCGACGCTGGTGCATGAAATGATCCATCACTGGCAGGAGTATTTTGGAACGCCTACGCCTACCAATGCACATAATCAGGAGTGGGCTAACAAGATGGAGTCGCTGGGATTGATGCCATCCGGCACAGGGCTGCCCGGCGGCAAGAAAACGGGTCGTTCGGTGAGTCACCACATCATTCCTGACGGTGTTTTTCTGGCATCCTGTCGAAAGTTGGTGGAAAGTGGTTTTGTCATCCCCTGGTTGGACAGGCATCTGCCGGCAGAGCCGGAAAGCCAGGTGGTGGTGGCGCAGGCATTGAGGGATGCGGGTGTCGAGTATGAAGCATCACCACCACCCGTCGCCCGGTTGCCTGAAGAGATTGAAGGCAAGGCAGCGGTTTATCGTCCTACGCCGAAAAAGGCGCCCACGCGAGAAAAACTGACCTGCCCTCAGTGTGCCAACAAAGCTTGGGTTAGCCCGGATACCAAGATTATTTGTGGGGTTTGTAACGTGGCGATGGAAGGTTCTGTTTCGTCATAAACAATCCAGTGTCAGCATTCGCCGTCTTTATCAGGATAAACGCAATCCGGTTTCCCTTCATGTTAGCATCGCATGAAACCATCGACCAGCGCTAAATATGAATAATTTGTTGAGTTCCTTCACTGAAGAGTTAAGAAAGCTCCTTAATTCATGGCTGCCCCAATTGTCCACCGACTGGTGGAAGCGCAACGTATTAGACATATTGACCTATCAACAACAAGAGCGAGTCAAACAATCGCACATTGTTGATTTGTCCGGCCTCGATCTGGCTGCTTTGCTGCGGGTGCTTGACCAGAACTGGTTTGAGCTGTCTCAGCGATTCAACTGGCCTAAGGAAGCTAAAAACTGGCTGAAAGAGGCACAGACGATACGCAATCGCTGGGCGCACGCACCTTCAGGTGAAGCAGAACCACATGATGCCTATCGTGATGCAGATACGATGGATCGCCTGGCAAAAATGCTTGGGATTGGCTACACGGCACAAACCCAAATAGCCAATTACAAGCAGCAGCAACTGGCGCGACTTTCGCCACAGCCAGCACCAATACCATCTCTGTCACCTGTTGTTACTCCAATTGTTGAAACGCCGTCGGCTCCAGTAGCACCTCAAGCTGCAATTCTGCCGCAAGCTGCCATCGTCCATGATGGTTTTTCGCCCGGTGACATGGTTCGTCTTAAATCCAACCGCGAAAAAGAATTTCCAATTCTTGCCTGTCAGTCTAATCTCGGTGATGGGCGGCGCTATCTGGTGTTCGAGAATAATAAGCGAGTTAGTTACTATGAAAGTCAGCTTGAACTCATCCCGGGCGTGCCGGACGAACGAACACCAATTCAGCTTGCGGAGTTTCATGCCCGCCTGACTTCACTGTTATTGTCTGCGCCATCGGCTGGCAATCTCTACTCGCTGCACTCCGGGCGTGTGCGTTTCGTGCCTTATCAGTATCGCCCTGTACTCAAGTTATTGCGCTCAGATCGCCCACGTTTGCTGATCGCCGACGATGTGGGCGTTGGTAAAACCATCGAAGCAGGTTTAATAATGAAAGAGTTGCAGGCACGCTCTGAAATCAAGTCAGTTCTGATCCTTTGTCCGAAACCGCTAGTGGCTGAAGGCAAATGGCGCAACGAAATGAAGCGTTTTGGCGAAGAGTTTACTCATCTTGACGGCGACACCTTGCGCCATTGTTTGCATGAAACCGACCTGGACGGAGAATGGCCGCGTCAACATAGCCGCACCATTCTGCCGTTTTCCCTGATTGACGATGCACTGCTCAATGGCAAACCGCAAAAACGCGGCAAGAAAGCCAAGGGGCTGCTCGACCTCGACCCGCCACCGCGCTTCGATCTGGTTATCGTGGATGAAGCTCATCACATTCGCAACGCCAATACCTGGTTGCACCAAGGCGTAAAGTTTTTCTGCGACCACGCCGAGGCGGTGATTTTTTTGACTGCCACCCCCATCCAGATGGGCAATCAGGATTTGTTCACCCTGCTCAACGTGCTGCGTCCTGACCTGGTGATAGATAAAGCCAGCTTTGAATTCATGGCCGAGCCCAATCCGCATATCCATGCGGCGGCGAACCATCTGCGTTCTGCGGCAACTGATGGTCAGCAAAACGCACTGGCGGAATTAAAAACGGCGGCAGGCTGTTTTTCTTTCATTGAAACCCCCGATTTTCAGCGCGTAGTGGACACGCTTGCCGAACCGGAAATCAGCCCGGCCACACGGGTTGCCCTGATTCGGGAAGTCGAACGTTTTTCCACCTTCGACAGCCTCATCAACCGCACGCGTCGACGCGACATTGGCAACTTCACCACCCGTAAGCCGGAGACAGTTTCCGTCCTATTTACCGATGCTCAGCGTGCTTTTCATGACCTGTTGCTCGCCACGGCAGCCCGAATTTACGCAAATAACAACGGGGGGCAGGCAGTTGCGTTCATGCTTTCCACACTGCGGCGGCAGGCATCCAGTTGCCTTTACGCGCTGGCTCCGTTCATCGACCAGTGGCTTGCTGGCAAACTGAACGAGCTGGATCTGGCAGAAATCAATGACGATGAAGCTGACGAGATAGAGGCTTTGCCTCCGGGCAGTATGCAGGCAGAAATTGAGCAATTGCGCCAAGCCGCAAAAATGCTTGATCCCGCCGACCCCAAGCTGGATGCCTTCCTCGCCATCGTTCGCGACAAACAAACCCTGCCCAACAACAAGCTACTGGTGTTCACCAGTTTCCGCCACACACTTGCTTATCTGAAGCAGAAGCTAATTGCGGCAGGCGTTCGCGTCGGTGTAATCCACGGTGGCGTGGCGGATGAAGACCGCCGCGATATTCGCCAGCGCTTTGCCCAAGCCAAGGAACAGCCCGACACCCTGGACGTAATGCTATCCACCGAAGTGGGTAGTGAAGGCTTGGACTTCCAGTTCTGCGATGGCATGGTCAATTACGATCTGCCGTGGAATCCGATGCGCATCGAACAGCGCATCGGGCGTATAGACCGTTACGGACAGAAAAGCGAAGTGGTGGTTATCAATAACCTCATCACCCACGGCACGGTGGATGCCGACATTTACGAACGCTGTCTGCTGCGCATCGGCGTATTTCAGCAAGCGCTGGGCGCAAGTGAAGAAATTCTCGGCCAGATCAGTAAAGAGCTGCACGCCATTTCCGAGAGTTTCGACCTGACTCCACAACAGCGGCAGGGCCGGTTGCAACAACTGGCGGACAACGAACTGCGCGAGATTCAGGAACAGGAAGCGTTGGAAAGCCGCGCCACCGAACTGTTCGGCTTGAGTCTGCCTAACGACGATGACCTGAGCACCCCGACCAGCGGCTGGCTTACGCCGGAAGCATTGCATTCAACTGTCAGCCTTTACCTGCGTGACCGCTCCGGTAAAGAGCAGGAAGTTATCCTCGGCAATCACCCCCTCAAGACCCTGCGACTGGATGCCGATGCTCGCACCCGTTTGCTGGAAGATTTCCAGAAACAGAAAACAGCTAATCAGGAGGCAAGAGCTTGGGAACGCTGGCTCAAAGGCAATGCGCCCCATCTTGAAATCACTTTCGATCAGGATTGCGCCAGCGAAAATCCCAAGGCCGTCCTACTTCATCCAGCCCACCCGCTGCTGCGTCAGGCTGCCACCCATCTGCATCCTCGTCAGCCGGTATATGTTCAGTGCCAAGTGAAAACGACGGAACTGGCGGCGGGAATATATCCCTTCGCCCTTTACCAGTGGCACAAACAAGGCGTGCGTACAGACTGCGAATTAATGGTGGTGGCAGAATCGCCTGAAATCGAAGCAAAGCTGTTTTCCTTGTTGCGCGATGCGCTTCCGGCAGAAGATACGGAACTGCCCGCACAGACAGTATTCGACGCACTTGAAGCTCGCCATCACCAACAATGGCGCGACACTTTGGCCAACTACAAGGAAACCAACCAGCAGTTGGTGGATTACCGCCTGAACAGCCTGACCGCCAGCACCCAAGCGCGAATGCGGCAAGTAAACGAACAGTTGAGCAAGGCGACGGACGAAAAAATTCGTACTATGAAGCAGGCAGAACACGACCGCATCAAAGCTGACTATACCCGACGCAAGGAGAAGCTGGAAGTTGCCAAGGAGGCGGCTGATATTCATGCTGAGGTGGTGGTGTTTGGGGTAATGGTTGTTGAGGAAAAAAGATGAGCGTTATCGAAGAAGTACGCCGTGAGAGAGAAGATTTGGCGCGTGTGTTGAAAAAACACACTGGTATCAGAAAGATCGTCGAAGACCTTTACCCTGACAGCGCACATTTCATTTATGAGTTATTGCAGAACGCCGAGGACACTGGCGCTACTGAGGCGCAGTTCACGCTTTCAAAAACCAGCTTGGTGTTCGAACATAATGGTCGCCCCTTTGAACCAAAGGATATCTATGCCATTACGGACATAGGTGAAGGCACCAAGGCTAACGATGACGACAAAATCGGACGCTTTGGTGTTGGCTTCAAGGCTGTGTTTGCTTACTCAGAATCGCCCCACATCTGGTCTTCGAGCTTTTCTTTCAAGATAACCGATCTGGTATTGCCAAGTGAGATTGAGTCAAAAGCCGCGCTGGGCAGCAAGACCCGCTTCGAGTTTCCGTTCAATAACCCAAAGAAGATAGCCAACATTGCCTATGACGAGGTTAATGCTGGCCTGAAAGAATTGGTGGAAACAACGCTGCTATTTCTTTCCCATCTGGAATCGATTGGTTGGCAGAACGCAACTGGCGAGTCTGGGGATGTTCTGCGGTTCAAGCACTCCGAAAATCACTTCGAGGTTCTCAAACAAACAGGCGGCAAAACAACTGCCAGCTCGCATTTTCTAAAATTTGATCAGCCAGTCATGGGGCTGGAGAAGAAAAAACGAGTCGCGGTTGCTTACACACTCGATTTTCTGCCGAAGGTGCAGGACTTTGATCCCAAGAAGGCGCTGGTCAAACAGCTCAAAATAATTCCTGCAACGCCGGGGCGAGTGGCAGTTTTCTTTCCGGCCGAGAAAGAAACGTCTGGTCTTCGGTTTCACCTGCATGCCCCATTTGTACCTGAGCTGAGCCGTGCCAGCATCAAGGAAACGGATGTTAATCTGCCTCTCTTCCAGCAACTCGCAACTTTGACGGCTGCATCACTACATCAAGTTCGTGATCTTGGTCTGCTCACCGCCGACTTTCTATCGGTATTGCCCAATCCACAAGATTCAATTCCCAAGCGCTATCAGGATATTCGCAAGGCCATCGTCGAGGAAATGAACGAACAGCCACTTACGCCTACATACGCAAAGACACATGCACCAGCCAAGTATCTCCATCAGGCCAAAGCATCACTCAAGGAATTACTATCGAACGATGACATTGAGTTCCTCGTCGATTACGACGACGAGCCATTGCAATGGGCGTCGGCGCGTGCTCTACAGGGCACGAATATTGAGCGATTCATGACAGAGTTGGCGATAACCGATTGGGATGTCGAACAGTTCGTTGAGTTGTTGCGCGAAAAGGCTTCAGTTGACGGGCGCAGAATTCCCTATTCCCCCTACTGCACAAATGAACCAGACTCTGAATTCATGACTTGGTTTTCAGGGAAGCCAGTGGAATGGCACCAGGAGATGTATGCGCTGCTGTACGCCGACTATTTATCAAGCGCTGGATGGCAAAAAAATAAACTCAAGTCGTTGCGAATTGTTCGCCTGAGCAATAATGATTATAGCGTCGGCATAAAATGCTACTTCCCGAGCGATGGCGTCGAGCAGGATGATGTGCTGCCGCGAGTGGATGTACGAACTTATACGACAGGCAAGAAAAAGGGGCAGCAGGAGTCTGCGAAGAAATTCCTCGAAGAGATAGGTGTCCGGGAGGTGGGAGAAGCCGAACAGGTCGAGGCAATTCTGAAACAGCGATACACGGAAGCCGACTTCAAACCGTTAAAGAAGGATCTGAAGCGCTTCATTGCACTGCTCGAAAAAGAGACTGACAAAGCAAGTCTCTTTACTTCGTATTATATTTTCGAACGCCAGGATGATAAGTGGGGCAAGCCAAGTCAAATATTCCTTGACCAGCCTTTCATGGATACAGGACTCAGTGCCTATTACGATGTCATTGGAGAAGATGCAAAACGTGCAGCCCTGGCGGAAAGCTATCAGAATTGCGGTGTTGCCATCAAGAAACTGGTGAAATTTGCTGAGGCCGTTGGCGCACAAACACGATTAGAGATAACTGGAACAACATGCTACTCGAATCCGCAGTGGTCATATCTTTACAATGTCGGAGGCGAGAGGGAAACATCACCGATCAATCAAGATCATGTGATCACGGAGTGTTACAAGCTTCTGGTGCAACCAACTTTGGCAATCTCGAAGCTCATCTGGAAAACCATGTGCTCGTTACCCGCGTATTCAGATGTTTTGAAGGCAACATATCGACGGAATAAAAGCTCCGGTTCTCGTAACGCGGACTCACAACTTGTTCATTGTCTCAAGGCCAATGCATGGATCCCGCAAGGTGACGGGGTATTTGTTCGCCCGGCAGAAGCAATTCGTGATTTATTGCCGGAAGGTTTTCCGTTTGATTTGGGTTGGCAATGGCTCAAGTCTATTCAATTCGGGGAAGAGGCGGTAAAAAAATCCGAGGAATATCGTCAAAAACAGTCTAATGCTCAGGCACTTGGTTTTGAATCGGCAGAGTTATTGGCTCAAGTAAAACAAGCAATAGATGCTGGCTTCAAACCTTGTGAATGGCTTGCTCAAAATGAACATGGGCAGCGAATCTCACAACCGGAGGATTCTGTTCAAGACCCAGCTTACCGTAAGAAAAAAGTATTAGCTAACACCGCTGATGCTCCCAGCAGGGAAAGTGTCATGCTGGAACGCTCCATACAAAAAGATATCTTTGACGTTACCGCGCAAGCCAGGGCATATCTACGAAGCAAATACACAAACGCAGATAGGCAACTTGTCTGTCAGTGTTGCCATGAGGAAATGCCCTTCAAACTGAGATCTGGCGAGTATTATTTTGAAGCCGTGCAATGTACAGATGACAAGGAAATACGTCATTTCCAAAATCGTCTCGCACTTTGTCCTACCTGCGCAGCCATGTACCAAAATGCCCGTGAAACTGGCGATGCTGAAATCCGTTGCAGTATCGTCGAGGTCGAAGCCGATGACAAAGTACCTGCCATCGAAATCCCCGTTCGCCTTGCTGGCCGCGAATTATCGCTTCGTTTCGTCGGCACACACTGGTTCGACTTGAAAACGGTTTTATCCCAATGACCATGAGCCAGCTTTTGACAATACGAAATCAGATACGTTAGTCATTATGAAATATCTCACACGCGATGCGGCACGGCTGTTTCTTAATAGCTCAAGAAACGCATACCTCTTTGGTCTAATTAGTTGGTCTCAATTAATGGATAGATTTGTTGCATTGAGAGGAATGTGCTCTCCAGCCAATCCGGCAGGCATAACAGCTGGTCGTATTCTCCAAATAGAGGAATGGGAAAACGGGGACGAATGGCAATATGAAGGGGAATCGCCATCTAATAGAACTCATGACGAAAACAAACCGTCGTCTTTCGGGAGCACTCTCGACTATTTCTCTGATGAAGATGAAGACGGTGCCTTTCTATGTTTCTTCGCTGGAACACATACGGGGCTTTCCAACTGGGAGTTCCATCAGTACGATGATGACTTCTTTCCATCTATTCCACACGGGCATTGGAACGGGCGGAAACAACCCAAGTTAGACCCCTATCAAGGCTGGGTATATCAAGGCTCGAAACAACAACGGAGGGAACCGAAGAAGAACATCATTACGCTCTGGAATGACCGCCAATTTCGACAGTTCACTCAGGTTGCAATCGACTATTATCTTACGCATCACCCAAACTATGATGGTTGGCGTGTTCCTAATCCAAGGCATCTGCCTCGTCGCCGGTAATTGCCAATAAATGGGAACAGCGCGGTAGGGTGCAATAAGCGTGGCGCATTGCACCAATTTAAAGGTGTCGGTGGGTAACCGCGGGCAAAAGTCAGAGTTCCAATAGCGCCGGACACAAAAATGCAAGTTGAAGCATAAGAAAACAAGGTGAGCAATATGATAAAAAAACTGACAGTACACGGATTCAAGTCGATTGAGCGGCAAACCATTGAGCTGGGTGCGCTCAATATATTGATTGGCGCCAATGGCTCAGGCAAGTCTAATTTGCTCGCTGCATTGTCATTTTTCAGAGCATCTGCACTGGGCAACCCGGATGTTCTTGTCCAGCGCTCAGGCGGGGCGGATCGTTTGCTGTATCACGGCAAGAAAACAACTAAAGCCTGTTTCTTTGTCTGCGAGGGCGGTGATTTCAGCTACGAGCAAACTTTGATTCCGGTTGCAGGAGATCGGCTTGAGGTCGCCAAGGAAAATTTAACGATTTTAGGCTCGTCAGCAGAATGGTCAAGTGGTGGCACCGATATCGAAAATCTGGAAGAACAGCTTATAGGTGAAGAAGAACATCATCTGAAGGAATCGGTAGCGCAAGGAGAATTGACCGAAGACGAGGCTGAGGAAAAACTACGGGCATTTCCTTCTGCCAAGCAGCAGATTGAGGGATGGCGTAGATATCACTTGCATGACACGTCGGCCACGGCAGCGGTGAAGTCAACTTGCAATATCGACGATAACCGCTATCTGCGAGAGGATGCGTCGAATCTTGCCGCGTATCTGTATTGGTTGAAGTTGAAGCACCCCGCCGAATACCGGCGTGTGGTTGCGATGATTCAATTAGCAGCGCCCTATTTTGAGGATTTTGCGCTGGAACCGTTGCGCCGTAATGAGCAAACGATCCGCCTGGAATGGATACAAAAAAATTCTGATGCCTATTTCGATGCTGACGCCTTGTCGGATGGAACCTTGCGTTTCGTGTGTCTGGCAACCTTGCTCAATCAGCCTCGAAGCTCGATGCCTAGTCTGATTGTTATTGATGAACCAGAGCTTGGGTTGCACCCCTTGGCTATTCGGCTTCTGGCAGAAATGCTGGATGCGGCATCCGAGCATACACAGATTCTGGTCGCGACTCAGTCGGTAACGCTGCTGGATAACTTTCCCATTGATCAGGTAATCGTGGCCGACCATGACGGCAGAGGTAGTCAGTTCCGGCGCTTGAAGACCGAAGATTACTCGATGTGGCTGGAAAATTATAGTGTCGGCGAATTGTGGGAGAAAAATGTTCTCGGAGGCCGACCATGACACAATTGCTGATTCTTGTCGAGGGTGATTCTGAAGAGTTATTCGTTAAAAACATCCTGTCGCCTCATCTTGCGCGCTTTGGAGTTTACGCCGTAGCTACCGGTGTGGTTAGCAAGCGTCTGGCCAGCGGCAAGAAATTGACCGGCGGAAATCGTTGGCCGAATGTTCAAAAAAGCTTGCAGCCTCTGTTGGCTAATTCGGGTGCCTGGGTAACAACTCTACTGGATTTGTATGGTCTGCCGGAAGATTTTCCAGGTGTAGTTGGGCTAGCCACGATTTCTGTAAATGCCAGGGATAGGGCCGAATATGTACAAAACCAACTTTCAGTGGCGCTGGGAAATCCGCAGCGCTTTATCCCTTTTCTTGCCCTGCATGAATTCGAAGCCTGGTATTTTGCCGGCCCGGATCAGGTAGCTGGATTTTATGGCGAACCCTCTGTCGTGGATCTTATGAAGCAGGCTTGCCGCGCATTTGGTGGTCCGGAAAATATCAATCACGGCAAGGAAACGCATCCGAGCAAGCGACTTGAAGGTTATGGCATAGGATTCCGCAAGACAAGTGGCGTTACTATCTTGAAGGAAATTGGGCTTGGGTCCATTCGTGCAGCTTGCCCGCACTTCAATACATGGTTGAGTCAGTTGGAAAAACTGGCAAATTAAACATCTTTCCGATCGACGGATTTTGTTTCGACTCTATGTCTGCTTCATGTTCCATAGCTGATCGTCACAAGACTACTTGGCTATAACCGGTTAGTCTCGGGAGCAGCAAGTCATGAGTGACCGCTGCGGGGCATGAAATCGTAGCATCATGATCGTCGTGAAAATATCGGGTTGTGCGTTGGAAACTGTTACATCGGCAAAGAGGCTATGCTGGTATCGCGCTCAGGTGCAAGATAGAATGCAGGCATCCAGGATTATTAGGGGTATTGAATTTCCCCAGTATTCGTACAGCCTCATTTCAATTTAGCGATTATCAAAAAATGCGTATCAGTCAGGAACAGCGAAATGTGATCATCAATACCGTCAGAGGCGCGATCCCTGACGCGAAAATATTCCTGTTCGGGTCGCGTGCGGATGATTCAAAGCGGGGCGGTGATATTGACCTTTATGTTGAGACCGA
>JAJYYO010000054.1 GCA_021800795.1 Pseudomonadota bacterium
TAAATATTGCGTCAGGCAGCGGCACGCTCTACTGATTTATTTTCTATAACGACCGGCAACATCGGTTTGGTGTTGATGGCGTATAGCTTCATTGCATGATCGCCTGGTTCCGCTGTTTTCTCTTCCAAGCGCAGTGCAGCAAGCGCATGCTGAGCACTGTCAAGTTGGTCGCACAACGTCGCATTGCAGGATTCCAAGAAGGCAATGCGCTGCATCAGATGTTCCGTTCTCCGCGCAAGATTTTGCTCAAGAAAATAGCGGAGCTCATACAACTCGGATTTCATTTTTTTTATGTTCTGCATGACGCCGCCGACGAACATGACCGTATCCGATTTTTTATAATGCATTGCTTTCTCCAGAAACCCTTGATATTTGATTTTCCTATGACTGAAAAAAGCCATATAAAAATCAGACATCGCGCTGTTGCCCAATTTACAACCAATTTTTCAGTGGCTATTCTGAACTGATCTTTTTTTTTGGGGTATAGGACAAAGGCTGATTTTTTTTAGGATAAGCCTCAGGATAAAACCAGATTAATTTTCAACATGGGTTCAGCAGCCGGTTAGCGGAGCCTGCGGGTGAACACAATTTTTTGTAAAAAAAGCCTATGTCACAGTTACTCGTTGGTATTGCATAACATTATGAATATATGTGACATTTGTAGGGTGGAAAAAGCGTAGCGTTTCCACCAATGAAGTAATCGTTGGTGGTGGATACGCGCTCCTCTCTGCCGACAGGCAGGTGCGCTTTATCCACCCTACCGATGTTCAACACACACTGTGACATAGCTTAAAAAACCCTTTACGCCAGCAATACTGCAAGGAGGCCCGTGATGAACACCCCATCGAAAGTGCCGGCGCCGCCAATGGAAGCGATAGGGGCGCCCAGTTTGCGGATGTCCTTGAGGCGCAACAGGTCGGCGCCGATCAGCACGCCCAGGGTGCCGCTGATATAGGCCAGCGGAGCGCGATGTTGCGGATCGAGGATCGTTGCGATCAGTGCAGCGGTAATGGGTGCGATCAGCATCGGCAAACCGATGCCGATGCCGGGAATAGGCAAACTGGCCGTGCGGGCAATGAGGGCAACGACTGCTACTGCGGCAGCGATCTGCCACGGGTTCAGCGGGTTGTGGAGGATCAGATAAAGCGAGAAGGCGACTGGCACCACCGCACCGCCGACATTGACAGCAATCATCATTTTTCCGGTGTCGGATAGCAACTTAATCAACGGAAATCTGGTCAATTCCGGCGGAATTTGCGCCGTGCTGTCTGTCTTGAGGCTGAACAGCGGAAGGTTGATCAGGCTGCCGATCAGCGTGCACATGAGGAGCAGATAAGCCGATTCCGGTGAAAGCCCCAGCTTGTCGAATGCAATGCTGATCAGTCCGACCTGGACAAAGCTGACCAGAAAAACCAGGGCCAGAATGAATAACAGCAGACGCGGCGATGAAGGCATGGGCGACGGCTTAGCAGGTGACGTGAAACAGTCCTATGGTCTTGTCACGGGTTTTGTTGTAGGTCTCGATGGCCTCCGGCGTAGGCTGCAAAATCACCCGGCAATCATGATGCTCGAAAAATTCGGCAGCCTCCGGCGAGAGTGTCACGTTGCCATACTGACCCGCACCCACGATCAAAGTTTTGCAGTTTTTTTCATAAATAAATTCAGCCTCCTCGCGCGAAATGATGTGGGACGTGCCGTAATATTTCTTGGAAAGCTTCTTCTTGCGCTTGACTACATCGCCGGACATGCTGATGAGGATATCGTGCAAATACGTTGTGCCGTTGATGGTGATGCTGCCGAATTCGGTGCAATCGATTTTCATGGCATGCCTCCAGACTCAATGGTTTAACAGGTCAGATCATATCAATCTTTTCGTGCGAGCCGCGCCAGTATAACCAGCCATAAATTGCGATATTGACGACAGCTACCCCGCCCGCAAGTATGAACTGAATCTCTCTGGTGAGGCCAACAGGGTAAATGACTGCCAGCAGATAGTGCTCAATAAAGCTCCCGGTATAGCCCGACAGGCCCGCCCTGACGCGAAGGTAGTTCTCCAGATAGGTGAGCGGACAAATGCGGCCTGTGAGTTCAACGAAAAATCCCCATGTGGCTGCCGGAAGGTGAAAAATGATAATCCAGCGCCACCGGGTCGCGATTGCTGCACCAAAGAGGGCGAACACGATGAACGCCAGATGGATCAATAAAACAGCTTCGGCGGCCAGTTGAAAGAACATGATCACACGCCAGGGAAACGTGAAGCCTGATGTAAAAAAATATTCTTCATGGGCGCCGCTCAAATGGAATGACCGAAGCTATTAGCATGATCCTGTCCGCCACCAACGCTGATCGTACGAGTGAAAAATTGCGCAGGTATCCTCTCACGCACTGTTTGATCTGGACAGTAATTTTGTTATTTTAGCAAATGTAAATAAAGACGCACATTGCCAGTACCCGACTGGCACGATTCCACCAGTTCAATGCCGAAAAATTCAACGCCTGCTTTGTGTATGAGAGCGGATAATCACACATCAACCTTCCTATATCCGGTTTTGGCACATGGTACGCGTTCATCATTTGCAACGCAAAGCGATCATCGGGCGGTATTGTTGCGCCTTCCCCGTCCGCCCTGCCGATAAATCACCCTCTTGCGGATTAGCCAAGCAAGCCGTATCATTCATTAGCGTTTTCTAATATATTGGAGACATGACATGAACATCGAGCAGAATCCGGCGCTGGGCGAACAGGCTTATGCGAAGGCAGTCAAATACGAACTTGACTTTGGGTGTTGCCCGCAGTGCGTGCTGGCGACGGTACAGGAAACCGTAGGTATCGTCGACGACCAGACGATCAAGGCCAGTCATGGTCTTTCGGGGGGCGGCGGCCTTTTGGGCGAGGGTGTTTGCGGCGCGCTGACCGGCGGACTCATGGCGCTGAGTGCAAAATACGGGCGCGACCGGGACAAGCTGGACAAGGGGCGCTGCATCAACAACTTCAAGAAAGCGAAAGAACTGACCGAACGCTTCCGCCAGGAATTCGGCGGCGTGACTTGCCAGCAGCTTCAGCAACAGTTCACGGGGCGCACTTACGATATGTGGAATGCGGACGAATACAAGGCATTCAGCGATGCGCGCGGTCAGCAATGTGCCCATGCAACCGGAACGGTAACGCAGTGGGTCATTAATATGCTTTAGCAGTGCGCTGCGGCGGTTGCATGCACAAATCCGTGCGTATCGCTTACAGCCCGGATGCGAATGTTAGTGTTTCAGGCAAAGAACCCGCTCTCCCACAACTCGCGGGTCAAGGCGCGATAGTCCGCAGCCCCCGGACTATCCGGTGCATATTGAAACACATCCTGACCATGCATCGGGCTGGTAGCCAGCGCTACATTCTCCCCGATGCGCGTATTCAGGACAGTATTCCCGAATTTCGCTTTAAGCTTGTCGTATATTTCATAGGATAGTTTGCGTCTCGAATCGAAACGCGTCACCAGTATGCGCCGCTCTATCTTGCGCTTGAGCTTGATCTCAAGCACATTCAGCGCGCTATCCAGCCTGTGCACCCCTTGCAGCGACAGAAAATCCGCCGATACCGGAACCAGCACCCGGTCGGATGCCAGCAGTGCATTCAATGTAAGCACCCCCAGCATCGGGCAGCAGTCGATCATTATCGGCGCGCCGGTCAGGGATAAATCCTCATTTAAACCGCGCCTGAGCAGAGTCGCAGCCTGCGGATCGCTGCCGAGCAGCGCATCTATCTTGGCCAACTCCAGGGCGGCAGGGATTGCCTGCCAGCCCCGACCGGTCTCACAAAGCAGGTTGGCCAGCGGCGTTTTATGCTTGAAAAACGCCGCCATGCTGTTGCTCGTCTGGACATTCTTGATTCCGCTGGACAGGGTCAGGTGTCCCTGCGGGTCCAGATCGATGGCGATAGGAAACTGCTGCGCAATACTCAGTGCGGCAGTGACGTTCAGGCAGGTGGTGGTTTTACCTACCCCACCCTTTTGATTAAACACGGCGATTACCGCCATTTGCTATCCCATATTGCGGGTGATTAGCCCTGTTCGACTTTGCTGAATTGGCAACTGCGGCTTCGATCATCAATCATGTTTCGCCGCATATTCAGATCAATTACAGTCGTAAATAAAAAGTACCCGGAGAACGAATAATTATGGGTATTTTACGCGCAGCACTCGCCGGCAGATGCGACAAACAGATGTAAAAATGAGCCTCTATTTGTTCCTTAGCGGCAACTCTACCTCGAATTCAGGCAAACTTAAGAGGCGTCGGGAGTGTGGGGAATAGGAACAGAGAAATCACCTCGTGCTTCCTGCACCGGTTTTGGGGTGTTCGGGATACGTCTTTTCAATCGGCGTCACTTTTCAGAACAATAAATTACCGGCCTTCATTTGCCCACTCAGCGACACCTTCACGCAGATGAACGGCCGTATATCCCTCGTGTTTGAGCAGTTCGACAGCATCCTTCGCCATCAGGCAATAAGGGCCGCGACAATACGCGACAATCGAACGGTCTTTGGGTAGCTCCGCCAGTCGCTGGCGCAATTCTTCCAGCGGTATCGATCTTGCGAAAGGAAGATGCGCAGCCAGATATTCTTCAGCCGGTCTGACGTCAAGCACCACGACCTCACCCTTACGGGCGGCTTTCATCAGGCTTTCACGGTCACTGGGCACCAGGTCATCCGGCTGCGTGGCAATTTTCTGCAAAGCCAGTTGCAACTCGATCAGGCGCTCCTCGGCCAGCGTATGAATCTGCACCCACAGGTCAGCCACCGATTTGTCGGCCAGTCGATAGTGGATGTTCTTGCCGCGCCGGTCAGTCTCGACCATATGCGCCATGCGCAACTCGCGCAAATGCGCACTGGTCAGCTTTACGCTGAGTGAAGTTTCTCGCGCAAGGGCATCCACCGTTTTTTCACCCTGACAAAGCAGCTCGATCAGTTCCAGTCGCTTGGGACTGGAAAACACCTTGCCGATTCTGGCCACCTGTTCGTACAGCATATCTTTAACATTACGGGCATTCTTCATTGCATCAATCCTGTTTTTATTGGAACTTGCAGACATCAGTATAAATTATATTGACACAAATAAACAATCGTAGTCTAATCATTCCAATAATTTTTAGAATGTAAACGAAAAGGAGGTTTGCCATGAAAACACTGTTCATTCTCAACGATGGCCCATACGGCAGCGAACGCACTTATAACGGCCTGCGTCTGGCCGGGGCAATTTCCAAACAGGAAGGCCGCGAGGTGCATGTATTCCTGATTGGCGATGCGGCCTCGGCAGCACATCGCAATCAGAAAGTACCGCAAGGGTTCTACAGCATCGAAGTGATGCTCGGCAACCTGATCCGGCACGGCGGGAAAGTCGGTATCTGCGGCACTTGCATGGACGCGCGCGGCATGGGTGAGGGCGATATTCTGGACGGCACACACCGCAGCACGCTGGCCGAGCTGGCCGAGTGGACCGCATGGGCGGATAAGGTTCTGGTATTTTAATTTCAGGGAGCGCACGATGTTTTTCAAGCAACTGGCAACAAAAGAGTCCTCGCTGTCCTATTTTTTCGGCTGCGGCACCAAGGGCAAGGCCATGGCGGTGGATGTGGTGGCAGGCGACGAGCAGTGGTACATCGAAGAGGCGAAAAAAGCCGGTGTCACCATCAACTATGTCATCGACACCCATGTCCATGCCGACCATTATTCCGGCGGCAGAAAGCTGGCAGAAATGGTCGGTGCGCCGTATTGCCTGCATGAATCCGATACGGGTCTGGTGAAGTTCGAGTTTGAACCCCTGCGCGACGGCCAGTCGCTTAACCTCGGCAACGTCAATGTCGAGGTGCTGCATACGCCCGGTCATACCCCCGACAGCATCTGCCTGCTGGTGACGGACATGCGTCGCGGGGAATTGCCCTGGTTCGTGCTTACAGGCGACACGCTGTTCGTAGGCTCCATCGGCCGTCCCGACCTGCTGGGACGCGAGCGGGAGATGTCCGCGCAACTCTACGACAGCCTCCACACCAAGCTGCTGCATCTGTCCAATGAAGTCGAAATCTTCCCGGGCCACCAGGCAGGCAGCGTCTGCGGTGCGGGTTTGTCGGGCAAGCCTTCCTCGACCATCGGTTTCGAGAAGCGCTGGAATCCGGGGTTGTCGATGGACAGGGACGCCTTCATCGAGAATCTTCTCAAGGAAATTCCGCCACGTCCCGCCGAGATGGACAGGATGGTCGCCGCGAATATTGCCGGATAAGGAGAGAAAACGCATGACCAGACAGACTCATACATTGGCAGCGGAGGCTGTTTACATCCGCGGCATCCGGGCCAATTTGCACCAGTTTATCCAGCAGGCAATCCAGGTGTTTTTCCTCGGCCTGGTGATCGGCATGGAACGCAATGTGCTGCCCGTGCTGAGCCAGGATTTTGGCGTGCCCAAGGGATCGTTCCTGTTTCTGATGTCTTTCGTGGTCTCATTCGGTTTCGTCAAGGGCATCCTGAATTTCGTCGCAGGGCGGTTGTCCGAACGCATCGGACGAAAGAAGGTATTGCTGCTGGGCTGGATTGCTGCGATTCCCATCCCTTTCATGATCCTGTATGCACCCAGCTGGGGATGGATCGTGGCGGCCAACGTTTTTCTGGGCATCAATCAAGGCTTCGCCTGGAGCATGACCGTAACCAGCAAGGTGGATATCACCCGTGCCGACCAGCGCGGGTTTGCCACAGGCGTCAACGAATTCGCCGGATATGCCGCAGTGGGTATCGGCGGACTGGTAACGGGCTATCTGGCAGTCCTTTACGGGCCCCGTGAGGCGCTTTTCGGTTTTGGTCTTGCAGTGATCGTGATCGGCATACTGATTGCATTTTTCTTCATCAAGGAAACCCTGCCCTGGGCAAAGCTGGAGAGCCGTGAACACGCAAACGGAAGTTATGCCGGACACAAACCGCGATTCCCTGAAGGGGTATCGGAGCACCCGGGAACCTGGGAAATTTTTACCCTGGTTTCCTTCCGGCATCCGACCTTGAATGCGCTCTGTCAGGCAGGCATGGCGAACAAGATCGCTGACGCGCTGCTATGGGTGTTGTTTCCCGTCTTTCTGCACAATCAGGGTTTGAATATCGTGCAAATCGGCTGGGTCACAGCCGTCTACGGCATGGTCTGGGGAGCATCGCAACTGTTGACCGGTGCATTGTCCGATGCGATCGGGCGCAAAAAACCCATCATCGGGGGCTTGTGGTTGCTCGGCATAGGCATCGCAGCCGTCCCCCTGGTGCATGGCATGATCGCCTGGATAGTCTGTGCGGCCATCATGGGAATCGGCATGGCTTTGCTTTATCCCAACCTGATTGCCGCGCTGGCGGATATTTCCCATCCCAACTGGCGCAGTTCCGCACTCGGAACTTACCGGTATTGGCGCGACACGGGCTATGCGATCGGCGCGATTGCGCTGGGCCTGGTCGCCCAATGGACCGACAGTATCGAGAATGCATTCTGGTTCACCGCTGTTATTCTGGGCATATCGGGTTGTTACCTGGCCTTGCGGGCGGAAGAAACGCATCC
>JAJYYO010000005.1:0-57954 GCA_021800795.1 Pseudomonadota bacterium
TCTGCAACTGGGCCCACTCGGCATCGGTGAACACGCGTGATCGAGTGTGAAACGCTTTACCCTCTGGCCCTTCCAGAGAAAACGTACCGCCGCGTCCTTCGATCACATCAATGATGAGTTGAGTGTGTTGCCAATATTCATATTGCGATTTGCTGATGTAAAAAGGACAGCCTCCGATTTCGCCCAGATATTCATCGCCCGCACCGATGGTAAGTTCTCCCGGCAAATAGCAATTGGCGGCACTGTTGTCGCAACAACCGCCTGATTGGTGAAACATCAGCTCGCCGTGTTTCAGTTTAAGGAATTCGATTAGTTCCAGCGCAGCTTCCGTCGCAATAACTTTATCGACCATTATGTTCTCCTCAATAAATACGGGGCGGTTGCCCGCCCCGGAAAAATCGTTTGCAAGTGACAAGAGGGATTGAGCCGATCAGAAGAACCCGAGTCTCTGTTCGCTGTAGCTGACCAACAGATTCTTGGTTTGCTGGTAATGGTCAAGCATCATCTTGTGCGTTTCGCGGCCGATACCGGATTCCTTGCCGCCGTAGCCACCGAATGCCGCACCAGCTGCGTAATCGTGATAGCAATTGACCCACACGCGACCGGACTTGATGGCACGCCCCATGCGATAGGCTACGTTGCCGTTTCGGCTCCATACGCCAGCGCCCAGACCATATAAGGTGTCGTTGGCGATTGCCAATGCTTCTGCTTCATCCTTGAAGGTAGTGACGGCCAGTACCGGTCCAAAAATCTCTTCCTGGAAAATACGCATTTTATTGTGGCCTTTAAACAGCGTCGGCTTCACGTAGTATCCGCCTTCCAGATCGCCTCCCAGATGAGCTTGTGAACCACCGATCAGCACTTCGGCTCCTTCCTGTTTGCCGAGGTCAAGGTATGACAAAATCTTGGTGAGCTGTTCCTTGGATGCCTGGGCACCCATCATAGTGTCGGTATCGAGCGGGTTGCCGTGCTTGATGGCGGCAACGCGCTTAATCACGCGCTCCATAAACTTGTCGTAAATTGATTCGTGGATCAAGGCGCGCGACGGACAGGTGCACACTTCACCCTGGTTGAAAGCAAACAAAACTAAACCTTCGATTGCCTTGTCGAGGAAGCCGTCATCCTTATCCATGATATCCGCAAAGAAAATGTTCGGGGACTTGCCTCCCAGTTCCAGTGTGGCTGGAATCAGGTTGTTTGCAGCAGCCTGGGCGATTACGCGGCCTGTGGTAGTCGAGCCGGTGAACGCGATCTTGGCGATGCGCCTGCTGGTCGCCAGAGGCATCCCTGCTTCACGTCCGAAACCATTGACGATGTTAAGCACGCCAGGCGGCAGCAAGTCAGCGATCAATTCGGCCAGTATCAGTATGCTGATGGGCGTCGATTCAGCCGGCTTGAGAACTACGCAGTTACCTGCAGCCAAAGCTGGCGCAAGTTTCCACGCAGCCATCAAAATCGGAAAGTTCCACGGGATGATCTGTCCGACAACACCCAGCGGTTCGTGGTAGTGATAAGCAACCGTAGTCTCGTTGATTTCAGACAGACTGCCTTCCTGGGCACGCAAACAGCCGGCGAAGTAACGGAAGTGATCGACAGCCAAAGGAATATCCGCATTCAATGTCTCGCGTATCGCTTTGCCGTTGTCTACGGTCTCGGCGTAGGCCAGCACTTCCAGATTGGCTTCGATGCGCTCAGCGATCTTCAGCAATATGTTGGAGCGCTCGGTGATGGAGGTCTTGCCCCACTTGTCGGCAGCAGCGTGTGCTGCGTCGAGTGCCAATTCAACATCCTCTGCACCAGAGCGGGCAGCTTTAGTGAAAGGCTTACCGTTGATCGGGGTAATGACATCGAAGTATTCACCCTTGACAGGGGCGATCCATTTACCACCGATGAAATTATCATAGTGTAGTTTGAAATCGACTTTGGCGCCAATGGTACCCGGGGCTGCATAAATCATTATATTTTCTCCTCGTTTTATTTAATGACGATCAAACAGATCGCCCTCACTTCTGTACTGCATCCACTGTTACGCAAGTAGCAGGCCAGCTCGGCATATAGGCGCTTGCAGTTGATTACATTGTAAAAAATATGAAATTTTGTTGAACACGCGGGTTAGCGTTACGCTCCTGTTTGAGACATCTGTCACAAAACGAGACAGTTGGACACATTTTCAGGGTGAGGCTGTTGCACCGCCTTGCCATTCCTCTATACTCCGACATCGTTCCATCGCATCACCTTGGGGAAATCGGGATCGTATGACTCAATCAGCATTAGCCTTGCGCCAGGCACGCTCGCACCTATTGCAATACGGCGAGTGTCCAAACGGCACACTAGACGAGCGTATCGCACGTTCGTGGCGGCGCAGTTTGGATGCGGGCGTCTTGCCTACAGGCAGACTAATGGATATCGATCCGATCACAGGCAACACGCTGCGTAGCGCGCTGGCGACCAACCATGACCTGCTGGCGCATTCGCGCCCCGTCATGGAATACCTGTATCAACAAGTGAAGCACAGCCAAAGCATGGTGATCCTTGCCGACAAGCACGCCACCCTGATGCAGACCATGGGTGATGTGGAATTCCTCAATAAAGCAGAACGCGTTGCGCTGTCTACAGGCTCTTTTTGGCAGGAGCAATATCGCGGGACGAATGCCATCGGCACCGCACTGGCCGAAGCGAGTTCTGTTGAAGTGCATGGCGCGGAACACTTCCTTGAGCGCAACGGATTCCTCACCTGTGCCGCCGCCCCCATCATGTCGGCGAATGGCAAGTTGCTGGGCGTCATCGACATCTCGGGAGATCACCGTAGTCGTCATCCGCACACCTTGGGATTGGTCAGTATGGCTGCGCGCATGATCGAGAACCGTTTAGTGCTGGCGAGTTGTCAGCGCCATACCCGTTTGCATCTGCACGCACACCCCGAAGGCATAGACTCGGTGGCAGAAGGCATTATCGCCATCTCTGCAGAGGGCTGGATCGTGGGGGCGAACCGGACAGGATTAGAGATGCTGCATTTGTCGCCAGACGACATTGGCAGTGCAAAGGTCGGCGACCTGCTGGATGTACGTTTGGATGAACTACTCTCGCGAAATCAGCATCGCTCTCCCAGGCAGATCCATTTGCATGACGGCACGCCGATGTTCATGCAGGTGCATGCAGTAGAAGGAACGATTGTATCTACCTCATCGGTTTCGCAACCGACAGATGCCTTGTCCAGACTCGATCGGGGCGATCCGCTCTGGCACAGCGCCACTGACAAAGCGCGTCGCGTCGCAGGCAAACCCATCCCTTTACTGCTGCATGGCGAGTCGGGCGTCGGCAAGGAATTATTTGCGCGGGCTGTGCATGAGAGCGGACCGCGCCGTGACAAACCTTTCGTCGCCATCAACTGCGCTGCCTTGCCCAAGCACCTCATCGAAGCAGAATTGTTCGGCTATGCGCCCGGCGCGTTCACTGGCGCACGTCGTGATGGTTACATCGGCCGCCTGCGCGAGGCACAAGGCGGCACACTGTTCCTGGACGAGATCGGCGATATGCCGCTCGCCATGCAAACCTGCTTGTTGCGTGTGTTGCAAGAGCGCCGGGTGACACCGCTCGGGGGCGGCAAAGCCGTCGAAGTCGATTTCAGTCTGATCTGCGCCACGCATCGCAAGCTGCGCGAGGACGCGGAAAAAGGCCTCTTCCGCAGCGATCTGTACTACCGCATCAATGGTTTGACAGTGAATCTGCCCGCCTTACGTGAGCGCACCGATTTCCAGGCGCTCACTGAGCGCATATTGACCGAACACAATCCAGCGCGCACAGTCCATTTGAAGCCGGAGCTACTCGCGAAACTGAGCCGCCATTCATGGCCTGGCAATATCCGCCAATATTCCAGTTTGTTGCGTACCGCAAGTGCCATGCTGGATGCTGATGAAGATTGTATCGATTGGCAGCATCTGCCGGATGATCTGCTCGATGAACTGGCAGCAGATGCAGAAAACCTCTTACCTGACAGTGCCGGCGCCTTTCCTCAAAACCTTAAAGCACTCTCGCTCGCCGTCATTCAACAAACCCTGCAAGACAGCCACGGCAATGTTTCTGCGGCGGCTCGATGTTTGGGCATCAGCAGGCAAACGCTGTATCGCAAGATAGCGCTTGCGCGACAACGTCCGGTCATCTGACGCCCATCTGAATGTCGAAAGCGCAGCAGTCGTATCGCGGCAATGACTTTTGAAACATCTGGGCTACATGGTTTATTAAGGCTATTCAAAAAAACAGTTCCGATTGAACAATTTGAGGCGCTGGCAAAGCCAATCTAAGTGGGCAGTTTCGGGAAAAGCATATGACCGGAATTGGCACGCTGCGGCTATAGCGCCTTGCTAATATCATGAGCGTGAAGCGGACCCCCATGGTCAATTCAGTCCAGTCTGTGACGACCGTCCGCAAAGACCGAAAAGCGGGTTTTGGCTGCAAGCATCATGACGGGCAGGTGTGTCTCGTTTGTCGCATGTCATGAGCGACTGCATTCGGGCGACATGCTTACGAGGTTAAATTGTCGTAATGGGGCGTTGATGCCAGCACGAATTGTGATGTGCGTCATGAGTTTCAGCCAGATCCCCTGTGCGCCGCCGTTCGCCTTTAATTATTTTTTCTTGGCAGAACAAGACAACGTAGTTTCGGCGCAAACAAAAATACAGATTTTAACGGAGCCAAAAGTGACTAGCCGCCGGGCTACACCCGGCAAAAGTTCTATAGTGCCCGCACCTTCACGGTCTTGCCCTTCACCTTGCCTGCCGACAGTTTGCGCACGGCTTCATCGGCGATGCTGCGGACGACCGCCACGTAGGTAGAGAAATCAGTCACGGAAATCTTGCCTATCTGTTCACGTGAAAAGCCTGCATCGCCGGTGAGTGCGCCCAGCACGTCGCCGGGACGGATCTTCTCCTTGCGGCCGCCCAGAATTTGCAAGGTCACCATAGGCGGCGTAAGCGGCGATTCATCCTCGTCTTGCAATTCGCTTATCTCATGCCATTCAGGCACAGTGCCCGTCATTTTGGCGATACTGACGATGCGATGCCGGTCGGACGGGCCGCACAGAGAGAATGCCCAGCCGTCCTGGTCGGCGCGCCCCGTTCTGCCGATGCGGTGCACATGCACCTCAGGGTCGGGCGTGACATCGACATTGATGACCGCTTCGAGTTGCGCAATATCCAGACCGCGTGCCGCCACATCGGTCGCCACCAGCACCGAGCAACTGCGGTTGGCAAACTGGATCAGCACCTGGTCGCGTTCGCGCTGTTCCATGTCGCCATTCAGGGTCAGCGCATAAATTCCCTGGGCATGCAGCACTTCCAGCAGGGATCGGCATTGCTGCTTGGTGTTGCAAAAAGCCAGCGTGCTGACAGGACGGTAGTGTTTGAGCAGGATACCGACCGCTTCCAGACGGTCCTCGTTGGATACCTCGTAGAAGCGCTGGCGTATCTTGCCGGCATCATGCTGTTCTTCCAATTTGACCTGTTTCGGGTTGCGCTGAAACTGACGCGCCAGTCGTGCGATGCCCTCCGGGTAGGTCGCCGAGAAAAGAAGCGTCTGGCGGTCGGGCGGGCAACGCCTGGCAATAAATGCGATGGCATCAACAAAACCCATATCCAGCATGCGATCCGCCTCATCCAGCACCAGCGTGTTCAACGCCTCAAGGTTGAGCGTACCGCGTTCCATATGATCCATGATGCGCCCCGGCGTGCCGACGACGATGTGCGCGCCGTGTTCCAGGCTGGCGATCTGCGGGCGCATGGTGGCGCCGCCGCACAGCGTCAATATTTTAATGTTGTCTGCCGAGCGTGCCAGACGGCGGATCTCCTGCGTCACCTGATCGGCCAGCTCGCGCGTCGGGCACAGCACCATGGCCTGTACCGCAAAGCGTCGCGGGTTCAGCCGGGTCAACAGCGGCAGAGCGAAGGCAGCCGTCTTGCCGCTGCCGGTTTTCGCCTGTGCGATCAGATCATGGCCCGCCAGCGTGACCGGCAGGCTGGCCGCCTGTATCGGCGTCATGGTCAGGTAGCCCAGCTGCTGCAAGGTTGCCAGCATGCCGGGCGACAGAGGCAGTTCGTTGAAAGCGTGCGCCGTGGATGAAAATGGATTAGTGTCGTTCATAAGGCGATTATCCCAGCTTGCGGCGTGTTGCGCCTGTAAATTTATAAGCAGATTTTGCACTACCGGATAATACGTCCTCGTATAATGAATCCGCACAGAGGTGAACCATGAAGTCAACAAGCCGCACGATCGTTTTTATTTCGGATGGAACCGGCATCACGGCGGAAACGCTGGGGAATGGTTTGCTCTCGCAATTCGAAGGCATCGAATTTCGTCATCTGCGCTTCCCTTTTACGGACAGTCTGGACAAAGCTGACGCCTGTGTGCAGCGCCTTGGCGAGATAAGGCAGCAGGATGGTCAGCGAGCGCTGGTGATCATGACCGTAATGGATGAAAAAATCAGTGCGAAACTGCGCTGCGCCGATGCACTGTTCCTGGATTTGTTCGAGGCGTTCATCTCGCCGCTGGAACATGAACTGGGGCAGCGATCGACGCACAGCGTGGGCCGCAGTCATGGCCAGGAAAGTCGCGAATATGCCAGACGCATCGCTGCGATGAATTTTGCCTTGGCTCATGACGACGGCATCTCCGCAGCCGATCTGAAAAATGCCGATGTGATTCTGGTCGGCGTGTCCCGCAGCGGCAAGACGCCGACCAGCCTGTATCTGTCGCTGCAATTCGGCCTTAAGGCTGCCAACTATCCGCTGATACCGGAAGATTTTGAGCGCGACTGCTTGCCCGACTCACTGCTGCCCTTTCGCGACAAACTGTTCGGGCTGACCATAGCACCCGAACAGTTGCATCGCATCCGTGAAGAGCGCCGCCCGCACAGCCACTATGCTTCGCTTGCCAACTGCCGTCATGAAGTGGCTGCGGCTGAAAGCCTGATGCGCCGTTCCGGGATCGCCTGGTTTGATATGACCGCGCGCTCTATCGAGGAAATGGCGGTGCATCTGCTGCAGGCGTTCAACAAGAAACGGGAAACCAGCGTAAACAGCCAACCGCATACAGGAGACTCATCATGCATCCGTACGTAATTTCATTCCAGTCGTTAGGTCTCTCGGACATCGCGCAGGTGGGCGGCAAAAACGCCTCGCTGGGTGAGATGATAGGCAATCTCAGCGCGATGGGCGTCAGTGTTCCCGGCGGGTTTGCCACCACGGCTGAGGCCTATCGGGATTTTCTGGCGGCAAACGGTCTGGATAAACGCATCGAACATGCGCTGTCCGCGCTGGATGTGGAAGATGTGACTGCACTGGCGAGAACCGGTGCCGAGATTCGCGGCTGGATAACGGACGCCGTCTTGCCGTTGAAACTGGAACAGGCGATACGCGAGCACTATGCACAGCTGGCAGGCGATGGCAACGGCAGTTTTGCGGTGCGTTCTTCCGCGACCGCAGAAGATTTGCCGGATGCCTCCTTCGCGGGGCAGCAGGAGACCTATCTGAATATTCACGGCATCAATAATGTGCTGCATGCCATCAGGGAGGTGTTTGCCTCGCTGTACAACGACAGGGCGATTTCCTATCGGGTACATACGGGTTACACCGGTTCACATGTTGCGCTATCAGCCGGTGTTCAGCGCATGGTGCGGTCGGATCTCGGTGCGTCGGGTGTGATGTTCACGCTGGATACCGAATCCGGTTTTCGCGATGCGGTATTCATCACATCAAGTTATGGTCTGGGCGAAATGGTGGTGCAAGGATCGGTCAATCCGGACGAGTTCTACGTTCATAAACAAAAACTGGCAGAAGGCTATCCGGCGATAGTCAGGCGCAGCCTGGGTTCCAAGCTGCAACGCATGGTATTTGATAGCAACCGTGCGGCAGGGCGTTCCACCCGGATTGAAGAGGTGCCGTTATCCGCGCGGGGCAGTTTTTCCCTCTCTGATGAAGATGTGCTGGAGCTGGCGCGTCATGCGATGACGATCGAGCAACATTACGGCAGGCCCATGGACATCGAATGGGGCAAAGACGGGCAGGATGGCAGGATCTACATCCTGCAAGCCAGGCCTGAGACTGTGCAGTCGCAGGTGGTGGATGGCGGAACAGGGAAATACAGGCTCGGCCGGCGCGGCGAGGTGCTCATCGAAGGGCGCGCGATCGGCCAGAAAATCGGCATAGGGCGTGTCAGGCTGGTGTTGAGCGCGAATGAAATGGACAAAGTGCAGGCAGGCGACGTGCTGGTCACCGATATGACCGACCCCAACTGGGAACCCGTGATGAAAAAAGCGGCTGCCATCATCACCAACCGGGGCGGCCGCACCTGTCATGCCGCCATCATCGCGCGCGAACTGGGGATTCCCGCCATCGTCGGCTGCACTCATGCCACCACGGCGTTGACCGAGGGCGAGACGGTTACGGCATCCTGCGCCGAGGGCGACACGGGTTACGTGTATCGCGGTCGCCTGCCGTTCGATATCGTCGCACCCGGCGTGCAGGCTTTGCCCGCCTTGCCGCTCAAGCTGATGCTCAACGTCGGCAATCCGATGCTGGCTTTCGAGTTCGCACAAATGCCCTCACAGGGAATAGGCCTTGCGCGCCTGGAGTTCGTCATCAACAACATGATAGGCATCCATCCCAAGGCGGTGCTGAATTTTAACAGCCTGCCCGAAGAGTTGCGCTCTGCGGTGTCCCGGAAATCCAGCGGTTACGCCGATCCCGTTGAATTTTACGTGGAAAAACTGGCCGAGGGTGTTGCCTGTCTGGCGGCCGCATTCTGGCCGCGTCCCGTCATCGTGCGTCTGTCCGACTTCAAATCCAACGAATACCGCAAACTGCTGGGCGGCGAGCTTTATGAGCCTGTCGAAGAAAATCCGATGATAGGTTTCAGGGGCGCCGGGCGTTATGTGGCCGACAGCTTCAAGGATTGTTTCGAACTGGAATGCCGTGCGATGAAAAAAGTGCGCGAGGTGATGGGTTACAGCAATGTGGAAATCATGGTGCCGTTCGTGCGCACGGTGCAGGAGGCGCGCGAGGTGGTCGAGGAGCTGGCGAAAAACGGCCTGAAGCGCGG
Organism: Pseudomonadota bacterium; assembly: GCA_021800795.1. Classification (GTDB taxonomy): domain Bacteria; phylum Pseudomonadota; class Gammaproteobacteria; order Burkholderiales; family Gallionellaceae; genus Gallionella. The sequence goes on from JAJYYO010000005.1 coordinate 9,091, forward strand.
CGCACAGGGCTTGCGTCTGATCATGATGTGCGAAATCCCTTCCAACGCCTTGCTGGCCGAAGATTTCCTGAAATATTTCGACGGTTTCTCGATAGGCTCCAACGATCTGACCCAGTTGACGCTGGGGCTGGATCGCGATTCCAGTCTGGTCGCCAGTCGCTTTGATGAACGCGACGCGGCGGTAAAAAGTCTGTTGCACATGGCGATCGGCGCCTGCAACCGGCTGGGCAAATATGTCGGCATCTGCGGGCAGGGACCGTCCGATCATTTCGACTTCGCGCAATGGCTGATGGATGAGGGGATTCAGAGCATTTCCCTGAATCCCGACACGCTGCTGGAAACCTGGCACAAACTCGGGGAAGCCGTAAAGCCGTGAGGCTGTTTGATTCCATGCACAGGGGAAGTCTTGTGTAAATCTCGCCATGCTGCCTGATTATTCGGTAAGATTGCGCCTGTGCGCAGGTGGCGCGCCGGTTTTTTAAGCGACTATTATGAAAATTCACGAATATCAAGGCAAGGAAATCCTGCGCCAGTTCGGCGTACCCACGCCGCGCGGGATAGCGTGCTTCACCGTCGATGAGGCGGTAACAGCGGCCCGCGAACTGGGCGGCGCAGTCTGGGTGGTGAAGGCGCAGATACATGCGGGAGGCCGCGGCAAGGGAGGCGGCGTAAAAGTCGCGCACAGTCATGAAGAAGTGCGCGCTGCCGCACAGCAGATACTCGGCATGCATCTGGTCACGCATCAGACAGGTCCGGGAGGCCAGCTGGTGCGTCGCCTGCTGGTAGAAGAAGGCGCGCAGATCGCTCGCGAATTTTACCTCGGCATGGTGGTCGACCGTGAGAGTCAGCGCGTGGCCTTGCTGGCCAGCAGCGAAGGCGGCATGGAAATCGAGGAAGTTGCCAAAGTCAGCCCTGACAGGATACATACCCTGCGCATCGATCCGCTCGCAGGACTGATGGCTGACGAGGCGGCGGAAGTCGCGCGCCGGATCGGCATTCCGGATGCATCGATCGCGGGGGCGGTTCAGGTGCTGCAAGGTTTGTATCGGGCCTTCGTGGAGAAGGATGCGATGCTGGCTGAAATCAATCCGCTGGTGTTAACCGCAGACGGCAGTACGCTGGCGCTGGACGCAAAATTTAACTTCGATTCCAACGCGCTTTACCGGCACCCGGAAATCACCGCTTATCGCGACCTGGATGAAGAAGATCCCGCCGAAGTCGAGGCATCCAGATTCGATCTGAGCTACATCTCGCTGGACGGCGATATCGCCTGTCTGGTGAATGGCGCGGGCCTGGCGATGGCGACCATGGATATCATCAAGCTGTATGGCGGCAATCCGGCGAATTTCCTCGATGTGGGCGGCGGAGCGAGCCGTGAAAAAGTCACCGAAGCGTTCAAGCTGATGCTGAAGAATCCCAATCTGCGCGCGATACTGGTCAACATATTCGGCGGCATCATGAAGTGCGACGTGATTGCCGAGGGTATCGTGGCGGCCGTGCGCGAGGTGCACTTGAGCGTGCCGCTGGTGGTGCGTCTGGAAGGTACCAACGTGGAGTTGGGCAAGAAAATCCTGGCGGAATCGGGTCTGCCGATTATTTCGGGGAGCGATATGGCGGATGCCGCGCAAAAAGCGGTCGCCGCCGCAAGGAGCGAATAATGTCGATACTTGTCGATAAAAATACCAGAGTGATGACTCAGGGAATGACGGGCAAAGTCGGTCAGTTCCATACGGCAAACTGCATAGCGTATGCCAACGGCGCGAATTGTTTTGTCGCCGGCGTCACGCCGAACAAGGGCGGGCAGAGTTTCGAGGGTGTGCCGATCTACAACAGCGTGAAAGAAGCGAAAGAGCAGACCGGTGCAACAGTTTCCGTTATTTACGTGCCGCCCGCCTACGCTGCCGCCGCGATCGACGAGGCGGTCTGTGCCGATCTGGATCTGGTGATCTGCATCACCGAGGGCATTCCGGTGCATGACATGCTGAAGACGCGCTACAAGATGGCCGGCCGTCGTACCCTGCTGATCGGCCCGAACTGCCCGGGGGTGATTACGCCCGATGAAATCAAGATCGGCATCATGCCGGGACATATCCACAAAAAGGGCCGCATCGGCGTGGTGTCGCGCTCCGGTACTCTGACCTATGAGGCAGTCGGACAACTCACCGCGTTAGGTCTCGGGCAGTCGTCCTGCATCGGTATCGGCGGCGATCCGATCAACGGTCTGAAACATCTGGATGTGATGCGCCTGTTCAACGACGACCCGGAAACGGACGCGGTGATCATGGTGGGCGAAATCGGCGGCAGCGACGAGGAAACCTGCGCGCGCTGGATCAGGGATCATATGAAAAAGCCGGTGGTCGGGTTTATCGCCGGCATCACCGCGCCGCCGGGCAAGCGCATGGGCCATGCGGGCGCTATCATTTCCGGGGGTCAGGGCGGCGCTGAAGCCAAGCTTGCGGTGATGGAGGAATGCGGCATACATATCACGCGCAATCCCGCCGAAATGGGAAGAGTGATGCAAAAAATAGTAGCCGGTCGTTAGTCGTTAGTTAAGAACAGACTTTGTGACTGACGACTAGCGTCTAGCGACTACCAACGAATTTGGTTTGAAAGGATTGTTTTGTTAGAAATGCTTGCTACCGCCCCGTTCTGGGTGGATGTGCTGAAAATCATCATGATAGACGTGTTGCTGTCCGGTGATAATGCTGTGGTCATTGCACTGGCTTGCCGCAATCTGCCGGCAGCGCAACGTAAAAAAGGGGTTCTGTTCGGTATGGCCGGCGCCGTATTGTTGCGCATCGTGCTGACTTTTTTTGCAGTCAGCCTGCTCTCCTTGCCCTATCTCAAGCTGGTGGGCGCCATGCTGCTGATCTGGATAGGGATCAAACTGATTCTGCCGGAAGACGAACACGATGAAGGCAGCATCAAGGCCGATGCGCGGCTGATAGGGGCGGTCAAGACCATTATCATTGCCGACTTTGTGATGAGTCTGGACAATGTGCTGGGGGTTGCTGCGGCGGCCAAGGGCAATGTGCCGCTGCTGGTGTTCGGTTTGCTGATCAGTATACCGTTAATCGCCTGGAGCAGTCAGTTAGTCCTGAAACTGATAGATCGTTTTCCCTACATCATTTATGCTGGCGGCGCACTGTTGGGTTATGTGGCAGGGGAAATGCTGGTATCCGAAGCGCTCACTTCGACAGAGCTCAGTGCAGGCTTTGCACTGCTGCTGGAAGAGCAGCATGTCCTGCACTGGCTGATTCCGTCAGGGTGTGCGGTGTTTGTGCTGGCAGCCGGCAAGTTGCTGGCGTTTCGCCGAATTACAGAAGGCAAAGCTATTGACCTGGTCGACGGGAGGTCTGTCGTGCCGGAAAACGAGGCTAAGGGCATGCGATGAAAATACTGATTCCGTTAGACGGTTCCGCCGGTTCACAGCGTGCGGTAGACTATCTCATCAGCCACCGGGTTATGTTCGGAGAAGAGCTGACGGTGCTGTTATTGAATGTGCAATGGAAGGTGGCGACGGGTAACGTCAAACTGTTCATCAATCAGGACACCATCAACGACTACTACCGTGAACAGGGCATGGCAGCGCTGCAAGTGGCTCGCGCAGCACTGGATGCTGCACAGATTCCGTATCACTACCATATCAGCATAGGTAGCCCTGCCGATGCAATTGCACAATATGCGCGTGAACAGGGTGTGGATCAGATTGTGATGTGCAGACAGGGTCAGGGCGGATTGCAGATGTTTCTGTTAGGCTCGGTGGTCTCCAAGGTATTGCACCTGACTGACTGTCCGGTGCTGCTGATCAAATAAGGGGTGGTATGAAACTGGAAGAAGCGCTGGAAATCGTGGCACTGACCGATTCCGGTATGGTGCGCGCTCATAATGAGGACAGCGTAGCCTTCGACGCCGCCTGCGGCCTGGTGGTGCTGGCGGATGGCATGGGCGGTTACAACGCCGGCGAGGTTGCGAGCGGCATCGCGGTATCAGTCATGACGGCGGAAATCGCGCCTCGACTGAAAAAAGCCAGCCCCATAGAGCGTGAAGGTGAAACGGGTGAGGAGCTGGCTGTCAGCTTGCTCATCCGCAGCATACAAAAAGCCAATGCTTCCATCTATCAGGCTGCGACGAATGAGGCGCAATATGCCGGGATGGGCACGACCATTGTTTCAGCGCTGTTTTATGATAACCGGGTGGTGGTAGGTCACGTCGGTGACTCGCGCCTGTACCGTTTGCGCGGCGAGACGCTGGAAGCGATCACCCGCGACCATTCCTTGTTGCAGGAGCAGATCGATTGCGGGATGATCAGCGTTGAGAATGCGCGTCATTCGCAGAACAAGAATCTGGTGACCCGCGCCGTCGGCATCGATGCCGAGCTGACCCCGGAAATTCATCTGCATGATGCTGCGGTGGGAGATATCTACCTGTTCTGTTCGGATGGGCTGAACGATATGGTGGAAGATGACGATATTCAATCTATACTGTATGCGATGCAGGGCAACCTGAAGCTTGCCGCACAGCAGTTAATCCAGACCGCAAATGACAATGGCGGCAAAGACAATGTTTCGGTGATTCTGGTCAAGGTATGCCGGGAATTTGCACAGCCACGCAGCCGGCTGAAAAAATTGCTCAATTGGTTTAAGAAGTAAAGAGAGGCGTGACGATGACTGCAAAATTGATACTGAGCCTGGATGGGGCGTTGATTCAGGATTACGCTCTTGAGAAAGAACGCATGACCATAGGCCGCAAGGCGGACAATGATATAGTCATCAACAATCTTGCCGTGAGCGGACAGCATGCGGCGATCGTTACTATCCTGAATGACTCTTTCATGGAAGACCTGGATAGCACCAACGGCGTGGTGGTCAACGGGATGCCGGTCAAAAAGCATTTTCTGCAAAACAATGACGTGATTGAGATCGGCAAGTACAAGCTGAAGTACCTGAACGATCATGTCAGTCAAACGAGCGCAGCCGAGTTTGAAAAGACCATGATCATGCGTGCTCCGCTGGCGCAGGTCGCAGCGCAGGGCGGAAAATCCGGGGATACGGGATACTTCCAGAGTCCGTCCGTAATTGAGCCCGAAAGGACGGCTGCAAGCGAAGTTGCATCTGAAGCGGCTCCGCAGGCGGCATCGTTCGCGCCGCCCGTTACACCGCCGCCAGTTCGTGCGGCAATACAGGTTTTGAATGGTCCGAATGCCGGCAAGGAGCTGGAACTGGTGAAAGGCCTAACTACTCTGGGCAAACCGGGCGTACAGGTAGCCGTGCTGACACGCCGCCCCCAGGGATTTTTCATTACCCATGTTGAAGGTAAGAGTCATCCTTACGTGAACGGTGAGTTGCTGGGCAGTCATCCCTGTCAGTTGAAAGATCACGATCTGATCGAACTTGCCGGCGTCAAGATGGAGTTTTTTTTCAAGAGCTGACCGGATCTTCAGGTTTGCTGAAACGGCAGAAAGCGGTCATGCATGAAATTTAAAGTATTAGGGTGTAGTGGCGGGATCGGTGGCAGTTTGCGCACCACTTCGTTCGTGATCGATCATGACATATTGATCGATGCGGGTACGGGTGTGGGTGAGTTAAGTCTTGCCGAGTTGAGCAAGATAGACCATATTTTCATCACGCATTCCCATATGGATCACATCTGCAGCCTGCCTTTGTTGCTGGACAGCGTGATGGGGATGCGCAACCGTCCGGTGACCGTGTACGCCATCAGCGACACGCTGGAAATACTCAGACAGCATATTTTCAACTGGAAAATCTGGCCCGATTTCAGCGAAATTTATAATGGCTTGCAACCGGTCATGCGCTATCAGTCCATCGCGCTTGGCGAAGTGATCGACTTGCAGGGGCGCAGGATTTCTGCCATTCCAGCCAACCACACCGTTCCGGCAGTGGGTTACCACCTCGACAGCGGTCAGGGCAGCCTGGTGTTCAGCGGTGACACCCATGTGAACGACAGCTTGTGGAGCATGGTGAACCGGATTGAGAATTTACGCTACCTGATTATTGAAACCGCCTTTTCCAACGGTGAAATGGAATTGGCTGCGCGAGCCAAACACTTATGTCCGAGTCTGCTGGCGGGTGAACTGGCCAAGTTTAAGGGCGATGCCGAAGTTTTTATCACGCATCTGAAACCTGACGAGGTTGAGCTGATTATGAACGAAATCAGAACCTGCGCGGATCAAGCCGCCCCTAAAATGTTACTGAACAATCAGGAATTTTTATTTTAGAGATCGGCGCCAATTCAACGCGCAGACTTAAGGCGAGACATGTACGGCAAGACAGGAGCAGCAATGAAGTCAGCGGCAAATAATGACGAAGATATGAGCGCCAAACTGGCGTTTACCAAAAGTCTTAACCACGTCACCAACAAGATACACGCCACCAGCAATATTGACGAAATCATGCTGGACGTCAGCCGTGATATTTGCAACCTGTTCAACGCCGACAGGCTGACGATATACGTGGTGGGCGATGACAATGTCTCGCTGGTCTCCAAGGTCAAGACGGGGCTTAACTCCTTCAAGGATCTCAAGCTGCCGATAGCCGAGCAGAGCGTAGCGGGCTATGTGGCGGTCAACAAAAAACTGCTCAATATCAAGGACGTTTATGACGAGCAGGAGTTGTCCAAATACAGCCCGCATCTGCGCTTTTTGCAGGAAGTAGACAGACGCACCGGTTATCGTACCAAACAGATGATGGTGGCGCCGATAGTGGATGCGCATGGCGGCGATCTGGTGGGTGTGATACAGGTCATCAACAACAAGGCAGGCACACCTTTTTCAGCGATGGTTGAAGACGGCGTACTGGAACTGGCTCAGACCATGGCTGTGGCACTGCGCCAGCGCCAGGAAAAGGCAGCGGTCAAAACCAAGTACGATTATCTGGTATCCGGCGCCGTGCTGTCTGCCGCCGAGTTCGAGCTGGCAGCGCGTACCGCGCGGCGCAAGGGAGTCGATATAGAGGAAGTGCTGATCGACGAATTTCAGGTGACCGTCACGGCGCTTGGCAAGGCATTGTCCAGTTTCTTCGGGGTAGCTTACGAGCCGTTCAAGGCGGATCGCACCAAGCCGTCTGACCTGCTGCGCAATTTGAAGCGCGAGTATGTCGAGAGCAGTCACTGGTTGCCGATAGAGGAAACGCAGGAAGGCGTGGTGATCCTCACCACGGATCCTGAGCGCATTCAGGGCTCCAGGGTAGTCAACAACATCTTTCCCAGGAACCGGCTGGTCTACAAGGTCTGTTCGCAACGCGAGTTCATGCAGACCCTGGATGCGTTTTACGGCGGCGAGGCCGGCACTTCAGGCGGTTTCGCCGTGGACGAATCCTCCATGGACGACCTGCTGTCCAGCATGGGCGGTGATGACGAAGAGTCAGTCACGCAGGATGATGTCAATGCCGCAGCCGATAACGAACTGGTCAAACTGGTCAACAAGATCATCGTGGATGCCTACCGGATGGGCGCCTCCGATATTCACGTCGAACCGCAGCCCGGCAAGGGAAAGACGCAGATACGCCTGCGCAAGGACGGCTCATTGCTCAACTACATCGAGGTGCCGTCCACTTACCGCAATGCGCTGGTGACACGCATCAAGATCATGTGCGACCTGGATATATCGGAAAAGCGCAGACCGCAGGATGGCAAGATCAAATTCAAGAAATTCGGGCCGCTGGACATCGAGTTGCGCGTGGCAACCATACCCTCACAAGGCGGTGTGGAAGATGTGGTGATGCGTATACTCGCGTCCGGCGAACCGCTGCCGCTTGAGAAAATGGGATTCTCGGCGCGCAATAACGAGCTGATCAAGAACACGGTGAGCAAACCGTATGGCTTGTTTTTTGTGTGCGGCCCGACCGGTTCCGGCAAAACCACCACCCTGCATTCCATACTCAAATACATCAACAAGCCGGAAACCAAGATATGGACGGCGGAAGACCCGGTGGAAATCACCCAGAAGGGCCTGCGTCAGGTACAGATCAACAAGAAAGCCGGCCTCGACTTCCCGACCATCATGCGCGCTTTTCTGCGCGCCGATCCGGACGTGATCATGGTCGGCGAAATGCGCGACAAGGAAACCGTCTCTATCGGCATCGAAGCCTCGCTGACGGGTCACCTGGTATTCGCCACCCTGCATACCAACAGCGCGCCGGAATCCATACTGCGGCTGCTCGATATGGGCATGGATCCGTTCAACTTTTCGGACGCGCTGCTGGGGATACTGGCGCAGCGCCTGGCCAAGCGTTTATGCATGGATTGCAAGAAGCCGCATATCGCCAGTGCGGACGAGGTGCAGGCCATGCTGGCTGAGTACAGCGAGGAATTGAAGCATACTTCAATCTGGAAAAAGGATCCGGCAGCTGCCAGTCGTGAGTTGTATGAGCAGTGGATCAAGCTGTTTGCCAATGACAAGAAGCAATTTACGCTTTATACGCCGGTGGGATGCGATAAATGCACCGGTACAGGTTATCGCGGGCGGGTCGGGTTGCATGAATTACTGATCGGCAGCGATGCGGTGAAGAAGGCCATACAGGAACGCGCGCGCGTTGCCGAACTGCTCTCCATCGCGCTGGACGAGGGGATGCACACGCTGAAGCAGGACGGTATTGAAAAAGTGTTGCAGGGCATCACCGACATGCATCAGATACGCGCTGTTTGTATTAAATAGTTATTAGACGTTAGACGTTAGTGGCTAGTTAAACCAGATTTTCCAGCGACTAACGACTAACTACTAACGACTGTTTTAACTTATGTCCGATAACCTGGTTACGCGCCTGAAAGAGCTCAACGAGATTGGCATCGCGCTGTCGCAGCAGCACGAAATCAACAATCTGCTCGAAACCATTCTGGAAGCGGCCAAACGCATTACCCATGCCGATGCCGGCACGTTATATCTGCTGGACCCCGAGCGTCGGGCGTTGCGGTTTGAGATTGTGCGCACCGATACACTGGGCATTGCGATGGGCGGCATGCACGGCGTGCCGATCGAATATTATCCGGTGCAGCTGTACGATCAGCAAGGCCGCCCCAATCACTCGATGGTGGTGAGTCATGCGGCGCTGAGCGGTGAGACGGTGAATATTCCCGATGCTTATGCGGCACAAGGCTATGATTTTTCCGGCACCAAGAACTTCGATGCCAAGCACGGCTACCACTCAAGTTCTTTTCTGGCCGTGCCGATGTCGAATCACGAGGGCGAGCTGATAGGCGTCTTGCAACTCATCAACGCGCAAGACCGCGATTCCGGGAAAAAGGTGCCGTTTTCGCGTGACGACCAGCAACTGGTCGAGTCGCTTGCCTCCCAGGCGGCGATGGCCTTGACCAACCGTCGTCTGATCGTGCAACTGGAGGAATTGTTCGAGTCCTTCATCCAGCTCATCAATACCGCGATCGACGACAAATCACCTCACACCGGCGGGCATTGCGAGCGGGTTCCCGAGTTGACCATGTTGCTGGCCGATGCTGTCACCCGTACCCGCCACGGGCCGCTCAAGGATTTTGTGATGACGGAAGAGGACCGTTACGAACTGAAGATCGCCGGGCTGTTGCATGACTGCGGAAAAATTACCACGCCGGTGCATGTGGTGGACAAACCGACCAAACTGCACACGCTGTTTGACCGTATCGATCTGCTCGATACCCGTTTTGAGGTATTAAAACGCGATGCGGAGATCGAAATGCTCAGAAAGACAGGATTGAGGAGCGAGGATGGAGGATTGAGTGCAGAGGCTCAAGCTGAATACGAGGCGCGCATCAGACAGCTCGATGACGACCGCGAGTTTTTACGGCACTGTAATGTGGGTGTTGAAAAAATGCCGGAAGCCGCGCTGCTGCGCCTGGCGCAAATTGCAGAATATCAGTGGTGCGACAACAAAGGACGGAACAGCGATACGAAAAATTTTCTGAGTGAAGATGAACTCGATAATCTTTCCATACGTTCCGGCACCTTGACTGCAAAAGAGCGCGGGATTATCAATCACCATATCGACGTCACCATTCAGATGCTCGAATCGCTGCCCTGGCCGAAACACCTGAAAAACGTCCCGGAATATGCGGGCGGGCATCATGAACGCGTCGATGGGAAAGGCTACCCGCGCGGCCTGACCCGGGAGCAGATGTCGTTGCAGGCCAGAGTCATGGGCATAGCCGACATATTCGAGGCGCTGACCGCAAAGGACAGACCCTACAAGACAGGCAAGACCTTATCCGAGTCGCTGGCTATACTGGGAAAGTTCAAGCTGGGCGGCCATATCGACCCCGATCTGTTCGACGTGTTTATCCGGGAAAAAGTTTATCTCGACTATGCCAGGCTTTTTCTCTCGCCCGAACAGATCGATGAAGTGGATCTGAACAAAATACCCGGCGTAAATCCAGAGGCATAACCGCATGCACCGCTCGCGGTTGATCGTCGCATTGACCCGGATGAAAATGATGCCATACGCGGTGACCCGACGTTCAGGATGGCTGAGCAGGTTTGCCGTTACGTCTGGAAATCCTGTTGCTTTTGTGCCATGATCCACACGTTTCCCAAGTTGTTTTGGAGTGTCAGCAAGGCATGCGTCACGACACTCATTCGAATACGATATTTATCTTAAAATCATATTGTTATATTGTTTTAACGGGTGTTTTCAGACCCCTTGGCTTCAGCTGTTTGTTTCAACTGCCGAACTTATAACCCCTTATGAAAGGACGCTCCAATGGCAGCTCAATCTGAAATCACCAACATGGCGCTGTTCTGCGATTTCGAAAACGTGGCGCTGGGCGTGCGCGACGCCAAGTATGCGCAGTTCGACATCAAAAAGGTGCTGGAACGGCTGCTGCTCAAGGGCAGCATCGTAGTCAAGAAGGCCTATTGCGACTGGGAGCGCTACAAGGAATTCAAGGCGACCATGCATGAAGCGGCCTTCGAGCTGATCGAGATTCCGCATGTGAGGCAAAGCGGCAAGAACTCGGCCGACATCCGCATGGTTGTGGATGCGCTGGATCTTTGCTACACCAAAGCGCACATGGACACCTTCGTCATCATCAGCGGCGACTCTGACTTTTCGCCGCTGGTCTCCAAACTGCGCGAAAACAACAAGTATGTGATCGGCATCGGCGTGAAGGATTCCACCTCGGACTTGCTCAGCGCCAACTGCGACGAATTCATTTTTTATGACGATCTGGTTCGCGAACAGGAAGCGAAACAGCAGCGCGCCGAGAAAAAAGCTCCCGCCAAAGCGGGCAAGGCCAAGCCGCAAGCCGCAAAAAACGAGGACGACAAGCGTCAGGAAGCGCTGGATTTCATCGTGGAAACTGTCGAGGCGCTGATCGCCGAGCGCGGTTCGGATGAAAAAATCTGGGGCTCCATGGTCAAGACGACCATGCAGCGCCGCAAGCCGGGCTTTACCGAATCCTCCTACGGCTACCGCTCGTTCAAGGAACTGGTCGAAGACGCACAACGGCACAAGCTGCTGGTGGTGGTGCGTGACGAAAAATCGGGCCAGTACACCATACGCCTGTCGGCGGCGGAATAGTCTTCACCCGAAGGTTGCAGCAGGTCTTGCTGAAGACTATCCGTTGAACCGTCACCTCGCAAACATGAATCATAGGGAGTGAGAATGCATCGTCGAATAGTCCTGTTGGCAGCCATGGCCGTCTCGCACCCTGCGCTAGCCGCTCCTGAGACACCCAAGGCTGCCACGGCAATTGAACATGTCATCGTGATTATCGGCGAAAACCGCTCCTTCGATAATCTGTTCGCCACCTACCGGCCAAAAAAAGGCCAGACGATCGCCAATTTGCGCTCACTGGGCATCGTGAAAGCAAACGGACAGCCCGGCGCAAACTTTCATCTGGCCGGACAACATTTGGCGCTGAGCAGCGGCGAGTATTCACCGGCCCCGCGAATCACCGGAACCTACGAAGCCTTGCCGCAGCCCTATGCACCGGGCGCATTCGGCCAGCGCCGCGACATACCCGATGCGCGTTTTCCGTCCGATCTGCCGAACGGCCCCTTCCAGATTTCAAAATATGTCGCCTACGGCGCGCATACCGGCGATCCCGTGCACCGTTTCTTCCAGATGTGGCAGCAACTGGATGGCGGGAAAAATGACTTGTTCGTCTGGACTGCTCAAACGGTTGGCATGGGCCCCTCCAATGGCAAGACGCCGATTGCCGCCGGCAACACCTATCAGGGCGCAGTGACCATGGGTTTTTACAACATGGCGACGGGGGATGCGCCTTATTTGCGCGAGCTGGCCGACGAATATGCGATAGCCGACAATTACCACCAGTCCGTGCTGGGGGGAACCACGGGAAATTACCTGGCCCTGACCACGGGGGACGTGTCTTTTTACACCAGGGAGGGCAAGGCGGCTCAGCCGCCGGTCAAACTGATCGAGAATCCCGATGCGCAGCCGGGGACCAATAACTGGTATACCGAAGACGGTTACAAAGGCGGGAGCTATGTGAACTGCTACGATATGAATAGCCCTGGTGTCAAAGGGATACATCAATTCTTAAAGCGCCTGCCTTATCGCGCCTTCCGGGATGGCAATTGCGATCCTGACACCTATTACATGGTCAACAACATGGAGCCGTCTTTCTCCCCGACGGGAGAACCGCTGAAGCCGGACGACGACAAGCTGCCGCCGCAGATCATTCCGTCGATAGGCGATGCATTGACGGCCCGCGGCGTATCCTGGCGCTGGTACAGCGGCGGGCGCAACGACGGCAAATATGTGGATAAGGAGTATTGCGCCATGTGCGATACCCATCTGTATTTCCCCTCCATCATGCTGGGAGCGGGCCGCGCCAATCTGCACGACTTGTGGGCGTTCTATCTGGATGCAGAAAAAAAGGAAACCTATTTCCCTGCCGTATCAATCATAGCGCCTTACGACAGCGTGTCCGGACACCCGGGATATGCCATGGAGCCGGGCTTTGACGAGTTGTTGCGGGGTATCGTGAACAAGGTAAAACAAAACCCTGAGTTATGGAAGAAGACGGCCATTTTCGTCACCTTCGACGAGAGCGGCGGTTATTACGATTCAGGGTACACGCAATTCATCGATTTCTTCGGCGACGGTCCGCGCGTGCCGCTGCTGGTCATTTCTCCGCTTGCCAAGAATGGCTATGTCGACCATACCTATTACGATCATGCCTCTATACTCAAATTTATCGAGCGCAACTGGGGGATGCCGCCGTTATCTCCCCGCAGCCGCGACAACTTGCCGAATCCGCTGCATGACAGGAATTCTCCGTATGTGCCAAAAAATCGTCCGGCGATCGGCGATCTGATGAACCTGTTCAAGGATGACAAATAAAAACTGCATAACAAAATCAGCCGGCGCAATGGGCTGGCGGTTTATCCGGCTTCAGGCCGCATGACAGACGTTTGGGCAGGCCACCGCGGCTTGCCGGCGTGTTTGACCTGGGTTCATCAGCGATTCAAATTGCTCGATCGGCACGGGCTTGCCAAACAAATAACCCTGATAATGGATGCAGCCCTTATTCAGCAGGGTCAGGCGCTGTTCTTCCGTTTCCACCCCCTCGGCAATGACATCCAGATCAAGACCGTGAGCCATGGCGATGATGGTGCCCACAATCGCCTTGTCGCTGTTGTCGGTTGCCAGATCCTGCACGAATGACTGGTCGATTTTGAGTTGATCGAGCGGCAGCCGCTTGAGATATTGCAGGGACGAATACCCGGTTCCGAAATCGTCCAGCGAGAACAATACCCCGATTTTTTTCAGTGCATTCATGGTTGTAATGGTCTCCTCGATATTCTCCAGCAACAGACTCTCGGTCAGCTCCAGCTTGAGCAGCTTCGGATCGATGGCATGACGCAACACGGCGGCGTGTACCTGGGACACGAAATCAGTCTGACGAAATTGCTTCGCGCTCACGTTCACCGCCAGAGTGAGATTGCGGGTGTTGGCGTTTTGTTGCCATGCCTTGAGTTGGGTACATGCCGTTTCCAACACCCAAAATCCTATTTTCAGAATCAGCCCGGTTTCTTCAGCCAGCGGAATAAATTGCGCGGGCGACACCAGACCGCGTTGAGGATGTATCCAGCGGAGCAGCGCCTCCGCACCCTGAATGCGGCGCAAACTATCCATCTGCATTTGGTAATGCAACTGAAATTGTTGCGCTTCGATGGCGATGCGCAATTCACCTTCCAGTTTTGCGCGGGCAGTGATGGTTTCCTGCATCTGCGGATTGAAAAATTGCAGCGTGTTGCGACCGGATTTTTTGGCCTGATACATGGCGATGTCCGCCTGTTTCAAAAGGTCTTCCATGCCGCGCTCATGATTTCCGAACAGCGTGATGCCGATACTGGGCGTGCTCTGATATTCGTGCATATCAAGCTGGTAAGGTTTGCCGAGAGAAGCCAGAATCTTGTCGCCTATCGCCTCTGTCTGGGCAGCCGCTTCACCCGCCTGCCCGCTCAGATTTTCCAGCATCACCACAAACTCATCTCCACCCAGACGCGCCACGGTGTCTCCCTCGCGTACACAAGAAGTCAGTCGCAGTGCTACTTGCTGCAACAGCAGGTCTCCCATGCGATGACCCAGTGTGTCGTTCAGGGTCTTGAAATTGTCGAGATCGATAAACAGCAGCGCGCCTTCCTTGTTGTTCCGTGCGCCGGCCGTTAATGCATGGCTCAGCCTGTCCTGCAACAGGCGGCGGTTGGGCAAATGAGTGAGCGTGTCGTAAAAGGCCAGATCGTGAATTTCCGCCTCGGAAATTTTACGGCGGGTGATGTCGGAGAAGATACCTACGTAATTGACGAGTTGACCGCCCGCGCCAAAAATGGGGGTGATGGTCAGCTGTTCAGGGTATATTTCGCCGTTCTTGCGTTTGTTCCAGATTTCTCCGTGCCAGCTTTTTTTGCCTTTAATCGTCTCCCACATCTGACGGTAAAACGATTCGTCATGGCGAGTTGATTTCAGTATGGCAGGCGTTTTTCCCGCTACGTCCGCGCTGGTGTAGCCGGTTATTTCCGTGAACGCACGGTTCACTTTAAGGATATTTTGCTCGGCGTCGGTAATCACGACGCCATCGCGGGATTCGAATGTGACAGAGGCAATGGCCTGTTCGCTGTGTATTTTCTTTTGCAGCGCAGCGTTGCGCGCCAGCGTGTAGAGCCAGAACAGGGCAAGCGCCGCAATCAGTCCAAACAGGATTTCCGCCAGCATCGCGGTCAGCAGCAGCGCAGCGAGCAACTGAAAGCTGATGGTGCGGCGATCGATCCAGTACAAAACACGCATGAGGCGAGGCTCCGGAATTAGGCAATTAGGCAATTAGGCAATTAGGCAATTAGGCAATTAGGCAATTAGGCAATTAGGCAATTAGGCAATTAGGCAATTAGGCAATTAGGCAATTAGGCAATTAGGCTGTGAAAAACAGTATACCTAGTTTATTTTTAAACGGGGAGAAGTTTTTCAAAAATTTTCCATATTTCGGCTCAACGGAAAATTATCGTAAGGGGATGATAAGGCGGATTTTTGAGCTCGCGCGCGCTCCGCACTACAAACGACCGCTGTTTGAATTGTGACACATGGAGGACGGCGCTACGCGCATTCAATACCGAAGCCGGCTACCTTGTTGCGTCCGGTTTTTTTGGCCGTATAAAGTGCGTTGTCGGCTTCTATCAAAATATCCTTCAGATCTCGCGTGACATTGGATGAACAGAGCGAGAAACCGATGCTTACCGTAACAGACAGTTCACCGCATTCCGTTGAAAACGGCGCTGAAGCGATGGCCGCACGCAAGGATTCCGCCAGCATCAGCGCGCCCGACATGTCGGTATCGGGTGCAATCACGCAAAACTCCTCCCCGCCGTAGCGCCCCAGCACATCCTGTCCACGCAGCCGTTCCAGCAGCCGACCGGCAACTTTACGCAACACTTCATCTCCCGTCGGATGGCCGCAGGTATCGTTGATGCGTTTGAAGTAATCCACATCGATCATCAGCAATGCCAGCGGCAAACCGCTGCGCCGCGCCAGCGCATGCTCGGCGTGTTCCATCAGGGCGCGCCGGTTGGAAACCTGGGTGAGGCTGTCAGTCATCGCCAGCGACATGATTTCACGATCCGAGCGTTCCTTGACCATCAGCACGAAGCCGATCGAGCCCAGCAGCGACGCCGCCATGACGGCAATAAAGGCCATGAGCTGAACGGGTTGCAGTGCTACGCTATTCGTGACTTGAGCGAACTCACCGTGACCGGTCAGTGCCGTCAATGCACGCAAACCCATCACCAGCATGAGCATGACGACTCCGCCGAACAGCAGCCGCCATGCCCGCCCGTCGCGAGTATTCTTATCGGACAACAGGGCGCGTGCGATGAGCTGCAACTGAAAAATGAAAATCAGGCTGCCCCAGATAAAGCGGCCGCGTATGTCACCTACCAGAACGAACGCCGTCGCCAGCGCCACTGCCACCGGCGCAAAATACTGCCAGTTCGGCGCTCGCCGTTGCTGAAATTCACAGATCGCCGCCAATATCATCGCATACGAAGCTGCCTGGAATCCGTGTGCGAAGACTATCGTGATAAAGTCAGGAAAACTCCCGCGAGAATCGGCTATTATCCAGACCAGAGCTTCCAGCAGAATCGCTGCCGCCCACTTTTCCATGCCATCCCGTCTTTTATTGCCCACCTGTCCGTAAACGGCGACGAGCAGACACAATACCAGCAAGGCATCGGTCAGGATCAGCGAAAACAACAGGGTGCGCGGGTCGAGGTTCATGTTGTTGCAAAAAATTGGCAGGGAACCGGCCGCTTTAATTATTAAAAATTGGATTTCCGCTTACGCGGTAACACAGTTTATCTGTTAATCGGCGAATAGCATATGCGCTTCGCGAGTTTTTCAGGCCGCCTTTCCCGCCCTGCACATGCATCAACACTTAACGATGACCATGAAAAATCAAATCACAAATCGCCCTTCCTCATCAATTTCCGCCGAATCAACGAGTGCTTGCACCGGGGCGTTGCGCACTCTGCCGCCTTGTGAATCCCGTCAGGAAAAAAATCATGATCCCCTATAAACTGATCGATACCGCATCCTGGACGGGCGCCACGCTGCGTTTATACCAGCGCGGCGACGAGTTCTCCATCCGCGTCGATAAAGCGGGCGAACTGATGAACAGCCGCGCCCATCACTCGGAAGATGTGCTGGCTGAACTGGCATGCAAGATGATTGCCGGACGGGAAGCGCCTCGCCTGCTGGTAGGGGGACTCGGTATGGGTTTTACTTTGGCGGCGGTGTTATCCCATACGGGGCCGGAAGCGCGGGTAACGGTGTCCGAGTTGATTCCTGCGGTCGTGCGCTGGAACCGGGATTACATGGGTAGTCTTGCCGGATTTCCGCTGGATGACCGGCGCGTTCAGGTGCTTGAACACGATGTCGGTCTGGTAATGCAGGAGCATAAAAACTTCGATGCCATCATGCTGGATGTAGACAACGGGCCGAGCTCATTCACCCATGATGACAACGATGCGCTGTACAACTTGCGCGGGCTGAGCATGGCCTTTAATGCGCTCAAGCCGGGCGGTGTGCTCACCGTCTGGTCGGCTACCTCCGACCCCGCATTTACCCGGCGTATGGTGAAGGCGGGTTTTGAGGTGACGCAGCAGCGTGCAGGCTCGCACACAGCCCGCCGTGGCAATCGTCACACCATCTGGATCGGTGTCCGGCCCGGCGGCTGACTGAGCCGGGTGACCATATTCTGACAGCCTTACGAACTCGACAGAATGTCAGTTTGATTTCCCCGGTTTCTTGCCGCCGACAACCGGCCACTGCGCGCCCCAGCGGTGCAAGCCCAGACCCAGCAGAATGCATGCCGTGCCGAACCAGACTTGCGGCAGCACCGCCTCGTCGTTCAGCCCGTGTCCCAGCAGCAGGGCCAGCACCGGCGTGATCAGCGTGATCAAGGCGATGCGTCCGGTATCCATGTGTTTGATCATGTAGTAATACAGCATGAAGCCCAGCACCGAGCCGAACACGCCCAGATAGACGATCGCTTCCGCTGCGCGATCCGGCAGCGCTGCGGGTAAGTTGCCATCGCTCAGCCACCATGCCGCGAAGAACAGCGGTAACGCGACGATCAGCGCACCGAACGTCGTCGCCAGCGGCGGGCTGTCATCGCCCACTTTCTTGATCCACACCAGGCCCAGCGACTGGCAAACCACAGCCATAAACAGCGCGAACACCCCCAGCGCCGCGCCCTCGCCCAGACCCAGCCCGCCCCTGAACACCAGCACCAGACCCGTCAGCCCCAGCAGCATGCCGGCCAGTTTGTTTGCCGTGACGGCTTCTTCCTTGAGCCACAACATCGCCCCCAGACTGGTGATCAAGGGAGAGAGGCCGAACAGCACCGAAATCATGCCCGAGCTGACATATTGCGAGGACCAGTAGGCCAGCACCATCGTTGCCCACATGCTGGTTCCGCTCGCCACGTAGCTGTGCATCGCACGGCGGTGCAATGGCGGACGAATGCGCAGCACCACCAGCAACGTCGCGCACAACAGGACGCTGATCGCCATGCGCGCCAGCACCGCAAAACTGAACCCGGCCCCCAGCGCGCTCCACTTGATCGCAAGCGGCGTGGTAGACCAGATCAGGATGACTGAAACAAATGCGACTGGCAGCGACATGGATTTTCTCCGGTAAAAAGCAACGGTATAATCAAAAAGGCCACAGAAACTGTGGCCTTTGCGGAGACTGCTCAAGCGAAGTTAAACGCTAATTCTCCAGACCACCGTGCGTGCGCAACCAGACCATGCGCAGCTTTGCGCTCAGATTGGCTCGGACGTGTCGAATGGAGAAAAAGGTATTCATGTAAGGATTATCAGGGTACCGATGCCGCAATGTCAATCGGCATCTGCACCGTTAGCGAGTGAAACAACCTCATGGCTTCCCGAACAACTCGTCGAGCTGGTTCACCCCCGTTGCGGCTTTGCCGGAAACGCGTTTAGCGGTGAACTCCTCCTCGATATTGTCGCGATAAAAGCTCCATGCCGCCCCCGAACCGGTAAGATGCCGCCACGTATCCTCGCCCACGCCGCTGTATTGCAGCGTGCTGCCGTCGTCAAGTTGCACCTGCAATATTCTGGCTCCGGCATCGTAGCCGATGGCGCGAAGCTTGCCCGAATTGATTTTTTTCATGTCCATAGTCGCATTCCGATCATTTACCGGCTCACCGCGCCAAACGATTGAGCAGAAAGTTCTGCAAGTCACGCCTGCTGTCCAGCAGCACCGGCACGATGCGACCGCGATCAGGCAATGTTATCAGGAAGGCTGCCTTGACTTTCAGTTTATTCCAAACCGCCAGCGCATGCCTATACTGTCCTGCGTCACCTGCACGCACCCTGCTTAATTTACCGTAAAAGTAGCGTAACATAGCGGCCCTTCAGCTCATCCGACCGCGCATGCCCGCCATCGTTCTCGCCACCCTCAACGCACGCTATCACCATGCTTCGCTTGGTTTGCGCTACCTCGCCGCCAATATGGGCGAACATAAGCAGGACACGCAGATCATGGAGTTCATCCTGCAAAACAGGCCGGAAGAAATTATCGAGACCATACTGGCAGCAAAGCCTGCAATTGTCGGCTTCGGCGTCTACATCTGGAATGTGGTCGAGATGACCCGGGTGGTTGCGCTGCTAAAGTGCGTCGCCCCGGAAATAATCGTGGTGCTGGGCGGGCCGGAAGTAAGCTACGAATGCGAGCAGCAACAAATCGTGCGGCTGGCGGATTATGTGATTACCGGCTGGGGCGACATCAGCTTTGCCAAGCTCTGCCGCGAGCTGCTGCAAAAGCGCCCGCAGGCGCAGAAAATCATCGCCGGCATCCAGCCTCAGCTTACCGACATCAAGCTGCCCTATGCGCTCTACAACGACAACGATATCGCCAACCGCACCCTGTACGTCGAAGCCTCGCGCGGCTGCCCGTTCAAATGCGAATTCTGCCTCTCTTCGCTCGACAAGACGGCCTGGGCCTTCGACCTCGACCTGTTCCTGGCCGAGATGGCGAAGCTGTACGAACGCGGCGCACGCCAGTTCAAGTTTGTAGACCGCACCTTCAACCTGAACATCAAGGCCAGTGCGCGCATCCTTGAATTCTTTCTGGAACGCCTGGACGACAAGTTATTCGTGCATTTCGAGGTGATCCCGGATCACCTGCCCGACCAGCTTAAAGTGCTGATCTCGCGCTTCCCCGAGGGTTCGCTGCAATTCGAGGTGGGCATCCAGACTTTCAATCCCGAGATACAGGCGCTCATTTCGCGCAAGCAGGACACAGCGAAAACAGAAGAAAATTTGCGCTGGCTGCGTGAGAAAAGTCACGCGCATGTTCACGTCGATCTCATCATCGGCCTGCCCGGCGAAGACATGAACAGCTTCGCGCAAGGCTTCGACCGCCTGGTTGCCCTCCGGCAGCAGGAAATTCAGGTCGGCGTACTCAAGCGCCTGCGCGGCACCAACATCATCCGCCATACAGAAACGTATGACATGCGCTACACCCCCTACGCGCCCTACACCATACTCGCCACCGACCGCATTGATTTTGCCACCATGCAGCGCCTGGTGCGCTTTGCACGCTACTGGGATCTGGTTGCCAACTCCGGCCGTTTCCCGCAGGGCTTACCCCTGTTGCTGGGCGACAGCCCGTTTACGCATTTCATGGCGTTCTCCGACTGGCTCTATGCCACCACCCGCAAAACGCATCAGATTGCGCTGGACCGGTTGTTTGATCTGGTTTACCGGGGAATGATCGAATGCCTGTCAATACCACAGACAGAGGCTTTTGCAGCGGTGGAGCGCGACTTTATTTTGTCGGGCAGCAAAGAGATTCCGGCGTTTCTCAAGGCCAAAAAATCAGACAGGGATGGAACCCGACAAGTCCGACAGGTTCGCCCGACGAGCCGGCAAGCCCGCCACCTGGTCACGGAAACGTAGTTACTAAGCGGGAACAGACCACGTCATATTTTTATCCAGCAAAGACGCGCGCATCGAGCTGAACACCTCAGGCTGCGAAGTCAGCGCAGCTTTGCTCACATCGGCCTCGCCCTGCACCATCAGTTTCAGCATCCAAAAGGCATCCTGCTGCGCGCGATAGGTTGCGTAATCCTGCACCACCGCGCTCGCCGAACCGTTCTGCGTCAGGACAATGTTCATTCCCCCGCGCGTTTCATGCAATAACCGGCTGGCAGAGGTTTTAAAGTCGCTCAGGCTGATGATTTGTTCACGCATGACAAGTCACCGAATAAGGATCGAATCCGGGCATTATAAGGAAAGGAGAAGAAAAGGAAAAAAACAGAATCAAGTTGAAACATTTGGGAAATCATGGTCCACAGTTATTCCGTATTTCGCGGACCGAACCCTGTCGTGCAGCGGTGCGCGACGATTAAGCTGCTACGCCGTGCTTTTGAAGCGTTTCCCATCCGACACACGCTAGCCAGATATGTCGGGGAATCGATTTTTCGCCGTTGCGGTAATAGGCCAACATCCTGCGGCTTATCCCCAGGACTTCTGCCGCCCCGTCCAGGGTCAGATTGTTTGCGTACATCCAGTTCCAGATGCGCTCGTGACCGATGCCGCCGGATTGCTCTATCGCAAGATTGCGCAGATTGTCAGCTGCCAGATCAATTTCACCCTTGCCGAACTCAACCGCACGACCCAATTCACTTACCTTGGCGGTCGTAAAAAGACTTTGGTCCTGCAGCGGTTGCAAACTTACAGACGACTTAATCCAGTCCGACAGATCGACGTTGAATTCTGCACCGTCAGCATAAGACAGATTGAGACGAAAATTTTCAAGCGTCCTGACTTGGGTCAAACGGAAGTGATTTCTATTTTTCATGTGCGCAACTCCCAAAAAATTTGCAGCAGTCTGTCGCGGTTTATCGGCACGGCGGCCCAATCCAATGCGGCTCGAATTGATCGGGTACTACGCGCGCCCTCCAGCACTTCACCGTTATCTATCCTGACCAACCACTCCCGTCCGTCGCTCGCTCGCCAGCACATGAAAATGCGGCGGCATGTGATCCTGGGGGTAAATATTGATTTGGCAGGAATCGAAAGAATGAATGCGAGGCATACGTGAATAATAGTGCAACTATTGCACTATGTCTATCTCTAAAAAGAGGCAGGACTTATAAATATTCATGGACTGGTAAAAAACATGTTGCGATATGAGTCTTGATCCCACAAGTTCGTCAGAGTTTCCCGAATAAATCGTCAAGCGGGTTCTTGCCGGTCGGAGCCTTGCCGGAAACGCGCTTCGCCGTGAACTCCTCTTCGATGTTGTCGCGATAGAAGCTCCACGCCGCGCCCGAGCTGCTGAAACGGCGCCATGTATCCTCGCCAACGCCGCCGTATTGCAGCGTGCTGCCGTCATCAAGCTGCACCTGCAACATCCGGTTGCTGCCATCGTAGCCAATGGCGCGCAAGCGGCCTGAATTGATCGACTTCATGTCCATGGTGATGCCTTGGAAATATTGCGAGTACCTTTTAATTGCGGATTTGTTGGAATGTTAAAACTGATTCCATGACCCTGATGTAGCGAGAGAGTGAAAAAAGGCAACAAGAAAAATCTCGTTGCAATATTCGGAAACCGTGGTTTGCCTCTGGTGGTACGCTTGTTAGATTGTAGCCTTGTAAATCGCATCACCAACCTTTTCGATGAAATAGACAGTATCGTTGACTAGTGTCGAATTAATTGCCCAACGAAACCCTGGATTTGCCGGATCAATATCGGCTTCATGTGCAATCTTGTTTCGTCGATCCACAACCAATTTGAGCCGCGTCTTAATATCCTGAGCTGTCATATGAAGTTGCAACCCAACCTCTTCCCACAACTTAATGGATGAGATTAGTCGTATAGCATCGGCGATTTTATCTGGGTCTTGGAAGCTTTGCCAAGCGTGTTTTTCCCGAACTGTTTCTCCAACCCAGATTGCATGGGGAATGCCGCTAAGCGCAGACTCAATGGCAGTCACCGGCATTTGATAACGAAGGTATCCATCCGTTTTTGCTCGCGCACCTTGTGATATTTCGATCATACCTAACCGTACAAGCTCATGCACAAGGTGATCCAATGCACTTACTGAAAGGACGATCTGCGAACGCAGCAAATCCGATACATCAATGGCTGTGGTCGTCATGTTCTCCACGGCAATTGCAAGACCGCCGAGCTCTCTAGCGCGCCTCAGGTTCTCGGTAAACTGGGCATGCGCGTTACGCATTTTTTGCTAGTGCCACCACTTGCGTCGCAAGATTTTTAAATAATCCACGGAATTCATCTCGCTTAATTTTATCTCGATCAAGAACGGTTCCAGTGTGCCCAAACATTTCATCGGTTAGAGCAAACACCGGAGTCTGGTGTATTTGTGATGTGGCAATGAGCGTATTGAAATCCGGTATCTGCGCGAGGCAATAAAACTGCGCTGCGGTTATCCCTGCGGCTGTATATACTTCATCACTAAAGGTGGTGCCAGATTTCCGAAGAATCGGAAAGAGTTTCTCAACAACGCGTCTATTGATTTCGTCGATCCATGACTGAAAACCTTCCGTTGCGTTTCCTTTTCGAGGGCGGTACTTCTGAATGATGCTGCCAAGAAACCTAAGTTTTGGCATTGGAAACGGATATACAGCGTCCCCAAGAGTTGCGCCACTATGCAATTTCTTCGCCCAATCAATCCATCTAGGCAAGACAGTACAAAGAGAGTCAATGGCCATTAGGCTGAAATAATCTGGTGCTGTAGGCACCATGAAGAAATCGCTGGTCATTAGCAAATTTTGATTGATGGCACCCAAACTTGGATTCATATCAATCAGGACAAAGTCGGCTTTGTTGGCAGCGGCGACCTTTGAAATGAAATAGTGAAACGCACCAGGAAGATTTTTCAATGCTTGAATAGACCCCGACAACTCCTGCGCAATACCCAGCGTGACCTCGTATTCAGACAGATTAACGTGACCTGGCAAGAGAAAAAGTCCCTCTCGCGACTTAACACTGATGCAATCTACAGCCTCAATCATACGTGGCTGTGATTCAAATGCGGGAGCCAAACCAGCATGAATATTTTGGTTGGGGTGATTCGCATAGAACTGGTCAAGATCCTCCGCATTCTGATAGTCTAAAACCAACCCTGTGAGATTACATTGTGGATCAGCATCAATCATTACTACGCAATGACCCATTTCGGCAAGCATCCATCCAAGATTGAATGTCGTTGTTGTCTTACTGACCCCACCTTTGTGATTAAACAGAGTAATAGTCTTATACATGTGTTGTAGTCCTTGTGTTTTCGGATTTAAAAGGAAGGGCCGTTTCGGAAATAATTGTAAGCTCGGGGGTCTTAAAACAATCGGATCATTAATCGGCGACAGCCCGCAATTCTTGTTTACTAATCTGCTTGTACCGTATCCGTTTCAATTTCGCGCCTTCTTCGCCCAGGCGTTTCCGCTTGTCGGCTTCGCATTCATCAAAAAATTCGTCGTTTTTCATTTGGTCGAAATCGTCCGGCACCACGAATTCACCTAACATAAAACCTAGACGTGATAAACACGTTTCGGCATCGTGAGTATTAACGGTAGGCATAACGATCTCCAAACAAATATATTTAATGACCAGTTTATAGCAAACAAGCCACCTTTCACCGTCTAATCATCAATTCCCATCTTCTCAATAAGTACCGCCATCATCCCCTGTGCGCCGCCGAAGATGGGCGTAAACAAGCGGTGGTGTTAGGCGAGCACTGTTCGAGTCCCAAGCGCAGCGAGGTCGAGTTGCGCAGCCCCGCTTGTTTACGACTATCGAGGGGGACGCCGCCAGCGTGACATCAGTCTGGCGGCGCGGCAAACCGGGGCGGCGTTTCTTTAGTGACTTTCTTTGGCCGGGCAAAGAAAGTCACCTGCTGCGGGGCAGCCCCCGCTTAATAGTATCAAAGGGGCAAGTATCAAAGGGGCCGCTTCCCTTTTGGCATCTAATAGTTGTGATGTTGCGGGGTCATACATTTGCAGTAATCGGGGACTAACCACGATTTCTGCTGCTTGCTCACCACCAACCTAAACCAGCACATCCAGTCCGTTGCGCTCGACGATGTTCAGCAGTTTGAGTGCGATGCCGCTTGGTTTTTTCTCGCCAATTTCCCACTTCTGAACAGTTGATACGCTGGTGTTCAGGTAAGCGGCAAATACGGCCTGACTGATTTTGGCTTTTTCGCGCAAGCTTTTTATTTCCGTTGGCTGCATGACGTGCACGGGTAGAAGGCAAAGTTTGTCAAACTCGCGCATCGTCACATCAGCAATCGTGCCGGATTTATGCAGCCCGCTAGCGGTTTGATGCACCGCATCGAGGATTTTACTTCTCATTTTCGCAAATCTCATTCAACTTATTTTCAGCAGCAACAAACTACGGTTTTCCACGAATACATCATACCTCTCGCACCCCTTCCCCATACTTTGCCACTAGCTTATCCGCTGTCAGCAACAGCAAGCCTTCAACTCGTGCCTGTGCGATCAGGATGCGGTCAAACGGATCTTTGTGAATCGTAGGCAATTCGCTCACCGCGACAGCATGCTCACCGGTCACAGAGAGCTCACGATACCCGCTGACCGATAACATGCGCCATAAACGGCGCGAATCAACCTTGAAATCGGGACGATCAAGCGCATTTTTGATGGTAATTTCCCACAGGCTGGCCGAACTGAAGACGAGCTGATTGGCCGGATCGAGCAGCAAATCCCGTGCTTTGTCCGACAGACATCCAGGCTCACTTGCGGCCCACAGCAACAAATGGGTATCGAGCAGCAAATTCACGCAATCTTGCCTTCAAACAAACCCTCAATTTCGGTGCCAGCCATCTGGTCAAAATCGTCCGGTACATGAAACTCCCCGGTCATAAACCCCAGGCGACTGGAAACTTCCGCTTTATCCAGCGGAATCACTTTGACCATCGGCTTGCCTGCCTTGGCAATGATAAAGGCTTCACCCTGCGCCGCCTGCTCTACCAGACGGGATAGCTGAGTTTTGGCATCGTGAATATTGACAGTCAACATAGCAACATCCGAATGAACTAATAACGGTTAGTTTACATTAAAAATTGCGCACTATCTACTAATCGGCTTATATCTGATGCGCTTGGGTTTCGCGCCTTCCTCGCCCAGACGCTTGCGCTTGTCCGCTTCGTATTCCTGATAGTTGCCGTCGAAGAAAGTCCATTTGGAATCGCCTTCGCATGCCAGGATGTGCGTCGCGATGCGGTCGAGGAACCAGCGATCATGGGAGATCACGGTCACGCAACCGGCGAATTCGAGCAGCGCATCTTCCAGCGCGCGCAAGGTTTCCACATCCAGATCGTTGGAGGGTTCGTCCAGCAGCAGCACGTTGCCGCCTGAAATCAGCGTCTGCGCCAGGTGCAGGCGTCCGCGCTCTCCGCCGGAGAGCTGGCCGACCAGCTTGCCCTGATCACCGCCCTTGAAGTTGAAGCGGCCGATGTAGGCGCGCGCCGGGGTTTCATATTTTCCGACAGTGAGAATTTCATTGCCGCCCGAGATCGCATCGAACACCGTCTTGTCGTTATCCAGCGAGTCGCGCGCCTGATCGACGTGTGCGATCTTGACGGTGGAACCGATCTTCACCGTGCCGGAATCGGGCTGCTCTTTGCCCGTGATCATGCGGAACAGCGTCGATTTACCCGCGCCGTTCGGACCGATGATGCCGACGATGGCGCCGGGGGGAATCTTGAAACTCAGGTTATCGATCAGCAGCCGGTCGCCATAGGCCTTGGAAACATTCTCGAACTCGATGACTTCGTTGCCCAGCCGTTCGCCGACTGGGATGAAGATTTCCTGCGTCTCGTTGCGCTTCTGGTGTTCCTGCGAATTGAGTTCCTCGAAGCGGGCGATACGCGCCTTGGATTTCGCCTGACGCCCCTTCGGGTTCTGACGCACCCATTCCAGTTCCTGCTTCATCGCCTTCGCATGCGCGTCGATCTGTTTGCTTTCCTGCTCCAGTCGCGCGCTCTTCTGCTCCAGCCAGCTGGAATAATTGCCCTTCCACGGGATGCCGT
Source organism: Pseudomonadota bacterium (assembly GCA_021800795.1). Taxonomy (GTDB): domain Bacteria; phylum Pseudomonadota; class Gammaproteobacteria; order Burkholderiales; family Gallionellaceae; genus Gallionella. The sequence goes on from JAJYYO010000005.1 coordinate 36,157, forward strand.
GACCGCGATCCAGTTCGAGTATCCATTCGGCGGCGTTATCCAGGAAGTAGCGATCATGGGTGACGGCCACCACGGTGCCGGGGAAGCGCACCAGGAATTGTTCCAGCCATTCCACCGATTCCGCATCCAGATGGTTGGTCGGCTCGTCCAGCAGCAGCATGTCCGGCTTGTCCAGCAACAGCTTACAAAGGGCGACGCGGCGCTTCTCACCGCCCGACAGATTCCTGATCACCGCATCCCATTCCGGCAGACGCAGCGCATCGGCTGCGATTTCCATCAACTGATCGGAACCTGAGCCCGCAGCGGCGATGATGCCTTCCAGACGCGCCTGTTCGGCGGCGAGCGCGTCGAAATCCGCATCTTCCTCGGCATAGGCGGCATACACCTCGTCCAGTTTCTGCTGCGCCTGCATCACTTCGCCCAGCGCTTCTTCCACTTCCTGACGCACGGTATTATCAGGATTGAGTTGCGGCTCCTGCGCCAGATAGCCGATGCGGATGTTCGGCAGATGTTGCACTTCGCCTTCGTATTCCTTGTCCACGCCCGCCATGATGCGCAGCACGGTGGATTTACCGGAACCGTTCAGACCCAGCAGGCCGATCTTGGCGCCGGGGAAAAAGCTCAAGGAAATATCCTTGATGATCTGACGCTTCGGGGGGACGATTTTGCTCACGCGGAGCATAGACATTACATATTGAGCCATGATTGTTCTGTTGTGCGATTTTGGAAAGCGCATAGCTTACCGCAATCGGCCACCTAAAAACTACTGCGCCGTGTTGCCTGGCGCATTACTCCGTCCCATTTTACGCACCAGCGCCTTGCGCAGCTCCTCCAGCAGCAGCATGCCGGGCATGAACAGCATGATATACAGCCATACTTCGATGCCTATCGGCGCGGTACCGAACAGCGCGTTGCCCCACGGTGTGTAATCGATCAGCAGCAACAGCGACAGCTCAAAAACAATCCCGTAGATGATCATGCCGTTGCTGCGCAGACTGCGGCTGAACGCCGACAGGCTGGGATGCCGGCACAGAAAGATATTGACCACCTGCATCGCGATGATCGCCGACAGGCATGCCGTGGTGGCCTGCAGGTAGAGATTTTCATGAATACCCGGCGGGCTGCCGAACCGCCAGCCGCCGCCGTTCAGCACGAAGAAATAGGCGGACATCGCGGCTGCCGCTTCCATCGGACCTAAAAACAGGTATATGCGCATCATCATCCACCGGTTGAGCATGTGTTCATTCAGCCGGCGCGGAGGGCGTTTCATGGTGTCCGGGTCGGGTTTTTCGGCGCCGAGCGCCAAGGCTGGCAGGGTATCGGTGCCCAGATCGATCGCCAGAATCTGGATCACCGTGAGCGGCAGCGGAATGCGGAACAGCACGAAAGCCAGATAGGGCACGAGTTCCGCTACATTGTGGGTCAGAATGTAGACGAGAAACTTGCGCAGATTGTCGTATACCGCACGCCCTTCCTCGATGGCGGTGACGATGGAGGCGAAATTGTCGTCCAGCAGGATGATGTCTGCCGCCTCTTTGGCGACATCGGTGCCGCTGATGCCCATCGCGATTCCGACATCGGCGCATTTCAATGCAGGCGCATCATTCACCCCGTCGCCTGTCACCGCGACGACTTCACCACGGCGCTGCAACGCCTGCACGATGCGCATCTTCTGGTCGGCAGCAATCCGGGCAAAAATCAGCTCGGGTTCATCGAGCAGCAATTGCAGATCGGTATCCGACATCTGGCGCAGACGTTCGCCGATCACCGCCAGCGGATTTTGTGCCAGCCCGATTTCGCGTGCCAGCGCACAGGCGGTATGCGGATGATCGCCGGTGACCATGATCACGCGTATGCCGGCTTCGCGGCAGATGCGAATCGCCTCGGGAACGGCCTCACGCGGCGGATCTCGCAAGCCGACGAGGCCTGCAAAAATCAGCTCCGTCTCACGCTCAGAGGTATTTTCCGGCAGGTTGCGATAAGCCAGCGCCAGCACGCGCAGCCCCTGCTCGGCCATTTGCTCCTGAACACCTAACAGACTCTTTCTGCCGGCTTCGTCGAGCGGAATTACAACGCCTCCTGACCATACTGCACTGCACAGCGGCAATACGGATTCCGCCGCCCCCTTACAATACAGTTGCGGCCCGTCGGGTGTTTTGCAAACCACCGACATGCGGCGGCGCTCGGTATCGAACGATATTTCGTCCAGACGCTTAAATTCATCGCCGCCGGACGGCACGCTCTCCCGCAAAGCCACTTCCATCGGGTCGCCCAGCCACTGCTGCCCTGCACGATGCAGGTCGTGGCAACAGCGCATCACGTCCAGCATCGGCTGCGCTGCCGCCAGGGAATCCGGCGATTGCAGCCCGCCCGAATGAAACACCTCCCGGATGCTCATCCTGTTCTGCGTGAGCGTACCGGTCTTGTCGCTGCATATCACGCTGGCCGCACCGAGCGTCTCCACCGCAGGAAAATGACGCACCAGGGCATTCTTCTTCGCCATGCGCTGGGTTGCCATGGCGAACGACAGCGTGACGGTGGGCAGCAGCCCTTCCGGCACGTTGGCGATGATGATGCCGATAGCAAAGATCAGGTTGTCCCAGAAAGACAGACCGATCAGCCGGCCTATGAAGAAGAACACCACGCCCAGCAGGATGGCGGACAACGCCACCAGTCTCGACAGGTGCATGATCTCCTTTTGCAGCGGGGATGGCGGCTCAGTGACCACCTGCGTCAGGCGCGCGATATTGCCGAACTCGGTATGCATGCCTATGGCATATACCATGGCGCGCGCCTCGCCCGAGATCAGCGAAGTGCCGGCATGCAGAATGTCGCGCCGACGCGAGTGCGGCGCTTCGGGTGAAGCAGCGGCATCCCGCGACTGCGGCCGCGATTCACCGGTCAGATTGGCCGTGTTGACGCGCACCCCGAACGCCTCGATCAGACGGCAATCGGCGGGCACATCGTCGCCTGCCGCAAGCAGCACCACGTCTCCCGGCACCAGATCAACCACCGGCATTTGCACTGGGCGACCGTCGCGCAGCGCAGTGGTGTGACGTGGCAGCAGACTGGCCAATGCTGCCAGCGCCTTTTCCGCGCGATATTCCTGCCAGAATGAAAACAGGCCATTGATCAGAATCACACCCAGCACTGCATAACCCAATCTGTCCATGCCCTGGCCCGGCATTCGCCACTCGGCAAAGAAGGCCAGAGCTGCGGCCAGCCACAGAATCAGCGCGAAGAAATGAGTGAATTCCCTGAAAAACCTGCCCGCCATGGACTGCCCGGCGATCTTCTCGATCCGGTTGGCTCCATATCTGGCCTGACGCCGCATAGCCTCCGCCTGCGTCAACCCCTCTGCCGTACTGTGCAGATGCGCGTACAGTTTTTCGAGCGCGTGCGAATTCACGATTTCCAGTCCGAAATGTCGTTATTAAACCGTTAAAAATCAGATTATTACTCAATCGCAGCGCCTGCTCACCCCTCCTTTAACAGCTCATCAAAAATCTCTATCGGCACGGGCTTGCCAAACAGATATCCCTGATAATGGGTGCAGCCGTTGTCCAGGATGATTTGTCGCTGCTGTCGGGTTTCCACGCCTTCGGCAATGATGTCCATTTTCAGGCTTTTCGCCATCGCAATGATGGTGTGCACAATCGCATTGTCGCTGTCGTTGGTGGCAATATCGCGCACGAACGACTGGTCGATCTTGATCTGATCGAGCGGCAGGCGTTTGAGGTACTGCAAGGATGAATAGCCGGTGCCGAAATCGTCCATGGAAAACAGGATGCCGATTTCCTTCAGGACATTCATGTTGGCAATGGTCTCTTCGATATTGTCCAGCAACAGGCTTTCTGTCAGTTCCAGTTTTAGGCGCGTCGGGTTGATTTCATGGCGCTGCACGACAGCCAACACCTGCGAGACAAAATCGGGCTGCCGAAACTGCTGGGAGCTGACATTGACTGAAAGCACCAGATCGCGGGTCAATTCCGCCCGCATCCATTCCCTAAGTTGCGCGCAAGCCGTCTCCAGCACCCATTGCCCGATGGGCACGATCAGCCCGGTTTCTTCCGCCAGACGGATAAACTCGGCCGGATACACCAGACCGCGTTCAGGATGCAGCCAGCGGATCAGCGCCTCCGCCCCCAGCGGTTTGCGCGCGCTGTCCATCTGAATCTGGTAATAAAGCTGAAACTGCTGATTTTCAAGCGCTGCGGCCAGTTCGTTTTCGAGCGCGGCACGCGCATTGACGGCTTCCTGCATCTGCGGGTCGAAGAAGCGCAACGTGTTGCGACCGCTCAGCTTGGCCTGATACATGGCAATATCGGCCTGCTTGAGCAGCTCATCCTGTTGATGGTGATTGAACAGCACGGCGCCGATGCTGGGTGTGCTGCGGCAGCTGTGCTCCGCCAGATGAAAAGGTTTGTTGAACACGGACAGAATTTTATCCCCGACGATTTGCGTCTGTGCCGCCGCCACCAGAGCCTGTTCACTCAAACCTTCGAGCATCACCACAAACTCGTCGCCGCCCAGACGCGCCACGGTGTCGCTTTTGCGCACACAGGTTTCAAGCCGCCTCGCTGCCTGCTGCAACAGCAGGTCGCCCACCTTGTGCCCCGAAGTGTCGTTGAGTGTTCTGAAATTATCCAGATCAAGAAACAGCAGCGCCCCTCCCGTTCCATTGCGCGCACCAAAAACCAGCGCATGTTCCAGCCTGTCCAGCAGCAAGCGCCGGTTGGGCAATCCCGTGAGCTGGTCATGGTAAGCCAGATGCCTGATTTTTTCTTCCGCCGCCTTGCGGTCGGAGATATCGATGTGCGATCCGACATAATGCGTGACGACCCCGTCCGACGCCGCGACGGCAGAAACGGTCAGCAGTTTCGGATAAATCTTGCCGTTCTTTCTTCTGTTCCAGATTTCTCCCCGCCATGTACCGGTATTCTGAATACTCTCCCACATCGCACGATAGAAATCCGCATCGTGGCGACCCGATTTCAACAGGCGCGGCGTCTGCCCCACCGCCTCCTCCGAGGTATAGCCTGTCGTATCGGTAAATGCCTGATTGACCCGCAGGATCACGCAGTCGGCATCGGTAATCATGGTGGATTCCTGAGACTCGACGGCGGCGGCGATGCGCAGTTCATTTTCAGCCAGTTTGCGTTCGGTAATATCACGAGCGTTGCAAAACAGGCCGATGATTTCTCCGTTCTCATTGCGTACCGGGCAGACCCTGTTGTCGACCCAGAGCGGATTGCCGTTGCTGTCCAGCTTTTCCTGGATCTCCCGGATGGCCGTACCGGAGGCGTATACCTGTTTTTCCAGCCGGTAGTTAAGGTCGGCGTACTCCTCCGGGAAAACATCGTAATCTGTTTTTCCTATAAAATCATATTGTTGCGCAGATCTTCCGGCAAGAGCCGCCAGTGACTGGCTGGCGCCGGTCAGCACATGATGGCGATCCTTGAAACAAATATAATCTCCGGTGTTTTCCATCATGGCTCTGAAACTGGCAGCCTGCCCGTCTACCTCAAACTCAAGATTCCTGGCATCCTCAAGATACAAATCGAGGATCAGCCCCGGGTCGCCCGGCTGTTTGTTGTAATGCCCCCTGACGCAGCGGATACGGCTGTTTTCCTGCCTGAGACGCATGTTAAATTCGCCCGAACTCGAATTATTCACAGCCGAAAACAAGACCTCTGCAATATCCTGATCGTCCGCATGAATCCGGCTCCTGAAGGATACCCTGCCTGCGAGAAAGTCGTCAGGCTGATAACCCAGCAGCGGCTCAACGTCCCCCGTGACGGACAGCACCGTCACGGAGTCACTCAGCGACAGGCGAATACAGGTTTCCGGCATAACAACGCTCCCTTTTCATACGTAAACGGCAGTGAATGATAATCGATGCCCGCTATAAGCCACGGCAGAATATCTTGCGCCAGCCATGCTGTCCATGATGTTTCTCCCGGCAACTCGAACAGCATCCGGCCCCGCCATCGGTTTTTACGTTCCTGAATGGAACGGCAAGATTGCGGTACACTACGGGGCGGCAACAGCCACTCACCGGACTGATAGGCGATAAAGGCATCAATTTGTCGTCGATTGGATTCGATCCATCAGGAAATTCTGAAAACATCAAAAATGGAGGAAGTCATGTCCGAATTGATTGCAAGCAAGATACAGAAAAATCCGAAGTACCTTCAACTGGTCAAAAAACGCAATACGCTGTCCTGGACACTGTCGGCCATTGTGTGCGTCATGTATTTCGGTTTTACTTTGATGATCGCGTTTACCCCCGACATCCTCACACAGCCCATTGCGCCTGACAGCGTCATTCCGCTCGGTATGCTGATGGGCGTTGGCGTAATTTTTGCCTCCTGCGTACTGACCGGCATCTACGTCTTTATCGCGAACCACACCTTCGATCCCATCGTCAACGAAATCGTTCGCGAGGCGTCCAAATGAAAACCATTAAATCCGCTCTGCTGGCAATGTCAGCCTCCGCCTCACTGCTCGCCGCCAACCTGTCCCGCGCCGCCGATGCAGCAGTCGCAGCCGTCCCCGCCGCTAATCCGCCCCTGAACTGGCACGCCATCGTGATGTTCCTGATCTTCGTCTCCATCACGCTGGTCATCACCTACTGGGCTGCGACCCGCACCAAAACGGCGAGCGACTTTTATGCAGCAGGCCGGGGCATCACCGGATTCCAGAACGGCATGGCCATCGCCGGCGACTTCATGTCTGCCGCCTCGTTTTTAGGCATAGCGGCGCTGGTCTACATGAACGGCTTCTATGGCCTGATCTTTTCGGTGGGCTGGCTGGTCGGCTGGCCGATCATTCTGTTCCTGATCGCGGAACGGCTGCGCAATCTCGGCAAGTACACCTACGCCGACGTCGTCTCGTTCCGCCTCAGACAAGGTCCGGTGCGCACCATGGCAGCCATCAGTTCGCTGATCGTCGTCATCTGGTATCTGATCGGCCAGGCGGTCGGCGCGGGGCAGTTGCTGCATACGCTGGTGCCGCAGATCACCTACCGTGAGTCCATCGTCGTGGTCGGCGCGTTGATCATCATCTACGTCACCTTCGGCGGCATGAAGGCCACCACCTGGGTGCAGATCATCAAGGCAGGACTGCTGCTGGGCGGCGCGACCCTGATGGCGTTCGGCGTGATGGCGCACGAGGGTTTCAGCTTCGCGAAACTGTTCTCCGACGCCGTTGCGATCCATCCCAAGCATCTGGAGATCATGAAGTCCGTGGTGAAAATCGGTGCGCATGCCAATCCGCTTGAGTCTATCTCACTGGGACTGACGCTGATGCTGGGTACCGCAGGATTGCCGCACATCCTGATGCGCTTCTTCACTGTCACCGATTCCAAGGCCGCACGCAAGTCGGTGCTCTACGGCACCTGCTTCATCGGTTTTTTCTACATCCTGACCTTCATCATCGGTTTCGGCGCCATCGTGCTGGTTGCCAACAATCCCGAGTATGTGGCCAACATCAGCAAAAGCGTGCTCGACCTGAAGGGTGGCGCGAACATGCCGGCGGTCTATCTGTCACATGCGATCGGCGGTGATCTGTTCCTGGGCTTCATCGCCGCAGTCGCGTTTGCCACGATACTCGCGGTGGTATCGGGCCTGACGCTGGCCGGCGCATCGGCGCTGTCTCATGACATCTATGCAAACGTGATCATGAAAGGCAAAGCCTCCGAGAAGCAGGAAGTGTGGGTATCGAAGATGAGCGTGATCGGCCTTGGCGTGCTCGCCGTGCTGCTGGGCTTCGCCTTCGAGAAGCAGAACATCGCATACATCGTCGGTCTCACCTTCTCGATCGCCGCCTGCACCAACTTTCCGATCCTGGTTCTGTCCATTTTCTGGCGCGGCCTGACGACGCGCGGTGCAGTAATCGGCGGATATACCGGCATCATCGGTTCCATCGGCCTGCTGATCATTGGACCTACGGTATGGACCAAGGTGCTCGACATGGGTCCTGCGCTGTTCCCGTATGACTTCCCGACCTTCGTCGTTCTGCCATTGGTGCTTATCGTCGCGTATATTGCGTCGGTGACCGACAACAGCGAAAGCGCGAAGAAGGAAAGGGCTGCGTTCGACGCACAAATGATCCGCGCCGAAACCGGCCTGGGTGCAGAAGCAGGTGCAGTCTCTCACTAATTTAAAAACTGTATGAATAAGCCGCCGGATAATACCCGGCGGCTTTTTTTACGCCAACAGTTTCAGAAACTTTCCAGCGATAAACGATACCTGCGCGCAAGACTATGAAGATTGTCGTAGCTCGTTGTTCCCTTTGACATCCGTGCCTGTGCAATGGCCGCCAGCAGCAGCTGTGCGGTCGCCAGCGCATCGGCCACGGCATTATGGCGATCTTCATTGCGTATGGAAAAATGCATGGCCCAGTCATCCAGCGTGCGGTGACTGCGCATCAGCTCAGGCCACAGCGCCGGCAAAACATATGCCAGATCCAGCCAGGGATGCCTGAAATTCAATCCCAGATGCTGTCGCATCGCGCGCCGGATCATGGTTTCGTCAAAGGCGACGTGGAAAGCCACCAGCGGTGACTTGCCCAGGAAGCCTAGAAACGCCAGCAACGCGTCGGCAGGCGGCGCGCCTTCTCGCTGGACTGCGCCGGAAATGCCGTGTATCAGGATGTTTTCCCGGCGGCTGACCTCGTTCTGTTGCAACACCACCGAGAAACTGTCACCCAGCGCAATGCGTCCGTTTACCACAGCCACGGCACCGATGGAAATGAGCGTATCGTTCGCAAGGTCAAGCCCCGTAGTCTCGACATCCACCACCACGATGCGCTCCAACGCTGCTGTCCGTTCAACCTCCGGCAACGCGCTCCAATATGCCAGCCGCTCATTCTGTTGCGGACTCAATTTTGGCTTCGCGCCGAACCAGCATTGCAGCAGATTCTTCATAACTGGTATATCTGCACCAGCTTGGCCTGCACCTTGCGCGCCTGACGAAAAGCCTCCTTGAGAATGCGCCTGTCCAGCTCATTGAGTGAATCCGGATCGATCAGGTTATCCATCTCCGCTGCATGGTGGTGGCGCAGGCGCAGCATCTGGATATACAAAAACGCGTTGATCCAGCCTTCCGCCTCGTTCACGGACACATGCAAACTGGCCGCGCTCCGGCGCAGACGTTCAATCGTGCTGGTATGAGACACGCCCGTCGCCAGGCTGAAAATACGCGCAGCATCCACGATCGGGGTGATGCCGTTAAGTTTGAGGTCAAGGGTGTGCTCTTTCCCCACCACGAAATCGCGCACCACACCCAGCGGCGGACGGTTGCGCAGCGCATTTTCCGCCATCTGATGCAGAAAACGCGGCTGGTCGCCGGCCACTCTGGCAAGCCACTGGCGTAACTCGTCGGCAAGCGCGTGCGCACCATGCAGCGCCCTGAAATCGAAAAAGATGGTTGCATGCAGCAGCGCCTGCGGCGTGCCGTTGGCGATCCAGTTCAGAAAGACGGCTCTCCACTCCTCCAGCGACAAACACCACGCAGGATTCGACGCCATCACATTGCCACGGCACAATGGATACCCGCACAAAGACAGCGTGTCGTTGATGCGACGCGCCACCGGCAGCATTAGCACGCGCAAGTCGTCTGCCGTCATGCCGTCAGGCACAGTGAAGATGAGCGCGTTGTCCTGGTCGGTGCTCAGAGTCTGTTCGAAGCGTCCTTCAGAGCCCAGTGCAATCCAGCATAGCCGCTGTTCCGCATCGTCGATTCCGCTGGCTGCATATTCCAGCTCAACCACGCGCGCCGTCAGCTGGTCATTGAAGGTGGAAATGAACTGCGTCAGTTGCTCCGCCGCCACCCCTTGCGCCATCATGTTGTGCGCCATGCGCCGAATATCGGCAGCCGATTGCTGCAATTCTTCCAGCGTGTTGGCATGACGTATGCCTTGCCCTATCTGGCGCAGTCCTACCCGTTGCAGGGCGAACAGGTCTTTTTCGGAAACAATGCCTGCCAGTTGTTCGCCTTCAACCACCAGCACATGGCGGAATCCCTGCTTGGCCATGGCCAGCGCCGCATCGTAGGCAAGTGCATGTGGCGGCAAAATCGTCAATTGCGTGGTCATGATGCCGATCACCGGCTGTTCAAGGTCGATCTGCGGCAAGGCGATCCGTTCCAGCACGTCCGGCAGCGTCAGTATGCCCAGCGGCCGCCCGCCCTCATCCACCGCGATCATCGAACCGATATGCGCCTCATGCATACGCCTCAAAACTTCACGAACGCTGGTATCCGGCGCGCAGGTAACCGGCAAGCTGCGAATCAGCGCAGACAGCGGACTGGACAACGATTGCAGCTCCGCAGAGGATTGCGTGTACTGCGCCTGTATCACCTGTTTGGAGTGTTCCAGCAGATTGGCGATGCGGCGCGTGCAAAAATCCCTGAACGGCGCGCTCAAATCCAGCAGGGTATGAAAATCCGCGATCGGCAGTTCATAACAGAAGGTGTCCCGGCCCGCCCGATAGACATTCGCCACCGCACGATGTGCCAGCAGCGCGCCCAGCGGAAAACATTCACCGACATTGAGTTCCAGCCAGGCGTCATTGGCATCTGCAATATTCTGCTCGCCTTGCACCAGTCCCTGCTTGATGACCAGAAAATTTGCGGCCGCGCCCTGCTCCGGCGAGAGTATCACCCCGCCTTGTTCGTAGTAGGCAAGCTGCATGCGCTCGATCATCCACAACAGATGCGCCTGCTCCATCCTGTCGAACGGCGCATGGGCGGCAAAAAACGACAGCTGTAAGGAATGAATTGCGCTCAAGGTGCCGCCTCTGTTACAGCCGAATCTTTGTGCTGTCCAACCGCCACGATCAAAACTTCAATCACGTCTGCATTGACCCGGTACACAATCCGCGTGCTGCCGGTGCGAATGCGACGACACCCGGCCAGTTGACCTGACAGCGCTTTCCCAAGCTTGTCCGGTTCGCCGTTCTTAATTCGTTTATCGATCACCTTCAGAATAATACGGGCTTCGGATTGTCCGATGGCCTCAAGATCGGCAGCGACATCTTCGTGGTAAATAACGCGCCAGGTCATTGCCCGACCTGTTCTTCGACTCCGAAACGCGCCAGCATTTCCTCGTGGCTGATGGCTTTAGGCCCATCGAATGTGGAAATGCGCTCGGCAGCGGCAGCGCCAATTCTCAAATCATCCAGTTCGTCCATCAATGCTTCATAACGGTCAGCAGGGAGCAGGACGGCTGCAATGGTATTATTTTTCAGGACAACGTACTTGTCCTGCTCCCCATTTTCAATGCGATCAAAAATATCTTTTGCGCGACGCTGTATGTCGGTCACTGAAATTGTTTCGCTGGTTCTTATTTCCATGATACACCTCATGCTATTGATTATAGTTTGATAATTATCATATCAAAATAGCATAAGGTCAAGGCGAGTTTCGTGAAGAAGCGGTAAGGGAATACAGCCGGAACGGGTGCTTGAGTGACTGTCGCTCAAAGTCGCAGCACTGTAGGATGCGGTGAGGCAATGCCTCAGGTTCATTGATAAAACAACTAAACGTTATCTAAGCGCGATCAGACATGCGCTAAGATTCCGTTTATCCAACGGAGCAATAGACACTCCTGAATGACGAACCGCATCGCTCGCGTTATGGATTGCCGACAAGGGAACGCCGCTGGCGCGGCAAACCGGGGGCGCCTTTTCTTGGTTTACTTTCTTTTGGCGACGCAAAAGAAAGTAAACAGCTGCCGGTCTGCCACCGGCTTCCCCTTAGTGTGCTTCGTCCCAGTTTTTTCCTGAGCCCAGCTCGACCAGCAGCGGCACGTGCAGCTCGGCGACATTGCACATCAGTTGCGGCAGCGACGCCTTTACAAGGGGCAACTCATCTTCCGGCGCTTCCAGCACCAGTTCGTCGTGCACCTGCATGATCAAACGAGTCTTCAGTTTTTCAGTCTCCAGCCAGCGCTGCACCGCAACCATCGCCAGCTTGATCAGATCGGCGGCAGTGCCCTGCATCGGCGCGTTGATCGCGGCGCGTTCCGCACCCTGACGCTTCATGCCGTTGCTGCTGTTGATATCCGGCAGCCACAGGCGACGTCCGAACACGGTTTCGACGTAGCCTTGCTCCTTCGCCTGCAAGCGCGTGCTGTCCATATAGTTCTTCACGCCCGGATAGCGCGCAAAATACCGCTCGATGTAAGCCTGCGCAGCCCCCCGCTCGACGCCTAATTGTTTGGCAAGACCGAAGGCCGACATGCCGTAGATCAGGCCGAAGTTGATCACCTTCGCATAGCGGCGCTGCTCGGAAGTCACCTCAGGCGGCGTCGTCATGAAAATCTCGGCGGCCGTGGCGCGATGGACATCCTCGTTGTTGGCGAAGGCCTGCAACAGGCCTGCATCGCCGGACAAGTGGGCCATGATGCGCAACTCAATCTGCGAGTAGTCCGCCGCCACGACAGAACTGCCGGGTGAGGCGATAAACGCTTCGCGGATGCGACGCCCCTCAGGGCTCCTGACCGGAATGTTTTGCAGATTGGGGTCGCTGGACGCCAGCCTGCCTGTCACCGCCACCGCCTGCGAGTAGCTGGTATGCACGCGTCCGGTGCGGCGATTCACCATTTTCGGCAGCTTGTCGGTGTAGGTGGATTTGAGTTTCGCCATACCGCGATATTCCAGCAGCAGCTTGGGCAAAGGGTAATCGAGCGCCAACTCCTGCAACACTTCTTCGTCGGTGGACGGCGCACCGCTCGGTGTTTTTTTCTTCACCGGCAGCTTCAGCTTGTCGAACAGGATTTCCTGTATCTGCTTGGGCGAGTTCAGGTTAAAAGGTTGATCGGCGGCTTCAAACGCACGTCCTTCCAGTTCGATCAGCTTAACGCCCAGCTCGTGGCTCTGAATATGCAGCAGATTGCAGTCGAGCAACACGCCGTTACGCTCCATGGTGTACAGCACATGCATCGCCGGCAGCTCGATGTCGCGGTATACATGACGAAGTCCGGACACAGGATCGATTTGCGGCGCAAGATTCTGATGCAGTTGCAAGGTGATATCGGCATCCTCGGCAGCGTAGTGCGTGGCGGTCGCCAGATCGACCTGATCGAAACAGATCTGCTTGGCCCCCTTGCCCGCCACCTCGGCATAACTGATGGTTTTTACATTGAGATGGCGCAGCGCCAGACTGTCCATATCATGCGATTTATGGCTCTCCAGCACGTAAGACTCCAGCAGCGTGTCGTCGTGTATGCCCGCCAGATTGACGCCGTGATTGGCAAAGATATGTTTATCGTATTTCAGATTCTGCCCGACCTTCTTGTGTTCGGCGCCCTCCAGCCAGGGCTTGAGTTTATCTAACGTCTGACCGCGATCCAGCTGATCAGGCGCACCCGGATAGACATGCGCCAGCGGCAGGTAGGCCGCCTCGTGCGGCACAATGGCAAAGGAGATGCCGACCAGTTGCGCTTCCATCACATCAAGGCCTGTCGTCTCGGTATCCAGACAGACCAGATCGGCGGCAAGCAGTTTTGCCAGCCAGGCATCGAGCTGTTCATCGGTCAGTATGGTCTGGTAATGATTGCGGTCGGTACGTAGGGCATCGGCAGCCACTTCACCTCCCCCCCCCCCTTGCAGGGAGATAACCAGCGACTTGGCAGCTTCGCTGCCTAGTCGAATGGCTAAAGGGTTCATCAGAGTTGGAGAGAGGGTAGACTCTGTGCGCGCGTCACCCCCTCCCTTACCCTCCCCCTGAGAGGGGGAGGAAACATTTAATTCACGCAGCACTCGCAAGGGGGACGCCGTGTGGCGCCCGGCGGCGTCCCCCTTGACTTCACGCAGCCAGGTTTTGAATTCCAGCCTTTCAAACAAGCGTGCCAATTGTTCCTTGTCCGGCGGCGGCGCAATCATTTCGCTATACGGCGGCAAGTCGGGCACATCGCATTTGACGGTAATCAGGCGGCGCGCCTGCGGCAACCAGTCCAGCGCAGCTCGCAGATTCGCCCCCACCACGCCGCTGATGGTATCCGCATTGCGCATCAGATTGTCCAGCGAACCATGCTGGGCAATCCATTTCACCGCCGTCTTGGGGCCGACCTTTTCCACCCCCGGCACGTTGTCCACCGTATCGCCGACCAGCGCCAGATAATCCACGATCAGCTCGGGCGGCACGCCGAATTTGGCCTTCACGCCCGCCACATCCAGCACCTCGTTGTTCATGGTGTTGACCAGCGTCACGTGCTCGTCCACCAGCTGGGCAAGATCCTTGTCGCCGGTGGCGATGATGCAGCGTATGCCGTCCTTTGACGCCTTTCGGGCCAGCGTGCCGATCACGTCATCCGCCTCGATGCCGTCCACCATCGAGATCTTCCAGCCGGATGCGGCAATTGCCTGATGCAGCGGCTCGATTTGCTGCACGAGATCGGCCGGCATGCTTGGTCGATGCGCCTTATATTGCGGATACCAGTCATCCCTGAAGGTTTTTCCTTTTGCGTCAAATACGCACAGGCTATAATCCGCCGGGTAGTCCTGACGCAGGCGGCGCAGCATGTTGAGCACGCCGTACACCGCACCCGTGGGTTCGCCGTGGCGATTGCGCAGATCCGGCATGGCATGAAACGCGCGGTAAAGAAAGGACGAGCCGTCCACCAGAAGCAGGGTTTTAGATTTTTCGAGACTCATTTATTGATCACTGAAGGTACTGACATGAACGATACGCCAAAACTGCCTGCATCCGATATTCCCGAAGCCTGGGATGCCAAGGAGGCCTGGCGCGTTTTCGGCATTATGGCAGAATTTGTTTCCGCTACCGACCGTCTGGCGCAAATTCATCCGGCCGTCAGCGTGTTCGGCAGCGCGCGCACCAAACCTGATCAGCCTTATTACAAGCTGTGCGAAGAAATCTCCCGGCTGCTCTCCGACGCGGGCTTTTCGGTCATTTCCGGCGGCGGCCCCGGCATCATGGAAGCGGCCAACAAGGGCGCCTTCTACGGCAAATCCCCGAGCGTGGGCCTCAACATCCAGCTGCCGCATGAACAGTCCAATAACCCTTACCAGAACATCAGTCAGTCTTTTCAGCATTTTTTCGCACGCAAGGTGATGTTCGTCAAATTCGCGCATGCCTACGTGGTGATGCCAGGCGGCTTCGGCACGCTGGACGAACTGATGGAAGCGCTGACGCTGGTGCAGACCGGCAAGACGCGCCGCATGCCCATCATACTGGTGGGATCGAAATTCTGGGGCGGCATGATAGACTGGTTCAAAACCGCACTGCTGGAGGAAAAAGTCATCAGCCCCGAAGATATCGATCTGATCCAGGTGATCGATGAACCGCAGGAAGTGGTCAGCGCGATCTTCAAACATTACGAGTCTTCCGGCTTCGAACCGACCGAAGCGGAACGCGAACGCCAGCTTTACCTGTAAATCGGCTAAAATGCGCGTATTACAACTTACAGGCACCGCTATCATGCGCCTCTTATCCTTATTGCTGCTGTGCGGCTTCTCCCTTTCAGCGTTCGCCCAGGAACCGCTGGCGCCTCCCCCCGCATTCACGCCTGAGCCGGATGCCTCCGCCAACGACGAGCCCGAAGTCACCATCATCAAACAGACAGAGCTGACCGTTGAAGAATATCGCGCCGGAGGACGTCTTTACATGATCAAGGTGACACCCAAGGTCGGCCCGCCTTACTACATGGTGGATCAGCGCGGCGATGGAAAATTCGCCCGCCAGGAGAGTCTGGATACCGGCTTTCGCCCGCCTCAATGGGTTGTTCACCGCTTTTAACGGGCATGGCTGAAAATTTATCGCCACGCCCGTCCCCCTCTCCCCTTCCCTCTCCCGAAGGGCGAGGGGGACAATGACTCGCTACGCGAACTTAACGTTAATATGTCTGTTTACACTACCGTTACCGAGTCCGAGCTGACCGCCTGGCTCGCCGACTATTCGCTGGGCCAGCTGCTGGAGTTGCAGGGCATCGCGTCCGGCATCGAAAACACCAATTATTTCGTCACTACCCGCAATGGCCGTTTCGTCCTCACGCTGTTTGAGAAGCTGAACGCGGATGAGTTGCCGTTCTATCTGAATCTGATGGCCCATCTGGCGCGCCACGGCATACCCTGCCCGGCGCCGGTGGCAAATCGCCATAATCAATTCCTGGGCATACTGAAGGACAAACCCGCCTGCATCGTCAGCCGCCTCAATGGCAAGTCCACCACCACTCCCAGCCGAACTCACTGTGCGGCGATGGGTGAGATGCTGGCGCAGATGCATATTGCCGGCATGAGCTTCTCGCAAGTGATGCCCAACCCGCGAGGCGCTGCCTGGCGCAGCCGCACGATGCCCAAGGTATTACCCTTCCTCGCTGCTGAACAGGCCGCCTTGCTGAGCAGCGAAATCGCGCTGCATGCTCAGCAAAGCAAGTCGGCCTTGCCGCAGGGTCTGATACACGCCGACCTGTTCCGCGACAATGTGCTGATGAACGATGACAGCATAGGCGGGCTGATCGACTTTTATTTCGCCTGTACGGACGCCCTGTTGTATGACGTGGCGATCACCGTCAATGACTGGTGCATCAACAGCGACTGCCTCCTTGACGCGGATCGCACGCAGGCATTTTTGCGCGCCTATCATGCTGTGCGCCCGTTTGACGAGAGCGAACGCGCCGCCTGGCCGATGATGTTGCGCCTGGCCGCGCTGCGCTTCTGGCTGTCGCGGCTGTTTGACCTGCATCTGCCGCGCGACGGCGAGCTGATCCATGCGCACGACCCCGGGCATTTTGAACGTATTTTGAAAAATCATATCGCAACCAGACAAGCGCTCTGGTTGTAAAAGAATCAGTCGTTAGTCGTTAGTCAAAAAGGGAAACATGGAACCGAAACGTCTGGAAGCTATCGTTGGCCTGCAATGGATCAAGAAAGGCTACAAGCTGTTCATGCAGGCGCCGCTGCTGTGGATTGTACTGATTGCGATATGCTTTGTGGCTGCGGCAGCCATCTCCAACATACCGGTGATAGGCGAACCGCTGGCCAGCCTGTTGATGCCTGTCGTGGTGATCGGCCTGATGGCCGGTTGCCGCTCGCTGGATACGGGCGACGAACTGGAACTGGCGCATCTGTTCGCAGGCTTCCAGCGGCACACCTCGCATCTGATCACCCTGGGCGGCATCGCGCTGGTCAGCCAGTATCTGATCTTCGGCGCGATGATGATGGTGGGCGGAGCAACACTGGTCAGTATCCTGATGGGTACTCAGGCTGCCGAACCGGCCGTATTTCAGCAAGCTATCGTTGGCGCGGGCGCTGCCGTCATGATAGGCGCAGCCCTGTTCACCCTGTTGCTGATGTCCATGCAGTTCGCCCCGATGCTGGTATTCTTCCGCGATGTCACACCGGTAACCGCGATGAAGCTCAGTTTGCGCGCCTTCACCCACAATGTCGGTGCGATGTTTGTCTATGGCACGGCTTTCATGTTGCTGGCAATACTTGCCACCATGCCGATGATGCTGGGCTGGCTGGTGCTGATGCCGATGGTATTCACCACCATGTACGCCAGTTTTTGCGATATCTTCCCCGAGGAAAAACAGCCGACTTCAGGCGTCATTGAGGGCGAAGTCATCAGCCGCGATGATCAGTCGCATTTCTGAGAGGAAAATAACACACGCCGCAGCCGCATCCTACGCGTGCTTCGCCACAAACGTGGCGGCCTGCCCGTGACAGATGCCTGTCTCATCCAGCAGATTCCATATTGTGGCATCCGCAATCATGAAGCGCGACCCGCTCCCGGCAATGCGCATTCCTGAATAGCCGTCGACAAACCCCTGTTTTGCAACCCTGTCCAGCAGTGCAACGCGCGCCTGTTGAGCCACAGGCTCGGCAGAATAACGCGAAGGCAGGCATGTAAATTCGGCAAAGCTCATCTCGAACAATTGCAGTGCCAGTTTATTGCCATAGAAGAAAACCGGATCATCCTCTATGCCATGCGCTACGATCGCGCGCGGTGCGTTCCACAGCGCCGGCGGATCGAAGGCAGCCATCAACGTTTTGCCGGTCAGACGCCGATAGCTCTGCACGATCAATTCGAGCCGCACATCGTTCAAGGCCGCGCCTGGCGGAATATTACTCATAACGCTTCCAGTTTCGCATATTCCAGCGCCAGCCATTTGCTGCCCGCGTGTTTGAAGTTGACCTGCACGCGGCCGTCGTTGCCGCTGCCCTCCGTACCCGTGACTACGCCCTCGCCGAATTTCTGGTGCATCACGCGCTGCCCGGCGCGCCAGCCTGCTCCACTCTCAGAACGTCGCACCGGTGCAGCTATTGAAGGCGCCGCAGGCGCCGAATAACCGAACGCCGCAAACGGGTTGCGAGGCCCCTGGCGCGGCGACAGCCATTGCAGCAGTTCGTCAGGCAACTCTTTCAAAAAACTCGACGGCGCACCGTAACTTACCTGCCCGTTCAGCATGCGTCTTTGTGCGAAGCTCAGATACAGACGGCGGCGCGCCCGGGTGATCGCCACATACATCAGGCGGCGCTCTTCATCCAGCCCGCCGTCCACCCGCTGGCTGTTCTGGTGCGGGAACAGCCCTTCCTCCAGACCTGTGATGAACACGGCGTTGAACTCCAGCCCCTTGGCCGCGTGCACCGTCATCAGATGCAGCGCGTCATCCTGATCGCCCGCCTGATGTTCGCCCGCTTCCAGCGATGCATGTGTCAGGAAAGAAGTCAGGCTGTCGTCCTCGTTTTCATGCACGAACAGCGTCGCCGCGGTCAGCAGCTCCTTCAGGTTTTCCAGACGCTCTTCCGCTTCGCGCTTTTTCGCCCCAGTCTCGTTCTGGTAATGCGCAATCAGGCCGCTGTGCACCAGCACATGATCCATGATCTCGGGCAACGGAAGATTTTGTGTGCCGCTGCGCAGCATTTCCATCAAGCCGACGAAACCTGATACCTTGCCGCCGGCACGGGCTGCCGCATCAAATAAATTCGTGTTGTATTGTTTGGCCGCTTCCTGCAACTGCTCGATGCTGCGCGCACCGATACCGCGCGTAGGGAAATTGATGATGCGCAGCAGCGCGTTGTCGTCGCCGGTGTTCTCCATCAGACGCAGATAGGCCAGCGCGTGTTTGATTTCCTGCCGTTCGTAAAAACGCAAACCGCCATACACGCGATAAGACAATCCAGCCGACACCAGCGCATGTTCCAGCACCCGCGACTGCGCGTTTGAACGATAAAGCAGCGCAATCTCCGCCAGCTTCATGCCTTCCGATTTCAACTGCCTGATTTCGCCGACGATAAAATCAGCCTCTTCCACATCGGTGGGCGCCTCCATGACGCGCAACTTTTCGCCGCCGTGTTCCGAGGTCCAGAGATTCTTGCCCAGACGGTTGCGGTTGTTGCTGATCAGTGCGTTTGCCGCATCGAGAATATTGCCGTGCGAGCGGTAGTTCTGCTCCAGCTTGATGACAGACTCGACCTTGAAATCGCGCAATAAGTCTTTCATGTTGCCGACGTTCGCACCTCTGAACGCATAGATGGACTGGTCGTCGTCGCCCACCGCAAACAGCGAATTGTGCGGCCCCGCCAGCAGCTTCAGCCACTGGTATTGCAAGGGATTGGTGTCCTGAAACTCATCCACCAGGATGTGCTTGAAACGTTCCTGATAATGGCAGCGGATGCCCGCATTGCGCGACAGCAGCTCATAGCAACGCAACAGCAGTTCCGAAAAATCCACTACCCCTTCGCGCTGGCACTGCGCATCGTATTCGGCGTACACCTCTACGCGGCGCTTCGTATACGGATCATACGCTTCCACCTCATGCGCACGCAGCCCCTGCTCCTTGCTGGAACTGATGAAGTTCTGCATCTCGCGCGGCGGGAATTTTTCGTCGTCCACATTCAATGCCTTCATCACCCGCTTGATCGCCGAGAGCTGATCCCCCGAATCCAGTATCTGGAAAGTCTGCGGCAGCGCCGCCTCGCGGTAATGCGCGCGCAGCAGGCGGTTGCACAGTCCGTGAAACGTGCCTATCCACATGCCGCGCGTATTGATAGGCAGCATCGCGGACAATCGCGTAATCATTTCCTTGGCGGCCTTGTTGGTGAAGGTCACCGCCAGAATGCCGTGCGGACTGGCTGCCCCTGTGCTGATGAGATAGGCGATGCGCGTGGTCAGCACGCGTGTCTTGCCGCTGCCCGCGCCGGCCAGTATCAATGCTGACTGGTGAGGCAGCGTGACCGCTTGCAGCTGGGGGGGATTGAGGCCGGATAATAGATTCGTATTCATACGCGAATTATCCCACAGCGACACAAAACATCGAATCAATAAATTGAATCCCGACTATTTTGCGATACCTGTTGACACAGTCATACCGGTTGGTATCTAATCTCGCCATGGCAACCAAAATCAAACCTCAGGACCTGACCCGCGAAAAACTGCTGTCGCTGGCATTCTGTGAAATTCACCGCCAGGGATTTCAGGGCGCAAGCATTGCCAACATACTGGAATCCACGCAACTGACCAAGGGTGCGCTGTATCACCACTTTCCGACCAAGCATGCCCTTGGACTGGCGGTTGTCGATGAAATCATCGCCCCGCAACTTGAAAGCATGGTGTTTCAGCCACTGCGTGACAGTGCAAACCCGGTTGCCACCTTGCTGGAAATTATCGCAGGAGTCGCCTCTTTTCTGGGTGACGAGGGCATCATGCTGGGCTGCCCGCTGAATAACCTGATGCAGGAAATGAGTCCGCTGGATGAACAGTTCAGACATCATCTGAACACCATACTGGAAACCTGGCAGCAAACGATCAGTAACGCGCTGTTGCAAGGACAGGCAGACTGCATCATCAAACCTGAGGTGGATTGTCCTGCTGCCGCACTGTTTATCATTTCCGCATGGGAAGGCTGCATCAGCATTGCCAAAAATAAACAATCACCCGAAACATTCAAGCTGTGCATGAAGCAGTTGCATGACTACGTGCAAAGCCTGACGAACAGGATTTAGCCGGATGCAATGACCCGGCTGGTGCGACGACTTGATCTTTTGATCAAGTGTCGATTTTCTGGATACCAAATGGTTGGTATCCTTTATTCAAGGAGAAAAGCAATGCCGTTAATTCACACCGACACCCCCGCAACCGCCAAAGGCCGGGTCAAGGAAGTCTACGATCAGATTCAGGCCGCATTCGGCTCTGTCCCCAATGCCATGCAAATCGACAGCAGCAGCCCCGCCCAGTTGACCAGACATTGGGAATCCATCAGCTATTACATGCAGCATCCGACCTTGAGTTTCAACCTGCTCGCCTTCATGCGCATGCTGATTTCGGAAAAAACGCATTGCGAATATTGCGTCGATTTGAATGAAGCCATGCTGATCAACATGGGCGGATTAAGCCACGACCAGGTTATCGCCGCCCGTAAAAATCCCCAGGATGCGCCTTTATCCGACAAGGATAAAAGCATGCTGCTGTTCGTTTTGAAAGCCACCAGTGATTCATTGAGTGTGGGCCCGGCTGACATCAATGCACTCAAAGCGCAAGGCTGGAGCGACGGTGAAATTCTGGATGGACTGCATCATGGCGCAGACATGGTGGCCGGCGACATCATACTCAACGCCCTGAAAGTCGAAAAAGACATGTAATACCGGCTTCATGACACGGCTTTACTTTCAAGACAGTCGTGGGTCGTTTTTCATGTTTCCCCTGCTCGCCGCATCTATCCGCTGCGCGGGACGATGAAAAACGACCGCTGTCTGCGCGACCTATGCTTGATATTTGGACGCATTCGGAGTCCTCTGGCTGGGCAATGCGCCAAAATCACCCCATCCCGCTGGGT
>JAJYYO010000005.1:58054-114250 GCA_021800795.1 Pseudomonadota bacterium
CCGTCTTGTTGTCCCCGAACATCACTCCTGGACTGCGATGAAAAAGTCAGATTTTCTCGTTGTGTTTAGTTTGGAAAATCAACGCTACGCCCTGCCGTTGTCGGCGTCAGAGCGTGTGGTGCGCATGGTGGCTGTTACCCCGCTGCCAAATGCGCCGGACATCATCATGGGCTTGGTCAATTTCCACGGGAAAGTCATCCCGGTCGTCAATATGCGCAGGCGTTTTGGCCTGCCCGAACGGGAACCTTCCCTGTCTGACTCGCTGATTATTGCACACACAACGCGAAGACCGGTTGCGCTGGTGGCGGACGCAATACTGGATGTTATCGCATTTGCCGCGCAAAACCTGATCGCTGCGGAGGATATCCTTACCGGAGTTGAATATGTGGAAGGAGTGGTAAAAACAGCCGATGGTTTGATCTTCATCCACGACCTGAATCGTTTCCTTTCTCTGGAAGAAGAAGACGCCCTGGATCTTGTGCTGGATGCCGCCTGAAAAAACATGCGCACCGCTCTTCCCCATTCATTGCTGTCCAGCCTGAGCGAATTCGTCGCCACCCGGACGGGACTGCATTTCCCGCCGGAACGCTGGGCCGACCTTGAACGAGGAATTGCAGCGGCAGCGCCTGATTTCCATTTTTCGGACAAGGCGTCGTGCGCACGCTGGTTGTTGTCGACCCCGCCGACACGACAGATAAACGAGATTCTTGCCGGCCATTTGAGTATCGGGGAAACCTATTTTTTCCGGGAGAAGCAGAGTCTGGATATTTTGGGCGAGCAGATTCTTGTGCAGTTGTTGCAATTGCGCCGCCGGCATGAGCGGCGTTTGCGTATCTGGAGTGCGGGCTGCTGCACCGGGGAGGAAGCCTATACCATCGCGATACTGCTCGACAGACTCATTCCAGATCTCAAGGAATGGAACATCACCATTCTGGCGACGGATTTCAACCCGAATTTTCTGCGCAAGGCAATGCAGGGCATCTATGGGGAATGGTCGTTTCGAGATGCGCCCGGCTGGCTGCAACAGCACTATTTCACCAAGCGCAGCGACGGGCGCTTCGAGATACATCAGCGCATCAGGAAAATGGTCACTTTTTCCTACCTCAATTTTGCCGACGACCTTTATCCATCGCTGTCGAACAACACCGGCGCGATGGACGCGATTCTTTGCCGCAATGTGTTGATGTATTTCACCGCCCAGCAGACAAAACGGATTGCCGGAAATTTTTACCGCGCGCTGGTCGACGGCGGCTGGTTGATCGTCAGCCCGACGGAAGCTTCACATAACTCGTTTTCCCCGTTCACCCCGGTCGAGTTTCCTGGGGCGGTGCTGTACCGGAAGAGTGCGGATGCCGGAACGCAGCCGCTCGCTGGCGCATATCCGTTTGAAGAAGCTGAAGTCGCGCCCCCGTCGCTGCCGGTCGCGCCGACAGAGCCTGCGGCGGCCGATATTCATGCGGCGCAGACCGACCAGTTGCCAGCTACACAACAGAATGAGCGCGAGGCGCCATCCCTCATGGCGCGTGACTGCGCCAATCAGGGCAGGCTGGCCGAGGCGCTGGAATGGTGCGAAAAGGCGATCGCCGCCGACAAACTGAATCCGGCGCACCAGTATCTCGGCGCCACTATTTTGCAGGAACAGGGACGGTACGATATCGCCATCCAGTCATTGATGCGCGCACTCTATCTCGATCCCGATTTCGTGCTCGCGCACTTTGCACTGGGCAACCTGCATCAGTCTCAGGGACGCTACCGGCAAGCGCAGCGCTGTTTCACCAATGCGCTTGCTCTGTTGCAAAAGCATCCGCCGGACGAGGTTCTGCCGGAAGCGGATGGGCTGACGTCCGAACGGTTGTCCGAAATAGTCACCTCCCTGCTGGAAAGTCTGCCGCAGCCTGCGGAGGCAAGCGCTTGAGATTGCTGCGCAGGATTAACTCAGAAAGGAAGCGCGATGAAACTGAACCAGTTGGATCTCACCAAATGCGAATTGCAGGACATGCTCGAAATTTCACACGATGCGATGGGCATCTGTTCCGATCAGGAAATGCATGGACTGCTGTTGCGCGTGAGCGGGTTGGTTCCTTGCGGGAACATCATCGCTTTCCTCGGCGAAACAGACACCCACGCCACTCTCAGGGGCGTCGCCAAGCTGGTAAATGTAAATTATCCCGCCGAATGGCTGGAAACTTACCTTGAGAACGGTTATGCGACATTAGACCCTGTGCTGCTCGCGCATTTCAGGCGCTTCAAGCCGCAACTCTGGTCGGAAACCTACCTCGGGGTCAGGCATAACCCCGAACTGGCCTTTATTGAGCATGCCGGCAGCTATGGGCTGTCCGAAGGGGTCACATTGGGGCAGCCCAGCAAGGCAAGCGCTTTGGGAAGCCTGTTCTCTTTTGCCGGCAAGGACATGGGCGAACACCCCAGGCACATGGCTGTGCTTGCCCATCTCACACCCCATCTGCATGTGGCGTTGATGCGAACGGCATTTCCCCCGTCGGGTTCACGCTCACTCCTTACCGTCCGCGAGCGGGAGGTGCTGCAATGGATGATAGAGGGCAAGACCAACTGGGAAACCTCGCTCATCCTTTGCATCAGCGAGCGGACGGTGAAGTTTCATGTGCAGAATATTCTGGCAAAGCTGCAAAGCTCAACGCGCGGTCAGGCCATTGCCCATGCATTGGAACAGGGACTGGTTGGCAGGTCTCTAGCCAGTCTAGAAACGTGGCTCGCTTCCGTCTGCCCTCGGAGCGGAAGTTTTCCCAATCCAGGATTGCCGCCACCGATTCTGCGCCAGCCGGCGGAAGTGCTGTGACCGGCCCGATTGGTTCATACGGGTAACCGGCAATAACCAGTGCCCGCCAGAAGCGTTTTTCGACCGCCACGTAGATATAGCGGACATCGTTCTCCAGCGACCACTGGTACATCCCCTTATACATCAGCCTGGAAATGTGCCCGGGTGAGATACCGTACTGTCGCAGGTTGGGAGCTACCGCAAACCGGGTGACCTCGGCGGTATCCCATTCCTTGCGCACCCGATAGCCCGCAGCCAGCAGCGGAAAAAACTCGCGCTCCAGCATGAATGGCCGGGTGTGGGGCAAAAAACGGAATACCCCCAGCAGATCTTCTGTATCTGAAAATACTCCTATCGCCATCGCGAATGGGTCATGTTCGTCCACTTCCAATCCGTCCGCGCAGGGCGTAACCCATTTCAGATTTTGGCAGAACACCTCATGCCGGAGGCGTCCGGCCTTTAGCCTGTCTTCCCTGCCGGCAAGCGAGCGGATGCAATAAGAGCCTTCCTCAAAGCTGATAGTTTTGTAATGCATTTTTGAGTTCCTCCGGAAAAATAAATGGATGGGTCTGGCTAGCTGACATGCGGACAAAAACAGAATTTGAGAGTTGGCACACCTGTCCGTTCGGACAGGTTCCATGCAGCCCCTTGTGTGATTTGATCTGCATTTTCTGCAATGGGAAAAATTCCGGATTTTGGCCTTGATCAATCATGAGTGCGTCCGGCTGCATGCCGGGTTTTATAAGCGAATTATTGAAAATGGTGGGTAACCATGCTGATCGAATGCAACATTGACCATGCGGCGCTGGCTTTGAATGTTTTTCATGAATCGTATAAGCACTGAATTCCCGCATGAATACCCGCGATCAAAAACGGCAGAAAAAAAGCAAAACAGTTGTCGACTGGCGCGAGGTCGAACAACGTCTGGAAGCAGCGCGCATTGCAATCGAGCATATCTGGGCACCGACCGCAGGGGAAACCCGGCGGATTTTGCAAGAAAGGGCGCAGACACTCGCCCTGGAAGCCGTTCCAGCGGAAGCCGCCGACGAATGGATCGAAGTCATTGAATTTCTGCTGTCCTACGAAACCTATGCAGTCGCATCGGAGTACGTGCGCGAGGTCTATCCGCTCGAAGATATTACACAGCTCCCCTGCACTCCCGCCTTCGTGCGCGGCATCGTCAACCTGCGCGGCGAAATACTTTCTGTCATCGACATCAAAAAGTTTTTCGATCTGCCCGAGAAAGGACTAACCGATCTCAACAAGGTGATCGTGCTCGAATATGAAGACATGGTGTTCGGCATTCTGGCCGATGCGATCAGCGGCGTGCGCCGCATTTTGCGCGCCGATATTCAACCATCTCTGCCCACGCTGGCAGGCATCCAAGAAGACTATCTGCAAGGCGTAACCGCTGCGCGCGTGGTTATCCTCGACGCCAAAAAACTCCTGGCCGACGAGAAGCTCATCGTGCAGGAAGAGGTAAGGTGACAGGGATTACTCCTGTTCGGGCTTGACTGAATCACAAAAGGGGGCAGCAAAATGAAATGGTCTGTTGGAACGAAGATTGGAGCCGGCTATGCTCTGGCGTTGATGATTTTGGTTATCCTGGGCGTAGTCTCATACCGTAACACGACCGGACTGATCGACGCCGCACAGATGAGAGCACATAGTTACCAGGTACTCGAAAATCTTGAAAGAGTACTTTCTACACTGGAGGCAGCCGAAACTGGTCAACGCGGCTATATTATAGTCGGAGAGGATCGGTATCTCGAACCATACCAATCTGGGGTTTCATCTGTGAAGCAAGCCATCCAGAGTCTCCGGGAATTGACGGTCGATAACCCAACCCAGCTGCAGCGGCTCAATGCGCTAGAACCACTGATTGCAGTCAAACTCGCCGAGCTCAAGGAAACGATAGCTTTGCGGAAAAGCAAGGGATTTGATGCTGCGGTAAAGGTGGTACGGACGGATAACGGAAAGAAGACCATGGACGATGCCCGGAAGGTAATCGCCGAGATGGGTGATGAGGAAAGGATGTTATTGGAACAGCGTAGCAACGAGATGAAGGTGACTTCCAATACTACGATTTCTGTCATTGTTTACGGTATTCCATTTGCTTTTGCCCTATTGATTCTGGTCGGTTTCTGGATCACCCGTACCATCACCCGCCAACTCCGCGAAAGCGTTGATCAACTCTCCACATCCTCTGCCGAGATACTCGCGACCACGACACAGATCGCTTCCGGCGCAGCCGAGACGGCGAGTGCGGTGAGTGAGACCACCGCGACGGTGGAGGAAGTGAAACAGACGGCGCAGGTGTCGAGCCAGAAGGCGCGCAATGTTTCCGACAGCGCGCAGAAGGCTTCACTGGTTTTCCAGGGCGGGCGCAAAGCGGTGGAAGAAGCAATGCAGGGCATGCAGCGCATCCAGGAACAAATGGAATCCATCGCCGAGAGCATCGTGCGTTTGAGTGAACAGAGCCAGGCGATCGGCGAGATCATCGCCACGGTTAACGATTTGGCCGAACAATCCAACCTGCTCGCGGTGAACGCTGCGATCGAGGCGGCCAAGGCAGGCGAACAGGGCAAAGGTTTCACGGTCGTCGCGCAGGAGATCAAGAGTCTGGCCGAGCAATCCAGGCAGGCAACCGCCCAAGTGCGCACGATACTCGGCGACATTCAGAAGGCCACCAGCACCGCCGTGCTGGCCACCGAGCAGGGCAACAAGGCTGTGCAAGCCGGGGTGAAACAAACCACGGAAACCGGCGAAGCGATCCGCCTGCTTGCCGACAGCGTCAGCGAGGCCGCTCAGGCGGCTACGCAAATTGCGGCCTCCAGCCAGCAGCAGATGGTGGGCATGGATCAGGTGGCGCTGGCGATGGAGAACATCAAACAGGCCAGCGTGCAGAACGTATCGGGCACCCGGCAGGCGGAGATCGCCGCACAGAGCCTGCATGAACTCGGTCAGAAGCTGAGCGACATGATCGGGGGTAAGACCGCATGACAACGCGCATGGCAAGCCTGCATTTTTGTTGCGGGCCGTCCGGCTCAGGATAAAGCGCGATGGCCGACAAGAACGATGATTTTCAGAAAAGACTCCTCGCGACCTTCCGGGTCGAGGCCGACGAACATCTCAAGGCGATGTCGGCGGGGCTGATCGAACTGAAGAAGAATCCGACGGCAGACCGGTATGCGGGAATCGTCGAGACCGTGTTTCGCGAGGTGCACAGCCTGAAGGGCGCCGCACGTGCGGTGAATCTAAAGCAGATCGAATCGGTTTGCCAGTCTATGGAAAGCGTGTTTGCGGCGCTGAAAGAAAACCGGCTCGCCATTTCCCAGCCGCTGCTCGACCAGATGCAGGAAGCGATTGATGGCCTGAGCGTGCTACTTTTTTCAGAAGGTGCAGCGATGTCCGTTGCAGGGAAGTCGGCGCTTGCAGCGCTGGAGCGGCGGCTTAACGAGGCCGTAAACAGCGGTCAGGAACCAGTGGTCAGGGAAACCGCGACGCGGGAACCCGTTTCAGAGCCAATTCCGGCATCCGGCATTCGCCCGCCGCCGCAGCCTGAAACCCTGTCCGGGACGGTCAGAGTTTCCACGCAAAAGCTCGATGCCGTAATGCGACAGGTCGAGGAGCTGCTGTCGCCCAGGCTGGCCGCGGCACAGCGCGCCAAGGAACTGCGCGAGGTCGTTGTCTCTTTCGCAACCTTGAAAAAACAGCGGGCGCGGATGCGGCCCGTGCTGCGGCTGATCGAGCGTTATGTCGAAGCGGCAGGCGGAAGCAAAAACACCGCCGGAGGGCTGCCAGAATTTCCGGCACAGGAACTGCCAAAGCTGCTGGAGCATCTGGAGTCCGAGCAGTTGTTCATGAAAATGCTTGAGGAGCGGCTGCTGCGCTTAAGCAAGTTCGCCGCACATGACAGGCGCGCCTTGGCAGGCATGAGCGATAGCCTGCTGCATGACGTAAAGGAAATGCATCTGCTGCCGTTTTCCTCGCTGCTTGAAATTTATCCGCGTTTCACCCGCGAACTGGCCCGCGATCAGGGTAAGCAGGTAGAACTGACGATACAGGGCGGCGAAATTGAAATCGACCGGCGCACTCTGGAAGAGATGAAAGATCCGCTGATGCACCTGCTGCGGAATTGCATCGATCACGGTATCGAACAGCCTGCCATCCGGCAGGACAAGGGTAAGACCCCGCACGGAACGATCACCATCGCCATTGCGCAAAAAGACGGCGGCAAGATCGAGATTATGGTTGCCGATGACGGGGCGGGCATTGATACTGCCAGAGTGAAAGCGGCATCATACAAGCTCGGCCTGGTTTCTGCCGGTGAGGCGGAAAAGCTGAGCCGTCAGGAAGTACAGTCACTCGTTTTTCAGTCGGGCATTTCCACCAGCCGGATCATCACGGACATTTCGGGGCGCGGGCTCGGGCTTGCCATCGTGCGGGAAAAAATCGATCGCCTGGGCGGAGTAGTCGTGATTGAGTCCAGTCAGGATAACGGAACTGCTTTCCGCATCACGCTGCCGCTGATGCTGGCCACTTTTCGCGGTGTGCTGGTTAGCGTCGGCGGCCAGCTTTTTGTACTCCCCTTGCAAAATATAAAATGTGTGGCGCGTGTAGCTCAACAGGACATCCGTACGGTAGAGAATCGCGCGACAATTCCGCTCGACGGTCAAGCCGTTGCGCTGGTCAATCTTGGCGATGTGCTTGAACTGCCGCGCCTGAATCAGCCGATTTATACTGCGCCGGAGCGCGTCTCAGTGGTCGTTCTCGGCTCAGTCCACAGGCATCTGGCATTCCGGGTGGACGAGATTCTCGGTGAGCAGGAAGTGTTGGTCAAGACATTGGGCCGGCAGCTAGCGCGCGTGCGCAACGTCGCCGGCGCGAGTGTGCTCGGTACAGGGCAGGTGGTGCCGGTACTGAATGTGTCCGATCTGCTGAAATCGGCGGTAAGGCAGGCGCCGCCGCCCGTTACCGCTGAAACGCACGGCGTGGCGGAAAAACACTCCATCCTGGTGGTGGAAGACTCGATCACCTCCCGCGCGCTGCTCAAGAACATTCTGGAATCGGCGGGCTATCGTATTACCACCGCAGTGGATGGGGTGGATGCCTACACCACGCTCAAGAGCGGAGCATTCGATCTGATCGTGTCGGACGTGGAAATGCCGCGCATGGACGGCTTTGACCTCACCGCCAAGGTGCGCGCCGACAAACAGCTTGCCGGCTTGCCGGTGGTGCTGGTGACCGCGCTGGAATCACGTGAACATCGCGAGCGCGGCATCGACGTCGGCGCCAATGCCTATATTGTAAAAAGCAGCTTCGATCAGAGTAATCTGCTGGAAGTGATCGGCAGGCTCATTTGAACGGCGGGCGTCCGCATCGGCGTTCGATGCAAGGGCGAGCATAATATTTTTGTGGGGAAAAACGTGACGAACCTATTTTTCGGAAGTATGCGAACTTGATGAAAGCGATTGCCATGGCCCGTTTCCGTTCATTGCAAAGCTCTCTGCGCACGCGCTTCACCCTGGGGCTAGCCGCGGTATTGCTGCCGTTTCTGCTGGCGGCCGCCGTGGGTCTGTTTTATCTTTTGCCGCGGCTGGTCGATCCGCTGGAAGACATCGTCAGAGTGGTCATCGGGGAGATGAATCCCGTGATGCATCTTCAAGCAAATTTGCTCACTGCTGCCATGCCGGTCAACGATTACCTCATCAATGGCGAATCGGACGAGTCGATACTGTTCGCTCAACTGAGCCATCAGGTGGATCTTGCCTTCAAGGAAGCCGCGCCGGAACGGTTCTCCCTGGCGCAGGAGCACGAACTGATCGTATCCGCCCGCAGGGAATGGCAGGAGGCCCGGCAGATCGGTGAGGCGCTGCTGCGTTTGCGCGATCCCATCGGCGATCCGCAAGCCGCGCGCGAAATGATGCGTTTCGATGCACATATCTATCTGTCCGTAGACCTGCTGGAACAGCTCCACGCTATTTCCCGCCGCTTCATCGATGCGGATCGGGCATCAGCTCGTGTCACCAGGGCACACAGTATCTTGATCACGTTCGGTGCTTTCACGGCGGCGCTGGCAATTTCCCTGCTGGCCAGCGCCACGCTGGCCCGCTCCGTCCTCACCGGCGTGGACGCCCTGCGCCAGGGCGCCGCGTGCCTGTCCGCAGACGAGCTTTCCCACCGTGTCATCCTGGCGCAGCGAGGCGAACTGGCTGAACTCGCTACGGCGTTCAATGCCATGGCGGAGAAGCTGGAACAAAACCAGAAAGCACTCTATGAGCTCGCGACCCGCGACGGACTCACCGGCCTCTACAACCAGCGTACATTCTATACGCTGATCGAGGGTGAACTCGCGCACGCGCGGCGCTTCGAGCGGCCGGTTTCGCTGCTGCTGCTCGATATCGACCACTTCAAGCATGTGAACGACACCTGCGGACACCAGGCGGGAGATGCCGTTCTCAAGGGACTGAGCGAACTGTTGAACCATCAGGCGCGCGTCATCGACCGCGTATGCCGCTACGGCGGCGAGGAAATTACCGTCATCCTGCCGGAGACCGATCTCGACGCCGCCGCCAACATCGCCGAGCGCATGCGTGTTGCGATCGAAGCGCGGTTATTCGACGTCGAGACGGGCACACCCATCGGCATTACCGTCAGCATCGGAGTCGCGTCTTTTCCTGCGCAGGCGGACAACGCAGAGGCGCTGGTCGCGGCGGCGGACGCTGCGATGTATTCAGCCAAACAGAGCGGCAGAAACCGGGTAATTCGCTATAAGCCTGCGGCTTCGTAGGTCGGGTTGAGGCAACCCAACGGAACCTGATGTTGGGTTACGGCCTGGTAGCCTAACCCAACCTACAGAGACTCAATTTGTGCAGGTTTAATTTAAGGAGGTAATGCAGTTGATCAAAGTCCTGGTGGTGGAAGACTCTCCCGTGGTGCGCGAGTTTCTCGTTCACATACTCAGCTCGGATTCGGATATCCGGGTGGTCGGCACGGCAAACAATGGCGAGGAAGCGATTGATGCTGTGAAGCACTATCGGCCCGATGTCGTCACGATGGATATTCACATGCCGAAAATGGACGGGCTGGAAGCGACGCGCCGCATCATGGAAACCGAACCGCTACCCATCGTGATCGTGAGCGGGAGCGTCGATCCTCACGAGAATACAAAGACGTTCCGCGCCATGGAAGCGGGTGCTTTGGCAGTGCTGCGTCGACCTGACGGCATCGGCCATCCGGATCATGAGACCACCGCGAGGGAACTGGTGCAAACGGTGAAACTGATGTCGGAGGTCAAGGTGGTGCGGCGCTGGCCGCAAAAGCGTGGCAAAACCGGCTTGCCACCGATCGCGCAAGCATTGTTGAGTAAACCGGCAAGGGTCAGGGTGATCGCCCTGGGTGCTTCTACCGGTGGGCCGCCCGTGTTGCAGACGATACTGACGATGCTGCCCGGTGACTTCCCGCTGCCTATATTGATCGTTCAGCACATGGCATCCGGCTTTATCGCCTCATTCGCCGAGTGGCTGGCACAGTCGTCCAGCCTGCCTGTTCATGTGGCCAGGCACGGCGAGCTTATGTTGCCCGGCCACGTCTACGTCGGCCCCGACGAATGCCAGATGAAGGTGGAGCACTGCGGGAAAATCGTCCTGACCAGTGATGCTCCTGAAAACGGGCTGCGTCCCTCTGTCTCCTATTTGTTCCGCTCGCTGGCCGCAGTGTACGGGGGTAACGCTGTCGCCGGGCTGCTCACCGGCATGGGACGCGATGGTGCAGAGGAACTGCGTCTGCTGAAAGAAAAAGGGGCGGTCACTTTCGCCCAGGACAAGGAAAGTTCCGTGGTGCACGGCATGCCGGGAGAAGCGATCAGACTCGATGCCGCGACATATATCCTGGCACCGGACAGGATTGCCGCCGTGCTGACAAGTTTGGCAAATAACAGGCAGGAGAAATCGCAATGAAATCCAACCACAACAGCCTCGACATTCTCATCGCCGAGGACAGTCGCACTCAGGCCGAACAACTCAGTTTTCTGCTTGAGCAGCACGGTTACCGGGTGACCATTGCCGCCAACGGCAAACAAGCTTTGTTGGCAGCTCAGGCGCAAAAACCCACCCTGATCATCAGCGACATCGTGATGCCCGAGATGGATGGTTATGAGCTGTGCCGTGCGATCAAATCCGACGAAAAGCTGAAGGATATTCCGGTCATCCTGGTGACCACGCTCTCGGATGCACAGGACGTGATTCGCGGGCTGGAATGCGGTGCGGACAATTTCATCCGCAAACCGTATGAAGAGGGCTATCTGCTGTCGCGCATCAATTACCTGTTGATGAACCTCGATCTGCGCCAGAACCAGAAGATGCAGGTGGGCGTGGAAATCCAGCTCGGCGGCCACAAATACTTTATCAACTCGGAGCGGCAGCAAATCCTGGACCTGTTGATCTCGACTTACGAAGAGGCGGTTCATATCAACACTGAGCTCAAGCTGCGAGAGGCTGAACTGGATCATTCAAATCAGGTGCTGAACGGGTTATACCGCATCGCAGAGGGACTGAACCAGTCTTCCAGCGAACGCGAGGTGGCCGAATCAGCGCTGGAACGTGCACTGGAACTGCCCGGAGTCCGGGGCGGCTGGATTTGCATGCGCGATGGCGAGTCCGGTTTCCGACTCGTTGCCGCGCGCAACCTGCCGCCGGCGTTGACCGTTCCCGGCGCGCTGGATGGCGACTGTGCTTGCCGCAGGCGGCTTGTCTCCGGCAAGCTTTCAACGGTGAGCAATATCGTCGAATGCGAACGGATCGTCAAGGCCAAAGGTGACACGAATGGGCTGCGCTACCATGCCACGGTGCCGTTGTGGATAGGTGATCACACAGTGGGGTTGATAAATCTGGTCAGGGCGGAGCAGGGTCTGTTCGATGAAGTGGAGTTGAAGGTGCTGCACGGCGTCGGCAACCAGGTGGCGGTGGCGATGGAGCGCGCCCAATTGCACGAACACCTGGAGCAACTGGTCGAGGAGCAAACTGCCGCGCTAACCGCAGAAATCGCCGAACGTAAACGCGCGGAGGCTAGAGTCATGCGCCTCAACCGGATTTACAGCGTGCTCAGCGGCATCAACAACACCATTGTGCGCGTCCGCGAGGAGGACGAACTGTTCAGGGAAGCCTGCCGCATCGCGGTGGAACATGGCGGGTTCATCTTCGCGTGGATCGGCAAGTTCGATGCAGACAGCCGACAGGTGACGCCGGTCGCCCGGGCAGGCCGCGACGACGGTTATCTGGCGCAGATCAATTTGACCATACGCGAGGATATGCCTGGAAATTGTGCATTAACCGCACAGGCGCTGACCAATGTAACGCCGGTGATCTGCAACGACATTGCCGGCGACGAGCGCATGGCAGACTGGCGCAGCGAGGCATTGAGCCGCGGTTATCGTTCCGTGGCAGTGCTTCCCCTCATGCTGGAGGGCAAGCCGGTCGGCGTGTTCGAGCTCTACGCCCTGGAGTCCGGGGTGTTCGATGACGAAGAGATGAGGTTGCTGGTCGAGATGTCCGGAGACATCAGCTTTGCGCTGGACTATTTCAGCCGCGAGGCCAGACGCAGACAAGCGGAAGACGAGTTGCGCAAACTTTCGCTGGCAGTGGAGCAAAGCCCCAACTCGATCGTGATCACCGACCTCGATGCGAACCTTGTATACGTCAACGAGGCCTTCGTCAGGGCGACCGGCTACAGCCGCGCCGAGGCGATCAGGCAGAATCCAAACATCCTGCATTCCGACAAAAATTCCCGCGAAGTTTACGACGACATGTGGGCCCGCCTGACACGCGGCGAAGTATGGAAGGGTGAGCTCATCAACCGTCGCAAGGACGGCAGCGAATACATCGAATCCGTCCTGATTTCCCCGGTACGCGACAGCAACGGGAAAACAACTCACTATCTTGGCATCAAGGAAGATATCACCGAGCGCAAACGGATGGAGAAGGAACTGCATCAGCTCAACGAAGAACTGGAAGACAAGGTGGCGGCACGCACCGCCGAACTGGAGCAGGCGCGGCTTGAGGCCGACCAGGCCAACCGGGCCAAGTCGACCTTTCTCGCTGCCATGAGCCACGAGATTCGCACCCCGATGAACGGCGTGATCGGCATGGTCGACGTACTGCACCAGACCAGCCTCAAGGGCTATCAGGTGGAGATGGTCGATCTGATCCGCGAATCGGCGTATTCCCTGCTGGATATTATCGACGACATTCTCGACCTCTCCAAAATCGAGGCGGGCAGGCTGGAGATCGAGAGCCACCCCATACCGGTGGTCGACGTGATGGAGAAGGTCTGCGGCATGCTGGACCACCTGTCCACAAAGAAAGGGGTGGAACTGACGCTGTTCACCGATCCTGATATCCCCGCAGAAGTCCTGGGCGATGCCCTGCGCCTGCGTCAGGTACTGCTCAACCTCACCAACAACGCCATCAAGTTTTCCAGCGGACAGCAGCGTCCGGGCCGTGTGTCGTTGCGGGCCGTGCTGGCCGAAAGCGGCACGGAGCAGGCCCGCCTTGAGCCTGGTCGAAAGGTGATAGTGGAGTTTCAGGTGGCCGACAACGGCATCGGCATGGATGAAGAAACACGTGCGCGACTGTTCACTTCCTTTACTCAGGCGGATGTCTCCACCACCCGGCGCTTCGGCGGAACCGGGCTGGGGCTGGCCATCTCCCGCCACCTGGTGGAACTGATGGGCGGGGAGATCGCGGTACAGAGCGAATCTGGCAAGGGCTCCACTTTCACCGTGCGCCTGCCGTTTGTTCCGCTGCCGGCCAAGCCGGGCGGCAGCGGCAAGGTTTTCGATCTGAGCGGACTTTTCTGTCTGGTGCTGGGCGACGACGAGGGGCTGGGCGACGATCTGGCCGTCTATCTGACCTACGGCGGCGCGCACGTTGAGCGGGTGCTGGATCTGGACGCTGCACGCAAACTGATCGTCACGCTGCCCCCCGGCCTGTGCTTGCTTATCATCGACGCCGGGCAGGATGCGGCGCCGGTCGAGGAATTGCGCGCTGCCTGCCACACCCGGCCCAATCTGGACCCGCATTTCGTGGTGGTTGAACACGGACACCATCAGCCCGGCATGGAGCCTCATTTTGTCATCATCAGGCGCGGACGGCGCCGTCATGGGCGCACACAGGCGGAGGACATCGTCACCCTGGACGGCGATGTCATGCATCGCCAGTCCTTCCTCCGAGCAGTGGCCATCGCCGCAGGACGGGCGCAGGAGGAAGAAACGCCGTTGCCCGCCAAGACCGGGGCGGCAATCACCAAGCCGTCGCGCGAGGAGGCACGGCAGCAGGGCCGCCTGATCCTGGTGGCCGAAGACAACGAAACCAACCAGAAAGTGATCCTGCAGCAACTCGGCTTGTTCGGTTACACGGCAGATGTCGCCGGCGACGGCCGCGCGGCGCTGGAGTGCTGGCAGAGCGGCGACTACGCGCTGCTACTCAGCGATCTGCACATGCCGAAAATGGATGGCTATCAACTGACTGCCGCCATCCGCGCCACTGAGACCGGCCATGCCCGCGCGCCCATCATCGCCCTCAGCGCCAACGCCCTCAAGGGCGAAGCCGAGCATTGCCGCGCCGTCGGCATGGACGACTATCTGAGCAAGCCGGCGCGGCTGGCGGATCTGAAAGCCATGCTGGAAAAATGGCTGCCGGTTGCGGAAAATCGCGGCTAGGAGAGCGCACCGGCATCTGTACCCGTTGACGTGAATGTGCTCCAGGCTCTGATAGGCGATGACGAGGCGACCCTGCGCGAGTTCCTGCATGATTTTCGCGTCAGCGCGACAAAAATAACTGCGGAACTGCGCGCCGCCTGCTCGGCAGGTCAGGCAACGGTCGCCGGCGTAGCGGCCCATAAGCTCAAGTCCTCGGCACGCTCGGTGGGCGCACTGGCGCTGGGTGAGCTGTGCGAAGAAATGGAACAGGCCGGCAAGGTAGGCGATACCGAAGCTCTGGCGGCGCTCTTGCTCAGGTTCGAGCAAGAGATGGCCGGCGTTGAACATTACCTTGAGGATTATTAAACCCGGCAATTCGGCCCAAAGAGAATAAAAATGGCTGACAGACTTCCTGCGACGCAAGTACCGGCATCTTCCTTACGGGATGCCACGTTTCAATCGCCGCTTCGATTGCTTGCCATCGTGGCCGTTTCGATTTTTGTCGTCGAAGCAGCCATCATGATTGCATTCGACTGGTGGCTGCCGTACCTCCCAAAGCTTCTTGAGAATCTGCTGGATGCGGTCTTGTTGTTCATTCTGCTCTTGCCGGTTCTTTACAGATTCCTGTTCCGTCCCTTGTGCATGCATATTGCCGCCGTGGAGCATGCCAGACTTGAGGCCGAACAGGCCAACCGGGCCAAGTCGGACTTTCTCGCCGCCATGAGCCACGAAATACGCACCCCGTTGAACGGCGTGATCGGCATGGTCGACGTGCTGCACCAGACCAGCCTCAAAGGCTACCAGGTGGAGATGGTCGATCTGATCCGCGAATCGGCGTATTCCCTGTTGGGCATCATCGACGGTATTCTCGACTTTTCCAGGATCGAGGCGGGCAAGCTGGAAATCGAGAGTGCGCCCATGCCGGTGGCTGAGGTGGTGGAGAAGGTCTGCGGCATGCTGGACCGCATGGCCGAGAAGAAGGGGGAGGAGCTCACCCTGTTCACCGATCCGGCGATTCCCTCAGAAGTCATGGGCGATGCGTTGCGGCTGCGTCAGGTGCTGGTCAACCTCGTCAACAACGCCATCAAGTTTTCCAGCGGACAGCAGCGGCCGGGTCGGGTGTCGGTGCGGGCGCTGCTGGTCGAAAGCGGCCCGGAGCAGGCCTGCCTTGAGCCTGGTCGAAAGGTGACGGTGGAAATTCGCATTGCCGACAACGGCATCGGCATGAGCGAGGAGACCATGACGCGTCTGTTCACTTCCTTCTCTCAGGCCGACATTTCTACCACCCGGCGCTTTGGCGGTACCGGACTGGGGCTGGCCATCTCCCGCCACCTGGTGGAACTGATGGGCGGGGAGATCGCGGTACAGAGCGAATCTGGCAAGTGCTCCACCTTCACCGTGCGCCTGCCGTTTGTTCCGCTGCGTGCCGGACACGATGCCGACAGGACGAAGCTGCCGGTCGCGGGGCTGTCTTGTCTGATAGTGGGAACCCCGGATAGTATGGCCGGGGATCTGGCCGCCTATCTCACTCACGACGGCGCGCTCGTCGAACGGGCAGCGGATCTGGCGGCGGCACAAGCATTGACGCCCGCACTGCCGTCCGTACCATGGATCTGGGTCATCGACACCGCCGGCGCTCCGCAGCTGCTGGATGAATTGCGCGCCATCGTCCGCACGCATCCGGAGCATGAGATCCGCTTCGTCGTCATCGGGCGCGGGCAGCGTCGGGAGCCGCGTGTGGAAGATGCAGCGGTGCTGGTGGACGGCAATGTGCTCACCCGTGGAACGCTGTTAAAAGCGGTGGCCATCGCCGCAGGACGGGCTAATGAAGAAAGAAAAGCGCCACTGCACGGCAAGAGCGAGGCGGAGTTCAGTCCGCCGTCGCGCGACGATGCGCGGCGTCTGGGCCGGCTGATCCTGGTGGTCGAAGACAACGAAACCAACCAGAAAGTGATCCTGCAGCAACTTGCTTTGCTCGGGTTTGCCGCAGAGATTGCCGGTAACGGCCGCGCGGCGCTGGAGCTCTGGCAGAGCGGCGACTACGCGCTGCTGCTCAGCGATCTGCACATGCCGGAGATGGATGGTTACCAACTGACCGCCGCCATCCGCGCCGCCGAACCGGGTTCACAGCACATTCCCATCGTGGCGCTGACTGCCAACGCCCTCAAGGGCGAGGCCGAGCACTGCCGCGCGATCGGCATGGACGATTATCTGAGCAAGCCGGCGCAACTCGCGGATCTGAAAGCCATACTGGAAAAATGGCTGCCGCTAGCGGATGAAGAGCCGACTCAATCCCTTCCTCCTTTGAGCGGGGAAAAACTCGCGAGAGGGCAGAATTTAGCGGTGGACGTAAACGTGCTCAAGGCTCTGGTAGGCGATGACG
Source organism: Pseudomonadota bacterium (assembly GCA_021800795.1). Taxonomy (GTDB): domain Bacteria; phylum Pseudomonadota; class Gammaproteobacteria; order Burkholderiales; family Gallionellaceae; genus Gallionella. The sequence goes on from JAJYYO010000005.1 coordinate 74,930, forward strand.
AGGCGACCCTGCGCGAGCTCCTGCATGATTTCCGCGTCAGCGCGGCTAAAATAGCAGTCGAGCTGCGCGTCGCCTGCGCGGCAGGTCAGACAAAGGTCGCCGGTGCTGCGGCCCATAAGCTCAAGTCCTCGGCACGCTCGGTGGGCGCACTGGCGCTGGGCGATCTGTGCGCCGAGATGGAACAGGCAGGCAAGGCAGGCGATACCGAAGCTCTGGCGACGCTATTGCCCAGCTTCGAACAGGAAGAAGCAAGAGTCGAAAGCTACCTCTATGAATATTGAAAACCAGATTTTAGTTGCCAACGAATTTACGAGAAAGGAGTTTATTATGAACCAGCACACTATCAGCATTCTGATACTCGATGACGAGTCCTTCATGCACAAGCTGCTCGGACGCATGTTGGCCAATCTTGGCTTTGCCTCGATTTCCGCCTGCGACAACGGGCATGCTGCGCTGGAATTGATCGATAGCACGAGCGATTCTCCCAATCTGATTCTGCTGGATCTCAATATGCCGGAAATGGACGGGCTTGAATTCGTGCGTCGCCTGGTCGAACGGTGCTATAGCGGCAGTCTCATTCTGATCAGCGGCGAGGATGAGCGTATGCAGCAGGCCGCCGAAAAGCTGGCAAGCGCACATAAAATTACCGTGCTGGGACATCTGCATAAGCCAGCCTCGCCGGAAGGATTGGCGGCATTGATCGGCAAGTGGATGCCGCCGCGTCAAAGCGAACCTCGTGCGACGAAGAAAATTTATGATGCAGACGAGGTGCGTGCGGCAATCAATAATGGCGAACTGGTCAATTATTACCAGCCCAAGGTGGAGACTTCCACTGGTCGCGTGGTGGGCGTGGAAACCCTGTTGCGCTGGCGTCACCCCCAGGACGGGATGGTATTCCCCGACCAGTTCATCTATGTAGCGGAAGCGCACGGCCTGATCGACGACCTGACCCGGGTGGTGTTGACTGGCGCGTTAGCCCAGGCTCGTGTCTGGCTGGAGACAGGGTTAATGCTGCAGGTAGCCGTCAACCTGTCGATGGACAATCTGGTCTCGCTGGATTTTCTGGATTTGGTGGTTGGGCTTGCAGCCAGGGCAGGTGTGCCGGCGCAGATGATGGAATTGGAAGTGACTGAAACTCGCTTGATGGAAGATTTGCGTATTCCGCTTGAAATACTGACCCGGTTGCGCCTGAAACGCTTCCGGCTTTCAATCGATGATTTCGGCACCGGGAATTCTTCGCTGGCGCAGTTGCGCGACCTCCCTTTCGATGAACTCAAGATCGACCAGAGTTTTGTGCATGGCGCCTGTGAAAGCGATAAACTGCGGGCGATGTTCAATTCCAGTCTCGAATTGGCAAAACAGCTCGGAATGAAGGCCGTGGCGGAAGGAGTCGAGGATCAGGCCGATTGGAACTTTGTTCGCCAAGCGGGATGTGATATTGCCCAAGGCTATTTTATCGCAAGACCGATGCCATCTGCCGACCTGCCGGACTGGATTCAGTCCTGGCAGAAAAAGTTTTCACTCTAACGATCATGGCAAGAAAGCCGCCCCTGATGATGCAATGATTTTCGCAGGAATATTGTCCAGTGGACAATAACTCGCAAACCCGCCATGATCGTTCCCTCACCCCCGTTCCCCCTCTCCCGGAGGGCGAGGAGTACGGTTCGTCGCTTCGCGAGTTTCACGTTAAAAAATTATTATGCCCGAAAAGAGCCTGGCGAAGATCTGATCAGCGCTATCGAGAATCATGGGCGGATTATCCCACAGCGGCGCACCGAATATCGAATCAACGCGGCAAGCATCATGAGCAGCATGATTTACTGATATTTCTTCAGACTCATGTATGCATTGAAAATACTGTGATATGCCTTATGTTTAAAACGAAGCAGGCTCTTCCAACTGCTCTTTGATATGCGTCATATGCTTTCCAACTTGAATACCTCTGTCGTAAAGTGCCAGCGCGCGTTGACTTGCACTCTGTATCAAGGCAGTCAAACCTTCTTTCTGATCAACGGCAATATCGACGGTCAACAGACTGTGTTTGAAAGCATCCTGCAGATTCCGAAATATCTGCTCGCATTCAATACGCTGTTGCTGATGACGCTTATCAATGTCAGTCAAAACCTCCCTGGCAGCGGCTATCAGCTTGCCGATTTGTTGATGAGCGTCTTTCAGTCCGGCGCTATCGTCCAGTGCCATGATGCGTATATCCGCGCCTTCTGTCAGCAGCGCAAGATTATCCGCTAATCGCCCCTGCTGATCAGAAACACAGAGATCAATATTTTTAACGATGATAGTGATGTGCCCATAGCTGTATGCCAGGAGTGATGATGAGCCTGAACCGTACCGGCTCATGCGTTGACTGATGGCAGCCATATTTGTAAGCACAGATTCTTCAAGTGGCGAGCTGGGGCCTTTTGAACCAAAGGATGCCATACCAAGGCGGCCGCGAATCTGCACGCTGCCCTCTGCGCCATAATGAGCGATTGTTTTCAGCACTTCACGGCACAAGGCATCGTAGTCCAGGCATTTAAAGCTGGCCTGAAAAAAATGGAACAGTATACCCATTTCAGCCACGCTGAGCATCGCCTTCTTCGCCGTTGCAGCTATATTGTCGAGCTCCTGTTTCAACAGGCTACGTTCGGTGTAATGCCTGAGCAGCATGCCGATTTTCTGCAACAAGTCGGCGGGTGTTACAGGTTTGTTCAGATAGTCATCTCCGCCCGCCTCATAGCCTGCCAGGTGGTCCTCTTCGCTGTCCATGCCAGACAAAAAAATGATCGGAAATTGGTTCGCTGATGTGTCCTTGCGTAAGGTGCGACAGACATCATACCCTGACATACCAGGCATGAAAACATCAAGCAAGAGCAGATCAGGTGTCTGTCTGGCAATAAAATCCAAGGCGTCCTGCCCATTACTGACGTGATGAACTATGTAATTCGAAGCGAGTATTCTGGTCGTGATTTTTGCCGATAAGTCATCATCTTCAACCAGAAGAATCATGGGTTGCTGATCCACAAAACACCTCCTATCAATAATTATTGACGCTCACCTATTTGGGACGCTGACATTTAGCAGACTGCTGAAAAACCCCGGGCGATAGCCCATTTTGGTAAAATAGTGCCACTATAAAACAAGATGATAGCGATGCGAGGGAAGACGTTCAAGCGAAGAATCTGTTCAGTTACATTCAACTGGAACAACGCGTGCCGAACCATACCAAACCAATCACACTCAAGCAACGCAATAACCATCACCCCCAAGTCAATTCATGTCGGATTGCGAGATAATTGCCACGGTGCAGCGTAACATAATTTAAAACTGTGTGAAGCGAAGTTGATTAACGCCGTTAACGGCTGTAAATAATTGCCGGGTAGCCGCTCCGGCTTATCTTCGCCGGAACATGATCAGGGCATATGGAAAATGGCCGAATATGGACTGGTCAGCCCGCCCTGAATTCAAGCGTGATACGGGCGTTTCATGTATCCCGAATTTTAGCGGTTAGCGGCTTACAGGCTGCGCCCGGCTTTTTCGAGGTAACCGGCAATTTTTGCTTTCGGCAGCTTTTGCAATGCGCAGAGCAACTCGTGCGGTGCAGCGCTCAGTCCATGTTGATTTTTGAGCTCTGACAGCATTTTTACCCACAGATGAGCGGTCATCTCGGCATCCGCCAGGGCGCGATGATGGCGTGCCGCCGATGGCAAGTCCAGAAACCTTACCAGCGTTCCCAGCTTGTGATCGGGTGCTGCCGGGTAGATTCGACGGGCCAGCAACATCGAGCAGGCAAACTTCTGCTGCCGCTGATGAGCGATTCTTGATAATTCCGCATCCAGAAACCTGCTGTCGAACGCAGCGTTGTGCGCCACCAGGGGCGCATCGCCCACGAATCTCGCCAGTTCGCTCATCACCTGCTTTGCCGGCGGCGCTTTGCGTATCATCGCATTGGATATGCCGGTCAGCTCTTCGATGAAGGCAGGAATGTATGCACCGGTATTCATCAGGCTCTGATAGCGATCGATGATCCTGCCGTTTTCAACGATCACCGCCGCCACCTCGGTCGCCCGATCACCCAGGTTCGGCGACATTCCGGTTGTTTCAAAGTCGATAACCGCTACGGTATCCATATATTTACACCTGAAATTCAGAGAGGCCAGAAAAACGGGGAACCAAACATTTCGTCTGATTCCCCGTTTCGCTGACGACCGGATCGAATCCGGCATGGCAGTTTTACTTCTTTTTCTTGTTTGCGATCATGTCGTGCATGACAGGCGCCAGAATGACTTCCATCGCATGGCTCATCTTGCCGCCGGGAACCACCAGCGTGTTGGCGCGTGACATGAAAGAGCCGGGGATCATCGCCAGCATGTACTGGAAATCCACACCGTTGGGTTCGCGGAAACGCACCACCACAAAACTTTCGTCCGGTGTCGGAATGTCGCGCGCGATGAACGGATTGGAGGTGTCCACCGTTGCCACGCGCTGAAAGTTGATGTCGGTATGAGTAAACTGTGGCGTGATGTATTTGATGTAATCCGGCATGCGACGCATGATGGTGTCGACAGTCGCTTCCGCCGAATAACCACGCTCCGCCTTGTCGCGATGAATCTTCTGTATCCATTCCAGATTGACAACAGGCACCACGCCGATCGCCAGATCGACGTACTTGCCGGCATCGATACCCTGCGCCTCATCTTTTGCCATGCCGTGCAGACCTTCGTAGAACAGCAGATCCGAGTTGGATTCGATGTCTTCCCAGGGAGTAAACACGCCCGGCGTCAGATCGGTCAAACCGAAATGCTTGTTGAGCTCCACGGCCTCAGCTTCGCTGTGCACGTAATAACGACGCTTGCACATGCCGGTCTTGCCATACTCCTTGAACATGGACTCGATCTTGTCGAAATGGTTGGCTTCCGGACCGAAATGACTGAAAGTATTGTGACCATTCGCGGCGGCAGCAGCGGCAGCAGCGCGAAATGCCATGCGATCCAGACTGTGCAGGCTGTCACCCTCAATAACTGCGGCAACGATCTTCTCGCGGCGAAAGATGTTTTCGAAAGCACGCTTAACGGTGGTAGTGCCAGCGCCCGAAGAACCGGTAACCGCAATAACGGGATGCTTGCTCGACATAATGACCTCTCCTGAACTAAATTTTTTATGGACGCCGATTTTATATCAAACATGCACTCACCACTACTAGGCACGGCCTTTTATGCAACAAATATGTCATATCCTGCATATTACAACCACCGAATCCCGATCTTCCCCACAAAACCACCATGCACGATTCACGGGCGAGGGGCGATGCCGCTATAATGGCGTATCTGAAAAAACAGGCTGCAACCCGTAAAATCATGCAATCCGACTACCACCCAGCCTCCCTCGAACGGCAAGCCCAGCAACACTGGGATGATACCGGCGCGTTCCGTGCCACAGAATCAAGCGACAAGCCCAAGTATTATTGCCTGTCCATGTTCCCCTATCCTTCCGGCAAGCTGCACATGGGGCATGTGCGCAATTACACCATCGGCGATGTGCTCTCCCGTTATCACCGCATGAAAGGCTATAACGTGATGCAACCCATGGGCTGGGATGCATTCGGCCTGCCTGCCGAGAATGCAGCCCAGGCGAATAACGTGCCGCCCGCCGAATGGACTTACGACAACATCGACTACATGCGCCGCCAGCTGAAGAGCCTGGGTTTAGGCATAGACTGGGCGCGCGAAGTAACCACCTGCACGCCGGAGTATTACCGCTGGGAGCAATGGCTGTTCACCCGCCTGTTCGAAAAAGGCATCATCTACAAGAAAACCGCCTCGGTAAACTGGGACCCTGAAGATCAGACGGTGCTGGCCAACGAGCAGGTCATCGACGGACGCGGCTGGCGCTCAGGCGCGCTGGTGGAAAAACGCGATATCCCGATGTATTTTTTCCGCATCACCCAGTATGCCGATGAATTGCTGCAAGACCTGAATCGGCTTTCCGGATGGCCTGAGCAGGTAAAAACCATGCAGGCCAACTGGATAGGCAAGAGCTTTGGCTGTGAAATAGGATTTAGGATCGAGGATCGAGTATTGAGCAGCGCCGCATCCGTTCCTCAGTCCCCAATCCTCAATCCTGTCCTTAAGGTCTATACCACACGCGCCGACACCATCATGGGCGTGACCTTCGTCGCGATCGCCGCCGAACATCCGCTGGCAACCCGTGCGGCGCTGAACAATCCGGCACTCGCCGCCTTCATCGACGAATGCAAACACGGCGGCACGGCCGAAGCGGATATGGCGACGATGGAAAAGAAGGGCATGGACACCGGGCTGAAAGTCGCCCATCCGCTGACCGGCGAGCCAATACCGGTCTGGATCGGCAATTATGTGCTGATGGGTTACGGCGAAGGCGCGGTGATGGCGGTTCCGGCGCATGACGAACGGGACTTCGGCTTCGCGAAAAAATACAACTTGCCGATCAGGCAGGTCATAACAGAGAAGGGAGAAGGGAGACACCTGCAAGGAGTGGGCCGTGCGGTTCCCGTAGCTGAAGCCACGACCGCTACGCTCAGGGAGAAGAGCAGCCCCGGCGCGGAGGTTTCGCCCTTCCCTCTTCCCTCTTCCCTCTTCTCAGCTGACGCTTGGCAGGAATGGTATGCGACCAAGGATGGCGTTTGTGTGAACTCCGGCAAATACGACGGTTTGAATTACGATCAGGCGGTGGATGCCATCGCCGCCGATCTTAGCGCACTCGATTTGGGGGAGAAGAAAGTACAGTTCCGCCTGCGCGACTGGGGCATTTCGCGCCAGCGCTACTGGGGCTGCCCGATTCCGATCATACATTGCGCACAATGCGGCGATGTGCCGGTGCCTGACGACCAGCTGCCCGTGGTATTGCCCGAAAACGTGGTGCCGGACGGCGCAGGTTCACCGCTGGCTAAAATGCCCCAGTTCTATGAAACCACCTGTCCGAAATGCAAGGGTGCCGCACGGCGCGAGACCGACACGATGGACACCTTTGTAGAATCGTCCTGGTATTACGCCCGCTACACCAGCCCGGATTGCACCACGGGCTTAGTGGATGAGCGCGCCAAATACTGGCTGCCGGTGGATCAATACATCGGCGGGATTGAGCATGCGATTCTGCACCTGCTGTATGCACGCTTCTTCCAGAAGCTGATGCGGGATGTCGGGGTGTTCGGCGAAAAAGAGGCGGTGCAAAACATCCCTCTCCTCAATCCTGATAAGACAACTAGCCAATCGACTATGTCATCAGAAAACGATGACCAAGTCGCTGGTTATCTCCCGGAGGGAGAGGGGGCAAACGGCGCGCGGCGCGCGGCTACAACCCTTGATGAACCGTTCAGGAACCTGATCACTCAAGGCATGGTGATCGCGCCGACCTTTTACCGTACCGACGCCAACGGCAAGAAGTTGTGGATCAATCCGGCTGAAGTGGATGTGAAGAACGATGAACGCGGACGCCCGGTTGGTGCCACACTGCGCGCCGATGGACTTCCTGTGACTATCGGCGGCACGGAAAAAATGTCGAAATCCAAGAACAACGGGGTGGATCCGCAATCCATCATCGACGAATATGGCGCAGACACCGCGCGATTGTTCATGATGTTCGCGGCTCCCCCCGAGCAATCGCTGGAATGGTCGGATGCCGGCGTTGAAGGTTCGTTCCGCTTTTTGAAACGCGTCTGGAAAGCTACTCACGATCACGTCGAACAGGGCGTGGTTGCAGCATACCGCAGCGGCGAATTGAGTGCTGCGGCAAAAACACTGCGACGACAGCTGCACCAGACCATACAGAAAGTGGACGACGACATCGGTCGTCGCAAGACCTTCAATACTGCTATTGCAGCAAACATGGAGCTGCTCAATGCGTTGGCAAAATTCAACGACATTACCCCTTCCGGACGCGCCGTAGCGCAGGAAACCCTGGAAGCCATCGCGTTATTGCTCGCACCCATCGTGCCGCACACCAGCCAGGCTTTATGGTCTTCATTGCGCCCCGGCAGCGACATGCTGGATCAGTCATTCCCTGAAGTTGATCAAAGCGCACTGGTACAGGACGAAATTGAACTGGTGATTCAGATCAACGGTAAATTGCGCGGCAGTCTGACAGTCTCGAAAACGACTGACAAGGAAACGCTGGAGCAACTGGCCGTAGCGCATGAAATGGTGCAAAAGCAGCTCGCAGGCACGCTGCCGAAAAAGATCATCATCGTACCGGGCCGCCTGATTAACATTGTCGTATAAAGGAAGCGCAATGCACCCGATAAAATCACCCGCCCTACAATCAGGAAAATTGTTCAAGTCGCTGGTCATGCTGTCACTTGCATTGCTGCTCGCTGCCTGCGGCTATCATCTGCGCGGCGCAGCGATCATGCCGTTCAAAACACTCTACATCGAAGCCGACAACCCCGAGTCACCCCTGATCAAAGGGCTTCGCAGCAGTCTGCAAGCCAATCATATCAAGCTGCTCGACAAGCCTGAGAAGGCAGACGTCATACTGAATATCGCATCCGACCAGACCGACAAGCAGATATTAACGCTGGGCGGCACCGGGCGCGTGAGTGAATACCAGTTGCATTACCGTGTTTCCTTACGCGCCTATGACAATGAGCAACGTGAATGGCTGCCCGCCACCGAGCTGAAGCAAAGCCGCGAGTTCCCCTATGACGATACCCAGATCCTCGCCATGACAACCGTAGAAGAACAGCTGTACCTGAGCATGCGTACCGACATGATCCAGCAGATTTTACGCCGCTTGAGCCACGCCAAACCCGTCATAACACCGTAAATATCATGCAATTAACCGGCGAAGCGCTACCGCAACACCTGGCATCAGGACTCAAAGCCCTGTATGTGGTGTATGGCGATGCGCTGCTGCTGGTCTCTGAGGCAGCAGACTACATCCGGATTGCGGCGCGCGAGGCGGGCTACACCGAGCGCGACACGCTTATTGCCGAACAATATTTCAAATGGAAAGAGTTGCGCAATTGTGCGCAAAGCCTTTCCCTGTTTGCTGAGCGTCGCGTGATTGATTTGCGCATACCAGGCGGCAAGCCCGGCATCGAAGGCGGACTCGCCTTGCAGGATTACGTCAACCATCTTCCTCAGGATGTGCTCACGCTGATCACGCTGCCGAAACTCGACTGGACCGCACAAAAAACCGCATGGTTCGGCGCGCTTGCCCGGCAGGGAGTGATGATTTGCGCCGACGATATTCCGCGCAACCAGTTGCCGGGCTGGCTTGCGGCCCGCCTTAATCGACAGGCACAATCGACCGACCGGACTACTCTTGAATTTCTTGCGGATCGTTGCGAGGGCAATCTGCTCGCCGCATTTCAGGAAATCCAGAAACTCGGGCTGCTGTTCCCGCCGGGCGCGCTATCTTTCGACCAGGTGAGGGAAGCCGTTATGGATGTTGCGCGCTACGACATCTTCAAGCTTTCTGAAGCCATGCTCGCCGGTGACACTGTGCGTTACGCACATATACTCGAAGGCCTGCGCGCTGAAGGCACCGCAACCGTGCTGGTGCTGTGGGCAATCAGCGAAGAAATTCGCACTCTGGGAAAACTGCTGTATGCCACCCGGCGCACGGGTAATCTTCAAAATGCCCTGCGCGAGGTGCGGATTCGCCGTGAAAAGGCGGGGCTGATCGAAAGTGCGGCACGACGCCTGAAATTGCCGCATATCGAACGCGCAATCGCTCACGCTGCAAGACTTGATAAAATAATCAAGGGATTGCGACAGGGTGATGAATGGGACGAATTATTGCAACTTGGCTTGCGCTTCGCAAAATCATGACCGACTGCCTGTTAGTAATGACCAATCTGCCGGATGCCGCGGCAGCGTTCCGCATGGCGCAACAGATTATCGAATCGGGTGCCGCCGCCTGCGTGAATCAATTATCACCCTGCACCTCGATTTATCGCTGGCATGACAAAACCGAAACGGTCAGCGAGGTGCCGCTGCTGATAAAGACCAGCACCCAGGCCTATTCGCGTCTTGAAACCCTGATCCTCGCTGCACACCCTTATAAACTTCCTGAAATTATCGCTGTCCCCATCGCTTCCGGTTTACCCGCCTATCTGAATTGGGTGAACCGGGAAACGCTGCACGCGACCCACATCAACCCTTGCAAGGAATAAACATGCGCTTTAAATTGTTGATGAAACAACTAGTCAGCCCGCCAAGCTACCAGGCCCGCAATGCCGCAAGGGCATTCCCACGAAATATTGACGATAAAACCGTTTTATTTCTGAATGAAGAAGTGCTTCCCCTAAAAACATATGAAATGAATCCCATTATTTTGAGTGAGAAGACGATTGCCAAGTGGCTGGTTATGCTGTTGCTCTGCTTCATGCCCCTCGCCAGTCAGGCGGGCAGTTTTCTGGACAAGCTGCCCTCGTTTGGCGCAAATAAGCAACCCAGTTTTTTGCCGCCGGATCAGGCATTTATTCTGGACATACGGGTTCGTGATGCACACACCCTGCAAGCCAGCTTCACCGTCGCGCCCGGATATTATTTGTACCGGAGCAAAGTCAATTTTGCCGTAGCCGGAGATGCCGCCAAAATCACCGCTATCAATCTGCCCAAAGGTGAATTAAAACACGACCAGAATCTGGGCGACACACAGGTTTTTCATCAACCCTTTCAGGCAGAAATCGTATTGGACAGGGCAAGCGTCGCCGCAGCCCCGATCACGCTGAACGCCTCTTATCAAGGTTGCAGCGAGCAAGGCCTATGCTACCCCAGCCAGGACAAAGTCTTTAAACTCGACTTGCCGCATGCCGAACAGAACGTTTCGACGGAATTGACGCCTCCATTAACGACTTCATCTGCAAAACCGCGAGAAAGCACCACTGAAAACTCCAAAATCGCAGAACTGTTCAGGCACGGAAATTTCTGGCTGATCCTCTCCTTTTTCTTCGGTGCAGGGCTGTTGCTGGCCTTGACCCCCTGTGTGTTTCCGATGATTCCCATTCTGTCCGGCATCATCGTGGGGCGCGGTCACAAAATCACCCGGATGCATGCCTTCCTGCTGTCACTGGCCTACGTACTGGGCATGTCCATCACCTATGCTGCGGCCGGAGTCGCTGCGGGTCTCTCCGGCGATCTGATTTCCAGCGCACTGCAAACCCCCTGGGTTCTGGGCAGCTTCGCGGCCGTGTTCGTTCTGCTGTCGTTCTCCATGTTCGGTTTCTATGAACTGCAATTACCGACCGCATGGCAGAGCAAACTCAGCGACACCAGCAACAGGCTGCACGGCGGACATCTGTCAAGCGTGTTTGTGATGGGCGCACTCTCAGCCGTCATCATGGGGCCTTGTGTGGCAGCCCCTCTGGCAGGTGCGCTGCTGTATATCGGACAGACACATGACGCGGTGCTGGGAGGGGCCGCACTGTTCGTGCTGGCATTGGGCATGGGTGCGCCGCTGTTATTGATCGGAACCTCGGCGGGCGTGCTGCTGCCTCGCGCCGGCGCATGGATGGACGGGGTCAAACGATTTTTTGGTGTATTGCTGCTGGGGCTGGCGATCTGGATTGTTCATCCCTTACTGTCGGTCGCAGTACAAATGCTGCTATGGAGCGTTTTGCTCGTCCTCTCCTCTATCTATTTGAGCGCACTGGACGCATTGCCGCATAACGCCCGTGGCGCTCACAAACTGATGAAGGGTTTCGGTCTGCTGGCCCTGTTGCTGGGCATCGCCTATCTGATCGGCGCTTTATCCGGTGCACGCGACATGCTGCGCCCACTCGATGCAATGTACAGAGCCGAAGCGGCGCCCGCGCCTTTGTTCAAACGCATCAAAGGCCTTGCAGAACTGGATCAGCAATTGAAAAAATCTGACGGGAAAATCGTCATGCTGGATTTTTATGCGGACTGGTGCGTTTCCTGCAAGGAAATGGAACGAGACACCTTTGCCGACCCTGTCATACAGACAAAACTGAGATCGGCTGTCCTGCTGCAGGCCGACGTCACTGCAAACAGCCAGGATGACAAGGATCTGCTCAAAAAATTCGGGCTTTACGGTCCGCCCGGCATCCTGTTTTTCGACGCAAATGGGCAGGAATTAAGCGATTTTCGCCTGGTGGGTGTTCAGGATACGGGGCAATTCATGAGCACGTTAAAAAACGTCGGCTTATAATGTTATTTACTTATCTATGTAAAAAATATGGACAATTAACCCGAATTTACGGCAAACTGCGCATATGAAAGCAATTCTCGTATTACATGGACCTAACTTGAACCTGCTCGGCAGTCGCGAGCCTGGAGTTTATGGGAGCACCACTTTAGATGAAATTAATACCAAATTAGCCAATTTAGCCTGCAGAAATACCGCAACTCTTAGCTGCTTTCAAAGCAACTCGGAAGCTGCACTGATTGAACGCATACATCAGGCACGCTCCGATGGCACGCAGTTCATCGTCATCAACCCGGCGGCTTTCACACACACCAGTGTGGCCTTGCGTGACGCGCTGGCAGCGGTCGCCATACCTTTTATTGAAATACACCTGTCCAATGTGTACGCACGCGAATCCTTTCGACGCGAATCGTTTTTTTCCGATATCGCCGTGGGTGTGATCTCCGGCCTGGGCGCATCGGGATATGAATTCGCAGTGCAATATGCGCTGCACTACTAAGCAAGGAGAATAATATGGATTTACGTAAACTCAAGACTCTGATCGAACTGGTTGAAGCATCCGGCATTGCGGAGCTGGAAATCAGCGAGGGCGAGGAGCGTGTACGCATCACGCGCACTGCCGCATCAGTACAGCAGATGTACGCACATGCACCACAGCCTGCCCCGCTTGCAGCGACACCTGTTCTCGTCGCAGAACCCGCCGCACCTGCCGTACAGGAAGGACATGTCGTGAAGTCACCGATGGTAGGCACTTTTTACCGTTCGCCATCGCCGGGCGCCAAACAGTTTGTAGACATCGGTCAAAGCGTAAACAGCGGCGATACTCTATGCATCATCGAAGCCATGAAGCTGCTCAACGAAATCGACGCGGATTACACCGGAGTGATCAAAGCCATTCTTGTGGAAAACGGGCAACCTGTCGAATTTGGTCAACCGCTATTTGTTATTGGGTAACGCGATGAATATAATTTCCACCACGATTCTGGCCGTTTCGGCGTTGACTAATTTACAAAACATTCTTCAGCGAAGTGCCAGCCAAAACGGGCAACCTGTCGAATTCGGACAGCCATTGTTTGTCATAGGTTAATTGGTTTCGGGGGAAGTCCCCCATGAGCGCGTTGCGCGGCTAAAACATATAAAGCCTCGTTTCGGCACTTAATGATGCTGTTGCTATAAGTTTGGAGCCTCAATCATGTTTGAAAAAATTCTGATCGCTAATCGCGGTGAAATAGCGTTGCGTATTCAGCGCGCCTGTCGCGAGATGGGTATTAAAACCGTAGTCGTGCATTCCGAAGCGGATGCCGATGCGAAGTACGTAAAACTTGCCGATGAATCGGTTTGCATCGGCCCTGCGCCGTCAAATCTGAGTTATTTGAACATTCCCGCCATCATCAGCGCGGCGGAAGTCACCGATGCCCAGGCGATTCATCCAGGCTACGGCTTTCTTTCCGAGAATGCGGATTTTTCAGAACGTGTTGAGAAATGCGGCTTTGTGTTCATCGGACCGCGCGCTGAAACCATCCGCATGATGGGCGACAAGGTGAGCGCCAAGATTGCCATGAAAAAGGCCGGTGTGCCCTGCGTACCGGGCGTTGAAGGTGCGCTGCCGGACAATCCTGCCGAGATCATCAAGATTGCGCGCAGCATCGGCTATCCCGTCATCATCAAGGCATCGGGCGGCGGCGGCGGACGCGGCATGCGCGTGGTACATACCGAAGCCGCCCTGCTGGGGGCGGTCACCATGACCAAATCCGAAGCGCAGGCTGCGTTCAACAATCCTACCGTGTACATGGAAAAGTACCTGGAAAATCCGCGCCACATTGAATTTCAGATACTGGCAGATCAACATGGCAATGCCGTCTATCTGGGCGAGCGGGATTGCTCGATGCAGCGCCGCAACCAGAAGATAATTGAAGAGGCGCCCGCCCCGCTGCTGAATGCACGTCTGCGCAACAAGATAGGGGAGCGCTGCGCGGAAGCCTGTCGCAAGATCGGCTATCGCGGCGCCGGAACCTTTGAATTTCTCTACGAGAACGGCGAATTTTTCTTCATCGAAATGAATACCCGCGTACAGGTAGAGCATCCCGTTACCGAGATGATTACCGGCATCGACATCGTGCGCCAGCAAATTCTCATCGCGGCAGGTGAAAAACTGGCATTCCGTCAGCGCGACATACAGTTCAGGGGGCATGCCATCGAATGCCGCATCAATGCCGAGCACCCTTACAAATTCACGCCTTCCCCCGGGCGCATCACTTCCTGGCATGCGCCCGGCGGCCCCGGCATCCGGGTTGATTCGCATGCCTATAACAATTACTATGTGCCGCAGCATTACGACTCGATGATAGGCAAGGTGATCGCCTACGGCGACACGCGTGAACAGGCGATGGCGCGCATGCGCACCGCCTTGTCCGAAATGGCCGTCGAAGGCATTGAAACCAATATCGCGCTGCATCGCGACCTGTTGCTGGACGCAGCTTTCATGGGTGGCGGCACCAGCATCCATTATCTGGAAGAACGCCTGGCCCGCAACAAGGACAAGTAATGAGTTGGCTGACGCTCATTGTGGACACAGATGCCAGGCATGCCGAAAGCCTGAGCGATGCATTGCTGGCACACGGCGCCCTGTCCGTTGATTTGCTCGATGCCGACGCCGACACACCGGACGAACAGGCTATTTTCGGCGAACCGGGTGAGCCGCCGCCCGGTGTCTGGCAACACAATCGCGTCAGCGCCCTGTTCGATGCACACAGCGATGTCGCCGGGATTTTGCGCGCAGCCGCCAGCGACATCGGTCTTGCACCGCTGCCCGAGCACCGCATCGAAACCCTGGCCGACAACGACTGGGTGCGCCTGACTCAGTCGCAATTTGATCCCATCCGTATATCCAACAGGCTGTGGATCGTACCGACCTGGCATACCCCATCGGATCCTGCGGCGATCAATATCGTGCTCGATCCCGGTCTGGCGTTCGGCACGGGCAGCCATCCGACCACGCGCTTATGCCTGCGCTGGCTGGACAGTCACTTGCAAGGTGGCGAGAGCGTGCTGGACTATGGCTGCGGTTCCGGAATTCTCGCGATTGCCGCGCTCAAACTGGGGGCTGCACGCGCAGTCGGCGTGGATCTTGATGCGCAGGCGGTCACCGCCAGTCGCGACAATGCTCTCGCGAACGAGGTGCATGACATCTCTTTTCATTTGCCGGACAAAGCACCCCGGGATAAATACGATCTGGTGGTCGCCAACATCCTGACCAACCCGCTGCGCCTGCTGGCGCCCCTGCTGAGCGACGCCACAAGGTCAGGCGGACAAATCGTGCTGTCAGGAATACTTGAGGCTCAGGCACAGGATGTGATGAGTATTTATGGACAATGGTTCGACCTGAACGAGCCGGTTTTCGAAGACGGCTGGTCATGCCTGTCCGGTCGCAAGCGCTGAAATGTCCCGGATGAATGGCGCAACACGGTGTCCGCACTGCGAAACGCGCTTCAAAATTACCGAGGAGCAGCTGACCGCACATCATGGCATGGTGCGTTGCGGTCATTGCCTGCAAGCCTTCGATGCACGCCCTGATTTCATACCGGAGCAACCCAGTCCGCAACTCGATCTGCCGATTGATGCGACCCATCACAATGAGGCGCACAAGCACTATGAGCCGCCTGTTCATGAAATTAACGCATTCGCTGAACCTCTTGAGCAACCTGAAACACTGGACACTGAATCAGCGGAACCGGAAATAGTTGCGCCGACCGACCCGCAGCAGGACTCATCCCTCTTGCTGATCCAAAGCGAACCCGATGACACACTGGACTTCAGTCTGATGGAGATCACCCGGCCCGCTGTCGTAAACGCCGCATTTTCCGACGCGCTACATGCCGAGGCAAAATACCGCGCTGAACTACCGACTGAGCATGCAACACACGACGCATACGGCGAAACTGTGCCGGCAAAACGCCGAACCTGGCCATGGGCTGTCGGCATCTTTATGGCGGCCATCCTGCTGAGCGCACAGTCTGTTTATTTCTTTCGCATCAGTCTTGCCGCGCACTTGACCGCAACCAAGCCTGCATTGATGGAATACTGTCTTTTGCTCGGTTGCAGTCTGCCGCTGCCGCAACAAGCCGAGCTGATGAGCATAGAGTCATCCAGCCTTGATGCTGATCCCGCGCACGACAATCAGGTCACCCTCAACGCCTTGCTGCGCAACCGCGCCGGTTACACGCTGGCCTTCCCTGCGCTGGCGCTCACACTCAACGACAGTCAGGACAAGCCCCTGGCGCGCCGCCTGCTTTTGCCAAGCGAATACTTACCCGCTGATGAAACTGAAAAAAACGGTTTTTTTGGCAATCATGAAGTCAACATCAAACTACCGCTCCATATAGGCGATCTCCGTCCGGTAGGCTACCGTCTGGAATTGTTCTACGACAAAGCTGCCTCGCCCCGGCTTCGACAGGATTAAGCGAAAACAGCGCAAATTCCACATCATATATCGATCTCCAGACCTTCATACGCCAGCCGGATATCGAGTTTTTTCGCAACGTCCGCATGTCGCCCCACCGCTTCTGCAAATACCTTTTCCAGATCGTCATCGCTGCGGGTAGGCTCATGGTGTGTGCAAAAAAGCATCTTTGCGCCTGCATCTCGGGCAAGCTCTATGCAACCGTCAAAGTTGCCGTGCCCCCACCCCTTCTTCGCCGCGTATTCATCCAGCGTATACGCCGAATCCGCCACCAGAATATCAACTCCGCGTATCGCCTCGATGATCGATAAGCGCTGCTCTTCGATTAACGACTGATATTCCTCATACCCTTCATCGCCGACATCGTAGATATTGAAATGCGGTTCGTGATCTCCGGTAAAGAAAATCGACTTGCCGTTGCAGTCGATGCGATAACCAAAATCAACAACGGGGTGATTGAGCAAGAGCGGCGTGACCGTGGCCGCCGCCACTTCGACAGACTGATTCGGCATCAGCGCAATGTATTCAAAACCCGATTGCATCTCGACTTCGCGCACCGGAAAATAGCTGTATTGCATCTGCACATTGACGATGCGTTCAGGCCCGCTACCCGATACCGGATCGAATGCCCCATATAGTTTAATGGTGTTTCCCTTGATGAAAATCGGGATGAAGAAAGGCAGGCCCTGTATATGATCCCAATGACTGTGTGTATTGAAAATATGCGCTGTCAAAGGGAGTTCTTTCAGCAACGTTTGTGCCAGGGGAAAGATACCCGTGCCGCCATCCAGAATAATGAGCTCATTATCATCGGTGCGTATCTCGATACAGGTGGTGTTGCCGCCGTAGCGCCTGGTTTTCTCGCCCGGCGACGGAATAGAACCGCGTACCCCCCAGAATTTCAGTTTCATGTTCAGCCCGCCCTGGCAATCTGTGAAAAAACCTGCGCCTCGCTTACCAGCAGAGAAATATCTCCCAGACGGGCAATAACGTCCTGCAAATTATTGCCGAACTGTTCTGACAAAACCGCCGGCAGTGCTTCCACTACCGGATTTCCGCTATCTCCCAGCGCCATCTGCTTGCTGATCTGATTCGCCACAAACAGACAACTTTGCACCGTATTGCCTGGTGAAATCTCGCTGTGGTGATTGCGAATATTGTCGGTGAGCTGCCTGGGAAATTGCCATTTTTCCACCAGCATCCCCCCTACCACGGTGTGATCGGTGCCTATGATCTGTTGTTCTGCCAGATGCAGCGAAATCGTTCTAGCTGCGCTGAGCGCTAGCGCTTCTCTGAATTCAGCTGCAAGAAACTGGGCGAACACCACTTTTCCGAAGTCGTGCAGCAAGCCCGCGATATAACAGTCGGCAGGATCTGTATCGTCCTGACTGTATTTTTGACACAAACTGCGCGCCAGACTGGCAGTGGTCAGGGAATGCAGCAAATAATGCTGAACATCGAAACCTGCCGCATTATGCTGAGGCAGCGTACCCATAGCAGCAAACGACAACGCCAGATTTTTGACCGTATTCAGGCCCAGATAAACCACCGACTGATTGACCGAGGTGATCTGTTTTGAAAAACTGTAATAGGCGGAATTGAGGATACGCAACAATTTCATCGTCAGCACCGGGTCTTTTTCAATGACCATCACCAATTCCTTGGGTGAGCAATTGATGTCGTTCGTCAGTTCCAGTACGCGTTGCACGCTTTTTGGAAAAGCCGGCATCTTTTCCACCGCAGCGGACAGTTTCCTTGTAATTTCAGTTGAAGATTCAGTCATCTTATCTTTCTTGCCCATCAGTCCGCCGGAACTTCAATTCCGGCTGCACCAATGCATTATTGTCCCCAATTGACTGCTTGACCCGTTCCGTACAGAGACGAGATCAATCAAACTGCATCTCACAATGTTGATTCAGGGCATCAACTCACCTGCATCTCCGTTTTCAATTCCTGTTCAGCCGTCAGAAGCATCTGCACAAAAAACTGGATTTTCATGCTTGCATCCGTGTTGAGCGAGGTGAACTCAACACCCGCAAAATAGCGATTGCCGACCACTCTTAATTGAATGACTTTCGCGTAAACTTCGGAGACTTTGAAGTCAACCAGCGGTATATCAAACTCAAGCTTGATATCATCCAGCTTATTCAACTTGACATCGGTCTCTATCAGCATGCCGTGATAGCCGATGTCGCGTATAAGTGCGCTGATTATTTTCGGCATCACGATCTTGTTTTTGACAAGCCGTAAAGAGCAGGCCAGATTGACCGCTATGCGGTGGCTTCGGCGCGCTTCATTGCGCTTCACCCGAATATTTAGCGATGGAATCGCAAGCAGTTCGCGCAGTTTGACCGATTGAGCCTTACCTTTAACGTAAACTTCCATTGCGTCGCTGACGATCACAAAGTCGCGGCAGCGATCATAAGTATTTTCACCAATCAGGATTTGCCCGCCCAGACTGAACGACTCAATTCGCGATGCCAGGTTAACTTCGTCGCCTATTACCGTATATTCCGAATAAAAATGCGAGCCGAACTTGCCCGCCATGACGCTGCCTGTGTTGATGCCGACCCCGATGAACAGCTCTGCGATGCCATCCTGCTGATTTTGCTTGTTGAGCTTCAGCATTTCGAGTTGCATATCTATCGCACAGGCCAGCGCCCGCTTTACATCATCCGGGCGCTCCTCGGGCACGCCGAACAACACCATGATGGAATCGCCCATGAACTTGTCGACCACGCCATGATGACGGGAAACCACGTTGTTCATACTACACAGACAGCGATTGAGCATTGCAATCACCGTTTCGGTCGGCAACGCGGCAGTGATGGCGGTAAAACCCCGCAAGTCGGCTATCAGGATAGTAACCTCGCGCTGCACAAAAGAGTGCGAGGAGGTCAGCGCCTCTTCTTCAAACCCGAGCGCATGCCGAACGATCGCCGCCATCTCCACTTCAGCGGGCGGTTTTAGCGGCTCGCCGGTTTCGCGGGCAATCAGCGCCTGAAGGAGGCGCACGGCCTCTTTACCTGAATCGTCTTTCATATTGCCGCATAATTTAAATTCAATGCTGAATAATAAACGCTTTCGGGATAGCTGTTTCGCTAATAAGCCACTTCATCAAAGACCACATCGCCCTCCGCGATCTCCTGGCCCAAGTGCATGCCCTTAAAATCGAACAGACTCCCATCCAGCAAATGAGATGGCGCGACGTTCTGCATCGCAGTAAAAATAGTCTGGTTGCGTCCAGGATATTGCCGCTCCCAGTGGGTCAGCATTTCCTTGATGTTCTGGCGTTGCAGATTTTCCTGTGAACCGCACAGGTTACACGGAATAATCGGAAACGCCATGCCGCGCGCATATCGGGCAATATCCTTTTCCATGCAATAAGCCAGCGGACGAATCACAATATGGTCGCCCTTGTCAGTCACCAGCTTGGGCGGCATGGCCTTGAGCTTTCCGGCAAAAAACAGATTGAGAAACAAGGTTTCTATCATATCGTCCCGGTGATGCCCCAGCGCTATCTTGTTCGCGCCCAGCTCGCCCGCCACCTTATAGATAATGCCGCGACGCAACCGCGAACATAGCGAACAGGTGGTCTTCCCTTCAGGTATCTTTTCCTTGACGATGGAATAGGTATCCTGCGTTTCGATATGGTATTCGACGCCGAGCGCCTTCAGATAATCAGGCAGGATGTCGGCTGGAAAACCTGGCTGCTTCTGGTCCAGATTCATCGCAATGATGCGAAAATCGATAGGCGCACGTTTGCGCAAGGTAAGCAGTATGTCCAGCAAGGTGTAGGAATCCTTTCCGCCGGAGAGACACACCATCACTGTGTCCCCATCCTCTATCATGTTGAAATCGAAGATAGCACGGCCCACCTGATGTTCCAGCCGCCCCTTGAGCTTGTTGAAATTGCCGGAATGGTCGAAATTGACTGCTTGTGCGATTGCGTTCATAAAAATTCCGGATTATAGGTTGATGCTTCTGCCGCCATCCACGGCAATGACCTGCCCTGTAATGTAAGGTGCGTCCTGCACCAGGAAGGCAACCGTCCTGGCTATATCGTCCGGCTCACCTTCACGTTTGAGCAGGGTATGGGCGACAATTTTGCGGCGCTGCTCCTCATCTTCCCAGCCGCCGCCTTCGGGCCAGAGTATCACCCCGGGCGCTACCGCATTGACGCGCACCTGCGGCGCCATCTCCTGGGCCAGCGCTCGCGTCAAGGCAACCAAACCCGCCTTGGCTACGCTATACAGCAGGTGTCCGTGCATTGGGCGTTCTGCATGGATATCCACGATGTTGACAATGCAGCCGTGCCGACGGCGCAGCTCGTCTGCCGCCGCCTGCGCCAGAAACAACGGCGCGCGCAAATTGGTACCGAGTAAATCATGCCATTGCGACTCGTCCACTCCGGCCAGCGGAGTCGGATAAAAGCTGGACGCATTGTTGATCAACCCATCCAGCCGGCCGAAACGCTCCGTCACCTGCACGACCAGCCCGGTCAATGCCGTCAAGTCGAGCAGATCAGCCGGAAATATGGCGACACTGTCAGGGCGCTGTGCGTTCAATTCATTTTGCAGAACCAGCGCCTCTTCAGACGAGCTGCGATAATGCAGCGCAATTGCAGCTCCCGCCGCGTGCAGGCGACGGCAAATTGCCGCGCCCACTCGCCTGCCGCCCCCTGTCACCAACATAACTTTGCCTTGCACCGCCCCCTCCATTAAACTTAGCCTATCTTGCGAATTATACCTGACCATGCCTACCGCCACCCCACTCCCGACTCCCGGCCCGGAAGCCACCCAACACAGCGAACGACTGATAAAGACGATCCGGCGCGACATCTCAGAAAATGGCGGATGGATACCCTTCGCCCGCTACATGGAACTTGCATTGTACACACCGGGGCTGGGCTATTACACAGCAGGGGCGCACAAATTCGGTGAGGCAGGCGACTTCATCACCGCCCCGGAACTCTCGTCATTGTTCGGACGCACGCTGGCCAGGCAAGTGTCCGAGATCATGGCCGGCAGTGCGTCGCACATCCTGGAACTGGGTGCTGGCAGTGGAAAACTGGCAACCGACATGCTGGAAGAACTCGATAAGCAGGGCAAACTACCCGACCGCTACAGCATCCTTGAAGTGAGCGCCGACCTGCGCGCACGTCAGCAGGCGCTGCTGCAACAACGCTTGCCGCATTTGGCAGATCGCTTCCATTGGCTGGACTCCTTGCCGGAAAACTTCAGCGGCGCCATCGTAGCCAACGAAGTGCTCGACGCCTTGCCGGTTCATCGGGTGCACTGGCAGGGCAGCGAACCATATGAAATTGGCGTCGCACTGACCGAATCAGGCTTTATCTGGCAGGAACGCGCCATTGCCGACCCTGCCTTGCTGCAAGCCGCCTGTCAGATAAAAGTACCGGATAATTATATCAGCGAGATCTGCCTTGCCGCGCGCGGTCTGGTCAACAGCCTGGCCTGCCGTTTAACCCAAGGCGCCATGCTGTTCATCGACTACGGATTCGGCACACGCGAGTTCTACCACCCGCAACGCACCGCTGGCACGCTGATGTGCCACTACCGCCATCGCGCCCACGATGATCCATTCTACCTTCCGGGCTTGCAGGATATCACCGCCCACGTTAATTTCACCGATATCGCGGAAGTCGGCATAGACGCGGGACTTGAACTGTCAGGCTACACCAACCAGGCGTTTTTCCTGATCAACAGCGGCATTACCGACTTGTTGAAAGACACCCCGCCTGAAGACCTCAAGGCCTATCTGCCGCTTTCTGCTCAATTGCAAAAACTGACCAACCCGGCGGAAATGGGTGAACTGTTCAAGGTTCTCGCATTAAGCAAAAACCTTGCAAACCCGTTAAGCGGATTTTCCTGCGGCGATTTGACACGTATGCTTTAAGGGGTCGACACAACCGGCGCCGCAGCAGACGAATTTCTCACCGATGCCTTATTGGCATTGGCGCGCACGTAGTCGGCTATTTCCTTGATAACCAGCTCTCCGTCATGGTTGCTGTCTATCTCGTCAAAGTGCGCGCTAATATTTGGCAGCGCCTTCGCCTCTTCCCTGGATAACTTTCCGTTATTGTCCTTATCAGCCCTTGCCAGATTCTCGCTGAACTCGCGCTGCCGTTTCGCAGCCGCCGCAAAAGCGTTTTTGATTTCAATTTTGGTCAGGCCGCCATCGTGATTGGCATCAATACGGTCAAAATTTTCCGCCAGCACAGGCGCTTTCGCCACTTCCGCTCGGGAAAGCTTCCCGGATTTGTCCACATCCAGAGCACGAAACAGCTGGTCGAATTTAGCCTCCTGCTCCTTCTTGCTGCTGGCATCTGCCGCCATCGCCATGCATGGCATCGCGACTAACAAGACCAACCATATCCATTTACTCATTCGATCACCCCTGCTGTTAATAAACCGTTCATCAGTCTTTCCCGTGCAGCATTTTCCCATAAAAATACTGCGTCTGGTTTGTGAATACGTCCTGTACCTGTAGATGGCAGACTGATCGGAGTAAGATCAGTTCGGGCGGTTCCTCATGTGATCGGCAAGCTTGGTCAACGCATCCGACAAACCCGCGCGCAAAGCTCCGTCTTCGACCACTTCGCTCAACGCCTGATTCATGCACATCATCCACTGGTCGCGCTCGGCGGTGCCGATGGCGAAAGGAAAATGCCGGCGACGCAAGAAAGGTTCGCCGAACTCCTGTACATACAGTTGAGGCCCGCCCAGCCAGCCGGACAGAAACTTGAACAGCTTGCTGTTCGCGCCCTGCAAATCCGCTGCATGTATTCTGCGGATGCCGTAGGCCTCCGGCAGTTCGTCCATCAGCTGGTAGAAGCGATCCACCAGCGCATGGATTTTTTCCGCTCCGCCGATACGTTGATAGTGTGTTTGTTGTTCCGATTGCATATTTACCATTCCCTGAACGAAACGCCCAGCCCCATCGTGGTCTGTCGATGATTATAATCAATCAGGCTCTCACCGTAACCGCTGGTGATTTGCGCATGCATGCGCGCGGCCTTGCCCAAAGCAACAGGCATGGACCAGTCAAGCTGCACAAAACCCAGATTCTGATTTAAATTCAAATTATTGCGTAACAACAAGGCGACCGACTGCGATTTGTTGTCCGGCTCCCAGCGAAGCACCAGATCACCATACCCCATATAGTGAAGGATGTCAGGGTTGTCATCCTTTGCCGCACTCTCGGGAACACGCCACCAGCCGCGCCCCAGCAACGAAGTGTTACCCCACTCCCAGCCGCCTTGCGCATACAAGCGATTCCAGCTGCGCGATTCCGGATTCGGCTGACCATTTGACTGATGAAGAAAACCAAGATTGAGCAGCTTCCACCCGGTTTCATTGCCCGTGCCAAGGGTGGCAATCAGTTCAGGCTCGTAATCGGTTGCCCGGAACGGCGATGAATTGCGCGTATTGAACACCTGCCAATAAGACTGCTGGGTGTATGCACCCCACACGCGCAAGGTCTTCAATCCCCCTATATCCAGATTTTCCTGGGTGGCAATATCCGCCTTGAAACTCAGCTGGAACTTCGCCTCCATCGCATCCAGGTCATACGGCGTCAATACAGTATGGCCGATTGCGGGCGATGAAGGCTGAGGGTTCGTATTGCTGGTTTTTTGGATAATCAGGTAACTTTGCTGATGCGGCTGCAACCGATCCAGCGTTTTCGAATCACGGCCTATGCGATTATCCAGATCCCATACCCGGGTCAAATAAGAACGTCCATCCGCCGGCTTGAGTTGCTCTTCAGGGACTGAAAACGGTGTTTCGGGTTTTGCCTTTGCCGCCATCACAGGCAGTGCTATTGCGGGTTGTACCTGCGCCCGTTCAACAGTCGTGCCCGCCTGCGCCTTGTCGAAACAGCTCAGACGCGCAGCATCGTTGTCAGGATAGTTTTTTGCACACAGCGCAAAATCCTCACCGCCCGCATAAGCCATCTGGACGCTGCACAGGCCCGAAGCAAACAGAAAAATCAAATTGTTGAATTTATAATTGTTTTCCATAATTCAAGACATTTTTAAGAAAGAGGGAAGCGCGCCAGTTCCCGATAGCCCACCCCGCCACCCCGTGATTGTACCAATACGAAATCCTTTATATGCCAGCGCACCGGTGGCATTGCCGGAAGCGGTTCCTCACCCCAGCATGCATTGCGCAACAGTGTGACATGCGGCTTGTATTCATATTGATCGAAACTGAAGCGATGCATGATCAAATGATGTTCCAGTTTGCCGACCAGTTGCTGCAATGCAGGCGGAACAAAACGCGGTGCGGCATAAATGATGTGGTTGTGCCCCCAGTAGCGCGCCTCATCGAAACACAACTCAAAGCGCGTCGCACTGACTTCTTCGGCTGCCAGTTTCAAGGCTTCCAGACGATCCACGTCAACCTCACCTATAAACAGCAAAGTGGCATGCAAAGTTTCGGGGCGCATCACACGCCCCAAATCTTTCAGTTTTACCTGCCAGTCGGCAAGCGCGCAGCGCTCAGCGGCAGTTGGCCAAAGTGCCAGAAAAATGCGTACGGTATTGGAAGGCGTCATCATCATGATGGCTGTATTTTATCCGCAATCAGTACATGGTCGAGAGATGCGCCACAATCAGGTAAAATACGCATCAGACAAATAACATCAAGTACATGCCTAAAAATCAATTTGGCATGCACTTCAAGGAATCTCATGACCGTGCGTTTGCGTGAAATCCCCTATAACTACACCTCGTTTTCCGACCGGGAGATCGTGTTACGCCTGCTGGGTTCCGAGGCATGGGACATCATCAACACCTTGCGCACCGAGCGTCGCACGGGCCGCTCGGCACAAATGCTCTACGAGGTGCTGGGCGACATCTGGGTAGTATCGCGCAATCCCTATTTGCAGGACGATCTGCTCGGCAACAGGAAACGCCGCGGCGCGCTGATCGACGCGTTGCATCACCGCCTGGATGCAATCGAAGCGCGTCGTCAGAACAACACCATAGTCGGGCGTTTACTGGAACTGGCGCGCATTGCGGTCGATCAATTTTCCGATGAATTCGACCGTACCCTGCTCTTGCGTAAACGCGCCCTGCGCGAACTCAAGCGTCACACCCGCTCCGACAACATCCAGTTCGACGGACTGGCGCGCGTCTCGCATGTAACGGATGCAACCGACTGGCGCGTGGAATATCCATTCGTCGTGCTGCACCCCGATTCTGAGGAGGAAATCGCAGCGCTGGTGCGCACCTGCATCGCACTGAAACTGACCATCGTGCCTCGCGGGGGCGGCACGGGTTACACCGGCGGCGCCGTGCTGCTGGACAAATATTCGGCGGTCATCAACACCGAAAAACTGGATGCGATTTCCCCTGTAGAGCGCATCGTACTGCCCGGCCTCTCCGAATCCTACGCCACCATCCATTGTGGCGCAGGGGTAGTGACACGCCGTGTAATGGAAGCGGCGGACAACAGCGGTCTGGTTTTCGCGGTTGACCCGACATCGGCTGATGCCTCATGCATAGGCGGCAACGTTTCCATGAATGCAGGCGGCAAGAAGGCGGTGCTGTGGGGCACGGCACTGGACAATCTGGCCTCATGGCGCATGGTCACCCCGGACGGGCTGTGGATGACAGTCGAGCGACTGAACCATAACCTGGGCAAGATTCACGATGTCGCAACGACCACTTTTCGCATCAGCCGGTTCGAGGTTGACGGCAAAACGCCACACGGCGAACCCGAAATTCTGACGATACCCGGCAGCGCGTTCCGCAAGGCGGGCTTGGGCAAGGATGTCACCGACAAGTTTCTGGCAGGCCTCCCCGGCATACAGAAGGAAGGCTGCGACGGCATCATCACCTCGGCGCGCTTTATCCTGCATCGCGCGCATGCCCATACCCGCACCGTGTGTCTGGAGTTTTTCGGCCAGGTCAGGGAAGCCGTACCCGCCATCGTCGAAATTACCGAACTTTTCAAACCGCGCGCGGATAACCCTTCTCCCTTCTCCCTTCGCCCTTCTCAGGTTTATCTTGCCGGCCTGGAGCATCTGGATGAGCGCTATCTCAAGGCGGTAGGCTATGCCACAAAGTCCCGTCGCGGTGTCCGTCCCAAGATGGTGCTGGTCGCCGACGTGGTAAGCGATGATGCCGATGCGGCGGCCATGGTCGCCTCGGAAATCGTGCGCCTCGCCAATCTGCGTCACGGCGAAGGATTCATCGCGGTATCCGCCGAGGCGCGCAAGAAATTCTGGCTGGATCGCGCTCGTACCGCAGCCATCGCCAAACACACCAACGCCTTCAAAATCAACGAAGACGTGGTCATCCCGCTGCCGCGCATGGGCGATTACTGCGACGGCGTGGAACGCATCAACATCGAACTGTCGCTGAGGAATAAAATCTCCTTGCTGGATGCGCTGGACGGGTTTTTTGCCGGCGAATTGCCGCTGTATTATCAGGATGACAAACAACTGGGGGATGCGGAGCTGCTGGGCACTCGCACTCAGGATGCCAGAAAACTGCTGTCTGAGGTGCGCATCCGCTGGGAGTGGCTCAGAGACAATCTGGATAAACCCAGTTCCGAGTCGTTAGACGTTAGTTTCGAGTCAACCCCTCAATCCACAACAAGCGACTACCGACTAGCGACTAGCGACTGCACGGTATTCGAAGCCCTGCAAAACCACACCATACGCGCCTCCTGGAAGCTGGAACTGCGTGAAAAACTGCGCCATATTTTCAGCGGCAGCACCTATCAGCCTGTGCTGGATGGCTGCACCGCAATTCATCAACAGGTGCTCAAGAGTCGCGTGTTTGTCGCGCTGCACATGCATGCGGGTGACGGCAATGTGCATACCAACATTCCGGTCAATTCCGACAACTACGAAATGTTGCAACAGGCCTATGCTGCGGTGGATCGCATCATGCAACTCGCCAAGGATCTGGGCGGCGTAATTTCCGGCGAACACGGCATCGGCATCACCAAGTATGATTACCTTGAAGAAAAAGAAATCGCGCCGTTTATCGCCTACAAACAAAGGATAGACCCCGAAGGCCGCTTCAACAAGGGTAAACTGTTGCCGGGCAGCAACCTGGAACGCGCTTACACACCCAGCTTTAACCTGATGGAACTGGAAAGCCTGATTCTGGAAAAGAGCGAACTGGGCGAGATTGCCGATTCGATCAAGGACTGCCTGCGTTGCGGAAAATGCAAACCGGTGTGCACCACCCATGTTCCGCGCGCCAATCTGCTGTATTCACCGCGCAACAAGATCTTGGCCACCTCCTTGCTGATCGAAGCCTTTCTGTATGAAGAACAGACGCGGCGCGGTATTTCCATCCAGCATTTCGACGAATTCAACGACGTGGCCGACCACTGTACGGTATGCCACAAGTGCCTGAACCCCTGCCCTGTGAACATCGATTTCGGCGATGTCTCAATGGCCATGCGCAACTTTCTGCGCAAACAGGGGAAAAAGAAATATAACCCGATTGCCGCCACCTCGATGCTGTACCTCAACACCACCGACCCGGTCACCATCAAACTGATGCGTAAAGTGATGATCGAATGGTCGTACAAGGGACAGCGACTGGCGCACGGCATCGGCAAGAGGCTGGGGCTGTTCAAGCAACAGACGGCACACCCGCCCTCAACCGTGGGCAAACCGAATATCCAGTCGCGGGTGATACATTTCATCAACAAACCGATGCCGGGCAATTTACCCAAAAAGACATCGCGCGCGCTGCTGGATATTGAGGACAACAGCGTGATACCGATCATCCGTAATCCACAGTTGTCCGGCGAAGAGTCAGAGGCTGTGTTTTACTTCCCCGGTTGCGGATCGGAGCGCCTGTTTGGTCAGGTGGGGCTGGCCACCCAGGCGATGTTGTACGAGGCAGGCGCCATTACCGTTCTGCCGCCCGGCTATTTGTGCTGCGGCTACCCGCAAAACGCCTCGGGCCAGGGCGACAAGGCCTCGCAGATCACCATGGACAATCGCGTGCTGTTCCATCGCGTTGCCAACACCCTTAATTATCTGAATATCAAAACGGTGATTGTGTCGTGCGGAACCTGCATGGATCAGTTGCAGAAATATCAGTTCGACAAGATTTTCCCCGGCTGCCGCCTGCTCGACATCCACGAATATCTGTTGGAAAAGAACATTACCCTGGCAAAGGGTAATGTTCTTGCGGCGAAGGCCAACGGCCTGAGCCAAAAGAACGTGAAGCTGCAAGGCGTTATCGGCACGCGCTACATGTACCATGAGCCTTGTCACTCGCCGATGAAGACCTATCAGTCGCAAAGGGTAGTGAACGAGCTGATGGCGACAAACGTACCGATCAACGAACGCTGCTGCGGCGAGTCGGGCACCTTTGGCGTGGCACTGCCGCACATCGCCACGCAGGTGCGTTTCCGCAAGGAGGAGGAAATGCGCAGCGGCGCGGACGCGTTGCGCGCCGACGGCTTCGACGGTGAAATCAAGATTCTCACCTCCTGCCCTGCCTGCCAGCAAGGCCTTTCCCGCTACAACGAAGACAGCGGCACCACCAGCGACTATATCGTGGTGGAAATGGCCAGACTTCTGCTGGGGGAGAACTGGCTGCCGGAATTTGTCGACAAGGCGAATAATGGCGGAATCGAAAGAGTATTGCTTTAGGATTGAGGATCGAGAACGACCCGTGCTCTGGTTTTGACTTTCACTCAATCCTCACTCCTGAATCCACGATGCTGCTATGGTTAAATTATGCTGACGCTGCCTCTCGAACCGACTGATGATCGCGCAAATCCGGCTTTCAGGGATGTGACAAGTTGCGAGTTGTGGCTGGCGCAACTGCAACTGACCAACTTGCAGCTGGCGCACAACAAACTGCTCATTCAGATCAGTGAGTTAAACCGCTATCCGATGCGCGGACTGGATCGCTTCAACACCCTGGAATTACTGCGCGAAACGGTAAATCATATACAGGAGGATTACGCCAAAAAACTGGCAGGCAAACCGCTGCCATTGAACGCAATTGAAATGGCGGCATTCGCATCCATCATACAGCTGTGGCAGGCAATGATGCTGGGCTATCAACGCTGCCTGCAAGCCTGCATTTCCGGTGAAAAGGCGCTTGCCAAACACGGCGCAGTATTTTGCCAGCGCTGCCTGTTCTATAGTGGGATGGAAATTTTCGAACACCTGCGCACCGGCTACGAGTTCAGCCCCGCTCTGTGGCATCAAATGCACGCACTGTATGCCTACGCCGAACAAAATAAACTGCATCAGACCGAAGTGTCCGACCCGCTGAACGGTCACCCGACAAGCTGTGTCCGCAGCTATAGCAAAGTACTGCTTGCCTGTTATGCCAATCCCGCCCAAATGACGCGATGGCAATTACAGCAGACGAATATATGGCTCTCAACATGGTGCAACGAGATCACCGTATCGCGAAGCTGCCACATCAGCAAGAACGACGCCAAACCCCTCGCCGTCAACCTCGCCAGCACGCAAGGCTTGCAACGCTTTGAAGGATTTCCGCGCAACGATGCAGTGCGCTATCTGGCGATGGTGCCGCTGAGCAAACTGTTACGCGTTAAAATCATACTGTTAAAACAGGGGCAAACACCGCAACAAACAGGACTGGGCGATCAGCTCGACAGTCATGCCTGCCTTGATCTGCTCACTTTACTGCATCAATGCTGGTGCGAAGAACAACATATGCGCCGGAATCAACGGCGATCAACCGCTCTGCATGTTGAAATTTGCGTCAAGACAGAGCGTATCTACGCTCATTTATTCGGAAAATCCTTCACATCGAGTGACGGCCAGCTCGACAGCCTTGCGCTCAAACAAATTGCAACGCTGGGCCATGTACTGCAGGCCGAACGTGAACGTGTGGAGATGACCTATCCACTGGAAAACTGGCGGATGGACGACGAGAACATCACAGGCGCCCGCCTGACCCGCACTGATGAGGAGGGCGAACGGCTCAGTTGCAATCAGTTGATTGCCCTGCGGCGCATTTCCCTGCGAGAGGGTGACAGACAGTTTTTCATGCTTGCAACAACAGCCTGGGTAAACATGACTCAGCTTGGACAGCTGCAAACAGGGATCAAGTATCTGCCGGGCATACCCGTTCCCGTGAGCATCAGTACCACCGGCATCAACCCGGACAGACCGAAAACAGCGGCTTTTTTACTACCCGCCTTGCCCGTCATCAAGACACCCGCCAGCCTGATCATCCCGCGCGGCTGGTTTAAAGCCAAACGGGTGATCGAAATACAACAGCAAGATGGCACGATACTGGCAGTCCGTCTGGGCTTCAGCGTGGAATGCGGGCTGGATTACGAACGCGTCAGCTTTACGTCAATGGACAGAGGATAGAGAACAGAAGCGTTGTTGCGTCTCCTCAGCGTCTTTAAGGGGTCTTCTAATGCCCGTCATTTGCTGTACTGGCCGGAAAGACCAGCGAAAAGGTGCTGCCCTTTTCCTGCACACTCACAATTTCCAGTCTGGCCTGATGACGCAGTGCAATGTGCTTGACGATGGCCAGTCCCAGTCCGGTACCTCCTGTCTCGCGTGAGCGGCTGCGATCCACCCGGTAAAACCGCTCGGTGAGGCGCGGGATGTGCTGCTCTTCGATGCCGATTCCGCTGTCCTGCACCGAAAATACCGGATGCCCGGCACGCAGGGCCCAGCATAATTTAATCGTGCCGCCATCCGGGGTATAGCGCACCGCGTTGCTGACCAGATTGCCGAACGCACTGCGTAGCTCTTCCCGGTTACCGAAAAATTTCGTCGGCCCTGTCATCTCCAGACTGTGCTGATGCCTGCCGCCGCTTAACATTTGCCCGTCACGATAGACTTCCCCGAGCAAGCCCTCCATGCTGAAAGTTTCACATCGCAACGGACTCTGATCGTTTTCCAGACGCGACAGAGTCAGCAAATCCGAAACCAGATGATCCATGCGGCGCGTCTGCTCCGCCATCAGATCCAGGGCGCGGCGTATCTTGTCCTGACTCAGATCAGGCATGTCCTGGAGGTTTTCCACGAAACCATTCACCACGGTCAGCGGCGTACGCATTTCGTGCGACACATTCGCCACGAAATCCCGGCGCATGGTTTCGATACGCTCCAGCTGAGTGATGTCCCGGCTGATCAAAAGGCGTTTGTTGCCGCCGTAGGAAATCAGCTTGATGGACAACACCATATCGTCATGGCGCGCCGGTTTCATCACCAGCGGCTCACTATAATTTCCTGCATGCAGATATTCAATGAATTCCGGCTGGCGCACCAGGTAAGTGATGTCCTGCTGAATATCGCGCTTTGCATTGAGCCCGAAATGCTGCTCGGCCAGCGGATTGCACCACTCGATGCGTTTCGCTTCGTTAAGACTTACCACCCCTTCGGGCAACGCAGCGGTGGCTTGCTCGATATTCAATAACTCGTTGGCCAACTCCTGCCGCGTCTGATTGTGCTGCTTGACCATCTTGTAAAGCAGCGAGAACACCTCATCCCAAATTCCGTTTGTCTCCGGGATCGTTTCGATGCGTGCATCCTTGAGCCATACGCCTAACTTGTACAACTGCCACGCGTGGCGTATCACCGCAAAAAACAGCACCAGCACCATGAAGGACAAGGCAAAGATAGCCGACGCTACCGCCCACAGCAGTAATGCGATCAGCACGCTGTACAGTACGGGCCAACTTACGCGCAACCAGAAATCCTGCAAGGCATGCACTCGCTGATTAAACAACTAGGTATAAGACTAAGATGCAAAGAGCACTCATCCAGCCCCCTACTTATAGCTGGTGGAAAAACGATAGCCGCTGCCGCGCACGGTCTGGATCAGACTATCCAGCCCGCTGGCTTCCAGTGACGCGCGAAGGCGACGAATATGCACATCCACCGTGCGTTCTTCGACAAACACTTGCGTACCCCAGACCTGGTCCAGCAATTGCGTGCGACTATACACACGCTCCACATGCGTCATAAAGAAGTGCAACAGACGAAATTCCGTAGGTCCCAGATCGATAGACTGACCCATCGCAGTCACGCGATGCGAAGTCGGAGAGAGTTCCAGCCCGCCCGCTGCCACCTTGTCTTCCGAGAGCGTGGGAATGTGACGGCGCATCACGGCGCGTATCCGCGCCATTAATTCACGCGGCGAGAACGGCTTGGTGATGTAGTCATCCGCACCGGATTCAAGCCCCAATACCTTGTCGCGTTCATCGCCGCGTGCGGTCAGCATGATAATCGGAATGTCGCGCGTTTGCGCTTCACTGCGCAGCTGTTTAGCCAGTACCACGCCGCTGGTGGAAGGCAACATCCAGTCCAGCAAAATCAAATCCGGCGCATGATCGCGTATCTGTTGCCAGGCAGCGTCTGCATCGCTCGCCCGCAATGCCTCAAATCCGGCCTGCGTGACATTAAAAACCAGCAGCTCCTGGATTGCCGGCTCATCTTCCACAATCAGAATTTTTGCACTCATCATTGCTCCTTCTATCGAGGCTGTAAATGTGAAACACGCGTAGCGATTCGTTCGTCCCCTCTCCCTTCGGGAGAGGGTTTGGGTGAGGGGAACGGGCATGGCGTATTTCATTACCAGGGGTGGCATCTTCGCCATGCCCGTTAGAATATGAAGAATTTATGACAGTATGATGACAAAGATCATCTCAAGAGCGTGATATGTGGTGATGTTCCGCCACATGCCCCGTATGGCTCGCAGCCTGATGATGCAAATGAGCATGCTCAGGTTCATGCGGCGGCGTCCCGGCCACCACGCTGGGCAAAAATGAGCCGATGAGCATGCCGCCAGCACTGGCCAGCAGCCCCGCAAACTGTGCCGGAACAAAAGGGTCGTCAGGGCCGGCAATCAGCATAGCCAGCCATACCGACAGGCCGCAGAAAATTGCCGCCAGTGCGCCCTGAGTCGTGGCGCGTTTCCAGAAAATACCGGCCAGCAACGGAATAAAAGCCATGACCAGCGTAATCTGGTAGGCGTTTTCAACCATCTTGAAAATGCTGGCCTTCGAGTTCATCGCGTACAGGGTGACCAGAATGGTGAACACCACCGTCACACCACGCATGAGATGCAGCAGCTCACGATCGGACAGCTTATGCCCCATCATCGGCTTCAGGATGTTTTCACTGAATGCCACCGAGGGAGCCAGCAGCGTCGCTGAGGCGCAACTCTTGATGGCGGACAGCAGCGCGCCGAAGAACATCACCTGTGCAAACATCGGTGCGTGCTGCATCACCAGGGTGGGCAGAATCATCTGGGGATCGATATTGATTAAGCTGTTTACCATCGCAGGATCGATCAGCGTGGCCGAAAAGGCAAGAAACATCGGCACAAAGGCGAACACGAAATACAGAGAACCGCCCAGAACCGTTCCCCAGATCGCGATGCTCACGGTCTTTGACGACTGTACCCGCTGAAATACGTCCTGCTGAGGAATCGAACCGAACATCATGGTCATCCAGGCGGCAGCGAAACCGATGATCTCCTTGAGATCGGGTTTGGGCCAGAAATCGAACTTGCCCGCCTGCATGGCATGATCCACCACCACGCCCACCCCGCCCACCTGACCGCTGATTTCGTGACCGATGAACAGCATGCCGACGACGATGATAATCATCTGCAAAAAGTCGGTGACGGCCACCGCCCACATGCCGCCGAAAAAGGTGTAGATGAGAATAGTGATCGAGCCTATCCACATTCCGGCAAGGCGGCTGATCTCACCGGCAGACACCACGTTGAACACGAGGCCTAACGCCGTGATCTGCGCACCCACCCAGCCGAGATAGGAAACAACGATCGCTAGCGTGGTCAGCACCTCAACATTACGGCCAAATTTTTTCTTGTAAAAATCGCCTATGGTCAGCAGATTCATACGGTACAAGGGGGCTGCAAAAAAAAACCCGACCAGTATCAGGCACATAGCCGCGCCAAAGGGATCGGCCACCACCCCGTGCAGCCCATCCTTGAGAAAAGTGGCCGGAATGCCGAGCACCGTTTCCGAACCGAACCAGGTAGCAAACACGGTCGCCGTCACCATATAGAAGGGCAACCCCCTTCCGGCAATGGCGAAGTCACGGGTGTTATGCACGCGGGTAGCCGCATAAAGCCCGATACCAATGGAAATAATCCAGTAAGCGATGACAAACCAGAGCAACATAGTAGTAAGCAGTAAGCAGTAAGTGGTAAGTGGTAAGTGGTAAGTGGTAAGTGACACGGATTCTAACGAAAAAGGCCACCCTGCGGGTGGCCTTCATTCATCACGCCTCCAGACTAATCAGAAGCCGTGCAATACGCTTACAGCTCCTGGGCGTGGTCGGCCAGGTATTTTGCGACGCCGGCGGTCGACGCGTTCATGCCGGCCTTGCCCTTGTTCCAGCCAGCCGGGCAAACTTCGCCGTGCGCTTCGTGGAACTGCAAGGCATCGACCATGCGCAGCATTTCATCGATATTGCGACCGAGCGGCAGATCGTTCACTACCTGATGACGCACCACACCGGCAGCATCGATCAGGAATGAACCGCGAAACGCCACGCCGCCTGCTGCTTCCACATCATAGGCCTTGCAGATTTCGTGCTTGATGTCGGCAACCAGCGGATAGCCGACCTGGCCGATACCGCCATTGTTGACCGGCGTATTCTTCCAGGCCAGATGGGTGAACTGCGAGTCGATCGACACACCGATAACTTCCACATTGCGGCTCTTGAATTCTGCCAGCCTATGATCGAAAGCGATCAGCTCTGAAGGACAAACAAATGTAAAATCAAGAGGATAGAAAAAAACAACCGCCGCTTTACCGGCGATGTGTTGTTTCAGGTTGAACGATTCGTTCATTTCGTTGTTGCCCATTACCGCAACAGCGGTAAAGTCGGGTGCTGGCTTGCCTACGAGAACTGCCATG
This sequence comes from Pseudomonadota bacterium, assembly GCA_021800795.1. Lineage (GTDB taxonomy): Bacteria > Pseudomonadota > Gammaproteobacteria > Burkholderiales > Gallionellaceae > Gallionella. The sequence goes on from JAJYYO010000005.1 coordinate 110,435, forward strand.
TTTATCTCCTGAAGGTTGATTGAATTGGGTGACGCAATTTAGGCCATTCGACCCGTTACGTCAACCTTGCGCCACTTGTGGGATATGGTTTTCAGTGGGAGCGAACTGAATACGGTGCAGTTGCGCGTACACCCCCCCCTTCGCCAGCAATTCGGCATGTGTGCCAATCTCGGCGATTTCGCCTTTTTGCAGCACGACAATCCGGTCGGCTTTTTCGATTGTAGACAGGCGGTGGGCAATCACCAGCGTGGTACGGCCCTGCATCAGGGTTTCGAGTGCGGCCTGCACATGGCGTTCCGATTCGGAATCCAGCGCGGAAGTCGCTTCATCGAGGATCAACACCGGCGCATCCTTGAGAATGGCGCGGGCAATCGCGATGCGCTGGCGTTGTCCGCCGGACAGCTTCACGCCGCGCTCGCCGACCAGCGTATTCAAGCCTTCCGGCCATTCGCTGATGAATTCCATTGCGTGTGCGGCCGTTGCGGCGGAGATAATTTCCGCCTCACTCACTTCGCGCGTCTGCCCGTAGGCAATATTGGCCGACAGTGTATCGTTGAACAGCACCACCTCCTGGCTCACCAGGGCGATATTGGCACGCAGGCTGGTCAGCGTCAGCTCATTGAGATCATGCCCGTCCAGCGTGATGCGTCCGCTGTCAGGTAAATAGAAACGCGGCACTAGATTGGCAAGCGTACTCTTGCCGCTGCCCGATGCACCCACCAGCGCCACCGTTTGTCCGGCGGGTATCTTCAAACAGATATCATGCAACGCCAAACGGCTTGCACTCGCATCTTCCCCGTCATCGATCCGATAGGCAAAATTGAGATGCTCGAAATGCAAAGATCCGGCGACGCGTCCGATCGACACCTTGCCGCCGTCCTGCTCGCTGTGCGTGTCGAGCAACTCGAACACGCTCTCCGCAGCAGCGAGGCCGCGCTGCATATACTCGCTGATACTGGTGAGGCGCTTTATCGGCGCGGTCAGCATCAGCATGGCGGTCACAAATGACAAAAACCCCCCCACGCTGGTGGCACCGGTTTTGGCTTGTGCAGTGGCCAGATAAATGATGATCGCCAACGCTACCGCCGCAACCAGTTGCACCAGAGGCACATTGGCCGCAGCCGCTGCCGCCTGTTTCATGGTGTGGCGACGCATCCAGTTGGTCTCAAGAGTAAAGCGCTGTTCCTCATAGTGCTGCCCGCCGAACAGCTTGACCACCTTGTGTGCGCCCACGCTTTCCTCGATGACCTGAGTGACATTACCCATGGCGCGTTGAGAATCGCGACTGGCGTTACGCAGACGGCGATTGATGGTATAAATCACGAGCGCTACCAGGGGCGTGACCACCAGTGAGAGCAGAGTGAGTTTCCAGTTGAGATACAGCAGCCAGCCCAGCAGCCCTGCGATAATGATGGTGTCGCGTATGCTGACCGTTACCACGTTGGTTGCCGCTGCCGTCACCTGCGTCACATCGTAAGTGAGCTTGGAAATCAGATTGCCGGTCGCATGGTTGTCGTAATATTGCGTCGGCAGCGTCAATAATTTGCGAAACATCTCGCCGCGCAGATCCATCACGACCTTGTTGCCGACCCAGTTGATCGAGTAAGTCGCCACGAATCCGGCGATACCGCGCACCAGAAAAATCAAGATAATGATCAGCGGCGCCCAGTGAATCACAAAATCATCCTTCTGCACGAAAGTACCGTCCAGCATAGGTTTGAGCAGTGCGGGCAGCAGCGGCTCGGTCGCCGCAGAAACAGCCGTACCTAAAATGGAGGCCGCGAACACACGCCAATAGGGTTTAACATAGGACAGCAGACGTAAATAGAGTTGGGTGTTGGAAAGAGCCATGACGCGCACTTTAGCAGAAAAGCGCCCCTCCGGCACCCATGTGCTCGCTCGCTCAAGCTGCGACTGGACAGTCTGTGTGTCCGCTGCTAGTCTGATCGCGCTTTCATTTATCCGGCCTATCATGTTGCAAGAACTGCGATTATTTCTCACCGCCATCCAATTTTTCACGCGCCTACCCGTGCCCGCGTGGGTAGGCCATTCCCCCCGGCAGCTTAATCAGGCGGCGCGCTATTTCCCGCTGACAGGCATCATCGTAGGCACGCTTAGCGCCGCCGTACTGATGATTGCCGCCCTGGTGCTGCCGCTCTCTCTGGCTGTGGGACTTTCCATGACGACGTCCATCCTCATCACCGGCGCATTTCATGAAGATGGTCTATCCGACTTTACAGACGGACTGGGCGGTGGCTACACACGCGAAAAAGCGCTGGAGATCATGAAGGATTCGCGCGTCGGCGCTTACGGCGCAATCGCGCTGGTGATGGTACTGTTATTGAAATACCAGTCGCTGCTGTCCCTTTGCGGCGCGCACTCGCAGCTTTATGTCGCGGCCACCCTGATCGCAGCACACAGCATTAGCCGACTGATGGCGGCCAGTCTGATACTGACCCAGCGCTACATACGCGACGACGACAGCGCGCGCGCAAAACCCGCCGCACAGCAAATCGGCCCGGTTAGCTTCACCATCGCCGTTGCCACCGGCATTGCCTCGTTCGGCATTCTGTATATTGCAGATGCGCACGCCGCCTCCGTCCTCACCGCCGTCATCTGCGCATTGCTGATGCGCATCTATCTAGCGTGGCGACTTAAAAAACGGCTGGGCGGCTACACCGGCGACTGCCTGGGTGCGGTGCAACAACTCACCGAACTGGCGTTCTATCTGGGACTGCTGGCAACCTTCTGATGCTGTATCTGATACGCCACACCCGGCCTGACATTGCACCCGGCATCTGTTACGGTCAGCTTGATGTAGAGTTAACGAACAGCTTCGAGACTGAGGCAGATGCCGTGGCGAACCATCTTTCTTCGCTTAATCTGATCATCACCTCGCCCTTGCTGCGCACCAGAAAGCTTGCCGAACATCTGGCGCGACATTGCGATATGCGGGTCGATGCGCGCTTGATGGAAAAGCACTTCGGTGTTTGGGAAGGGCGTGCGTGGAACGATATAGCCCGTTGCGAGATCGACGCCTGGGCCGCTGACGTCATGGGTTACGCGCCGCAAGGGGGTGAGTCGGCGCAACAGGTGATGCAGCGCGTACAAGCTTTCATGCACGATGCGGTGCAACTGCCGCAGCAGAACATCGCAGTAATCGCGCACGGCGGCACCATACGCGCGATACTGGCACTGCTGGCCGACATCCCGCTGATCGACACGCTGAACTGGGAGATCGAATACGGTGCTGTAATAGCCGTGCGATTTTCCGGCCACTATACCGGCAGTCAGACCGCATCCGAGTGAACGATTTGCCAAAATATTAGATTATGCTAATATTGTGGCACTTTTGATTACGGAGTCACAATATGTACACAAACAATATCAAGGAAATCGAAGCATCTGAACTCGCCCAGTGGGTGAATGATGAAAACCACAAGCTGCGCGTGATCGACGTACGTCAGATGCAGGAAATCGCCATGGGCACGGTACCCAGTGCCGAGCCGCTACCGCTGCACACACTGCCTGCAAAACTCCACGAATTATCCATGGATGAAAAACTGGTCATGATATGCCGCAGTGGCGCCCGTTCGGCACAAGCCTGCCTGTTTCTCCAGCAGCAGGGATTTTCAAATGTGTATAACCTGCGAGGAGGAATGATGAGCTGGATGCAGAGCGGTTTATCCGCTTGCCAACCCGGCTGATTATTGCACACCAGTCTATGGCACGGGCCAGCCCGTTGCCGTCGGCTGTTGCGACGCGCAAACGGATCAACCATTCATACATTTCGGTCAAGATCGGAGCGGTTTATTG
>JAJYYO010000035.1 GCA_021800795.1 Pseudomonadota bacterium
CTTTTAACCGCAACTGACAGGATCCTAAAGCATGAAAATACCCTCTTTTTCAAAAATCCGCGGCTTTACCCTGATTGAAGTGATGGTTGTCATCGTCATCATTGCCGTGCTCGCCGCTTTGATCGTACCCAAGGTAATGAGCCGCCCGGACGAGGCGCGCGTGGCAGCGGCAAGGCAGGACATCGGTGCCATCATGCAGGCGCTTAAACTCTATAAACTGGATAACATGCGTTTCCCTACCACCGAACAGGGCTTGCAGGCACTGGTCAAGAAACCTGCCACTGCGCCCGTGCCGGAGAACTGGAAAGGCGACGGTTATCTGGAAAAATTGCCGAAAGACCCCTGGGGCACTCCTTACCAATACCTGCAACCCGGTCTGCACGGAGAGGTGGATGTAATGAGCTTCGGCGCGAACCGCGAAGCGGGCGGTGAAGGCAACGATGCGGACATCGGTTCGTGGGAATTATAACTCGTTCAAAAGTGAGCCTGAATCCTGAATCCCTTACCCTGAACCCCGAGTCAGGCTTCACTCTCGTCGAACTCATGGTCGTACTGGTGATCATCGGCATCACTCTGGGCATGACCATGCTGCAACTGATGCCTGACAAGCGCGCCGTGCTGCGCCAGGAAACCGAACGTCTGGCGCTGTTGCTGGAAAATGCCGCGCTGGAAGCGCAAGCGAGCGGACAAGCGCTGGCCTGGTCGGGCGAGGCGTCTCATTACCGTTTCTGGAAAAAAAACGAATACAACGACTGGGTGAGCATCGAGAACGACAGGATGTTTCGTCCGCGAGAACTGCCTGAGGAAATTCGCATCGGCCAGATTACCGTTGAAAACCAGATAATCAAACCCGGTGACAAGTTATCGATGAGCGCGTACGGCTTTGCGCTGCCGTTTCGCATAAATATCGGCAATCAGTACGGCAACGCCAGCGTCATCGGCAAAAGCACCGGTGAAATAAGCGCGTCCATGGACGGCCAGGCAACTAAAACCTCCCCATGACGGCGCCTCGTTTGCAAAGCGGCTTTACCCTGCTCGAATCGCTGATCGCCCTGGCAATACTGGCGATCGCCCTGGCAGCGGTATTGCGCGCAACCAGTGCCGGCACCAACCATGTCGATGCCTTGCGAGAGCGACTGATGGCCGACTGGGTGGCGCAAAATCGTCTCGCGCTGCATGCCGGGCGCGGCGACTGGTTGCCTGTCGGTACGCAACAAGGCGAAAATGCGCAGGCGGGGATCAATTTCATCTGGTATGAAAAAATCAGTTCGACCCCCAATCCGGCGTTTCGCCGCATTGAAGTTGACGTCGCATCGAGCGCTGCGCCGCAACAGATGTTGCGCCACCTGAGCGGCTACCTGGTGCAATTCCCGCGCCAATGACTATCATCAATCATCAATCAGCAATCCGCAATCCTTCACGCAACAACTTGGGGCCTAGCCCCTTAGTTGTGCGGGGAAGACCCTTGCGGTCTCAATCCGGTTTCACCCTGATCGAGTTGCTGGTCTCGCTGATCATTCTGGCGTTGCTGTCAATCGCAGGTTACCGTGGCCTGGATGCGGTATTGCAATCTCGCGAACGGGTTGCCGCCGAGACGCACAAATGGCAACATCTGACGTTTTTCTTTTCGCGCCTTGAGCAGGACATCGCACAAGCCGTACATCGCAGTATTCGCGACTCAAGCGGTCAATTGCAACCTGAATGGCTGGGTCACGCCGTTGTCGTAGGCGAAGACGACGCCGAGCTGATCTTTACCCGCGCCGGCATGGCGGATCAGGGATTCGCGTTGAGCTCGCCGCAGCGCATTGCCTATCGTCTGGAACAAGGCAAGATCGTCCTGCTGCGCTGGCAGGCCCTGGATCAGGCGCCATCGATAAGACCGTTGCGTTATACGCTGCTGGAGGGCGTAAGCGACTTCAAGTTACGCTACCTGGACATCAATGGAAACTGGCAGTTGCAATGGCCTGTGGCAGTCAACATGCCGGGATTGCCGCAGGCGGCTGAAGTGACGCTGACTCTGTCCAACGGCGACAAACTTACCCGTATTTTCGCACTGCAATGAGGCCCGACAATCCAATAGCGTGTCATTCCCGCGCAGGCGGGAATCCAGCAAGAACAAACGTCCCGCGAAGCGGACAAAACTGCAACGCTGCCTCGCCTCGCGGGAATGACGCTGTTTTTCATCATCAAAACGGTGTTGCGATCATCATGGTCCTGCTCATCGTGGCGCTGGCGACTGTGCTGGCAACCTATCTGGCGCAGCAACAACAATTGTGGCAACGCCAGGTTGAAAGTCAGTTCGACCGCGCACAGGCGCGCCGTCTGGGCATTGCGGGCATCGATTGGGCGCGGGCTGTGCTGTCTGACGATGCCCGTGCGAACAGCACGGACTACGATGGCGAAATGTGGACGCTGCGCCTGCCTGCGATGCCCGTGGACAACGGTGATGTAACCGGTGTAATCGAGGACAGGCAAGGGCTGTTCAATTTGAATAATCTGGTGCGTAATGGACTAAGCAGTGCACCCGATATTGCGCAATTCCAGCGTCTGCTGAATCTGCTCGGTCTGCCCGGCGAGCTGGCTTTTGCCCTGGCCGACTGGATGGACATCGACAGCGAGGTGCAGTATCCGGGAGGCGCGGAAGACGGTTATTACCTGTCTTTGCCCCAGCCTTACCGGACTGCAAATCGCCCCATGGTGGAACTGGGCGAGTTGTCGCGCGTAAAAGGGTTTGACGAGTACAGCATCGAACGACTGCGGCCCTTCGTCAGCGTACTGCCGCTCTCGTTGCCGATCAATGTCAATTTCGCGCCAGCCGAAGTGCTGTCGGCCATGATACCTGACCTGAGTTTGTCGGAGGCGCTCGTGCTGGTACAGCAACGCCGCGGCAAGCCCTTCAACGATGTGGCCGATTTCAGACAACGCCTGCCGCGAGCCGGCATGCAGATGAACGATATGGATTTTTCCGTCACAACCGAGTTTTTCTGGGTAACCGGACGAGCCCGCATCAATAATTCGCAGGTCACTACTCAGGCGCTGTTGCAGCGCACGGTAGCTTGGCCTACAGTCATATGGCAGAGCATACAATGAAAAAACGCGCCGAAAAAATATCCGCCATGCATACGACCCGCATGCCCGATGCAGCGCCGCCGCGCTATCCGGCAATTGACGCGTTGCGCGGTTTCGCGATTCTGCTGATGATCGCCTACCACTTCAGTTTTGATCTGAATTACCTCGGATGGATACATCAGGATTTCAACAATGCACCTTTCTGGCTGACAGCACGGGCATGCATCGTGTCCTTGTTCCTGCTGCTGGTGGGCGTCAGTCTGGTGCTTAACGCGCAACGTGCGGATTCAAGCACCTTCTGGCGCAGACAAATCCGGCTGCTGGCCGCCTGCCTTGCGGTATCGCTGGGCAGTTACATGATGTTTCCGCAAAGCTTCATATTCTTTGGCATATTGCACTTTATTCTGTTAGCCAGCCTGCTCGGGCGCATAGTTGTAAAGTTCTACTACGCCAATCTGCTGGCATCACTGCTGGTCTTGCTGGCGGGAACAGCCTACTCCAGCCCTTTATTCAATACCCCTTGGCTGCAATGGGTGGGTTTTATGACCTACAAGCCTTACACCGAAGATTACGTGCCGTTTTTCCCGTGGATGGGCGTGGTGCTGGCGGGCATTTTTCTGGGCAGGTTGATGGTTAAAAATCCCGCCTGGCTGAAAATCAAGCTGCCGGCTATACAGCCGCTGGCGCCGGCCGGTCGTCATAGCCTTGCCATCTATTTGCTGCATCAACCTGTCCTGCTGGGTATTTTATTTTTGGTGGCCTCATCTTGAACACTTTACGTATTTACTTTTCAGCTCAATGGCGTGACAGCGCCAGCCCCTGCCCCTGGGCTTTATGCGATGAATCGGGCTCGGTATTGCAACAAGGCTTATCGCCTTTGTCTGCCATACCTGCGACCCGTGACTGTATCGGCATCGTGTCCGCCGACCGCGTTCTGATTTTCACCACAGCAAAGCCTCCGGGCAACAAACGTCGCTTGCAGGCCGCCCTGCCCTTCATTGCCGAAGAACACACGCTGACCGACCCCGAGGATATTCACGCCGTTCCCCTGACCTGTGCGGAACCCGGCACGATAGCGGTGTCTGTCATGACCAGATCCTGGCTGAAACAAATCGTTACCGCAACCACTGCGGCGGGCCTGCCGCTGCGCCGTCTGATTGCAGAAACCCTGATGCCCGTTTTGCCAGTCGACTCATGGACGCTCATCCGGGATGGCCAGAGCGGATTTTTGCGCACCTCACTCACCACCGGACTGGCGCTCGACAGCGGCACGCAGGAAACCCCGCCGCTGGCATTGATGCTCAGCCTGACTGCCGCAGGCATAAACCTGCCACGCCAGATTGAATTGCGTTGTGTCGGGCCGGAAACCTCCCTTCCCTCATGGAGCTTACCCGTCCCGCTGGTGTCGGGCGCACCCTGGGATTGGCAGTGTGCGCCGATCAGCGATGCGACACCCAACTTGCTGTGGGGCGACTTCACGCCGCCAACGCGCCTGTTTGACGGGCTGTCCAGGCTGCGTCCCGCCCTGTTCATTCTGCTTGCAGCCCTGGCTATAGAGATAATCGGGACGCACATCGAATGGTTCATGTTGGCTCATGAAAAACGCGCGCTGACGCAAAATATGGAACACATTTTTCGCAGCACCTTCGGCGATGACAGCACCCTGGTCGATGCGCCATTGCAAATGCAGCGCAATCGCGCCGCTTTGCGCCATGCTGCAGGCGTGACTGACAATGCCGATTTTCTTTCCATGCTGGATATGGCAACGCCGTCACTGGGCGCAGCGGTAAGCAGTTTGAACTACGAGTCGGGCAGACTTGAACTCGACATTCGACTGGACAAGGCGGCCGACTTCGATAAACTGGAGAAAAATTTGCGCAACAGCGGCTTAACGGTTCGCACCAGCGACAGGCACGATCTGGGCAATGGCACACAGGCAAAACTGACACTTTCACTGGAAGGCATCCGATGAACGCACATCTGAAAACGCTGCGCCTGCAACACTGGGATGCGCGCCCGCTGCATGAACGCCGCGCCATCACTATCAGCGCGTCATTTGTTCTGCCCCTGCTGGCCTATTTCCTGCTGTGGCAACCCGCACATGACGCGATAGGCAAACTGCGTAAAACGCTTCCCCAGCTCCGTATGCAAGCCGAACAAATGCATCGCGCGGCAGGACAAATCGAAGAACTGCGCCATCGTCCGCAACTGGCCGTGATGGACGCGCAGGCCGTCAAGGCAGCAATCGAGGAATCTGCAACCCGGCATCAGTTACGCGACGCACTGACCACGGTGGCCGCCCAGGAACCCAACGGTGCACGCATTACCATTACAGCGGTTGCGTTTGACAGATGGCTGAGCTGGCTGCGCGACTTGCAAACTTCGCAACACATCCGGGTTAATTCAGCTTCCATCACACGACTGTCCGATCCCGGCATGGTCAGTATTCATGCCACTTTTACCAACGGCAATACCCCGTGAATAAGGCAGGTTATCTCGCTGCAGCCGTTTTTTATGCCTGCATGCTGCTCGTCACGGCGCCGGCGTCATTGCTCGACGCCCTCATCCAGCGCATAAGCCATGAACGGCTGTCTCTGGCCAACTGCCAGGGTACCGTCTGGCACGGCAGCGCCACGCCGATATTGCACACGGAAAAAGCGTCAACCCTTGCCTTGCATACGCTACAATGGCGTATCATCCCGCAAGCTTTGCTGCTGGGCAAACTCAAGGCCGAGCTGGCCTGGGACAATACCGAGTCTGTCGCACCGATGGAACTCACGCTGAGCCGCGACGCAATCATCCTGAACAATCTGCTGCTGCCGTTGCCGGCGGAAGTGATCGGTGAGTTGTCGCCTTACCTGAAACCCGCCCAGTTCAGCGGCAACCTGACGATAGAGAGCCGCCAACTCAGCTATACGGACAACCGCCTGCAAGGCAACGCCACGGCTCGCTGGATTCAGGCAGGCTCCGCGATGTCGGCTGTTCATCCGCTGGGCGATTATCAGATCGATATCGCAGCGGCACAGGGCACACTGCGCGCCACGTTGAGCACTCAAAAAGGCGCATTACTGCTGAGTGGTCAGGGCAGTTGGTCGCCCGCGCAGAATTTTCATTTCAATGGCACGGCCCGCGCCACAGATCAGGCTGCGCTCAGCGAACTGCTGCACCACCTGGGTCCGGAAACCGCTCCGGGCATATATCAAATTTCGCTATAACAGGCGGGAAATTAAAAACATCTGAAACACCCGCGACGGTCATATCCCACCGGGTGATTTCGACCATCTTTAGCGTGTGTATCTTGCTGGAAGAGCATTCCTCGAAACTCACTTCGTTCGTTTTAAAGAAACTCACTTCGTTCGTTTTAAAGAAACTCACTTCGTTCGTTTTAAAGAAACTCACTTCGTTCGTTTTCCCGCCGCAGCCTGTTCCCGAATGAATTAATCGGGGGCAGGAACGACAAAACCGTCTAAATCAGCGGTTCCTTGGGCTAATTCGCATCGATAAATAATTGACAGATAATAATCATTGACAGTGTATCCGGGCTGGAGGAAGATTCCAGTGCCGCAAAGTTAACAAATTATTTAATCAATTAATCGAAGGAGACCGTCATGAAATTCATACGAATTATACTGGGGTGCTGTTCATTGTTGATCGTTGCCGCATTGACAGGGTGCGGTGGCGGAAGCGGCGGAGGCATAGCAAGCCAGGCGTCCGCCCCAATGATCAGCGGCGTTGCCGCGACAGGCGCTCCCATTACACCCGCCATGAATGGCGTGGTAACCATCCAGGATTCTGCCACACCGGCACATACGGCAACCACGCCGACTGACGCAAACGGCTATTACTCGTTTACCGCCGCCCAGCTTTCCGGCTGGAGCAAGCCTTACATGATGGAAATCAATTACAAGGTAGGGGGAGTGGTTTATCTGCTTCATTCCGCAGCCACCGCTTCCGATTTGACGAGCGGCAGCGCCACCATCAACATCACGCCGCTCACCGATCTCGTGATTTCCAACCTGGCCGGCACTGTTGCGGCCAATGTTTTCAAGAACCAGTCAACCTATGCATCCAAACTGACATCAACTGCACTCGCTACGGGTGCTACCACGCTGAAGACCCAGATCGCAGCCGTGATGGCAACTGAGGGCGTATCCGCTTCGGTAGATCTGTTTCGCCAATCATTCACTGCCAACGGCACCGGACTGGATGCACTGCTGGATGCGTTGAAAGTGACTCAAAACCCCGTGACCAACACGGCAACAATCACCAACCGTCTCAATGGCAGCACTTCCACGAGTGTTCTGGGCAGTACGACCGCTCCGACTCCACTGACCGCACCTGCCACAGCCGTGCCGATCACCGATCTGCAGGCAATCACCAGCCTTTTCAGCAATTTTTCAGCGGAGATGGCGCTAGCCCCTGCGCCCAGCGACCCCAAACTGCTGGCTTTTTTCGATCAGACCAATTTCAAACAGGATGGCAAAAACCTTGCAAACTTCCTGCAGCAAATCACGAGCAACCCCACGATTCTTGGCGGCACGATTTCCTTTGCCGACATCACCCTCAACCCGCTCCCAACCTGGATAACCACCGTCCCCACAACGGCTACCGCATCGTATAAGGTCAGTTTCACGGTACAGCTGAATGGCATACCCAACAGCCGGGAGGAGTTCATCGTATACAAGAACAGCGCAGGTAACTGGATCGCATTGGGTAGTCAGAAAGTGGCAAAAGCTCGTATGGAGGCGCTTGAAACGAGCGGATTTAACAGCATGACAGCTACCAGGGTTAATTGCACAGGACTGTTCCCGCAGGTACGAGACGATGGTGCACTGGGCATCAGTTTTGCCGTGGTAACCGGCCCGGGCTTGCCTGCTGCCGGATTGCTGCTGTTCGCCAACGGAAACACTCAATATGATTTCTCACTTGCCGCAGGCGATGTAAGCACCTATGCAGGAACAGCTACAACGCCGATCAATACATCCACCTGCATGTTCAACAGCCTGTATCCGATGAACGATACCACTATCGCTACAATTCCAGACGGATCACAGTACACGATTAAACTGTACAAGGATCTCGCTCCCGGCACCCCCAATGCTGCCACTGCCACGCTCGTCGCAACTTATCATCCGATACTTGCAGCAGCGCCTTTGACAAACGCGTTGATAAATACGACGCCGACTGCAACCACCGGACTGTTCCCAACAGCAGAAACAGCAAATCCGGCTATTCTCGGTCTCGCGCAGGGCAGCGTAGCAGGCACTTCAACCATCGCATGGACGGCGCCCACGGCACCCAACCTGTATGCTTCGGCAGTCAATATATATGTGAGCAATGCGGGCGGTGTTTCCAACCAGAACATGATCGATGTCGCCGGGAACGTCACCAGCACGACCCTCACCGTTCCGTTGTTGACCGGCGCAAACGGTGCGAGTGTCACCATCAGCTACACGGACAATTCATTCCGGAATTACTGGACTTCGTTCTGATCGCTGCATTTATACTGAAACCGCTGCCGGTATTCCCGGCAGCGGTTTTTTTGCGCCCTGCGGGGTGCACTTACCTGAAGGTGAAAGCCCTCTGCTCGCGCGACATGCTGTCAGTCGGTGCAGGTTCGATAACTGCCAACGTCCTGATTACAGATTGCACTCAAATCCGCCTCCCGATAGTTTTACTTGATGCTGGAGCGGGACGCAGTGCAACTTCGACGCACATTTTCAGTCCGGATGTTTTCAATGCACCATCTGGTTCATGTCGATGATAGGCATCAGGATGGCCAGCACGATGATCAGCACGACGCCGCCCATGGACAGGATCAGCACGGGTTCCAGCAATGAGGTCAGAATCGCCGTGTAATTGCCGACTTCCTGTTCCTGCTGTTCGGCCGCGCGTTCGAGCATGACATCCAGCTTGCCGCTCGCTTCGCCGCTGGCAATCAGGTGCACCAGCAACGGAGGGAAATATCCCGACACGGCCAGCGCCCGGCTCAGGCTTACGCCCTCACGCACCTTTTTAGCCGCTTCATCCAGCGCCTGTCGCATCGGCAAATTGTTGACCACGCCCGCCGCCGCATTCAATGCCGTCATCAAGGGAACGCCACTGCCCGCGAGTATCGCCAGTGTGCTGGCCATGCGTGCGGTGTTGATACCCCGCACCAGGCGCCCCAATACCGGCAGTCGCAACAGGCGCAGATGCGCCTGGTAACGCAAGCGTGGCTGGCGCAGCATGAAGTGTATCGCCACGCCCGCTGCCGCCAGCAAGAGCAACAGATAAGCCCAGGTTTGCTGCAATGTGGCGCTCACCCAGATCAGAGAGCGTGTCAGCAGAGGCAAGGTTTGATGCGACTGCTCAAACACACCAACTACCTGAGGGACGACATAGATCAGCAGGCCGCCGACTACCAGCAAGGCCACCAACGTGACGATCGCAGGATAAACGAATGCCAGCACGACCTTTTGCCGCAATGCCTGACGTGACTCGGTATAATCGGCCAGACGCAGCATGACGCGTCCCAATTCGCCCGACTCCTCGCCTGCCGTGACAAGCGCCCGGTACAGTTCGGGGAAGATGGATTCATAATGGCCCAGCGCTTTTGCGAAGGTATTTCCACCGAGCACTTCCGCCCGCACTCCAGCCAGCACCTGACGGGTTGCTTCGTTTTCGCTTTGCTCGATCAGTGCGGTCAGCGCATGCTCCAGCGTCAGACTGGCATCCAGCAGCGTTGCCAACTGGCGCGTGATGAGACCCAGTTGCGCAACCGACAAGCGGCCGCGCCGCCACTGCCATCTGCCATCGCTGCCGGACTGCATGGCGTCCTGCGAGACAGCTTCGATGGCAAGCACGGTCAAGCCTTGCTCGCGCAAGTTAACACGCGCCTGACGCGCGGTATCGGCCTCCGTCACGCCGCGCAGCAGCTTACCCTTATCGTCCAGCGCCTGATAACTGAATGCCGCCATAATTTACTCGCGGGTGACCCGCAGCAACTCTTCCAGCGAGGTAATACCGGATGCCACCAGCCTCATGCCATCCTGACGCAGGCTGTGCATGCCGTGTTGCAGGGCATACTGTCGCAGCGCCTGCTCTGAGGCGCGATCGTGTATTAAATGACGCAGCCCGTCATCCACAGTCAGCAGCTCGTAAATTCCGCTACGCCCTCGATAGCCGGTTTGATTGCAGGCAGCACAGCCGACCGGTCGATACAACTGCAACAACGGTGTGTCGGATTCGAACATTGCCTGCTCGTTGACATCCGACTGATAGACTTCTCGACAAGCTGTACACAATCTGCGCACCAGGCGTTGCGCCAGCACGCCGAGCAGACTGGAGGACAGCAGGAAGGGCTCCACCGCCATGTCGGTCAGGCGTGTAATCGAGCTGACCGTGTCGTTGGTGTGCAAGGTCGCCAGCACCAGATGCCCGGTCAGGCTCGCCTGCACCGCAATCTGCGCGGTTTCCAAGTCGCGGATTTCACCTATCATGATGACGTCGGGATCCTGGCGCAAAATAGCGCGCAGGGCGCGCGCAAAACTCATGTCGATACGCGGATTGACCTGCGTCTGGCCGATGCCGTCGAGGTCATATTCGACCGGATCTTCCACCGTCATCACGTTGGTCACGGTTGCATCGATGCGCGACAGCGCCGCGTACAGCGTGGTGGTCTTGCCCGATCCGGTGGGCCCGGTGACCAGCACGATGCCGTGTGGCTGGCGCACCAGCGCATCCATCGCGGCGAGCGTGGCGCCTTCCATCCCCAGACGTGTGAGCTCCAGCCGTCCCGCATCCTTGTCCAGCAGACGCAACACAATGCGTTCACCATGCCCGGTAGGCAGGGTAGAGACGCGCACATCGACCGGTTTTCCTGCCAATCTCAGAGTGATGCGCCCATCCTGGGGAATGCGCTTTTCGGCGATATCCAGCTCCGCCATGATCTTGATGCGCGACACCATCGCCGCATGCAGGGCGCGGTGCGGCTCGATCACGTCCTTGAGCGTGCCGTCCACGCGGAAGCGCACGGCAGAGCGCGTCTCGAACGGTTCAATATGGATATCGGACGCATTTTCCCGTACCGCCTGAGTTAACAGCGCATTGATCATGCGTATGACCGGCGCATCGCTGTCGGCATCGAGCAAATCCTCGATTTTCGGCAAATCATTCACCAGTTGCGACAAGTCCATGTCCTGTTCGACATCGTCCACCATGGATGCAGCCGAGCCTTCTTCCTGTCCATATGCGGCGGTCAACGCCCGTTCAAATTCCGCAACCGAAACCAGCACAGCCTGCACCGGCACGGCCAGCACCCGGCGCACCTCGGCCAGCACGCCAGGCGTCGCATCGCTGCGCACACTCACCTGCACGCCCTCCGGCGTTGAGTTGACCAGCAGCACACCGCGGCTTTTGGCGAACGAATAAGGTATTTTTTTCGGAGAAAACCTGACGGGCGCAACCTCATCCATGGTCATTTCAATTCTCCGCATAAAAAGCGTGATTCATGACAGCTTCTCACGGCTTCACCGCACCCGCAGATCCCGTACTCCCGTTGTTAAGACTCAGCGGCGGCAGAGTAGGCGTGGGCAGATCCGGCAAAACAGTGCCGGATGGCATCGCTCCCTTAGTCTGTTCGCCACGCAAATATTCATACCTGTCCTGGGTCAAGCCCTGATGAGAATGAGCATCGCGCATGACATAGGGACGGATAAAAACCATCAGGTTGGTCTTGGTACGCTGCCGAGTATCATAGCGAAAAAGGCTCCCCAGCCAGGGAATGTCCCCCAGCAAGGGCACTTTGTTTCTATTGTCGCCGACCGAATCCTGAATCAGACCGCCCAATACGACAATCTGCCCTTCATCTACCAGCACGGTGGATTCCAGGGAACGCTTGTTGGTCGTCACGCCTCCCGGATTATTGACTGTGGTAGGGTCCACACTGGACACTTCCTGATAAATCTGCAACTTCACGGTACCGCCCTGGGAAATTTGCGGTTTGATCATCAAGGTAAGTCCGACATCCTTACGATCGATAGTCTGAAATGGCGTTGCAGTGGCTGTGGTACCTGTTTGTGCGTAGCTTCCGGTGATGAACGGCACATTCTGACCGACAATAATTTTTGCCTCCTCATTATCGAGCGTCAGCAGATTCGGCGTTGAAAGAATGTTGGTGTTCGAATCGGTTTCGAGTGCGCGCGCCAACATACCCAGGTTTACGATGGTCACCCCTCCCGGCAGCATCGCCGTGCCATTCGCAATACCCAGATTCAAGCCCTGGCTGACAGAGCCGATGTTGGCTGACGCACCGATGATATTCTGACCGGTGGAGCCGAAATTTGTCCCGCCGATGATTCCCCTGCCGTTCAGTCCATTCAAGGCCTGCCACTGAATACCGAATTCAGCCGCCCTGGCCGCCGTCACTTCAACGATCAACGCCTCGACAAATACCTGCGCACGACGCACGTCGAGCATTTCCACCACGGCGCGCAAATTGTTATATACCGCGTCCGAGGCCGTAATGATCAGGGCATTCGATGCCGTGTACGCCTGGATCATGCCACCTGACACAGGTGCTGCGGCAGTCGCCGAACTCGGCGTGCCGAGTGTCGCAGGCGCGCTGGAAGAAGCGGATGTGCCTGAGGTACCGGCTGTGCCGGATGCACCCGGGGAAGCAGATGAACTGGGGGGGCTGAGAGGACCTGAAGGCGCAGCCGGCGGCGCCGTATCCCCGCTCAACACCGAACGCAAGGTAAGCGCCAGCTGGGCAGCCTCCGCGTTTTTCAGATAAACAACATGAATATTGCCGGGCGTGCTGGTCTGCACATCCAGCATGGCCACCAGCCCGTTCACCTGTGCGATGCGCGCCGGACTGTCCGTGCGCAACAGCAGGCTGTTGGTACGCGTATCCGCCATTAACATGAATCGCTGGCTCGCATCGACCGAGCCGTTCGCTATGACCGAACCGTCCAGCATCAAGCGATTGATAGTCTGCGCCACATCCACCACCGACGCGTATTTAACCGGAATCACAATGGCGGCCGCGCTCTGAGGCTGATCGAGCGTGTTCACGATCTGCTCGATGCGTTTGAGATTGCTGGCGTAATCGGTCACGACCAGCGCGTTATTGTTGGGATAGGCGACCACAACATTATTGGGTGCAATCAAGGGTCGCAGGATAGGCACCATTTGTACCGCAGACTCATGATGCAGCATGAACACCCGGGTCACCAGCTTGTCGCCGCCGCCATTGCTGCCGACCTTGGGAATATACAGCTTGGCGTCCGCCTCCGGCATGACCTTGGTCACCCCGTCCGACTCGATCGCCGCAAATCCCTGCAAGCGCAGGGCCGACAACAGCGTATCGTAGGCCATGGATGCCGGAATCGGCGTGCTGGACACGATAGTGATGGTTCCTTTCACGCGGGGATCGATCAGAAAATTGCGTTTGGTGATTTGCGACACAGCCTTGATTACCTCATCGATATCGGCATTCACAAAATTCAGGGACACTTGTTCTTCCGCCGCGATTGCCGCGGGTGATAACGCCAATACACCGCACAACATCAACCATACCAACCAAATTCTCATCTACTGCCCCTTAAAATTTACGATCCGCCATTCAGTCCCGGCGAAACGCCTAATGCAACGCGGCCGATGCCGGCCCGGCAGCTGTTTTGACTGACAGGGGGATCTGCTGGCGCACACCATTGCGCTCGATCACCACATGATCGATCGCCACTTCAACCAGCTTCGCACCCGCGACGATCTCCCGGCCAGTTGCCAGTCCCACCTGACGCTTGCCATCCAGCTCAAGCACCGCAAAACCCGGCACCCCTGCAAACACTCCGACCAGCCGCACATTGGGCAAGGCCGCCTGAGCCGTCACTGCGGACGCCGCCGCGCTGCCAAACAGGTGTTCTGCCTGCAACCCCGAAGATGGAGGGGCCGCCGGCAATACCGATGCAGTGCGGGGTGCGAAAAGCAGCCAGGTCCAGTGAGCCAGCAGCACACCTAACACCAGCACCGCCAGCACGCGCCACATGAATGCGCCCCACCCGACCGCACCGGACACATCACTAGTCTGCAACGACACTCCCCGTTTCCCCGACAACTGCATACACCCTCCAATCAACCAAACTACAGTATACACAATGAAGCGGAATGGGCGGCATTTACGGCCTGCCTGCCGCCGCCAAAACACCCGAAAAGCTGCGCCAGACAGGTTTTTTTACGGCAGGGCATTCTGCGTTATCCCGGCTTTAACTACGACTGCAATTGCCTGATCGCAGCACTCAACTCTCCCGCTGTTTCGCGGTGAGTTCGTCGTTGGTGACTTTGCGCTCTCTCAGCACCAGCTTGACGCCGACCTCGGCGCGCTCAGGATCGGTGAAGTTATTTTTGAAAGGGGCGCTGATCAGTTCATCGCGCATAGGGTCAGGGTCGCTGTGACTTTTTCAACAAAGTGTTGCGCGCCATTTCCTCAAAACGTTGGCGATCATGCTGCAGGCTGCCGAACCAGAGTGCGTAATGCCGGGTAAATTCCGCACCCAGAAAGAAAATCTGCGCCGAGTAGTACACCCAGAGCAGCAACGCGATCAGCGATCCTGCGGCGCCGAAACTGGATGCCACGCCGCTGTTGCCCAGATACAACCCGATCGCATATTTGCCCAGACTGAACAGTCCTGCCGTAAAGACAGCCCCGATCCAGACATCGCGCCACGACAGCGGCGCATCAGGCAGTGTCTTGTAGATGACGGCAAACATGCAGGCAATCACGCCGAACGAAATGAAGGAGGTGATCGCTGCGAGAAAACCGGCGGAACTGCCCACAACCCCATAGGCATTGTGTTCCAGCATCACCAGTGTGGCGCTGACGACCAGGGATACCAGCAGCAGGAAAGCCAGCACCAGCACCATGCCGAAAGACAACAGCCGGGTTCTTAGCAGCACGCCCAGAGCCGACAAACGGGGTTTGTCGATACCCCACATTTCATCCAGACTACCCTTGAGCTCGGCGAATACGCTGGTAGCCCCCAGCAGCAGCAAGGCGCTCGCAATCAGTGTCGCGACGCGTCCCGAATCCGGGTCGCGCGCAGCGGCCAGCAATGCCTGAATGACCTGTGCGCCATTGGGCCCGACCAGACCTTGCACCTGGGCGACGATTTCACCTTGCGCAGCTTCGATACCGAATACATAGCCGGCAAATGCAATGGCCAGCACCAGGATAGGCGTCATGGAAAACAAGGTATAGAAAGCCAGCGCCGCGCCTTTGCTGGATGCGCGATGATCCATCCAGGAGCTCAGCGACTCGATCAGGACGATCTTCAGCCGCACCAGCCAGGTGGCTGGCGTGGCGGGTTCAACGGGTTCGGTCGGCTGCACAGTCATCATCCAGCCGCTTATCCGCCACCGGTGTGCCGGCAGCCGTTGTCATCCGTTGTCATGCAAGCACATTGGTTCATATATGACTCCCTTCAGGGTGAATTGTCAGACGTTATGTTCGCGCTAAAATGGCAGATGGACTCCCGTAAATGTCAAACTTCTACTGCACCCCGGCATAGCCGGGGGATTTCTCACAATTGGTTAACTATTTGTGCATCAATTGCCGGCGAATCGACATCAGCTCCTGTTCGCGCTTTGCGTCGGTTGCAGGATAGTGCATGTTGAGCGAATTGAAGGTATCCAGAATAATCTTCGACACGATCAGTCTGGCATTCTGTTTGTCGTCGGCGGGAACCACATACCAGGGCGCCCGTTTTGTACTCGTCGCAGTCAGGCACGCTTCGTAAGCCTTCATGTACTGTTTCCAGAATTTCCGCTCTTCAATGTCAGACTGACTGAATTTCCAGTTTTTTTCAGGTTCGTCGATGCGGTCGAGAAAACGCTTGCGCTGCTCCTCTTCTGACAAGTGCAGAAAAAATTTGATGACCCTGGTGCCGTTACGATGCAGATGATTTTCAAGGTCAACAATGGAACGATAGCGCCCCTCCCAGATGGTTTTTTCAGTGTGCAACCCGTCGGGCAGCCCCTGGCTGCGGAGAATTTCCGGATGCACACGCACGATCAACACTTCCTCGTAATAGGAGCGGTTGAATATGCCGATGCGCCCTCGTTCCGGCAAACACTGCGAGGTGCGCCACAGAAAATCGTGCTCCAACTCTGCGGCACTCGGATGCTTGAAACTGAATACCTGACAACCCTGTGGATTGATGCCTGACATCACGTGCCGGATCGCGCCGTCTTTCCCGGCCGCATCCATCGCCTGAAAAATCAGCAACACCGAATATTGATTCGATGCATAGTGCAGGCGTTGCAACTCGCTCAACTCCGCCACCTGTTTTTTCAATATTTTTTTGTACTTCCTGTTCGACTGGTAAGCGGGTTCCAC
This sequence comes from Pseudomonadota bacterium, assembly GCA_021800795.1. Classification (GTDB taxonomy): domain Bacteria; phylum Pseudomonadota; class Gammaproteobacteria; order Burkholderiales; family Gallionellaceae; genus Gallionella. Next base: position 16,445 of record JAJYYO010000035.1, read on the forward strand.
CCGCGTCGGCCATTTGTCGAGGCTGACCTTTTTGCCTTCCTGCACCCGAAAATCCTTTGATTTAATTTTCATTTTTATCCTTTCGGTATCGGAAGGCAAAGCGCACTCCTGCAATTTCACGCCCTTGAATCTCCGACATGGCGGTCACTTTCAGCGTTCTGCGCTTGGCTCAGGCCGCGTATTTCAGGAAATTTCCTGATCATCGTCGGAAGGCATCGTCGTCAGTGCCAGCTCAATGTTGGAGGCGAGATTTTCAGCATATTTTTCTGCCTCAAACAAATGCAGCGACTCGTAATATTTGGCTTTCAAACGAAAATGTTCGATGTCGTCTGACAATATCTTTCTTATTTCATCTTTTTTCATTTCACTGCTCCTGTGATAGGCAGATAGCGTATCGATCATATCCGCCCGGTTAAACTGGTTTGGCAATCGAAACATTATGCCTGTTGACGAAAGTCTGCAAGGCAAGAAGCGTTGTCACCTCTCATTCACGACCTGCACTTATGCCTTTGCAAGATCCGATTTCATCTGGCCATATTCTTCCCGGTTGATCTCTCCCCGGGCATATCTCTCGTTGAGAATATCAACTGCGCCTTTGCGGGGCAGCGTATGATATTTCTGGTGCGCCCGGTAACTATAACCCCAGTTTCCGATGCTGGAGAACAGCAGAAACACGATCCCAAACCAAAGAATCCAACCCCAGCCGGAATACCAGTCGTTCCAATAGTAATAATGATACATTTGACTCTCCTTCCATTAAAAAAGCATTCAATTTTTTGCCAGAGACGAGGACTTGTCAGCTCTCCGACAGCTGGCAGTAATACCGGCACCTTAACTCTTTATGCATTATGCACTTCGCCGGGTTTCACGCTCTGTGCGTTAGCACACGTTTTACATGGGATGCATCGGGCCTTGGCGGCAATTTTGTAATACGCAGCAGAATAGTTTTCATCCCCATTCCTCCGTATATGCTGGCCGCATTGTTCGAGTTTATTTACCGGGCTTAGCCTGACGAATCTCCTGCTCAGCCTGCGCCCAATCCTGAGCGGCCTGTCCATCGTGGCGACCATGCTGTTCAAAGAGTTCATAAGCGCGCGTGGCGATCTGCGGCGTCAAATCGGATGGCGTTTTGGCTTTGGCTTCAGCTTCAGGCTCGGCTTTGCCGTCAGGCTTGGAGTCGGAAGCCTTGGGCTGGCCGGCACGAGGTTCCGTCATGGATGTTCCTTCCGTCTTTGCCATGCCCGCGTGAGTCAAGGGGCGCGGGCGCTCGGCGATCCCGAGGCGAACGAATACGGGAACCTTCACCAAATCCAGGACGAATGCGAAGGCAGCAGCCGCAGCAAGCGTGCCCGCCACCACCAGGAGCGGCAGGGATGTCATTGCAATTCCGCCGACCGCCAATGTCGAGGCGATCACGATATCCGCAACAGACGACACCGCAAGCCAGCGGCTGGGAGGAGTGCCCCACAGGTGCCGGTGTTCGCGAATGGCATACAGCATCGCCTGGTTACCGAACACCAGGACGACGAAAGCCAGGGTTCTCAGCGCATCTATGTCGAGATTCATGCCGAATTTGCCGATGGCCAGGGCGCCGCTGCAGAAGGCCAGCAGGCAGACACCCATGATGACGCCGGCCATCGTCAGGCTGCCGATGCGCCACACATTCGGCAGCGAAGACGGCCGCACGTTATCCGTCGTCAATGACATGGAGAGAAAATCGCCGGTGATCATCACAATGACCATCAGCAGCGGCGTCAGGATCGCGTGCCCTGTCATGATCAGGCCGACGATCAGGAAAAGCACCGTCACGATCTTCTTGACGATGGTATTCAGCGTGTAGGTGAGGATGCGCTGGAACGTGATCCGTCCTTCCTTGACCGCCGCGACGATGCCGGCGAGTCCGGGCTCGGTCAGCACCATGCCGGCGGCCGATTTGGCGACGTCGGTTGCGGTCGAGACGGCGATGCCGATCTGCGCCTGGCGCAACGCCGGCGCGTCATTGGCGCCGTCGCCGCACATGCCGACGGTGTGGTTACCCTTCTGGAACGCCTTGACCAGATTGTATTTATCCTCCGGAAGGACGCCGGCGTAGACCGCAAACTGTTCGGGGTGAACGCTGTCGGGGATGGGGCCGGGCGGACAGACGGCGCCATCGAGCCCCACCGCGTGGGCCACGATGGCCGCAGTCGCCGGCGCGTCGCCCGTCACCATCACGGTGCGAACGCCCAACGCACGCAATTCGCTAACGAGCGCTGCCGAGTCCGAACGGGGCGGGTCGCTCAGCGCAATAAGTCCTGCCAGCTTCATCGCCGTCTGCGGCCCTGCCGCCACTGCCAGAACCCGGAAGCCCTGCCCTTCGAGTTCGTTCGCCGTGGCTGTCGCGGTCGGCGACGGTTGTGCGAGACCGGTGACCACGGCAAAGGCGCCCTTCACGATATTTAGCGTAGCCCCGCTCGAATCGGTTGCGCTCGCCTCGGATGTCTTCTTCGCCGGATCGAAAGACTCAAACTTGACCAAGGTCGGCGCATCGGAGACGCCTTTGCCCGATGCAGCCGCGCGAATGGCTGTATCCACCGGGTCCTGCCCGCCATCCGCGCTGGCAAGCGCGGCCAGCGCCAAAACATGCGCCTCGTCGAAGCCCGGCATGGGATGCACGGTCGCTACCGTCAGCGCATTCTGGGTCAGCGTGCCGGTCTTGTCGGCGCACAGCACCTCCGTCGTTCCCGCTTCGTCCACTGCGGAAAGCCGGGTCGGAAGGACGCCCAGCTTTGCCAGGGCTCGCGCGCCGAGCGCCGCCGCCAGGGTGAACGTGGCCGGCAGTGCAACCGGTATCGACGCCAGCACCGCCGTCAGGACGAGGGGGATGATCTCCGCCGTCGGCATATTGAGAAAATAGGCATAGACCACGAGCGCCCCGATGACGACGCCGTTGAACACGGCGAGATTGCGCACCACGCGCAGCACCGCCTTCTGCTGGGAGCTTACCACGTGAGCGGTGCGAACCAGCTCCGCAGTGCGGCCGAACTTGGTGCGCACGCCGGTCGCCGTGACCTCCGCCACCGCCTCGCCCCGGCGCACCAGCGCCCCGGCAAAGGTTTGCACGCCCGCGCCGGCTTCGATGGGTACCGATTCGCCGGTCAGCATGGATTGGTCGAGCAGCACTTCCCCGCCGGTGATCTGCACGTCCGCGGCCACCACGCCACCGAGCGAGAGCTTCACCAGGTCGCCAGGTACAAGCTCGGTCGCAAGAACGATTTTCCACGCGCCGTCGCGCCGGACGGACGCGTTCAGCGCGAGCCGCGACTTCAATGCGGCGAGGGTCGCCTGGGCGCGGCTCTCCTGGAACAGTCCGAGTGCCGCGTTGAACACCAGCAGGCCGGCGATGATCGCGGCCTCGACCTGCTTGCCGACTACCAGTTCGAGCACGATCGCGGCCTCAAGCATCCACGGAACCGGGGCCCAGAATTTTTCGAGCGCCATGCGCAACGGGTGCATGCTCGTATCCGGCATCGCGTTGGGGCCAAACTTCGCCAAAAGGCGGCGCGCCTCGTCACTGGTCAGGCCGCCGCTCGGGTTATCCTTTGCGGCGCCCGCCGACTTGGCATCGGGCTCGGCCCCGGGTTTAGATTCGGAAACTTCGGGCTGCTCGTTATTCGGTTCCATGATGGGTATTCCTTATGGTTCGGCAATATCATCAGTCTAACCACGGATACCGACAGCGACCGTACGGCAGCGCACTTAACCGGCCGGTGGCGCCTGGATTCCCTCACCCGCTTGTTGAATCGCGAACGGCGGATCAAGCGGAGCGCGCATTCCACAATGCAATCACCGGCACGCCGGCATGGTGAGGATCGAAAGCAAAAACACTGAACGAGGCCGTGCCGAGCGTGAAATGCTGCGCCTCATTTGCCGCCAGTCCGATCCAGCGCATCGCCAGAACGCAGCCTAGCTGACCGTGCGAAAAAAGTGCAACATTGCCGTCCAGTTTGAGCAGACGGGCGATGAGGCGGTCGGCGCGTGCGGATATTTGCGCGGGCATTTCACCGCCTGGACAGCCGTCCCGATAAACATCCCAGTCCGGCCGCGCCTTGCGGATATCAAGAGAACGCAGCCCTTCGTAATCGCCATAGTCCCATTCGGCAAGATCCGGCTCTATTTCAGGGATAGTATCCAGACCGGCCAGCTCACAGGTTCGCAGCGCACGCTTGAGCGGGCTGCTCAATACATGGGAAAACGGGATATCCGGCAGGCGGCGGCCCAGTGCACGCGCCTCGTCCTCGCCGTTCCGGGTCAACGGAATATCCGTGCGTCCGGTGTGCCGGCCGGTGAGAGACCACTCGGTTTCGCCGTGCCTGATGAGATACAGGCGCAAGGCGCCGGATGCATTTGCATTCATCTTGCCTCCCACTTCCAGTTAAGTATCTCCGGCATGTCCTCGCCGTATTTTTCGATGTACCGTTTGTGTTCGATGAGCTTGTCTTTCAACTGCTGTTTGAGATATATCCCCCTGTCGCCGGTCTGCGGCAGACGGTCGATGGCGTCCATCACCAGATGGAAGCGGTCCAGATCGTTCAGCACCGTCATGTCGAAGGGCGTGGTGATGGTGCCCTCCTCCTTGTAGCCGCGCACGTGTATGTTGTCGTGATTGGTGCGGCGGTAGGTCAGCCGATGGATCAGCCACGGATAGGCGTGGTAGGCGAAAATCACCGGCTTGTCCGTAGTGAACAGCTCGTCGAAATCCCTGTCGGAGAGTCCGTGCGGGTGCTCGGAGGGCGGCTGCAGCTTCATCAGATCGACGATGTTGACCACGCGGATTTTCAGCTCCGGCAAATGCTCACGCAGGATGGAGACGGCGGCCAGCGTTTCCAGCGTCGGCACATCCCCGCAACAGGCCATCACCACGTCGGGGGCCACCGCCTGATCGTTGCTGGCCCACTGCCAGATGCCGACACCCTCGGCGCAATGCTTGACGGCGGCGTCCATCGAGAGCCACTGCGGCGCCGGGTGTTTGCCGGCGACCACCACGTTGACATAATGACGACTCCTCAGGCAATGATCCATCACCGACAGCAGACAGTTGGCATCGGGCGGAAAATAGACCCGCACCACTTCGGCTTTCTTGTTCACCACATGATCGATAAAGCCGGGATCCTGATGGGTAAAGCCGTTGTGATCCTGGCGCCAGACATGCGAGCTCAGCAGGTAATTGAGCGAGGCGATCTTGCGCCGCCACGGCAGGTGCGCGGTGACTTTCAGCCACTTGGCATGCTGGTTGAACATCGAATCGACGATGTGGATGAACGCCTCATAGCAATTGAACAGTCCGTGCCGCCCGGTCAGCAGATAGCCTTCAAGCCAGCCTTCGCACTGGTGTTCGCTCAACATTTCCATCACGCGTCCTGCCGGTGCGAGAAGCTCGTCATTCGCCACCGTCGCGGCGTCCCACTGGCGCTGAGTCACGTCGAACAACGCTTCCAGGCCGTTGGAGAGCGTCTCATCAGGGCCGAAGACGCGGAAATTGCGCTGATCGTTGTTCAGCTTCGCCACATCGCGCAGAAAAGGCCCCAGCACATGCGTATCGCCGATGCCGGGCACGCCGGGCACGGCTACCTGGGCTGCGTAGTTGCGAAAATCCGGCATGCGCAAATCGCGCAGCAGCATGCCGCCGTTGGCATGGGGATTCGCCCCCATGCGCCGGCCGGCTTTGGGCGCCAGTTCGGCCAGTTCCGGCAGCAGGCATCCCTGCTCGTCGAACAGCTCTTCAGGCCGGTAGCGCCTCATCCAGTCGTCCAGCAACTGAAGATGTTCGGGATGCTTATTCGGGTTGAGCGGCACCTGATGCGCATGGAAGGTACCCTCGATCTGCACGCCGTCGACCACCTTCGGCCCGGTCCAGCCCTTGGGCGATTTCAGTACGATCATCGGCCAGCGCGGGCGTGTAAAGTCGTTGTTGTCGCGCGCATTGCGCTGAATGTGTCGAATGCGCTCAATGACCCCGTCCAGCGTGCCGGCCATCCGCTGGTGCATCGCTGCCGCCTCATCGCCTTCCACGAAATAAGGCGTCCAGCCATAACCCTTGAGCAATTGTTCCAGCTCATCCTGTTCGATGCGCGCGAGGACGCTCGGGTTGCTGATCTTGTAGCCGTTCAGATGCAGGATGGGCAGCACCGCGCCGTCGCTGGCCGGATTAAGGAATTTATTGGAATGCCACGCGGTGGCCAAGGGCCCGGTTTCCGCCTCGCCGTCTCCTACGACGCAGGCCACAATCAGACCGGGATTATCGAACACCGCACCGAAGGCGTGGCTGAGAGAATAGCCCAGCTCGCCGCCCTCATGGATCGAACCCGGACATTCGGGAGATGCGTGACTGGGAATGCCGCCGGGAAACGAAAATTGCAGAAACAGTTTCTGCAAGCCGGCTTCATCCTGGCTGATATCGGGATAGATTTCGCTGTAAGTGCCTTCCAGATAGGTGTTGGCGACCACCGCAGGGCCGCCGTGCCCGGGGCCGGAGACGTAGATCATGTCGAGATCATGTTGTTTGATGACCCGGTTCAGGTGCGCGTAGATAAAGTTCTGTCCGGGCGTCGTGCCCCAGTGCCCGAGCAACATGCGCTTGATATCCGTCGCCGCCAGCGGCCGCCTCAGGAGCGGGTTGTCGTACAGATAAATCTGGCCGACCGACAGATAATTGGCGGCACGCCAGTAGGCATCGATTTTGTACAGCAGATCAGGCGACAACGGTTTATCCGGCAACTCAGTCGTATTCATGCGCATTGTCCTTTTCAATTTGAATATCCAAAACCTGGCAGACCGCTTTCGCGATCATCACTTCCTCATCCGTATGCATGACCCGAACAGTGACACGCCCGGATGACGCGGAAATTACACCCGCATTCGCCGCGTTTTGTTTTTCGTCGATGACGATTCCAAGAAACTCAAGGCCTGCGCAGATGCGCGCACGGACAACCGGCGCGTTCTCCCCGATGCCGCCCGCGAACGCCAGCGTATCCAGTCCGCCCAGCGCCGCCGCATAGGCGCCGATGCATTTTTTGATCTGGTAACAGAACAGTGCTACCGCCTCGGCAGCACGCACATCCGTCGATTCCTGCGCCAGCAGGTCGCGCATGTCGGAACTGATTTCCGATACGCCGAGCAGTCCGGATTCGTGATTGACCAGACGATTGAATTGTTCAGGCGTCATATTTTTCATCAAATACCCGGCCACTCCGGGATCCAGATCGCCCGAGCGGGTGCTCATCACCACACCCGCAGCGGGCGTAAACCCCATGCTGGTATCAATGCTTCTGCCATCCTGCACTGCGGCCAGGCTTGCGCCATTGCCCAGATGCGCGAGGATCACCCGCCCGGCAGATACGCCCAGACGCGCAAGCTCCTCCATCAGATAGGCATAGGACAGGCCGTGAAATCCGTAACGACGCAACCCCTCTGCCTGATAACGGCGCGGTATCGGCAAAATCTGCGCCACGCGCGGCAGGCAATGGTGAAAAGCCGTATCGAAACACGCCACTTGCGGCAGCTCGGGATAGCGGCGATGAAACGCCTCGGTCAACAGGATTTCTTCGGGCAAATGCTCGGGATCGAATGGGCAAAGCCCGCGCAACGCTTCCAGCATTTTTGCCGTGATGCGCTCGGGCTGGCTGTATTTTGGCCCGCCGTGCACCACGCGATGTCCTACCGCCGCCAGCGCATCGGGACCGCTACGTCCCTCAATCCAGTCCATCAGCACCGCCACGGCAGTTGCGTGATCCGGCGCCGTCACTGACCGCAAAAAATTGTCCTGCGGGTTCAAACCTTGCCCCCGCAAGGCCGCCTCCGGCAAGCCGATCCGCTCAACAGCGCCTTGCAGAATGCGGCGCAGCGCGCCATCGAACAGCGCGAACTTGATGCTCGACGAGCCGCCGTTGACAGTTAGGATGTGCATATCAGCGGCTTCATGAAGGTTTCCTCGTGATACTTAACGTGAAACTCGCGAAGCGACGAACCGTACTCCTCGCCCTCCGGGATAACCAGACACTTGCCAGCTTGCTGGCTTAGTCGATTGGCTAGTTGTTTCACCAGAGGGGGAACGGGGGGTGAGCAAGGGGTTTCGCGGAGCATGCTCCGCGCCTTGAGAACGGTTTCAGTTCCGCTGAAACGCGCCCTGCAAGGGAGGGAACGATCATGGCGGGTTTGCGAGTTATTGTCCACTGGACAATATTCCTGCGAAAATCTTTGCATCATCAGGGGCGGCTTTCTTGCCATGATCGTTAGACTACCCGAATCATTGAACAGCTTGTTTCTGTTCCGGCAGATTCACTGACGCCACCGGCCAGTTCTGAACTTGCAGCCATACCTGTTGCACCGCCGGCGGCAGTTTGTCCATATGCTTCAGAAAAAGCGCCAGCGTCCATATCTGCTGATCGTTCAGGGTGTAGCCGAACGAAGGCATGCCGGTCAGACGTATGCCATGGCGGATCTTCCAGAACGAGTAGCCTTCCGGGTCGTCTTCAACGCCATCTGTCGCCAATTGCGGCGGTTTTTGATAAAGGCCTTTGGCGATCGGTGATGGCGCCGTCGCGCCTTTCGCCGAGCCATGACAAACTGCGCAGTTCTGCGCAAAAAGATGAACGCCATTCATGAGATTCTGATCCGTCAGCGCCACCGGATTTTGCTCTGTTGGGGCCTCGCGGCGCAGTGTCGCGTCCAGCGAGGTGCGCGCCATCCAGATTTCCAGCCTGCCGGGTTTGGCATCGGCATTGGCCGGAATAAGCCCGCTTTGCACCAGCGCGTAAGCACCCGTCAGGGCAAGAATTAACGTCAATGCGACGCCTGAAACAATATTCCTCGACATAACATCTCCTTATTCGACACCTGTTATCGCTCACCACGCGCTCACCGGGTTTGCTTTGAATCCGTCTGCTGCGCCTTCATGCCGCGAGCCAGCCTTGGGTTCATCCGGTAAGTTTGCTGCTCTTCACAGATCACCGCTGCCACAGAATTTGGCCAGCTTCGAGCGGAACGGCTGCCATGGCGTGCCATGGAATGAGTCTGGCCGTGTAATCCTCAGCCGCACGGTGTGCCGACACCTCGGCACGATAGGCATAACCGTTGGTTGCACCCACCAGTTCACGCACCCGCCGCATCTCAACCCGCTCCGCTTGCGCACCGTTAATCCCGTCGGCATACAGTTCGACATGCACCGATTCCGGATCGAGGTCATCGAGATACACCTGTATTTCAAATACAAACCGGTTTTCATCAGCTTCAAACTTCATTTCGCCGAAGTGCAGTGCACTCCATTTCTGTTCCAATTCGAGCCGCCAGTTCACCAGATCAGCGCCGATTGCACCCCGATCGGCGGCCCGCTTCAGATAGGCTGAGGCTGCGGTAAGATAATGCTGCTCGGTATATTCGCGCACCGCACGATTGCTGGAAAAACGCGGCGTCAGTTGCGCCATGCTCTCCCGCATCCGGTTCACCCAGGCCGTGGGTATGCCTTGTTCGTTGCGCGTATAGAATTCGGGGATTATCTCGCGTTCGAGCAGTTCATAGAGCGTATTGGCTTCGATCGCATCCCAGGCCGGATCGCTGTCATGTTCGCGCCCATCCCCCAGCGCCCAGCCGACTTCAGGGGTGTAGGCTTCCGCCCACCAGCCGTCCAGTTCGGACAGATTAATGCCGCCATTGACCAGCACCTTCATCCCGCTGGTGCCGCACGCCTCCCAGGGGCGACGCGGCGTGTTGAGCCACACATCCACGCCCTGCACCAGCTGTTCGGTCAGTTGCATATCGTAATCGCTCAAAAAAATCACATGGGGACGCACCTCCTGCCTGCAAATGAAATGCATCCATTGCCGAATCAAGGCTTGCCCGTCCTGATCCGCAGGGTGCGCCTTGCCGGCCATGATGAGCTGCACCGGGCGCTGCGGATTGGTCAGCAAACGCAGCAATCGCTCAGGATCATGAAGCAGCAGATTCGGTCTTTTATAGGCGGCAAAGCGGCGTGCAAACCCCAGCGTTAACGTATTGTTGTCAAACAGATACTGTGCGGCGGCTGCGCCCGGCGCACCCGAGACGGCCAGTTGACGGGACAAGCGCTTGCGGACGTACTCAACAAAAGACTTACTGGCATCGCTGCGAAACTGCCAGAGGCGGGCGTCAGGAATCCGGCGTATGTCCTGTTCCATGTTCTTTGCGGTACCCAACCAGCGTTCCTTGCCACAGGCAGCCGTCCAGAGATCATCGGCCGCACTCGAATCCCAGGTCGGCATATGCACGCCGTTGGTCACATAACCAACCGGCACTTCTTCCGTCGGCCAATGTGTAAATAGGGGCCCGAAAAGCTGTCGGCTCACACTGCCATGCAACTGGCTCACGCCATTCACCGCCCCGCTGCCGCGTATCGCCAGATAGGCCATATTGAAGGGTTCAGCGGTGTCGTCCGGATTCTGCCGCCCCAGTGCCAGCAATTCATGGGAAGTAATGCCAAGCAGCCTCTGCGCATAACCACTCAGATATTGCTCGATCAGGACAGGCGAAAAACGATCAAATCCCGCAGACACCGCCGTGTGCGTAGTAAACAGATTGCCCGCACGCGTTGCCGCCAGCGCGACTTCAAAATTCTGTCCGGTTTCCTCCATGAAGCTGCGCGCGCGTTCCAGCACCGCAAAGGCGGCATGCCCTTCATTCAGGTGGCAGACTTCCGGTTTGATGCCCAGCGCTGCAAGCAGTCGCCAGCCGCCGATCCCGAGCAGCATTTCCTGCTTCAAACGCAGCTCAGGTCCGCCGCCGTAAAGCTCGCTGGTAATACCGCGATGCGCGGGATAATTCGCTGCATCGTTGCTGTCCAGCAGGTACAGCTTCACCCGACCGACCTGAACCTGCCAGGCGCGCAACCACACCGAATACCCCGGCAAGGCGATCTCCAGCCGCAACCACTCGCCATTTGCTTTGCGCAGCGGCGTGATCGGCAATTGTCCGGGGTCGTTATACGGATAGAGCGCCTGTTGCGCGCCATCCTTGTCGATCACCTGGCGAAAATAGCCCATCTGGTAAAGCAATCCGATGGCCGTGACCGGGACGCCCAGATCGCTGGCGGCCTTGAGCTGATCGCCGGCCACATTGCCCAGCCCGCCCGAATAGATCGGCAGCGCTTCGCTCAACATGTATTCCATGCTGAAATACGCAACACAGCTAAGCTGCGACTGCGGATAAGTTTGCTGAAACCAGGCCGGCGCCTCTGATGCATTGCGCCTCTCTTGCAGCAGATCGTCCACATTTTTTCGGAAAGCGGGATCGGACAGGACACTTTGCAACTTTTCCCGTGACACCGTCTGCAACACCACCCAGGGATTCTGGGTCATCTCCCAGAGAGCAGGATCAAGCTGTTGCCATACGTTGTCAGCGCCATGACTCCACGCCGATCGCATATCCAGCGCAAGCTCGGACAGGGCATCGAACCCCGCCACATCCGCGCATATCAGGCGCTCCTTGGGGTGACTGATTCGTGCTGGTTCGCTCATGATTTTCGCTCCGTCTTAAAAACCTTAGGGAACCGCTGATTTATTCGGTTTTGTCGTTCCCGCGTAGGCGGGAACGACAAAACCGAATAAATCAGCGGTTCCCTAGTTGTTCACGAATCATTTTTAACAGGCAATATCCCTGCTGTAAGCAATTCATGGACAACCTCGTTTTTTATTTCCACATCACATTGGATTCCGCCTTGGCTGCGGCAGCGAAAAGATCAATCAGCGGCAGCGCCCGATGAGCCATGCTCACCTCAGCATCATCAGGCTGCGGCGAGACTTTTTCCGCATCGATAGCAGCAGTCAGGCGACTCAGTGCGACAGGAACATCTGCCGCCAGAATCGCGCCGGGCACGCTTGCGCTGTGCCCCATCATTCTCAGCATGGCAAGTGCGATATCGCCAAACAAGGTGATGTCGGCATAGGCACTGGTTGTAAAAGTCACCAACATGTCATACTCCTGTCTTAGCTTGTCACTTATACGAAGACCCTGCACCAACAGGCAGGCTGATGGAAACGGGGACACAGCAGCGCCTCTGCCTGTTTAACGCTTGATGCGGGAAATCTTTGTGCCTTCGATACTGAGGCTCGCCATGAGTCCCTGCTGATCGAAAATGAAGGCGTAGGCATCGTCTTTCATGGTGGAGGTCGACAGGTTTTTGGCCATACCCGAATCGACCATAACCACGTTCGGACCCGCTCCGATAGACCATCCATCTGATTTTTTTAGATATTTTACGGCCTTATCGCTCATGAGGAATACAACGTACGAGTATGACTCGGCGCCTGCCTGCCAGCCCCAGGACGCGGAAACTGAATTGTAGTAGTCGACAACATGGCCATCTTTCATCAACACCCCTTCTCCATAGCTTCCGCCGAATACCAGTCCCGCCTTGATGACTTTAGGGAAAACCAGGATCGCCTTTGCGTTCTTGGACAAACTTTCGGCAGCCGGATTGTGCTTGTAGAGGATTTGCAACGATTGGGCTGCGTCTGCATTCAAATCTTCCGCAGTGGCGGCATTCGCGCTGATGCTGATGGCACCCAGCGACAATGCGGCAACCGCCGCAAGAAAAAGGTTAAGTAAATTGCTTCGTTTGGTAGCCATTTTTATTCCTTTCATCATTAAATATCCGGATCGACAGGATGTCAACCCGATCGCCTTGCATTATGCATCGCTTTTACTTTTGCTCATTCGTCTCATCTCTGATGAGCACCGAACAGTCTCATGATGCGCGAATAATTCGGCCGATTCTGTGCGTTACCGCACTATCCGCCGTAATTAATGCCATGCAGATCAGCCAGAAATTCGAGCGTCAGGAAGATTATTTTGCGGCCTTCAGCGGAACAGGGTTATGCCAGGCGCCGTCTGCTGCAATCAGCGCGTCCGCCTGTTTCGGCCCCCAGCTGCCGGGCTGGTAACGATGAACCCGTGAATGCGCATCAAGCACCGGATCGACGACCGCCCAGGCGGCTTCCAGCGCATCCTCCCGGGTGAACAGCGCGCCATCGCCTGCCATGGCATCGCTCAACAAGCGTTCATAGGGCGACCCCTCTCCCGGTTGCTCATCGAGCTGTAGAGTTCATGCTGATCGCCGACGAACCCCTTGCCCGCGCGCTTGACACGGGCGGCAAGCGCGCCGCGTTTAGCCATTGCGTAGAGCGCCGGAAAAATCATCTTGTGGGCAAGATCGCCTGTCACGCCGAAAATGACCAGCGCATCCGCAGGCGTCGTGCGGTTATACGTTTTGTCCATCGTCTCATTCCTTTTTTGTCAGTCAAACGGGCATGGCAACGGCCACCCCACATCATGAAACTTGCCATGCCCGTTCCCTCACCCCCGTTCCCCCTCTCCCGGAAAGCGAGGGGTACGGTTCGTCGCTTCGCGAGTTTCA
>JAJYYO010000055.1 GCA_021800795.1 Pseudomonadota bacterium
ATCGAGTTTTCAACGCTACAGATACGCCTGCATGTTGCCGAGGCGTTATTGCGCGGACAGGTCAGGAAGGTGCTGCGCGCCAATCAATTGCTCAGCAGCCTGTCTGCTCCTTCGGAGTTTTAATATGAATCGCACGGATATCATCAACATCTCTTACGATCATCCCGGTCATGCGACATCCTCCGCATGGGCCAGAGTGCCGCTGGCGCCCGCTCCCGAGGAGAGGCTGGAACTGATTGCGCGCATCAGGCGCATGCTGACCCTTCAGGATGCGGTGCTGGTGGCGCATTATTATGTGCATCCTGACCTGCAAGACCTGGCCGAAGAGACCGGCGGCATCGTTTCAGATTCGCTGGACATGGCCAATTTCGGACATCTGCACAAGGCGACAACGATCGTCGTGGCGGGCGTGCGCTTCATGGGCGAGACCGCCAAGATACTCAATCCCGAAAAGCGTGTGTTGATGCCTGATCTGGCGGCAGAATGCTCGCTGGATCTGGGCTGTCCGGCAGATGAATTCGGCGCGTTTTGCGATGCGCATCCGGATCGCACCGTAGTGGTGTATGCCAATACCAGCGCGGCGGTGAAGGCGCGTGCCGACTGGATGGTGACCAGTTCCATCGCCATGCCCGTAGTCAGACATCTTGCTGCGCAGGGCAAAAAAATCCTCTGGGCGCCGGACCGGCACTTGGGCAATTACGTGCAGGAACAGACCGGCGCCGACATGCTGCTCTGGCAGGGCGCGTGCGTGGTGCACGACGAATACAAGGCCAGGGAGCTTGTCGAACTGAAGGTGCAGCATCCGGGTGCCCTGGTTCTGGTGCATCCCGAGTCGCCGCGTGCGGTGATCAAGCTGGCGGATGTGGTCGGCTCCACCACGCAACTGATCAGGGCGGCGCAGAACGCCGATGCGCGCGTATTCATCGTTGCGACCGACAGCGGCATATTGCACAAGATGCGCACCCTCTGTCCGGACAAGCTGTTCTTCGAAGCGCCCACGGCGGGTGCCGGGGCGAATTGCACCAGTTGCAGCCATTGCCCGTGGATGGCGATGAACGGATTGCAGAATCTTGCGCAAGTGCTGGAGACCGGCGCTAACGAAATACACGTCGACCCTGCCATCATTCCGCGTGCGGTGCTGCCGATCCGCCGCATGCTGGATTTCGCAAAAACGATCAATCTGCCCGCACGGGGTATCGGCAACGTCTGATCTGCACATCGCCAAACAAGGTGAGAAAACGGGAGGCGATTTAATTTCTCTGAGTCAAATTCCCCGCCGCTTGCGGCGTTTGCTGTCATACCGAACCCTGTCCTGAGCTTGTCGAAGGGGAAGGGGATATTAAGATTTCCCGGAATGGAATAAGCCGGGTTGCTGTTTCGTCTTACAATGAAACCTCAAAGAGGTTTTCTTGATTGGATGATTTACATAACCTGGGAGTGTCGAGTATGAGTAAAAAAATGGGTCTGGTCGCTTTGGCAGTCGCGGCGTCATTGTCGTTGCAGGGTGTTGCCTGGGCGGAAGCCGCCGTGAATGAAAACACCCTGCCTCCTTTGCAGATAGTCAACAAGACTGGAATCAAGGTGGTTGTTCAGGTCAATGATGCAGCTGTCATCCCGATGAATGGCATCAGCAAGCAGGTCATGGGCGCCAAAATGCTCCATGACCAGTATGCATCGCTGGGCATGAAGTCCGGCAAGGATTATGAAATCGTCATGGTGTTTCGGGCAGCCGGTTCACAGTTCCTGCTGAACGACGATGCCTATGATGAAAAGGTCAAAGGTCAGCATCCAAAAGGCAACCCGAACCGGGCAATGATCGAAGCGATGCAAAAAGACGGTGTAAAAATGTATGAGTGTGCCGTGGCGATGAAAATGCAGGGCTATGAAAATACCGATCTGCTGCCTTTTGCGCGTATCGTTGCGTCCGGCATGGGCGCCATTGTAGATCTTGAGAAATCCGGCTATCTGGAAGTTACGCCTTAAAAAGTGGCATCCTGACGGGTAAATCAGTTATCCCGACGGCAGCCGACGCTGCCGTTTTTCTACAGGATACTTTACAGATTGAGCGCGTTGCGGACTCGCTGTGTCAGGTTGTCGGACAGACAATCGATTTGTACATTTTCAGGCATGGAGCGCAGCCAGGTCAGTTGCCGCTTGGCCAGCTGGCGGGTGGCGATGATGCCGGTTTCAAGCAGCTGTACTTCGGAAATTTCACCTTCCAGGTATTGCCAGGCCTGCCGGTAGCCCACGCAGCGCATCGACGGCAATTCCGGATGCAAGACGTATTTTTTCCTCAGCGATTGCAGTTCTTCGATCAGTCCCTGTTCCAGCATCTGTTTGAAGCGCGTGGCGATACGCTGGTGCAGTACGCTGCGATCATTCGGGATGATGGCGACAGACTGGATGTGGTAGGGCAGTGTGCTGACCGTTTTCGATGAGGCCAGCAGTTCGGACATCGGCCGCCCTTCGATGCGATAAATTTCCATCGCACGCTGTATGCGCTGGGTATCAAAGGGCGAGAGTCGCGCGGCGGTGATGGCATCCACGGCTGCCAGTTGAGTGTGCAGCCAGGGGGCGCCGTGCAGGGCAATCAGCTCATCCAGTTCGGCGCGCACGGCAGGATCGGCGACCGGCAAGTCGCTCAGCCCCTCCCTTAACGCCTTGAAATACAGCATGGTGCCGCCGACCAGCAGAGGAATCTTGCCGCGCGAAGTGATATCCGCCATCAAATGCAGCGCTGAGCTGCGAAACGCGGCGGCGGAATACGCATCGGTCGGAGCTATGATGTCGATCAGGTGGTGAGGCGCGTGCGCCAGTGTGGCGGCATCCGGTTTGGCCGTGCCGATATTCATGTCGCGATACACCAGCGCGGAATCCACGCTGATGATCTCCAGGGGCAGCGATTGCACCAGTTCCACCGCCACGCCGGTCTTGCCGCTGGCGGTCGGGCCCATCAGAAAAATGGCAGGTGGTAATGGTTGAGACCGCAAGGGTCTTCCCCGCACAACTAAGGGGCTCTGTCCCAAGTTGTTGCGCGAAGGATTGAGGATTGAGGATTGAGTGGTGTTTAATGGTTGCGTCATGTCAGTTCCGTGTCGCGCGTTTCGCGCAAAAAGAATGCGGCCAGCACGCTGATTGCGGCGGCGACGGAAATATAGCCGCCTACCCAGGAAAGTCCGCCGTGCAGCACCAGTTGCTGTGCGATATAGGGGGCAAGCGACGCACCTAGTATGCCGCCCAGATTGTAGGCGGCTCCCGCTCCGCTATAACGCACCTTTGTCGGAAACAGTTCCGGCAGCAAGGCGCCCATCGGTGCGAAGGTCGCACCCATCAGGAACAGTTCGATGCAAAGGAAGGTCGTGATTTGCAAAATCGAACCGCTGGACAACATGGGTTCGAGTAAAAAAC
This sequence comes from Pseudomonadota bacterium, assembly GCA_021800795.1. GTDB lineage: Bacteria > Pseudomonadota > Gammaproteobacteria > Burkholderiales > Gallionellaceae > Gallionella. The sequence goes on from JAJYYO010000055.1 coordinate 3,409, forward strand.
CGGACAGAAATGCTGCGCCGCCTGCCGCAATCAAGACCGGACGGCGCCCATAGCGGTCGCCAGCCCAGGCCGAGAGCGGCGTGGCTGCCGCCATGAATATCACGGCTACGCACAGCATGGAGAGGAATTGCGGGCGGGCAATGCCCAGTGTGCCGGTACCGTAACTCAGAGAAAACACCGTCGAAATATAGAACAGCGCATAACATACCACCATCACCAGTGCACCCAGCAGCAGGGGTGCGCTATGACGGGCGAACAGTTCGACTACCGGCAGTCTGAGCGGTTGGTGAGACTTGAGTGCCTTGGCGAATACCGGCGTCTCGCTGAGTCTGAGCCGCACGTAGAGACCGATGACGACCAGCACGGAGCTTGCCAGGAACGGGATGCGCCAGCCCCATGCGCGAAATTGTATATCGCTTAACACTTGCGAGAGCAGCAAAAAGCTGCCGACTGCCAGCAGGAAACCGACCGGCGGGCCCAGTTGCGGGAACATGCCGAACCAGCCGCGTTTGCCTTCGGGTGCATATTCTGCGGCCAGCAAGGCAGCGCCGCCCCATTCTCCGCCCAGACCTATGCCCTGGCCGAAACGCAACAGGCAAAGCAGCAGGGGAGCTGTCCAGCCGATGAGGTGATAGCCCGGCAGCACGCCGATCAGCGTGGTGGACGCGCCCATCACCAGCAACGAAAGGGCAAGTGTGGTTTTGCGTCCTATCCTGTCGCCGAAATGGCCGAACAGCAAGGCGCCGATGGGGCGGGCGACAAAGGCGATGCCGAAGGTGAGAAACGCATTCAGCGCCTGGGCTGCCGGTTCGCTGTTCGGGAAGAAGACCGGGCCGATCACCATCGCCACGGCAAGGCCGTAGATGTAGAAATCGTAGAACTCGATGGCGGTGCCGATGAAGCTGGCAAAGGCGATGCGGATAGTGGAGCAGGATTGAGGATTGAGGATTGAGGATTGAGGGGCTGGGATCGAGGCGCGAGAATTGGGGATCGAGGATTGAGGGGTGGTGCTCAAGGATTTATTCATGATTTTTCTGTTATGTGCTGCTGACAAGATGTTGGTTTCTCTATTTAAAAACAGGTGAGTGCGTTAGGTTGATGCGCATCGTGAAAAAAGCATTGATTTTTCTCAATCCTCAATCCTCCACTCCTCGCTACGCTCTCCTCAATCCTCAATCCTTATTTCCCTCTCATGAACATCTTGTCCAGCTCATTCATGGATAGCTGGAACCAGGTCGGGCGACCGTGGTTGCACTGCCCCGAGCGTTCCGTCTGTTCCATCTCGCGCAGCAGCGCATTCATCTCAGGTATGCTCAGGATGCGATTGGCGCGCACCGCACCGTGGCAGGCAAGCGTTGCCAGCAACTCATTGCGGCGTTCGGTCAGCACCCGGCTGGCGCCAAATTCGCGCAACTCGTGCAACACCTCGCGCGCGGCGGCTTCCGCTTCAGCCTGTTTAAGCAGTACCGGCATGGCGCGTATGGCAAGCGTGGTGAGCGAGAGCGGTGCGATGTCGAAGCCGAGTTTGAACAGCGCCGCCTTTTCCGCCTCCACGGTGGCGATATCGATGGCATCGCTCTGAAAAGTAACCGGGATCAGCAATGGTTGCGTGGCGACACGCTCCTCATCCATTGAGGTCTTGAGTTTTTCGTAGACGATGCGCTCGTGCGCGGCGTGCATGTCAACTACGATCAGGCCGCGCGCATTTTGAGCCAGAATGTAAACGCCGGAAAGCTGGGCCAGCGCGTAGCCTAAGGGATGCTCGTGCGAGGATTGAGGAGAGCGGAGCGAGGAGCCGAGGATTGGGGATTGAGCAGCGTCGTGAGGTTCAGGGCTGCCTCTTGTTTCCTCCTCACTCCTCGATCCTCGATCCTCGATCCTCAATCCTCTATCCTCGGTCCTCAATCCTGAATCCTGCGTTTGTATTCCCCACACCTGATAACTGGCGTTCAACTGGGCTGCGCTGAGCGGCAATTGAGCGGGTCTTGCGAACGTGTGAGCGACAGGCAGTGCAGCGGGTGCGGAGGCTTCGTCGGGTGTCGCCAGCGCCTGTTGCAGGGTATGAAAGATGAACTGGTGTATGCCCTGGCTCTCGCGAAAGCGCACTTCGCTCTTGGCAGGATGCACGTTGACGTCCACCTGTTCGGGGGGAAGTTCGAGGAACAGCACGAAGGCCGGATGACGCTGGTGATGCAGGATGTCCTGATACGCCTGGCGCAGCGCGTGGCTGGCAATCTTGTCGCGCACGAAACGGCCGTTGACGAAAAAATACTGCGAGTCGCGATTTCCCCGCGAATAGGCGGGCAGGGCGGCCAGACCGTGCAGTGTAAGATTCGCGGCGCTGCGGGAAACGCCGACAGCGGCGCGGCCGAATTCATCGCCCAGCAGGGCCGCGACGCGTTTTAATGCGGCATCCCTTGTTGAATCTTCATCATTCTGTCCTCTGTTCTCTGTCGTCTGTCCTCTGGTGAGTTGCCATACGGTGCGGCCATTGTGTTGCAATGAAAAACCGACGTCGGGGCGGGAGAGCGCGATGCGTTTGAAGGCTTCTTCGCAATGGGCGAATTCGGTAGCTTCCGTTTTGAGAAATTTGCGCCTTGCCGGGGTGTTGAAATACAGCTCGCGGATTTCAACGGTCGTACCGATCGGCTGGCTGGCTGGCGCAGGCTCGCTGATGTTGCCGTCCAGCGCTTCGACCTGCCAGCCGTGCGGGTCATCTTTCATGCGGCTGGACAAAGTCAGTTGCGCCACGGCGGCCATGCTGGCCAGCGCTTCGCCGCGAAAACCCATGCTGGAGACGGACTGCAAATCGTCGAGGGAAGCGATCTTGCTGGTGGCGTGGCGCATCAGCGCCAGCGGCAGATCATCCCTTGCGATCCCGCGGCCGTTGTCGCGCACCCGCAACAGCTTGATGCCGCCATTATCCAGTTGCACCGTGATGTCGGTGGCTCCTGCGTCCAGGCTGTTTTCCAGCAGCTCCTTGAGCGCGGCGGCGGGGCGCTCGATCACTTCGCCGGCGGCAATCTGGTTGATCAGCAGTTCGGGTAACAGCCGGATGGATGAGGGCATGGAGAAAAATTGCACAAGGTAACGATGAGGCGCGATTATAGTAGGGTTTTATGTTCAGCGAGAATCGGTATAATCGCGGGCCGATTCAATAAGGCGACCGTTTAACGTGAAATTCGCGCAAGCGTTCGTTTGCCTCCTCGCCCTCCGGGAGAGGATTGAGGCGAGGGAGAGCGTAGCGAGGGTGCAGGGCATGGCGAGTTCCGTTAGACCGGAAGCGCTACAGGATATTACAAGGAGAGATTCATGCGGATAGGCATTCCTGCGGAGACGACAGTCGGCGAAACCCGAGTTGCGGCGACACCGGAGACGGTGAAGAAGATGGCAGCCTCGGGTCATCAGGTATGGGTCGAGAGCGGCGCGGGTGCAAGCGCGCATTACATGGACGCCGAGTTTGCGGCGGCGGGTGCGACGCTGGTCGATGCGGCCGCGCTGTACAAGGACGTGCAAATCGTGCTCAAGGTCAGGGCGCCGACCTCCGATGAGCTGGCGCAGATGGCGGCAGGCACCGTGCTGGTCGGTCTGCTGACCCCGCATCTGGCGGAACAGGTTGCCGCGTTGACCCGGCAGGGCGTCACCGCCTTCGCGATGGAAAAGCTGCCGCGCACCTCGCGCGCGCAGGCGATGGACGTGCTGTCCTCGCAGGCCAACATCGCCGGTTACAAGGCGGTGATCCTGGGCGCGAA
>JAJYYO010000036.1 GCA_021800795.1 Pseudomonadota bacterium
CTCCAGATAGGCGCGTCGTTCTTGCGTTTCCATGACAGGTTACCTTGGTTGTTTCGGTAACCTTTATCTTGAGGCAACGATACATTCTTGCGACTATGTTCGGTATCTTTTAACTTGAGGCAATTCGAGAACCTATTAAACCAGTTGCCCATAATCCCGCAACCTATTATCCTAAACAATGTGAAGGGAAATTCAAAAAACCTGGCAAAACTGTCTGGGGTCAAAACCAGATGGTACCCATGGCGTCGCAGTAATGCGTAAACATGAACGGGGCGCGTAGTTCGCAGTCCTGGAAGTAGCTTTATAATTGCACGAGATGTATGGTCAACCAACTCACTCTTTGCCGTTACTCGCGGTTTTGGTTGACCATTCACCCCGCTAAAGCGGGGTTAAAGCAGGATTAAATGGAATTTTCCCTTCACAACTATCTTCGCCAACTTAGCACCGATGGTGCGACGTTTGACTATATTGAAGCAATCAAGCGTAATGCGCAGCCCCTAGTAGAAAGAGGGCTGCCAGTGATCTTGTCACTTGGACACCTTGCCCATGCAACCGGCACATCCCATCATATATTGATGTCCATAGCTAAACGCCAAGTCGATCCATATCGAGTTTTTGCAATCAGTAAGCGCAGTGGAGGCAAGAGGTTTATTTGTGCTCCTGAGCCACAGTTGCTTAAGGTTCAGCGGTGGATACATGATCATGTTTTATGTTCTTCACATGTTCTGAAGAATTTGTCCTCTGCGGGAACCGCTTATATGCCTGGAGGTGGGCACATTAAGAACGCAAAGCGACATTTAGGCGCTGAATGGCTTGTAAAACTCGACATTACGAGATTTTTCGAGTCAGTCTCTGAGCGTCAGGTCTATCATGTCTTCCGAGGATTGGGATATCGCGCATTGGTTGCTTTTTTCTTTGCGCGACTGTGTACGAGAGTATTGCCCGCGAATGTAGATAAACGTGGCTGGAAAAAATCTGATCGCTGGGCAACAGAGAAGTATTGGAAGTTTCTTTCAACAGATGTGCTTGGGCACTTGCCTCAAGGAGCACCAACAAGTCCAATGTTGGCAAATTTAGTGTGTGCAGGTTTAGATAAAGAATTGCAAAAACTTGCCCAAGCCAAAGAGTTAATTTATTCCCGATATGCAGACGACATGACTTTCTCTGGTCAGATGAGCAGCCGTTTAGATGCAGCACTTGTTATCAAGAAAATGTCGAGGGAAATTTCCAATCATGGTTTTTCTATCAACCATCAAAAAACCAGCATTTCAAAGAACGGCGGAAGGAAAATTGTGACTGGCTTGTCAGTCGCAGATGATGTAGTTCGCCTCCCTCGCATTTTCAAAAACAACCTAAAAAAAGATGTTTATTATCTGTGCACATACGGAGTAGAGGAGCACTGTGCCAGAATTGGCCAAAAGAACCGGTTCTCTTACCTGATGCATGTTGCTGGAAGGATTCAATATGCAAAAATAATTGAGCCTAAACTGGCTGCTCGGCTGGATGCACAGTTTAAAAACAAATTCCCAGACTTTGAGAATTTAGTAGCGCAGGTCGGGTGAAAAGGAACTCCTCTTCTTGAAATGGCATACTCCATAGCTGTCCTTCACGAACGACTGGACTGTCTCGTTAGGAGATCGTCAACATTGTAAAATTGCTGCCGGAAAGCGGATGGTTAGCAACATAGGTATAGAGGAATCTGCCGTCAGTGGAAAGTGAAACCTGGGAGTCTAACAGCGCAGATATTTGGCAGCATAGGATCAAATACAACCAATGGATGTTTCGGCACAACCGGTTTAAGTATCGGAAATTTTTTCATCTGTAAACAAGACCAAACGGAGGCATGAATGGGATACGCAGAACTAATCGAAACACTCCAGAGTTTGCCGCAAGACAAGCGTGCGGAAGTATTCGACTTCGTTGAGTTTCTTGTTGCCAAATCAAAAATGGCAAGTGCCACGCAGCATGAACCTAACGGGCATGGGATTGCCCTCACTGATAATGAACATGTCCGTTCCCCTCTCCTCAACCCTCTCCCGCTTGCGGGCGAGGGGGCAAACGAATCGCTATGCGAATTACACAATAATGAATGGACCGACGGCGAGTTTGCGCAGTTCGCCATGCGCCAGGCGTTGCGCGGCATGGAAGATGAAGCCGTGAGCTACACGCGCGATGACATCAAGGAGCGCTGGCAATGAAGCGTGCAGGGCAGATCGTCCTCACGCCTTTTCCCCACACCGATTTGTCCGGAGCTAAGCTCCGTCCTGTTCTGCTGTTGCGTCAGGCATCAACCCGTTTCGACGACTGGCTGGTATGCATGGTCTCTTCGCAGGTGCAACAGGCTGAAGCAGGTTTCGATGAAATTATTACGTCGAATGATGCTGATTTTTCCGCCTCGGGATTGAAAGCATCCAGCGTGTTGCGCTTATCGAGGCTGACTGTGCTGGATGGCGCGTTGTTGATTGGCAGCATTGGCGCTATCGAAGACGAAAGGTTGTTGCAGGTGCGCCAGCGTTTGGCGGATTGGATAGCAGGCCGTTCTGCGTGACGATTGCGCCAATTGAGCAAAGCTGCATGACAAATAATCTTATGCCGCGCAGTTGCGACATCTTCTGCAACGTCATCGACAACTACGGCGACATCGGCGTGAGCTGGCGTCTGGCGCGGCAACTGGCGAACGAATTCAATCTCGACGTGCGGCTGTGGGTGGATGATCTGGGCAGTTTCGCCAGGCTGTGTCCGGAAGCCGATGTAAAGCTGGAAACGCAGCGTTGTCGCGGGGTCGATGTGCGGCGCTGGCGCAAAGTATTTCCTGATGTTATCCCCGCAGACCTTGTGATCGAGGCGTTCGGCTGCGCCTTGCCGGAGTCGTATATCGCTGCGATGGCGGAAATTACCGGATCATCCGGCCGGACACAACCGGTCTGGATCAATCTCGAATATCTCTCTGCAGAGGACTGGGTGGAGGGTTGCCACAAGCTGCCTTCGCCGCGCCCGCCGCTGACACGGTATTTTTTCTTTCCCGGTTTTACCGGAAAAACCGGCGGTTTGTTGCTGGAGCGCGATCTGTTGTCGCGACGCGATGCGTTTCTCGGCGACCCCGTGCAACAGCAGGCCATCTGGCAGTCCATCGGCATGGCTGTGCCAGCCGCCGATACCCTTAAAATATCCCTGTTCGCCTATGAAAATGATGCGCTGACAGGGTTGTTCGATGCCTGGGTAGACGGTCAGCAGCGCATCCTGTGTCTGGTGCCGGAAGGCCGCATTCTTCCACAAGTCCATGAGTATTTTGTAGGTCGGGATTCATCCCGACAGGGCGATTTTTATGTTCGCGGCAATCTGCAAGTTCATGTGCTGCCGTTTGTGGAGCAGGAGAAATACGACGAGCTGCTGTGGGCGTGCGACATCAACTTCGTGCGGGGCGAGGATTCCTGCGTGCGTGCGCAGTGGGCGGGCAAGCCGTTTGTCTGGCAGATATATCCGCAGCACGATGAAGTGCACTGGCAGAAGTTGCATGCTTTCCTGAATCTGTACGCCGAAAATCTTGCTCCGCAGGTCGCACGGGCGGTGCAAGGTCTCTGGGAAACATGGAACGGCGGCGCTGGTTCGTCCGCAGATGCGTGGCGTGAATTCGCCGCCGCCCGCCCCCAATTGGATGTTCGCGCCAAAGTCTGGGCGTATGAATTATCGGAAAACAATCTGGCATTGAATTTACTGGATTTTTTTCAGGAAATCGGTACAATGCGTGCCTTCAAAATAGAAGGGCAGCAAACATGAAAACAGCACAAGAACTACGCGCCGGCAACGTCATTATGGTCGGCGCCGATCCGATGGTGATTCTGAAGGCGGAATACAGCCGCTCCGGGCGTAACGGATCGGTGGTCAAGATGAAGATGAAGAATCTGCTGACCGAATCGGCCAGGGAAACGGTGTTCAGCGCCGATGACAAGTTCGATCAGGTCATCCTGGATCGCCGCGAAGTCACTTACTCTTATTTCGCCGATCCGATGTATGTGTTCATGGACGAGGAATACAATCAGTACGAGATCGAAGCGGAGTCCATGGGCGATGCGCTCAACTACGTCGAAGACGGCATGCCATGCGAAGTGGTGTTCTACAACGACAAGGCGATTTCCGTTGAATTGCCCAACACCATCACACGGGAAGTCATCTACACCGAACCTGCGGTGCGCGGCGATACCTCCGGCAAGGTGATGAAGCCTGCCAAGATCAACGGCGGGTTCGAGCTGCCGGTTGCGGCCTTTGTGGAAATCGGCGACATGATCGAAATCGACACACGCACCAACGAGTTCAAGAAGCGCGCTTAATCCATCGCGTATCGTTTTATCCGGCTGCCCGGGCGAGAAGTCGTTCGGGCAGTTTGCCTTGGCAGGTTCGGTTACGCAACCCGCTTCATCCCGGAAGCGAAAGTGTTTTCATGGAATGCCGCAACTAGAAACCTGGAAAACAGGGTGGATTCAGGGGGCAGCGGGGCGGATCGTATTTCAAATGGGCTTACGCTATGATTAGCCTGCGGACAGAATTCTGAGGATAAACGTTCATATGCACGAAATATTGGGGTTTATCCTGCCTGTCATAGCAGCCTCTGCGGAAGCAATGATTTGGGTCTTGATCATCGTCACCCTGGTGCTTATCGGCAGAGGGAAAATGCTGCCCTCCGAAAAACCGATCATCATCGAACGCACGGGGCAATATAAAATGATCCTTGCGCCGGGACTGAATCTTGCCCAGCCTTTCATAGAGGCTATCGCCAGTCAGGTTCCCTTGCGTGAAGATCGCGGTCAGAATGCTTTACTGCTGCGTTTTGAAGTTCGGGACAAAAATATTGCGTCCCGCAAGCAACCGTTTTATCTGCTGGAGATTGCCATGCAAAACGGTTATTTATGCTTCGATGCCGGAACAGTTCAAAAAGAACTTATGTTTGACAATGCCGCCTTGTGCGGCGCTCTGATGGACGATGTTGAAAATGCAAGTCATACTGTAGCGAAATTATGGGGAATAGGTTTGCAAAGAGTGAACCAGGTTGCACAGATGGGGGGTATTCAAGCTGTGCTCAAGCAGCGCGTTGCAGGATCGCCGCCCGCTGAAGATCGGACCGGCAAGCGCCGCTGACGGCGGGGGTGCCATCATTTCCCAGGGATTTTTGAAAAACTGTTCTCTCAATGTATCCGGCACCCATTTAGATGGAGAATTCCAGCGTTAAACGTTACCTTCCGTGGGTGGTGGCGACAGCGCTGTTCATGGAACAGCTTGACTCGACCATCATCAATACCGCAATCCCTTCCATGGCGGTGAGCCTGCATGTGGCACCGCTGAGCCTAAAAGCCGTTGTCACCAGTTATATCCTGAGTCTGGCCATCTGTATTCCCATCAGCGGCTGGATGGCTGACCGCTTCGGTACGCGCCGCGTGTTCAGTCATGCGGTGACGATTTTTACAGTGTCTTCCGTGCTCTGCGGCCTGTCCCTGAATGTGCCGATGCTGGTTGCAACGCGCATCCTGCAGGGCATGGGCGCTGCAATGATGATGCCGGTCGGGCGGCTTGCCATTATTCGCACTTTCCCGAAAGCCGAGTTGTTGAGAGCGATGAATTTCGTGATCATTCCTGCGCTGATCGGGCCGCTGCTGGGTCCGACGGTGGGCGGTCTGATCGTGCACTGGTTGCCATGGCGGGTGATCTTCTTTATCAATGTGCCGGTAGGTCTGGCGGCGCTGCTGCTTGTTCATCGCCACATGCCGGACTATCGCGTGGGCGCGACCAGGCCGCTTGATGTCATCGGTCTGGTGCTGTTCGGATCGGGCACGGCACTCATATCATGGCTGCTGGAAGTGTTCGGTGAACACCATATCGACGTGACCTCTGCGGCTATCCTGTTCCTGCTGTCACTCGGCCTGCTGGCCGCTTACGGCTGGCACGCGCGTCAGGCAAGCTACCCGCTGCTGCGTCTCACGCTGTTTCGCGTGCGCACCTTTCGTGTTTCGGTGGTGGGCGGTTTTATCACGCGACTGGGTTTGGGAGGGCTGCCGTTTCTGTTGCCCTTGCTCTATCAGCTGGGTCTCGGGCTGCCCGCCTGGCAATCGGGACTGCTCATGATGCCCGCCACGGCGGCGGCCATGGGAATGAAGCTGATTTCCGGCCCCATCCTCAGGCGTTTCGGATACCGCAAGGTGCTGATTATCAATACGGTGATGATAGGCGCAACCATCAGCCTGTTCGCCGGGGTCACGGCAGCGACGCCGATTGCGCTGATTACCCTGCTCAGTCTGATTCAGGGGTTTTTCAATTCGCTGCAATTCTCCAGCATGAATTCCATGGCCTATGCGGACATAGCAGCGGAGGACTCCAGCATGGCCAGCACTATCGCCAGTTCGTTGCAGCAGATGTCCATGAGTTTCGGTCTGGCCTGCGGATCTCTGGTGACCGCCTGGTATCTGGGCGGGTTGCCGCAGACGGATCAAATCGCCGTTACCGGCGCGCTGCACAATGCGTTCCTGACGCTGGGCGGTTTGACAGTGATTTCGTCGTTGTCCTTCTGGACGCTGCATGACAAGGATGGGGAGAGCGTCAGCAAGGGCAGTGTGGCGGTCGCAGAATAAGCTGTTCGCGTCCTGTGTAATCTGGCTTTGAGGATCAGGCTTTCGCTATCGCCAGTTCACCCAGTTCCGTTGTATAGCGCTGCGACACATTGTCCCGTTTCATCGCCCAGCTTTTTTGGATTCCTTCGCCTAAAAACCTGAGCGTGCCGCTGCCCATGCGGCGGTTGATCTGATCCAGAGTTGCCATCAGCGCAGCGGATTGCGCCGGCGCCTCGTCGAACAGGGTCTGCTGCCGGTCAATGCTTGCGATGATGCCGGAGAGTACTACGCCGGCTTTTTTGTAAGCATGGCCGCAGCGATATATCTTGCGCAATCCGGCGAGCGCGGCGGCGCACAGCAATCTTGTGTCATCGCCAGGACAAGCCAGCGGCAAAGTGATCGCCGGCTGGTATTGCGGCGCTTGGTGCGGACTGGCGAGTATGTATACCTGCACGCAGCCGGCCAGCGAATGTGATCGGCGCAGTTTTTCGGCGGCGCGGCTGGTATACGCGATCACCGCCTGTTCCAGATCGGACAAATGGATAACGGTCGCGCCAAACGAACGCGAACAGATAATCTGTGATCGGGGCGGGGTGATTTCCTCCAGTTCCAGACAGGCTGTGCCATTGAGCTCCGCCACGGTGCGCTCCAGCACCACGCCAAACTCCGCGCGGATGCGTTTTGCCGGTGCGCGCTGCAAATCCAGAACGGAGTGGATGCCCATTTCTTGCAGGCGGGCCGCGGTGCGACGGCCCGCGCCCCAGACTTCGCACGCGCCGATTTTTTCGAGCAGCGCGTCCAGTTCATGTTCCGCAAGTTCGTTGAAATTACACACCCCGTCAAAGCGCGGCTGTTTCTTCGCAGCATGATTGGCGAGTTTCGCCAGCGTCTTGCTCTGTGCGATGCCGACGCAGACCGGAATGCCGACGCACTGTCTGACCGTCTTGCGTATCTGCTGCCCTAGTCTGGAGAGCGCGCTCATGCCGGTCAGTTCCAGAAAACATTCGTCGATAGAATACACTTCCCGGCAGGGTGAGAATTGCGCCAGTAACTGCATCACCCGGCTGGAGAGATCGGCATACAGGGTATAGTTGGAAGACAAGGCGATGATGCCGTGCTTTTTGGCGATGTCCTTTAACTTGAACCAGGGCGCGGCCATTGCTATGCCCAGATCCTTGACTTCCTGCGAGCGCGACACCACACAACCGTCGTTATTGCTCAAGATTACGACGGGCTTGCCCTCCAGATCCGGCCGGAACAGGCGCTCGCATGAGACGTAGAAGTTGTTGCAGTCGACCAGGGCAATCGCGCGTTTCATTGTAGCTTGTAGCGTTAGTGTGAAACTCGCGTAGCGACACGTTCGTCTCCTCGCCCTCCGGGAGAGGATTGAGGAGAGGGAGCGGGCATGGCAAGTTTTATTTTCCGTGGTTGCTTTAATTTTATGCCCGCTAGTGCTTGTGTACGTTCCAGCTGACCACGCCCCAGATGGTGAAATCCTGTTCCGGCAGGATGTGCATGTCGGCATAGTCGGGGTGTGCCGCGCGTAAGACCGGGCCGTTTGGCGTGTGCAGCAGTTGCTTGACGGTAAATTCGCCGTCCACCACTGCGATCACTACTGAGCCGGAAGTCGCGGACAGGGCGCGGTCCACCACCAGCAGGTCGCCGTCAAAGATGCCTAAGTCCCGCATGGAGTCTCCTGCGACGCGCATGAAAAAGGTGGATTCGCGACGCCCGATCAGGTGTTCGTCCAGACTGATGCGCTGCTCCACATAATCGTCGGCGGGTGAGGGGAAGCCTGCGGGTACGGCGCGGCGCAGCAAGGCGCGCTGGCGATAAAACAGCTCCTTGTTTGGGTGTGTCATGGACAGCAGTGCGCGGCGGGCTTGATGTGGGTGCATGTCGGTTACCTCTTGTATTTGCGAACCAGACCGGTCAGCACACCATATATTTCCAGTGTGCCCTGCGGGCGGATAACGGGATAAGCCGGGTTGGCGGGACGCAGGATGAATACGCCGTTTTCCCGATCCAGCGTCTTGAGCGTGAACTCGTCGTCCACGATGGCGACCACGATGTCGCCGATATTCGCGGTCATGCGCTTTTCCACCACGGCGACATCGCCTTCGTGTATGCCGGCGTCTATCATGGAATCCCCTTTGACCGTGATGAGCGTGGTTTTGGACGGCGTGTCTATCAGCATCTCGTCGATGACGAAATATTCTCCCTGGGTGGCGGTCACCGATACCGGCATGCCTGCCTGAACCGACGATTCGGCCAGAGGACGGGCGAAAAACTGCCTGGTAGGTATCCATGCACCGTCCGGGGTGCGTTCGATCAAGTCTGCATCGGCAAGGCGGATCAGGATAGCCTTAACCCAGGACTTGGAGGCGATGCCGAACACTTCGCACAGCCTGGCGTAAGAGGGAATGCTTTTCCAGTCGGCGTAGTAGTCCTGAAGTTTGTTAAGGTACTCGGTGTCTTTGTGGTCGGTCATGGCGATTCCTTGGAGAACGAACGTGCTGCGAACTATAAAGAACGTTCGTTCTGTTGTCAATAGAATCTGTCCTTGCGTGAGGTGGGCTGGAAACGGCCGGCGTTCCACCTAAAATATGCTTTTCAATTCAAACATGATGCTGCTATCAGTTAGAATAAGACATGAACGAAAAAATTGTTTTTATCAGAACGAGCAGCGGCGAAGACGAGGTGCGCAGCAGAACTGCGCATTTGTCCAAGGACATCAAGCGCGCTCTGTTGATGGTGGACGGCAGCGCCACTGTTGCTGAAATCATGAAGCGTTCCTCACCCAGCTTGCGCGGCATGCTGGCGGATATGTTTGCCGAATTGGCGCGTGGCGGTTTTATTGAAGATAAGGCGCGTGTGGGTCGTTCAGCCAGGCTGATTACGCCGCTGCCTGCATTGCCTGCAAAATCGCCTGATGAGGTGGATGAACTGGATTTTACGGCTGCTTTCCATGTGCCTACACAAGCCATGTTGGAGGGAGAAGCGGTCAAGATGAAGCTTGCCGCTGCCGCTAAAGCTGAGGCGGCAGAGCGTGCGGCAGCGGAACAGAAGGTCAGGCTGGAAGCTGAAGCGACCAGGACTCAGGCAGAAGCGCGTGCTGAAGCAAATGCGCGTGCTCTGCTCGAAGAACAAAGTGAAGCGGGTGCGGCAAGGGCGCGTGCTGAACGCGCGCATCTCAAGGCTGAGCAGGAGATCGCCGAAGCAGCGGCGCGTCTTGAAGCGGAGCGCCATGCCAAAGCAGCTGAACTGGCCGTGCGCAGGGCCGAGCAGCAGGCAGCAGAAGTCGCTGCGCGCGCGCGCGCGGTAGCCGAAGAAAAAGCGGCACTGGAAGCGGAAGTGGTCAGGTTGAAGTTGCAGGCTGAGGAGGAAGCACGTGCACGAGCCGCAGCCGAGCAGCAAGCCAGGCAGGAAGCGGATGCGGCAGAGGCTGAACGCCGCGAGACAGCCGCCCGCGTCAGAGCCGCTCAGCAAGCTGCCGAGGCGGAAGCGCGTCTTGAGGCGGAACGTTATGTACGGGAAACTGCCCTGGCAGCCCGCAAGGCTGAGCAGCATGCAGCCGAAGTTAAGGCAGAGGCGGAGGCGCGCGCGCGCGCGGTAGCGGAAGAAAAAAGCAAGCTGGAAGCAGAAGTCGCCAGGTTAAAGGCCGAGGCGGAGGCACAGGCGCGAGCCGCAGCAAAGCAGGAGACAGAAGCGGTCCGTGTTAAAGCCGAGCAGGAGGCTCGTCGTGCCCGCGAGGAAGCGGAACAGGCCAGGCTGGAAAAGGAGCAGGCCGAACACCTGCGAGTCAAGGCCGAACAGGAAGCCGAGTTGCTCAAGGCGGAACGGCTCAAAGCCGAACAGGAAGCGGAGCGGGTCAGGGCTGAGCAGGAAGCCCTGAGGATTAAGGCTGAGCGGGAACTCGAACGGCTCAAAGCCGAACAGGAAGCGGAACGGATCAGGGCCGAGCAGGAAACCCAGCGCATTAGAGCCGAGCATGAGGCGGAACGGCTCAAGGCTGAACAGGAAGCGGAGCGGATCAGGGCTGAGCAGGAAACCCTGAGAATTAAGGCTGAGCATGAGCTCGAACGGCTCAAGGCCGAACAGGAAGATGAACGGGTCAAAGCCGAGGAGAAAGTTAAGGCTGCGGCACAGGAACGCGCAACGCTCGTTCAGGAAGATGTTTTGCTCAAGGAGCCTGAATTTTTGGCGGCAGACGTGACGCCGCGCGATGACACGCGTGCGTCTGCCAATGAAAGAAGAGTAACCGCTGCTGCGGTACCGGGTTGCGACAGTCGGGGAGGAAACAACGGCGTTCCTTTAGTGGAAAGAAGGTCAACAACGGCGGCTGTATTGTTCTTCGATATAGCTGACTATGCCAAACAGACTGATAGCAAACAACTCGAAATGAAGCGGCAATTTAGCCGCTTGTTGAATGACAGCCTTGCGGTGCTTGGTTCGGGTGAACGGATTATGCTTGACACTGAAAGCGGCGCTGCGGTCGGTTTCCTGCAGCATCCCACCGACGCGCTGGAAGCAGCGACGCATTTTCGCGCCGCCCAGATAGCCGGTAAGCATTTCGATAGGCTGCGGGTATGCATTGGTATTCATCTGGGCCCCGTCAGTCTGGTCAAGGATATGAACGGGCAGATCAACATGCTGGGCGACGGCGTCAACAGCGCGCAGTGCGTGATGGGCTTTGCCGGACAGAATCAGATCTATGTTTCCCGTGCTTATTTTGATTTTGTGTCCGGCCTGAACAATGAATACGATGAGCTGTTTCGCTATCGCGGTTCGCAACAGGACAAGCATGGGCGTGAATACCCGCTTTACGAATTGCTGGAAGGCGAGCGTGATGCGGCCGAAACGCCGCAGACAGCAAATCATCTGGCAGACTTCAATTTTGAGGCTTTTGATACACTGCCCGTGATAGAGCCGTCGGTCAATCCGGCGAAGACGCGGCGATCTTCTTCCGATGCCGACCAACTGCTTATGGACTCCGTCGGGCTGGGGCAGAGGGATGAAACCAAGGCAGAGCCGGACGCCGTCAGCCGGGAAGCATCGGTGCAGGTGGCGGAGAGCCGTGCGGTTGAAGAACCGGCTGACATCTATTCGGAGGCGGAAGCCTTGCAATTGGCCGATGCGCAGGCGGCAAAATGGGCGGAAGCGGCGCAGCGGGCGGAGGAGCTTGCCAGAAAGAAGGCGGAAACTGCCACGGTTTTTCAGCAACCCGTTGTTGCAGTCGCAAAACGACGCCGCAAGCCCGTGCCCTGGGGTAAGCTGGCTGCGGGGCTGCTGGCGCTGGCCGTGGCAGCCTTGCTCGTGGTGCCGGCCGTGCTGCCCACGCAGGTTTATCGGGGGAACATCGAACGAATGCTGGGCTCGACATTGCAGCAGCCTGTACATATAACGCGCCTGTCCGGTCGTATCCTGCCCACGCCGCGCCTGGTGCTGGATGAGCTGTCCATCGGGGAGACGAGGCAAATCCGGGTTAGACAGGCTCAAGTGAATTTTTCTCTTGCGGCCCTGTTCGGCGCGGTCAAGCCTGTCAATAGTCTCGATCTCGACGGTGTAGAGGTCAAGGCCTTGCCGGAGGTGGCAGGCTGGCTGCAACAGGTGGCAGGGAATCGTCAATACCCGGTTTCGCGCATCAATCTGGCGCAGGTTAAGCTGGTCGCCGACGGAGCAACGCTTGCGGATGTGGCAGGCGGGCTGGATTTCGATGCTGCCGGCAAGTTTACTCAGGCGCGCTTGAATGCCATCGGGCATAAGCTTGCGCTGGAAATTCGTGCGGCGCCGGAGAACAAACTGCAACTGCTCATCACGCTTCATGACAGCGCGTTGCCGTTATTGCCGAACTGGGTGTTTGATGAACTCAAGGCGACGGGTGAACTGAGGCGCGATGAGTTGCGCATTGCGGATTTTGATGGGCGGATCAGGGGCGGCGTGCTGACCGGCAGCGCGCGCATCAACTGGCGCTCGGGCTGGCGTGCGCAGGGCGCGCTGGTGGCCCGTGCGATTCCGTTGCAGAATATCAGCAAGCTGCTGAGTGGCGATCTGGATGGCACGGCCAATTTTCAGATGCAGTCACCCGGCCTGGAGAAGCTGGCCGATGCGGCGATTCTGAATGGCGTTTTCAGCGTCAGGAAAGGGGTGGTAGGCGGCGTTAATATCGTCGAAACCACACGTCTGCGCAGCAGGGAAAATTTGCCGGGCGGCAGGACTTATTTTGACGCATTGAGCGGCGAATTGTCTTATGCCAACGACAGCTACCGCTTTAACCGGTTTCAGATAAGCGACAGCGCGTTTAAAGCCGTCGGCGCGTTGACGGTCGACCGTCAGCAGTTATCGGGGCATGTGTCGGTCGATCTGCTGATGCGCGCGAGTTCGGCTGCACTGCAAATCGAAGGCACCACAGAAAGCCCTTCTTTGCATGTCGCGCACTAATATTCGATCCAATTGAACTATCGTATCCGGATTCCCTGGAAATGCGGATATGCTGCGGCATGATACGGTGTTTTTCGCAACCATAAAATGCCGCATCTCAAAAAGCAGTTTTCGGCTGATTTGAGGATAACGCTGACTTTTATTTTCCGCTGAAAAGAATCATCAGTGACAAAATAAAAAACGGCGAGAAAACAAACAGAGGGGTTACTGCGCTATTCAGAAATTCCATCTTTGATACTCTCCATGTTATTACCCCGGCCATAGGCGGTATCCCGTCCGGCCGGAAGTTGGGTTTAAATTTTTGATTTGAAACGGATTGGATGCTGCGAGCCACAAGTTCCGCTCAGCAGGTTGCTGCTGTGGAACTTCTGACAGCTGAATTTTGCACGAAAACGACAGAATTGTGAACCTTTTTTGTCGGAAATAAGGTGTGAAAATTGATGGGGCACCGGATTGCAGATTCTTCAGGGGAAGTCCGGAAAACAGTAAGGCGAGGCATTGTCGACAGATGCCCAGCTTTTTCCGGGAAGCTTCAAAAGCGCCTTAGGAGAGCGCCTGCTTGATGCGCTCCAGTGCTTTTGAGAGATTTTGGCTCCGCGCCGAAACCTTATGAAAGTGCCTTTGAAATGCGTTCCAGTGCTTTTGAGAGGTTTTCCATCGAGGTGGCGAACGACAGGCGGAGGTAGCCACAGCTGCCGAATGCCGAGCCCGGCACGACGGCTACCCCTGCTTTTACCAGCAGATATTCGGACAGCGCGATGTCGGAGGCGTCAGTGATGACGCCCTTCCGATGCAGCGTGGCGATGGCAACCCGGGCATCGGGAAATGCATAGAACGCGCCGCCCGCCATGATGCAGGAGAGGCCGGGAATCTTGTTCAGTTCGTTCACCACAAATACATGGCGTTCGCGGAATGCGCGGAGCATGGGTTTGATGCAGTTCTGGTCACCGTTGAGTGCGGCTTCTGCGGCGACCTGTGAGATGGAAGTCGGGTTGGAGGTGCTTTGCGACTGCACGTTTTCCATCGCGGTAATGATGGTTTCGGGGCCTGCCGCATAGCCGATGCGCCAGCCGGTCATCGCATAGGCTTTCGAGACGCCGTTGAGCACCAAGGTGCGCGGGTACAGGTCCGGGCAGGCATTCAGGATGTTGACGAATTTTTCATCGGTCAGTGCGATGTGCTCGTACATGTCGTCGGTGGCGATCAGGATGTCGGGATAGGCCCGCAGCACCTCGCCCAGCGCCCTGAGATCTTCCAGCGTGTAGACCGCGCCCGATGGATTGCTCGGGCTGTTGATCACCACCATTTTCGTCTTGGGCGTGATGGCGGCTTTCAGTTGCTCGGGCGTCAATTTGAAGCCCTGCTCGATACCCGCCTGCACGATGACAGGTTTACCTTCGGCGATAATCACGATATCGGGGTACGATACCCAGTAGGGTGCGGGCACGATCACTTCGTCGCCGGGATTGATCACGGCCAGCGCCAGATTGAAGAAGCTCTGCTTGCCGCCGCAGGAAACCAGAATCTGTTTCGCGGTATAGTCCAGCCCGTTGTCGCGACGGAATTTGGCGATGATGGCGGCTTTCAGGGAAGGCGTGCCGCCCACCGCCGTGTACTTGGTAAAGCCCGCATTGATGGCGGCGATGGCGGCATCCTTGATGTGCTGAGGCGTGTCGAAATCCGGTTCGCCTGCGCCCAGCCCTATGATGTCTTGACCTTCCGCCTTGAGTTTCGCGGCACGCGCCGTGACGGCCAGCGTAGGGGAGGGTTTGATGGCTTGCACGCGACGGGACAGGGGCACGATGTTTCCTTGAGGAAAAGGTTGAAATTGGCGCGAATTATACACCCAGCCATCAGCTACAAGCCACAAGATAGGTAGGATGAGGTACGAACCGCATCGCTCGCGTTGTTGTTCTCCTTGAACGATGCGGTTACCACCGCATCCTGCCTGACTTTCTACTCTGTTCGCAGCGCTTCCACCGGGTCCAGTCTTGCCGCGCGGCGCGCCGGCAGCACGCCGGCAGCAAGGCCGATGCTGATCGCGACAAATTCGGCCAGCACGGCGAACAGCCAGGGCGTATGCACCGGCAGGGCAGGGATGAGTGCATGCAGGCCCTGAGCGATGCCGATGCCAAGCAGCAGCCCTGCCAGTCCGCCCAGCGCGGAGAGCAGGATCGCCTCTCCCAGAAACAGCATCAGCACCTGCTTTTCGCGTGCGCCCAGCGCGCGCAACAGGCCGATCTCTGCGGTGCGTTCGGACACGGCCATGGTCATGATGGTGAGGATGCCGACGCCGCCCACCAGCAGCGAGATGCCGCCCAGCGCACCCACTGCAAAGGTGATCACATCCAGCACGGAACCCAGCACTTCGAGCGCTTTTTCCTGTGGAATCAGCGTGAAGTCTTCGCGTCCGTGGCGTTCCTTGAGCAGTGCGGTGATGGCGCGCACCACGCCGTCCAGATCGGCGCCTGCCTGGTAGTTCACCTGTATTTCCATCAGCCCCGGGCGGTTGAACAGTTCCAGCGCGCGCGCCGCCGGAATGAACACGGTATCGTCCATGTCAAAGCCGAGTATCTGACCCTTGGGTTCCATCACGCCGACCACTCGGTAGCGTTGCCCGCCCACGCTAAGATAGCTGCCCAGCGGATTCTGTCCTGCATACAGTTCCTGACGAACTTTGGAACCCAGCACGACAAAGGCACGCGCCTGCGTCGGATCGTCATCGGGCAGGAAACTGCCGGATTGCACGTTGAGGGTAAAGGTTTTGGTGAAGTCATGCCCTGCACCGTATACGGTGGTGCGACGGGTCTTGCCGTTGGCGCGCACTTCGGCATTGCCCTGCATGCTCGGATTGACGTGCTCGATATTGGGCAAATGGCGCAAGGCCTGTGCATCCTCGATGGATAACGGACGGCTGGAGCCGAAGATGCCCACATTGCCGCCCTGGGTCTGTGTCTTGCCGGGCTGTATGGCGATCAGATTGGTGCCGAACTGGGAGAATTCGGACAGTACGAACTGGTGCAGCCCCTCGCCGATCGAGGTGAGCAGGATTACCGCCGTGATGCCGATGGCGATCCCCGAGCCGGTCAGCAGGCTGCGCATCCGGTAGGCCAGAAAGCTGGAGGCGGTCAGGCGGATCAGGTCGGGAAACAGCATAGGTCATTTTCGCGCATAAGCAGCGACTTTGCTGGCGCTTTTTGCCGGCTTAGTCGAATGTCGAGTAGTTTCATCAGGCCGGAATCCAGTCAATAAAACTTCCTGCAATGCGTAATGTGTTTATCTGGATAGTGCCAGCCATTTTTTATCTTCTTCGATAGCCACCTTTGCACGTTGCCGCTCCTCTGTTTCCATGATTGTTTCGCGGAGCCGGTATTCAATGGTGGGCATGGATAATATGTTTGCCAACAGCCCTGCGCGTATCCACTCACGATCCCGTGGCTCACTGCGCACATACTTTGAAATGCCGGCATCGTTTGGCTCAAGAAACCAAGCTGCCACACCGGAATCAAAAGTGACGCAAATCAGGCGTAGCTCCCAGCCTTCCGGCAAGGTTGGCAACATGGGGGAGACGGCGTCGGCGTAATAACCATAAGTTTGCTCGAAATCGCTGCCCAGTCCCAACTTGTCGGCTATTTCAAAAGCCCTACCCGGATCATTTTTCGGATATAAATCGACATCGATTGAACCGGTCATTGAAAGGGGTGGGTGTGCAACAGCGCCGAGCACAGACAAGCTGCCGATAATCACATAATCGCGATGATGGGTGATGTTCATCGCCTCAGCCAACAGTCGATTTATATCGTCACGATTCATGTTGCTTGCTCGTGCAGCAAAAAACCAAAGGGCGAATTTTGCCGTAACGAAACGCCCTCGGGTTCGTCGGTGAGAATGGATGCACACATGGCTGCAACGGGCAAATTGAGTATGGTGCGCCAGGCCATGACATAGCGCGGATTGCAAAGCTGCTCGCTATCCCATTTTTCGACACGTTCCAAAGCCCGTCTGCGTACACGTTCACCATCAACCCGGTCAAGCAACGCTTCAACCGCTTTGCGATGCAGGCTGGTCAATCTGTCATCAGACCGGCTTTTTCCCATGCGCGCCAAACGACGTTGTTCGATGATTTCGGCATCAGTCATGGCTATCGGATTCTCCAGATTTTCATTGTCATCCATTCGATCAGGGGTTTGCAATTGTCGTCATAGTATGCGTTTACCACAATTTGTCAAAAGCATTGATTCAGCGACTTGCCAGCGCGGTTACCGGGTCTAGGCGGGCTGCGCGACGGGCGGGCCATACGCTGAATGAGACGCCGGTGACAAGCGAGATGCCGATGGCCGCCAGCACCGCCCACCAGGGCGTGGCGACCGGCAGGGAAGGATAGATTTTTGCGATTACCAGCACGCCCGCTTCACCGATGATCAGGCCGACTGCGCTGCCGACGCTGGACAACAGTATAGCCTCGGTGAAAAACAGCTTGCGGATCTGTGCGGCGGGCGCACCCAGCGCTTTCAAAAGGCCGATTTCCTGCACGCGTTGCGAGACGGCGATCAGCATCACGTTCATGATCAGGATGCCTGCGACCGACAGGCTGATCGCGGCGATGCCGCCCACCGCCAGCGTCAGCGCGCGCAAAATGCGGTCGAAGGTGGCCAGCACCGCGTCCTGCGTGACAACGGTCACGTCGCGCTCATTGTTGTGGCGGGCAAACAAAATGGTTTCGGCGTCCTTTTTGGCCTGTTCGATGGCGTCGCGGCTCTTTGCTTCGATCAGAATGCGGAACAGGCCTGTGGTGTTGAACAGCATATGGGCTGCGGCGACCGGCACGATGACGATTTCATCGGTATTGAAACCCATCGATTCGCCCTGACCGGCCATCACGCCGATCACGCGGAAACGCCGGTCGCCCAGTCTCACCCAGGCGCCGACAGCCGATTCATTGCCGAACAGTTCGCGGCGGATTTTAGCGCCCAGCACGCAGACCGACTCGCCTGTCTGGCCTGCGGGCAGAAACTGCCCCAGTGCCAGGCTCATATGGCGCACTTCCAGCAGATCGGAGGTTGAGCCCAGCACGATGACTTCGCGGTTCAGCGCGTCACGGGAAATCTGCGAGCTGCCCAGGGTCAGCGGCGCGATGCGTTTGACGGCGCGGCTTTTCAACAAGGCCTCTGCATCGTCCAGGGAAAGTTCGCGTGGAATCTGGCCCAGCAGCATGCCGGGGCCAAAGCCGGCGGTTTCGGTGCGTCCCGGGAATACCAGAACGAGATTGGTGCCCAATGAGGAGAACTGGTTGACTACGTAGAGCCTTGCCCCTTCGCCCAGCGCCGTCAGGATCAGCACGGACGCCACGCCGATGGACATCGCCAGTATCATCAGTAAAGTGCGCGCGCGGCTGCCGCCGAGGCTCGCGGCGGCAAACTGCACGACATCGATGAGTTTCATGATGCCGTCTGGCTGACAATCTGCCCGTCCACCATGTGCAACTGGCGTTTTGCCCGCCCGCCCAGGGCCGGGTCGTGGGTGACGAGAATCAGCGTGACATGCTGTTCGGTCAGTTGTTCGAGCAGGCTGATCACCTCGCGACCGGTGGCCTGATCCAGATTGCCGGTCGGTTCATCGGCGAGCAGCACGGCAGGATGCATGCTGGTGGCGCGGGCAATCGCCACGCGTTGCCGTTGTCCGCCGGAGAGCTGATCCGGCCTGTGATCGGCACGATCCGTGAGGCCGTAGTTTTCCAGCAGCGCTTCGACGCGAACCTTGCGCTCGGTGACAGGGATGCCCGCCAATATCAGCGGCAGTTCGATGTTCATCGCGGCGGTGAGGCGCGGCACCAGATGAAACGACTGGAACACGAAGCCGATTTTTTCGCTGCGAACTTTTGCCTGTTGAGCGTCATCCAGGTCGGTGACATTGCCGCCGTCCAGCTTATAGATGCCGGAACTGGGGCGATCCAGCAGGCCGATCAGGTTGAGCAGCGTGGACTTTCCCGAACCTGACGGCCCCATGATGGAGACATAGTCACCCGCCGCGATGTTCAGATCGATGTCGCGCAATGCGGTCACCTGCTGATCGCCGACCGTGAAGCTGCGGCTGACTTTATCGAGTCGGATCATTCAAGCGCCATTCTGGTAGGCATTTGCGTGATACGGGTGCGCGAATCGGGAATGACGGTACATCGGGTTTCATACATGGTTATTCTCATTCGTTTTCATCCGACGGATAATTTCGTCGTTGGTGCATGCAGTGGAAAATGGTGCAATCTCCAGTGCGGCTGTTGCGCTCAAAAATCAGTGTGAAAGGCACGCGACGGCCGACAGGCAGTTCGCGAGTGCCGGCAACTACGCCGGGACGGCCAGATACTGCGATGGGTGATGCAACCAGAGACTGCGCTGCCTCTTTGATTGCCTTGTGCATCCGGTTGGCTGCGGCGGGATTAAGCCTGGCATACCAGGCAAGTGACTTTGCCAGTTCGGCGATTGCGTCGGGATGCCAATCAAGCTGCCTGCTTTTCGTTTCGGACATGGTGTTCGATCAGGTTGTCGAGCTGTTGCATAGCCTCTTCATGTGGTATACGCTCATTGCTGCGCATGCGTGCCTTTACCGTCTTGATCGCAGATTCGGTAGCCTCAAAACCATCTCGCAGCACATGTTTGAGAACCTCACCGGGGGTGCGTCCCGCTTCATGGGCCAGTTTTTCCAGACGGCGCGTATCAGCTTGAGATAAGGTCAATGTATCCATGATGCCCTCCGTAATGGCGGTAAGTATAGCGCAGCTTGCATTGGCTGGCTGATCCCTGTGAAATGTCGATATGGTTTCATCGTTATAGGTTAAAGTGGAAATTGAATCAGGAGGATCTTGCAAAACTCGGCTACCGAGTTTTGCAAGATCCTCAATAGTCTGCCAATGAATAAGCTGTTTGGGTGTAACGCTTCCCTGTATGCTCAACACTTTATGCAATGATGCTGCGGGTTGTTGCGATTTCATTGCGCCCTCTACTTGGTGCTTATGCCGGGACCGATCGGTCATAAAGTGTTTCCGGTGCTATATCGATATTGCCAGGCCAGACGACGGTTCCATAATCAACTTTTGCCAGCGCAAACAACGCAGAATCCTTTAACCTCACGTACGGACGTTTATCCATGTAAGCAGACATATCAAAAACACGCTTTTCGCCGTTCTCGAATTCAAGTCGCAACAGGTAGCCAGACTCAACTTCTACTTTTATCACATCTAATAAAGCTTCCATGCTTAATGTCTACCTTGGCAAAGTGTAGTCCGTGTCGGCTTACTTAACCACATTTTCTGTTTCGGGTTTGACTTTTACACCCGCCTTGACGCTCGCCTGATCCAGCGTCAGCACGATCCGGTCGCCCTCATTGAGTCCCGAGGTGATTTCGGTCTGATTCCAGTTGGCAAGTCCTGTGGTGACAGAGCGCTCTTCCAGTACGCCGTCGGCCTTGTAGAGCAGCACGCGATGGCCTTCCAGCAGGGCCTGGGTCGGGATGCGCAGCACGTTGTCGTGTGAAGCGTGCACGATTTCCACGTCCGCGCTGTAACCGACCAGCAGGTTTTCAGTGGTCGGCGGCTTGACGAAATCGACTTCGACTTCCACGGTGCGCGCCTGTTTTTCCAGTTCCAGCACATAGGGCGCGATGCGTTTGACGCGACCGGCAAAGGATTTTCCCTTGATCGCGTCCAGCGTGATGCGGGCAGACTGCCCCGCCTTGATGTTGGCCGCATCCACCTCATCGATCGGTGCGCTGACGAACAAACAACTGTCATCGATCAGATCGATGGCCGGAGGAGTCGGGATGCCGGGCGGAGACGGGGTGGCATATTCGCCCAGTTCGCCGCTGATGTCGGCCACGATGCCGTCGAACGGCGCCTTGAGCACCATGCGATCCAGCCCCGCATTTGCCGCCTGAATACGCGATCTGCTCTGCTCGATCTGACTGTGTGCGGCGTCGCAGCCGGCGCGCGCCACACGGGCATTTGATGTTTTCTGATCCATCCCCTCAACGGAAATAAATCCCTTCGCCTGCAACTGACGCGCCCGCCCTGCTTCCTGTTCGGCAAGATCCGCCTGCAAACAGGCTTGTTTGGCCTGTGTCTGCGCGGTGACGAGCTGTTCCTGAGCAAGATTTTCCTGCGCCTGCAAGTCCTGGTCCCAAAGTTCCAGCAGTATCTGCCCGGTCTTGACCCGTTCGCCTTTTTTGACCAGTAGATGCGATATCTGGCCGCCGGACGGTGCGGACAGCTTGGCGCGGCGACAGGCTTTGACCGTCCCCGCACGCGTGTTGCTCACCGTCGCCTCAACCAGGCCGCGCCCGACTGTGATCAGTTGTACGCGGGGCAGAGGGGGGCGGGTGAAATACCAGCCGGCGATGATCAGCAACGCCACGGCGAGCAAATAGGGGAGGATTTTGAGGAAGGAATTGCGTCGTTGAGAAACGGCCATATGGTTTCCTCAAATGAATGGTGCTGGAGAGAGGAATCGAACCTCCGACCTACGCGTTACGAGTGCGTTGCTCTACCGACTGAGCTACTCCAGCAATTGAGCCTGTGATTATAGAGGACAGCCCGTCACTCGCGCCAGCGATATTCCTCTACAGGCATGGGTTGTGGACGGCCTTCGATTTCGCCCAGCAGCAGTTCCGCACTGGCTATCGACATGGTTACGCCGTAGCGGAAGTGTCCGCAGTTGGCATACAGGTTGGACAGCTGCGGATGCCGGGAGATGGTGGGGATATTGTCGGGAGAGCACGGGCGCAGTCCCGCCCACTGCCGTACTGGCGCGGGCCATTGCGGAAACAGCGCATGCACGCGTTGCAGCAGGTTTTCTCTTGCATCGACCGTGGTGGACTTGTCGAAACCGACATCCTCCAGCGTGCTGCCGACCAGCACATGACCGTCATTGCGCGGGATGAAATACAGGCTCTCCTGAAGCAGGATGTTAGGAAAGGGCGGCGCGTCGAACTTGAACAGCAGGATCTGGCCGCGTATCGGGCGAATATCCAGACTCATCGCGTGTTCGCCCAGCAGGGAGCGGCTCCATGCACCTGCCGCCATGACATACGCATCGGCGCTCAAATTACCCTTTGATGTATGCAGCGCGCTGATGCTGTCGCCCTGTATTGAAAAATGCTGCGCCTCATGTTGTTCGAGGATCACGCCACCCAGCATTTCCACCTGCCGGCGCAGCGCCTGTAACAGGCGCGGGTTGCGCACCTGGGCGATCTGCGGCAGAAATAACCCATCTCCCGACAGGCCGGGTAGATGGTCACCGAGCGCCACAGGCTGCAAGGAGATTCCGTGCGCCGCACACCATGTCGTTGCGAGTTCGTCATTAAACGGGGGCAACAGCAGCATGCCGCACTGCCGGTATTGCGGATCGATGCCGGTGGCCTCATGCAGCTTTGCGGCAGCATCGCCGAACATGTCCATGCTGCGCTGGGTCAGGCGGGTGACGGCATCGGTGTAATCCCATGAACACAGCGGGGAGAGAATGCCGCCGCCCGCCCAGGAGGCTTCGCGGCCTGTTGTGCCGCGTTCCGCCAGCGTGACTTTATAGCCTGCCCGAAGCAAGGCGATGGCGCTGGTCATGCCGATTGCGCCGCCTCCGATGATCAGAAAATCTGTTTTCAAACCTGCAGGGCCTTGGGCAGGGGGAAAGTCACGTTTTCCGTGATACCCTGCAATTCCGTGATCTGCTGCGCGCCAAACTGCTGCAATCTTTCAATCACGCCCTGCACCAGCACTTCCGGGGCGGATGCGCCGGCCGTGACGCCGACCTTGTTTTTCCCTGCAAACCAGACGGCTTGCAAGCCGTCGGCATCGTCCACCAGATAGGCCGGCACGCCGACGTTCGCCGCCACTTCACGCAGGCGGTTGGAGTTGGAGCTGTTGGGCGATCCCACCACGACCACCGCATCGCATTTTGCAACCAGCAGCTTGACGGCATCCTGGCGGTTCTGCGTGGCATAGCAGATGTCGTCCTTCTTGGGGCCGGTGATGAACGGAAAGCGGGTTTTCAGGGCGGCGATGATATTGCTGGCGTCGTCCACCGACAGCGTGGTCTGGGTGACGTAAGCCAGATTGTGTTCGTCGCGCACCTTGAGGCAGGCGACCTGCTCCGGCGATTCAACCAGATACATGCCATCCTCCACCTGTCCCATGGTGCCTTCCACTTCGGGATGTCCCTTGTGGCCGATCATGATGATTTCCTTGTTCTGGCTGTGCTGACGCGACACCTCGATATGCACCTTGGTGACCAGCGGGCAGGTCGCATCGAACACGGTCAGTCCGCGCGCCTCCGCATCGCGGCGCACCGCCTGGGAGACGCCGTGCGCACTGAAAATCAGGATGCTGCCGGGTGGCACATCGTCCAGCTCTTCGATGAAAACCGCGCCCTTGTTGCGCAGTCCATCGACGACAAACTTGTTATGAACCACCTCATGACGCACATAGATAGGCGCGCCATGCAACGCCAACGCGCGTTCCACGATTTCGATGGCGCGATCCACCCCGGCACAGAAACCGCGCGGATTAGCTAACAGCAGGTCCATGTTTTTTCTCCATAAAACTCTCCCATATCAGCAGTCCTGCACCGCAGGTGATCGCGGAATCGGCCAGATTGAAGGCCGGGAAATAGTGATCATGCCAGTGGAACAGCAGGAAGTCGATTACATAGCCGTAGTTGATGCGGTCGATCAGATTGCCGAGTGCGCCGCCCAGAATCAGGCTCAGCGCCAGCGCGAAGAGAATTTGAGCGGCATGTTTGCGCAATACCCAGATGATGGAGACGGAGGCGATGACGGCAATGGCGGTGAACAGCCAGCGCTGCATGCCGCCTGCGTCGCTCAGGAAACTGAACGCAGCCCCCGTGTTATGCATCAGCGCCAGATCGAATACGCTGAGCACCGCAAGGCTGTTGTGACTTGAGAAATAATTGATAATCAATAACTTGCTGATCTGATCGAGGGCGATGACCAGCGCGGAAAGCGAGAGCCAATACTTAAGCATAAGTACGCTCCTCTCCGCTGCCGTACAGGTTGCTCACGCAACGACCGCACAGGGTCGCATGCAGTTCGTCGGCACCCACGTCTTCTCGGTAATGCCAGCAGCGTTCGCACTTGTCGTGCAGGCTGGCCGATACGTCGATATGCGGCTCGTCGATTGCGCGATGCACGCTGGCGCGCGAGGTGATGAACACCAGGCGCAGATCATTCCCCAGACTTGCCAGCACATCGTATTCCTCGCCGCTTGCGAACACATCCACCTCGGCGGCGAGCGCGGAACCGATCAGGCCGACGGAGCGCGCTTCTTCGAGTTGCTTGTTGACACGGGCGCGCCAGGCTTCGACGATCAGCCAGTCGCTGATTGCAATTTCTCCTGCATCCGGCAGTTCGTGCCACACGCCTTCGAATACACTGGTGTGCTCATTGGCGAGCACCGTCCAGGCTTCTTCTCCGGTAAAACTCAGGATGGGCGCGATCAATCGGGTCAGTGTGTGGGTAATGTGATACAGCGCATTCTGAGCCGCGCGGCGTGCGCGCGAGTTTTCAGCTGCGGTGTACAACCGGTCTTTCAAAATATCCAGATAGAAACTGCCCAGCGTCTCTGAACAAAAGCCCAATAGTTTCTGAACCGCCAGATGGAATTCGTAGCGATCGTAATCGGCGCGCACTTCGGTTTGCAGTTTTTGAGTCAAATGCAGCGCGTAACGGTCGATTTCCAGCCATTGATCGACGGGCAGTGCATCGCGCGTCGGATCGAAATCGGAGATATTGGCCAGCAGGAATTTCATCGTGTTGCGGATGCGGCGATAGCTCTCCACCACGCGCTTCAAAATTTCATCCGAGATGGTCAACTCGCCCGAATAGTCGGTGGAAGCCGTCCACAGACGCAGGATGTCCGCGCCCAGCGTGTCGAATATCTTCTGCGGCGCAATCACGTTGCCCTTTGATTTGGACATTTTGTGACCGTTGCCGTCCACCACGAAACCGTGCGTGAGCAGGGCCTGGTAGGGTGCATGGCCATTGATCGCGCAGCCGGTCAGCAGGGAGGACTGGAACCAGCCTCGATGCTGGTCCGAGCCCTCCAGGTACAGGTCGGCCGGAGAGTGCAATTCGCTGCGTTTTTGCAAAACCGAGGCATGGGTGACGCCGGAGTCGAACCAGACGTCCAGCGTGTGCGTGAGTTTTTTGTAGTGTTCGGCATCGCTACCCAGCAGTTCCACCGAATTCAGGCTGAACCAGGCTTCGATGCCGTACTGCTCGACGCGCAGGGCAACCTGCTCCAGCAGTTCCGGTGTGCGGGGGTGCAGCTCGCCGGTTTCATTGTGCACGAAAAACGGCATCGGCACGCCCCAGCTGCGCTGGCGCGATACGCACCAGTCGGGACGGTTTTTGATCATCGCCTCAAGGCGCGCGCGGCCCCACGAAGGGAAGAACGCGGTTTCTGCTACGGCCTTGTTGGCCAGATCGCGCAGGGTTTTTCCCTCTCCCCCAACCCCTCCCCCGTAAACGGGGGAGGGTGGCTGAAAGCCAGGAGAGGGCTGGTTCATGCCGATAAACCATTGCGGGGTGGAGCGGAAGATGATCGGCGTCTTGTGTCGCCAGCAATGTGGATAACTGTGCTGCACTTTTTTCAGACAAAGCAGATGCCCGGAAGCTTCCAGCGCCTGCACCACGATGTCGTTGCCTTTCCAGACGAACACGCCCGCCAGTGCAACGTCGCCCACGGGCGGCACCGTGGCGAGAAACTTGCCGTCGTCGCCTACCGGATTGTCGGTGGGCAGATTGTATTTTTGTCCTGCGAAATAATCGTCCAGACCGTGCGCGGGAGCCGTATGCACCAGACCG
This sequence comes from Pseudomonadota bacterium, assembly GCA_021800795.1. Taxonomy (GTDB): domain Bacteria; phylum Pseudomonadota; class Gammaproteobacteria; order Burkholderiales; family Gallionellaceae; genus Gallionella. The sequence continues at coordinate 25,902 of JAJYYO010000036.1, forward strand.
GTACCGGCTTCCAGCGTGACATGATCGCCGCAGATGATGGGCACAATGCGGTCCTGAAACGGGTGTTGCAGCGGCAGCATGTCGAGCGCCGCACCTTTGCAGGTCGCGATGGATTCGCCAGTCAGCTGGTAGCGCTCCAGGCAACTTTCCATCAGTTCTGAGGCGATCAGCAGATAGCCCTTTTCGGTCTTGACCAGCGTGTATTCAAAATCGGGATGCACGCTCACCGCCTGATTGGCGGGCAGGGTCCACGGCGTGGTGGTCCAGATCACCGCCAGGACACGGACGCTACCCGGCAGTGAGACGCCGAATGCGCGGTCTATGCCGGGATGGTCTTTCACCTCGAACGCGACGTCGATCGCGCTGGAGGTCTTGTCTTCGTATTCCACCTCGGCTTCGGCCAGCGCGGACTGGCAATCCAGACACCAGTTGACCGGCTTGTAGCCCTGATACAGATAGCCGCGCTGATGAATCGCGCCCAGCGCGCGGATGATCTCGGCCTCGGTCACAAAATCCATGGTGAGATAGGGCTGATCCCAGTCGCCCAGCACGCCCAGTCGTATGAAGTCTTTTTTCTGGCGTTCGACCTGTTCACGCGCGTAGTTGCGGCACAGTTCGCGGAACTCGCCGGGGGGAATCGCCTTGCCGTGCTTTTTTTCCACCTGCAACTCGATCGGCAGGCCGTGGCAATCCCAGCCCGGCACGTAAGGTGCATCGAACCCTGACAATGTCTTGCCCTTGATGATGATGTCCTTGAGTATCTTGTTCACCGCATGGCCGATGTGGATGTCGCCGTTGGCATAGGGCGGGCCGTCGTGCAGGATGAACTTGGGCAGTCCCAGCTTGGCTGCGCGTATCTTCTGATAGCGCTGCTGTTCCTGCCAGCGGGTCAGCATTTGCGGCTCGCGTTTCGCCATGTCGCCGCGCATCGGAAAGGCGGTGTCGGGCAGGTTCAGGGTTTTTTTGTAGTCATTCATGTTGTTCGAACCATTTTTTTGCATGTTCCACATCCAGTGCGATCTGCCGGGTCAAGGCGTCCAGATCGGGAAATTTTTCTTCATCGCGGCGTTTTTGCAGAAATTCCACGCGCAGCGTTTTTCCGTAAATATTTTGTTCAAATTCAAACAGGTGCACTTCCAGCACCGGTTTTGCATCGTGCTTCAGGGTGGGTCGCACACCGAGGCTGGCGACTCCCCGCAACACGCCGAAGTCCGCCGCATGTACTTCGACCACGAAGATGCCGGACAGCGGTGGGCGGTTGTGCTTCATCTGGATATTGGCGGTCGGATAACCCAGTTTTTTCCCCACGCCGTCGCCGTGCACCACGCGACCCGATATGCTGTAAGGCCGCCCCAGATAATCATGCGCGCGGCGCATCTGGCCTGCCGCCAGCGCTGCGCGTATCGCCGTGCTGGAAATTCGCACGCCGTCGCTCTTGACCGTATGTACCGCCTGAACTTCAAATCCCTGTTGCTCGGCGATTTTTTCCATCAGCGCAAAATCGCCGCTGCGTCCGCTGCCGAAGCGGAAGTCGTCGCCGATCAGCACATACTTTGCCCGCAGTTTTTCATGCAGGGCGTGGATGAAATACGCCGCGCTCATCTGGGCAAATTCGGTATTGAAACGGCAAACATACACGTAATCGATAGCAAAACGCTCAAACAACTCCAGCTTCTCTCGCAGGCTGGAGAGGCGCGCCGGCGCCGTGTTTGGAGTAAAGAATTCGCGCGGGTGCGGTTCAAAAATCACCACTGCGGTTTTAAGCGAGCGCGCCTGTGCCGCCGCTTTTAATTCATTGAGCAGGGATTGATGACCCAGATGCACGCCGTCGAAATTACCGATGGTGAGGGCGACAGGCCGGGTTTTATGGGGGGAGAGTCCGCGTAGTATCTGCATAGCGGGGCGATTATACCGTGAGATGGGGCATCAACGTGAACGTCGCGTAGCGATTCAGGGGTTGGTTGGTGCTTCTTTCGTTTGCCTAGGAGCCTGTCGGACTTGTTTCGCA
>JAJYYO010000006.1 GCA_021800795.1 Pseudomonadota bacterium
ATAAAAACTACCGAGATAGCTGGCCGGATAATTCTTCAGCAAGTCGGGTGTGGCGATGACGAAAAAATTCACCCGCATCGAATCCCATTGCACGCGCCGCAAACTGGTGACGGGCGCCCTGAACCGGTTGCCGGCCACATCGTAAGTCAATTCGTCGCCAAGATGAATATTCAACGTCCTGGCGATACCCTCTTCGACAGACAACTGCGCGTCATCATTCTGTCCTTCACGCAACAACTTGGGGCGCAGCCCATTAGTTGTGCGGGGAATCGATGATGACATGACGGATCTATCGTCATAGTCAGAATTGAGTTGTCCTATCAGACCCTTGCGGTCTCTGCCCTCAGTCGTCTCTCTGGTGTCCCACCATTTCCCGCTCGCCAGCGTATTCCAGGCCGGCATCTTGTCGGAATAGGAAAGATTGAACTCGCGCTCCACCAGCCCGCGCGCTCTGGGCTCGGGATAATCCGCACCGTTAACCGCATGGTCATTTATCGCAACCAGACGGCCTCTTACCATGGGCAATAGCTGCGGCGCCGGCAAATCTTGCCGTGCAAAAAAATCCCGTATCGCCTGCTGCTGATCGGGCTGTATGCTCACCACGAAGCGGTTGGGCGTATCCGGCGGCAGCTTGTCCTGCCAGCTTTGCAACAAATCACCGCGCACCAGCGTCAACACCAGCAATGCCATGCCGCCCAGGCTGAGTGCTGTCACCTGTACCGCCACGCCGCGTCCGTGTCGCGTCAGATTTTTGAATGCCTGCGCGATGACTCCGCCCGCGGCTTTTCCGGCAAAACGGCCAAGGCCATTCAGCAGCAGCCAGGCCAGCGCGCCTGCCGCGAGCAACCCTGCCAGCAGGCCGCCCAGCACCATAAAACCCAGCTTCAGGCTGCCCGCCTGCCATAAGAACAGTGCACATAGCACCAGCGCTGCCACGCCGTAAATCAGCCAGCCACGCGTTTCTGGCAGTCCCATCTCGCGGCGCATCACGCGCAGCGGCGACACGCGGCGCAGTTGCAGCAAGGGAAGGTAGGCAAAACCCAACAGCAAGGCGAAGCCGCTCACCGCCGCCTTGATCGCGGGCAATACACCCGGTTGCGGCAGACCAGCATCCGGCATGATGCTGCTAACCAGCGCCGCCTGTGTAACGAAGGCCATCAGCAAGCCCGCCGCCACCGCCAGAAATCCGGCCAGTAAAAACTGATACAGAAACAGCCGCAGCACCTGATTTTGTTCAGCGCCCAGACAGCGCATCACCGCAACGCCATCCAGATGGCGCGCCACATAGCGCCTTGCCGAAAGCAGAATCGCCACGCCGGCCAGGATGGCAGTCGAGAGTGCGGCCAGCCCCAGAAAATGTTCGGCGCGTTCAAGGGCTGTGCGGATTTCCGGGCGCGCGTCGGTCACATCTTCCACTTTCTCGTTGCTGTTCAGCGGCAACGCCTGACGAAATGCCGCCACCTGCGCCGCGTCGCCTGCGACCATCATCCGATAAGTGATGCGGCTGCCTTCCCGCAGCAGGCCGGTGGATGCCACATCGCTCTCATTCATCAGCACGCGCGGCGCAAAACCTGCAAAACCGACAGCCTGATCGACATCCTTCACGATGCGCGCGGCAACGATGAATTGCTGCGAACCGATACCCACTTTTTCACCCACATGAAGATCAAAGTGACGCATCAGACGATCGTCCACCCACACCGTCCCAGAAATCAACAGTTGCTTTTCTCGTTTGCCCCCTCTCCCTCCGGGATAACCAGCGACTTGTCCGCTTGCGGACTTAGTCGAATGGCTAGTAGTTTCATCAGAGGGTTGGGGTGGGGGAACCGACGTCGGACGCACATCCCCTCCACTCCCATCATCGATCTCTATCTTCCCCCGCAGCGGATAGCCCGCCTCTACCGACTGAATCTCGGCCAGCATCACCCGCCCCTGATGCGACACCATGCTGGGAAAAGTACGGCTCTCCACCACGCGCAAGCCGCGCAGCTCTGCTCTTTTGCGATAATCGGCAGATATCGGGCGCGTGGACGTGATGCGCAGATCGGCGCCCAGCAGACTGGCTGCCTGCTGTCCCAGCGCCTGCCTCACCCGGTCGGCGAACAGTCCGACCGTGGCGAGGCTGCCCACCGCCAGCACCAGCGCCAGCAGCAGCACGCGCCACTCCCCGACCCGCCAGTCGCGGCGCAGCAAGTTGAGGGACAGGCGAAGGAGGTTCATATTCTATTCACGGAAAAACTGCAGCAGGCCCACTCATACTTTCCAACCACACGGCTGCATATAAGCCTTCAGTGTGAAAAATCATTGATTCTCGACCCGCTCAGCCCAGTAATCCGGGCGACGATGCTGATGTGACACGGCGACAATCCAGACCTCATTCGCTCTCAACACATATCGTAAAGTATAGGAAAACCGGTTCATCACGTAGCGCCGCACCTCCTGCATCTCAACCGGAAACAACAACGGTGAACCTGCAATCCGAAGTGTCGCCTCACGCACATCGTTTTTGAAACGTGCCCCTAAACCGGACTGCTGACGCTCAAACCAGTCACAGGCATCATTCAATTCGTTATTGGCAGCCTCCGCGAAGCGAATCTTCATTACTTGTCGCCGAACACTTCTTCAAATGAGCACATCTTCATGCGCCCATCATCACACGCCTTTGCCCTGAACAAAGCCTCTTCCGCCCAAATCCTGTCGATTTCTTCGTCAGACTTATCCAGACTTTGCATGATTTTTTCGGCCACTTCATAGCGCTCGGCAGCCTTCAATTGCAGCGCCATATCGATAATTTCGAGCTTACCCATCACTTTCTCCTCCGAAATTAAGCCATTACAGCTTATCCTACCTGACCGACTGTTATCGCGCCAGCAACCCTGTCCGCCAGCAGCTGACAAATCTTGAAACAGGAGTCAATCAACTCGCGATTTGCGTGTTTGACATGGTTTTTCAGTCTTCTAAACTTTAATCGTTTTGGCGGATCATTTTTTCACCGGGATTTTTCGTTAAGAGACGTGTATTTTGCCTGAATGGCCGCCTGATTACACGATCTTGCCTGCCGCAAGGCGCAACTGTCTGCCGCAGCGGGCGGCCAGCGCCTCGTCGTGAGTCACCAGTATCAGCGTGGTGCCCTGAGCCCGGTTCAGTTCGAACATCAGGTCGATGATCTGCGATCCTGTTTCAGCATCGAGATTGCCGGTCGGTTCGTCGGCGAACAGGATTTTCGGATGCACGACGAAGGCGCGGGCCAGCGCCACGCGCTGCTGCTCGCCGCCTGACAGGTGTTTGGGCAGGTGATGGGCACGGGCCGTGAGACCCACCTCGCGCAACGATTCGACAGCGCGCAAGCGCGCATCGGCCACCCCTTGCAGCTCCAGCGGCAACATGACGTTCTCAAGCGCGCTGAGTGCCGGCAACAACTGGAACGACTGAAACACAAAGCCTGCCAGCGCGCCGCGCAGGCGGGCGCGTCCGTCTTCATCCAGCGCAAATAAATCCGTCCCATTCAACTTCACAGTACCGCTGGAGGGCACATCAAGGCCCGCCAGCAGGCCCAGCAAGGTGGATTTGCCGGAGCCGGATGCGCCGACAATGGCGAGACTCTCACCCGACATGACTGTGAAACTTGCATCAAACAAGATGGTCAATGGCTGTTCGCCACTTAACACTTGCTTAGAAAGGCTCACCGCCTGCACAATCGCTGTCATGAGAAATTTTTCCTTAAAAACCATCTTACTGATTGCAGTGCTATGGCTGCCACAAATGGCGCAAGCCGCAGTGCATGTTGCACCGAAGAACATACTGGTATTCGGCGACAGCCTGTCGGCGGGCTACGGCCTGGAACTCACGGAAAGCTGGCCTTACCTTTTGCAACAGGAACTGAATCACAGCAATTTCAAAGTGCTGAATGCCAGCATCAGCGGTGAGACTACGCTGGGAGGACGCCAGCGCTTCGCCAGATTGCTGGAACAATATCATCCGGCGATCGTGATCGTGGAACTGGGCGCAAACGACGGGCTGCGCGGCTTCAGCGCGGCGGATATCGAGGACAACCTGAATGTCATTCTGGAACAAATCAACCAGGCTCGCGCCAAAACCTTGCTGGTCGGCATGAAACTGCCGCCCAATTACGGCGAACCTTACATCACGCAATTTCAAAACGTGTTTCCGCGGCTGGCGGCGAAACACCGCATCAGCCTGCTGCCATTTTTGCTCGAAGGCGTGGGCGCGGATCAGTTCCAGGCCGACAACATGCACCCCGCCGCCAGTGCACAGCCACGCATTATGACAAACGTGCTGCAAGCCTTAAAACCGCTGCTGCGCTGACCTGCTTGTTATATCGCCACTCAAACCAACCACTGTACACGTTCCCTCACCCCCGTCCCCCCTCTGGTGAAACAACTAGCCAATCGACTAAGCCCGCAAGCGGGCAAGTCGCTGGTTATCCCGATGGGCGAGGGGTACGGTTCGTCGCTACGCGAGTTTCACCGCAGCGAAATCCCGCTGCCCTGAGTTGAGTAGCCTATCGCGCTCATCACGCCCATGCCGAAGCGTTTAGCCAGTCTGTCGGCAATACCTTCCTTCACCGTAAAATCCACGACGTTTTCGGCCTTGATCACATCGCGCGCTACCGATTCCACCGTACCGTACCCGTCCGCCAGTCCCATTTCCACGCCGGCCTGACCGTTCCACACCAGCCCGCTGAAAGTATCCGGGGTTTCCTTCAGACGCGTGCCGCGCCCGGCTCTGACCACGGCGATGAACTGCTGGTGTATCTGGGCCAGCATCTGCTTGGCGTATTCCTGCTGATCGGGACGAACCGCCGAGAAGGGATCCATGAAACCCTTGTTGCTGCCGGCGGTCACCAGACGGCGTTCCACACCCAGCTTTTCCATCGTTCCGGTAAAACCGAAGCCATCCATCAACACACCGATGGAGCCGATCAGACTGGCCTTGTCGACAAAAATCTTGTCGGCTGCTGCCGCCACGTAATAACCGCCGGACGCGCAAACATCACCCACCACCACATACAAGGGAACGGCAGGATATTTGGCGCGCAAGCGGCGAATTTCGTCGTTGATCTGGCCTGCCTGAACCGGACTGCCGCCCGGACTGTTGATGCGCAGGATCACGCCCTGAGTATCCTTGTCCTTGAAAGCATCCTGCAAACTCGGGATCAGGTTGTCGGCGCTCGCCGCACTGTCAGCGGCAATCACGCCCTCCATGTCCACCAGCGCTGTATGCTTGCCCGTACTCAGCGCGCTTTCGCTCTTGCCCATCCAGCCCATGAAGACAAACAGGACGATAAAAAGATAACCCAGGGTGAGCACCTTGAAGAAGATACCCCAGTGCCTGGCGCGGCGCTGCTCCTGAACGGCAGACATCGCCAGCTTCTCCAACACATCGCGTTCCCAATTTTGCTCTGACATTTTATTCCTTAAGTTTTAGTTATGCGTTGGTCCTGAACCATGCACGCAGTTGCGAAAAATCATGCATCAGCGCCAGCGGTTTCAACTCCAGCAACTGCTCCGCCGGATGCGCGCCGAAGGCGACCGCCACCACATCCACACCGGCATTCCGGGCCAGCAGCACATCGTGCGTGGTATCGCCGACCATCAGGGTACGCCCGGCACTGACAGCCAATTCTTCCATCAGTTCAAACAACATGGCCGGATTCGGCTTGGAAAAAGTCTGCTCTGCCGTACGCGTGGCATGAAAATAGTGCTTCATCCCCGAAGACTCAAGCGCCCTTTGCAAACCGGCGCTGTTCTTGCCGGTTGCCACACCCAGCGCATAACCCGCCTCATGCAACTCGGCGATCGTCTCGCGCGCCCCCTCGAACAAGGGGATCGCCTGATCCTGCGCCAGAAAATGATGGCGATAGCGCGCCACCAGCGGCTCATACATCGCTTCCGGCGCATCCGGTACAGCATGACGCAATGCCCGGCTCAATCCCAGTCCAATCACATGTCGCGCGGTTTCATCGTCTGGAACGGTCAAATCCAGATCGCGGCAGGCGGATTGAATCGATCCTGCAATAATCGCAGTGGAATCCATCACCGTGCCGTCCCAGTCGAACACAATCAAATCGTAACGTTTGCTCATTCAAGCTTTCATGCAAAGCGCGAATATTAGCACTTTCGCGCATGCTTTCCCAACCTGTGACACAATACGCGCATGCAAACGAAAAACCCAAAAAAAAAGGTTTCGGTGAAGGACAATGCGGCAAAGCCGCGTCGCGCCGGGACTCAAACGATTCAAAAGACAATTCCGGGCGGAGCTTCCGCGAGGGACGATAAGCCGCGTCGCTCATCGACTCAACCAGCATCCAAACCAGGCAAAGCGCCGGTAAAAGCCATCGCGGCCAAACCACGGCGTATCGGCACCAAGCTGTCCCGGCTGCTGGAGCTGAATGTAGTGGCAGTCAAAACACCTGCACGCACGGCAAAACCGCGCTCTGACGGCACCGCTTCCCTTACCCACTGGCTGCTGTATTGCCGCCCCGGCTTCGAGAAAGACTGTGCGCAGGAGGCAGTAGGCCAGGCCCGCCGACAGCAACCTGTTCTGGCCGAGCAGCCTGATGTCATCCCTGACAGCGGTTATGCGCTTGTCGCGATCAACGAGCAAACGCTCGACTATCGGGAGCTGATTTTTGCGCGCCAGCTGATCCGTTTGCACCACACCATAGACACGCTGCCCGAACGCGACCGTCTGACGCCCATCCTTTTAGCGATTGCTGCCCTTCCCGGCAACTTCGGTGCGCTGTGGCTGGAAGTGCCGGACACCAACGACGGAAAGACACTCTCCGCCTTCACCCGCCGTTTTCAGCCTTTACTGGAAACAGCGCTGCGCGAACGGGGACGCATGGTTGACGACATCAAGCTGCCGCGTCTGCATATTTTCTTCCCCGACAAGTCTTCCGCACTGACAGGCACCAGCGACCCGTACAACAGTTCATCGTCCATCATGGGCATCGCCCGCCAGTCCATGCCCGCCGAGGCGCCCAGCCGCTCAACGCTCAAGCTTGCCGAAGCCATCGACGTATTTCTGGACAAGAGCGAGCAAACGCGCTTGTTGCGCAGCGGCATGACGGCGGTGGATCTGGGCGCGGCCCCCGGCGGCTGGACCTGGCAGATGGTCAGGCGCGGTATACGTGTGACCGCCGTGGACAATGGCGACATGAAGGGGACGATGGACAAAAATCCGCTGGTCGAACACTTAAGACAGGACGGTTTTAAATACGCGCCCCGCAAAGCGGTGGACTGGCTGATCTGCGACATGGTTGAAAAACCCGCCAAGGTCGCCGAACTGATAGGCAACTGGTTCGCCTCCGGCTGGTGTCGCCATGCGATTTTCAATCTAAAACTGCCGATGAAACAGCGCGTTGCCGCATTGGATGCTGCCTTGGGCGGCATCCGCTCGCGCCTGGAGATGGAAGGCTTCAGTTACAAGATGACCGCCAAACAGCTCTACCACGACCGTGAAGAAATCACGGTGTTTCTGACTCGCACCAAACATTAGCCCAACCCGATTAAAGTTTTTGCTTTCAAATCAACATGAGCGTATCCAATTCATCTCGCGCCGGCTTGATTGCGGCTTTTTTCACCATTTGCATCTGGGCAGGTTTCATTCTGGTCAGCCGCCACGGCGGCAAGAGCGTATTGACCGGCTGGGATGTGACCGCGTTGCGTTTCGGCGTGGGCGCGCTGATCGCGCTATTTTTTCTGCCGCGCGTGGCATTGCCGCCGTATAAAGTGATCCTGCTGTTTTCAGTATTCGGCGGAGTGGGTTACGCCGTCGCCGTGTATGTCGCCTTTCGCCTGGCGCCCGCTGCCCACGCGGCCGTGTTGCTGCCCGGCGCGCTGCCCTTTACCACCGCTGTGATTGCCTGGTTGTGGCTGCGGCAAAAACCGTCACCGTCACAGCGAATTGCACTGATGCTGGTTTTTTTCGGTATCGCATTGACCGCCGCCGACACGCTGTCCCGCGGAGCACACCTGACCGGCATGCAGATGTTGGGCGACCTGCTGTTTCTGTGCGGCTCCTCTTCATGGGCGGTATTCACACTGCTGTTGCGTCGCTACCCGGCGCCACCGCTCACGGCGGCAGTCAGCACGACGCTGGGCAGCGCAATTGTGTATTTGCCGATCTGGTGGCTATTCCTGCCCAGCACGCTGGACCAGGCACCCGCAGCTGAAATTGCCATGCAGGCAATCTATCAGGGGGTACTGGTCGTATTCGTCGCGATGATGCTCTACACTTTTGCAGTCCGTCGTCTCGGCGCCCAAACGGTGGCGCTGCTGATGGCCATCGTGCCCGGCTTGGCCGCCGTCGCCGCCGTACCCGTTCTGGGTGAACCGCTCTCGATGCTCACCCTCGCGGGATTGGGCGCAGTCACGGCGGGCGCACTGTTGGGTGCGCGGCTGATTTCACTTAAAGAAAACAAGGTTGAGATTTGAAAATTTAGTCCGGCGGCGGCGCCGCCAACGATAATGATGTGATGAGCAGCCATGTAATAAACCCTCTGGTTTATAAGCAAACGCTTAATTTTAACCTCATAGGGTAATCCGCTAATTCAGGGCATCAGAAAGATACAAGTCCGCTAAGATGAAGCCGCATCCAGTTTTGCAACAAAGCTCGCCAGTTCTGGCGGCAGCGGCGCACTGATCAGCAACGGTTCGAAGGTTAACGGATGATTGAAGGCGATGCTGTACGCGTGCAGAAACATGCGTTTCAACCCCTGCTTCATCAACTCCCGGTTGCGCGCAAAGTCGCCGTATTTGTCATCCCCGGCAATCGGGAAACCCAGATGAGACAGATGCACGCGAATCTGGTGGGTACGGCCGGTTTTTAACTGCGCCTCCAATAAACTGAATCCAGGCCAGTTCTTTTGCAGCGTGAAAATGGTGTGCGAGGCTTGCCCGCCCTCCTTTACCATCACGCGCTTCTCGCCCTGCGGGGTATCGAATTTGTAGAGCGGCAGTTTGACGTGCTGGCGGGCGTTATTCCATTGCCCCAGCACCAGCGTCAGATAACGCTTGTCGCTGTTGCCTTCCCTCATGATCTCGTGCATCGCGGTGAGCGCGGAACGCTTCTTCGCCAGCAGCAAAACCCCCGATGTTTCCCGGTCCAGCCTGTGCACCAGCTCCAGAAACTTGGCCTCTGGACGGGCACGGCGCATCTGCTCGATCACCCCGAAGCTGACCCCGCTGCCGCCATGCACCGCGATACCGGCGGGTTTGTTCACCACCAGCAGCGCATCATCCTCGTAAATGATCGGCAGTTCCACGGCAGGAATGTAAACCTGCGCGACTTCTTCTTTTTGCGCCACACGCACGGGCGGGATGCGCAGCAGGTCACCCAGCTTCAGACGATAGGTCTGATCGACGCGTTTCTTGTTCACGCGCACTTCTCCGCGCAAAATGCGGTAAATATGGCTCTTCGGCACGCCTTTCAGATGTCGAAAAAGAAAGTTGTCGATGCGCTGCGCATCGCCGCTTTCATCGATCTCTACAAATGTGACAGATTCTTTGCTTAAACTATTCATTATGCTTATACTTCGCCGTTCGCGCGTTTTGGATTGGGTAGGGATACAGCCGACGATTTCCGACTGATTTGTACAGTTCTGATTGTTGCACAGGCGCTCTGCGCCCCCGCCAACCGCAACCCGGTTAATATCGCTCACCGGAACCAGCAGTGATAGTAATTGATTTACGCGCTCAAAGCACCTGTGGATTTCCGCAACAGGGCAGACGAGTTGCAACACTGATTGAGCCGGATTGGTAAGGGCGCCGCATGTCAGCAGCCTTTCTCATCCGGGAATTCTCCCCTGTTGCAACGAATGCCGTGTTGCCCAAAACAATTTAAGACCAACTACCAAAGAGAACCGATCTGACGACCCTTAAAGTAAAATTCGCTCACGCGTTCGTTTGCCTCCTTGCCCACTTGTGGGAGAGGATTGAGGCGAGGGAAACGGGTATGACGAGTTTATCTTCAGGTTATGCCATACCCGTTGGTATACGCCGTCAGCAGCTCCTCTCACACGCCTAACCGCATGTAGCTTGAATCTTGCCCGTGTCAGAGCGCGGGAGACAACATAAATGAAACGCATGTTATTCAATGCGACACAACCGGAAGAACTCCGTGTCGCCATTGTTGACGGTCAGAAACTCATCGACCTCGACATTGAAATCGCCGGCAAAGAACAACGCAAGAGCAACATCTACCAGGCCGTCATCACCCGCATCGAACCCAGTTTAGAGGCATGCTTCGTCGAATACGGCGGCAACCGTCACGGCTTCCTGCCCTTCAAGGAAGTATCCCCGCAGTTTTACCAGCCCGGTTGCGGCAGCCGCCCCAGCATCAAGGAAGCGTTGCGCGAAGGTCAGGAATTGCTGGTCCAGATTGAAAAGGACGAGCGCGGCAACAAGGGCGCGGCGCTGACTACCTACATCAGCCTGGCGGGTCGCTACATCGTACTGATGCCGAACAACCCGAACGGCGGCGGTGTTTCACGCCGCATCGAGGGTGATGAACGCACCGAACTGCGCGAAGTGCTATCCAACCTGGAAGTCCCGGAAGGCATGAGCATCATCGCGCGCACCGCCGGCATTGGACGCAATGAAGAAGAATTGCAGTGGGATCTGAACTACCTGAATCAACTGTGGACAGCGATTGCAGACGCGGCAAAATCTGAAAAAGCCCCTTCACTGATTTATCTGGAAAGCTCGCTGGTGGTTCGCGCGATCCGCGACTATTTCAATCCGGAAATCGGCGAAATCCTGATCGACACCGACGAGGTGTACCAGCAGGCACACGCGTTCATGAGCACGGTGATGCCGGACAACGTCAACCGCATCAAGCGCTACGTGGACGACGTACCGCTGTTCTCGCGCTTTCAGATCGAACACCAGATCGAATCGGCCCATTCGCGCGAAGTGCGTCTGCCGTCCGGCGGCGCGATCGTCATCGACCATACCGAAGCGTTGACTGCGATCGACATCAATTCGGCGCGCGCGACCAAAGGCTCGGACATTGAAGCGACTGCATTCAACACCAATCTGGAAGCGGCGGAAGAAATCGCAAGGCAGATGCGTTTGCGCGATCTGGGCGGCCTGATCGTGATCGACTTCATCGACATGGAAAACAGCAAAAACCAGCGCGACGTGGAAAACCGCCTGCGCGACTCGCTGCGCTTCGACCGCGCCCGCGTGCAGACCGCCAAGATTTCGCGCTTCGGCCTGCTGGAACTGTCCCGTCAGCGCCTGCAACCTTCATTGGGCGAGAGCAACTATATCACCTGCCCGCGTTGCAGCGGTATCGGCCATATCCGCGGCACCGAATCTTCCGCCTTGCACATCCTGCGCATCATTCAGGAAGAGGCCATGAAGGACAGCAGTGCGGCGATCCATGCGCAAGTGCCGGTTGATGTCGCAACCTTTTTGCTCAACGAGAAGCGCGCCGACCTGCACCGCATCGAATCCCGCCTGAAAGTGCCGATCACCCTGATTCCCAACCCGCATCTGGAAACGCCCAGCTACAGCATCAACCGCCTTCGCCAGGACGAACTGACAGGCGAAGCGCAGCCCAGCTACACGCTGGTAGAAAAACCTGAAGAGGACAAGGCCGCACAGGAACCGCAAAAAGGCGTACGCACGCAAGCCGCCGTCAAGGGCATTACGCCAGTCGCACCTGCACCGATGAAGACGGAACAGGCGGCGCCCGGCATGTTCAGCCAACTCGGCGGCTGGTTTAAATCGCTGTTTGCCGGCGAACCTGTCAAGGAAACGCCCGTTGCCAGCCGTCCTCAGCGCGCCCGCAGCGAACGACCTGAACGCGCCGAACAGCGCAGCGAAGGAGGCAACCGCAAGCGTCGCGAGCGCAACGACAGGCCGGAGCGCAACACTGCCGTTGAAAAACCGGCTGATAAACCTGCCGACAAAACGGCTCCCGCAGAAGTCAGACAGCCCAAGCCGCCCCGTCCGCCTAAAAAGCCGGTTGAGCCGCGTGAGGAAAAGCCGGCAATCGAAAGCCCGGTAGCGGCTCCGGTTGAACTCGAAAGCGAGGCGGAAAAGACCGAGAAGAGCAACAGCCGTCGCCGCGGACGCCGTGGCGGTCGCCGCGAACGTGAGAAACGCGATGTCGTGCCGGGTGCTGAAGAGACCGGTGTTGAAACTACGGATAACGCAGCGGGTCAAAACGCGGTCGCTGCAAGCCCCCGCAAGCCGACGGAATATGTGGCGATGCCCAGCAACTTTGTCGCTGCTGAAGCTGCGGTGACGATTGCTGCCGTCGAGGCTGCGCCTGTGCTGGCTGAGTCTGCTGTCATGGCTGCTCCGACCCCTGAACCGATCGCAGCCGCTGTCATCATTCAGACTGAAGCTGCGGCGACGCTCCCTGTTGCCGCGCCGGAAGTCGCCGCACCGCTCATCAAGATCGCGACGCCTGCCGGCGAACTGGTGCAGATCGAGACGGCACCGCACAAGATCGTACCTGTTGAAACAAAACCATCCGCTCAGCCGGTCAATCGCCGCCGTACCCGTCAGCTTGAGGTGTATGTCGAGAATGAGCCGCTGGTGCAGATCGAAACGCAATCTAAAGACTAAGTCTCACCCGTAACAGGAAAGCCGCACGATAACAATCGTGCGGCTTTCCTTTTGCGCTCGCAAAATCCCCTATTGCTGCTGCCGGATGTATTGCAACAACCCTTGCGCGGCATCCTCCGCCATATCCAGCACACGCTCGAAACCCTGTTCGCCGCCGTAATATGGATCAGGCACTTCGCGCTCGTTATGATGGCGCGCATAATCGAGAAACAGCCCGAGCTGCTTTTTGCATCCGCGCGGCGCCAGATACTGCAAAATTGCAAGATTCGCCTTGTCCATCGCCAGCACATAATCGAAACGTTCAAAATCAGAACGATCCACCTGCCGCCCGCGCAAGCCGCTCATCTCATAGCCGCGCTGCCCTGCCGCATGCTGTGAGCGCAAATCAGGCTGATGTCCGATGTGATAATCGTGCGTACCCGCCGAATCGATCAGGATGGATGCCGACAACCCGGCACTCTCGACGTAATGGCGAAATACCGCCTCCGCCGTGGGGGAGCGACAGATATTACCCATGCAGACAAATAAAACCGCAACTTTATTCTTCATAATACTCACTGAAAATCCGACAAATCCAAAAAACCGGCCTGAGCCGGTCTTCTGGGTAGTATTGCCCGTAAATTACAGACGGCCGATTTTCGGCAACTCACCCACCAGAGGCGCGACATAGTCTATCCATGCAGCCGTCACATCGTTGCCCGCCGCGTTGATATATTCGTCCTTCATATGGGTCGCCTCTTTTGCCACCGATGACAGCGGCGTGATGAAACATTCGCTGGCATAGGGCTGGTTTGAAAGACGCCGGATCGACACCGAACCTGGCTCCCCGGTGCCGGCGGCGTGATTGACGGCATACTCGCCCACCTCACGCGCTTCCCTTGCATCCACCTCAGAAATAATCGTCGGGAACGAACGCTGCAAATAGCCAAAAGTATCGGCACGCACGCGCACTTTTTGTCCCGGAAAGGCTTCCTTGACCAGTGCCGCCAGCGTATCGCCCAGCGCACCGCTGCCGGACAACTGGACATTGCCGTGCGAGTCGCGTTCGCCGCTGGTCGAGATCGGATTGCCGTCCTTGTCGGTAATCCCTTCAGAAACAGCGATCACACAGCGACCGTATTTCGCCATGATATTACGCACGTCATTCTGAAAAGATTCGATGTTGAACACGCGTTCAGGCAGATAAATCAGATGCGGTCCGTCGCCCTCCGCCTGACGCGCCAGCGCTGCCGCAGCGGTCAGAAATCCGGCGCTGCGCCCCATCACCACGTTGACCTTGATGCCCGACAAGGCATAGTTGTCGCGGTCGTCCCCCATGAAAGCCAGCGCCACAAAACGCGCGGCGGACGCAAAACCGGGGCAATGATCGGTCACTTTCAGATCGTTATCGATGGTCTTGGGAATGTGCACGGTGCAAAAATCGTAATGCGCATCTTTTGCCATCTCGGCGATGATATGCGCCGTCTCGGCGGAATCATTGCCGCCGACGTAAAAGAAAAATCGCACATCGTTTTTTTTGAACACTTCGAAAACCTTTTCGCATTCGGCGCGGCCGGGCTTCAGACGCACCGAACCCAGCGCTGCGGCAGGCGTGTTGGCTACCAGTTCAAGCTGTTCGAGGCTCTGCGTGGAAAGGTCGATGAAATCCTCTTTCATGATCCCGGCAATCCCGTGGCGTGCGCCAAGAATGCCGGTGATATTGGCATGCCCGCGTGCGGCAAGTATGGCGCCGACCAGCGACTGATTGATAACAGCGGTAGGACCGCCCGATTGCCCAATGACCATTTTGCCGACGAGTTGCTTTGCCATAACACGTTCTCCCTGGTTAAAGTTGCGATATTTTAACTGAATACGAGCAGGCGACAGCGCCTCTCATCGCATATAATTACACAACTTTCCGGTTTTAACTTTATATCAAGGAACAACATGAGTCTGCTGAACGTCCGTCCCGGTGACAAATTACCTCACGAATGCAATGTCATCATCGAAATCCCCAAACATGCCGACCCGGTCAAATACGAAGTGGATAAAACCTCGGGCGTATTGGTGGTGGATCGCTTTATCGGTTCGTTGATGCGTTACCCCTGCAATTACGGCTTCATTCCTGAAACCATCGCGGACGACGGCGACCCGGTGGACGTGCTGGTCATCACCCCGTTCCCCATCGTCCACGGCGCGATCATCCCCTGTCGTCCGGTCGGCATGCTGAGCATGTCGGACGAAGGCGGCGAAGATGCCAAAATCATCGCGGTTCCAACCGACAAGCTCACCCCGCTGTATCACGACATCGAGACTTATGAAGATTTGCCGAAAATCACGCTGGAACAGATCAAGCACTTCTTCGAGCTCTACAAGGCGCTGGAACCGGGCAAATGGGTCAAGATCAAGGGATTTGAGGGGGTTGCAGCCGCTCATGCGGAAATCATGAACGGTCTGGCAACCTACAAAAAAACTGTCGCGGGCAAATAATGACTGCGCAAATCATAGACGGCAAGGCCATTGCCCAACAGGTGCGCGCCGAATGGAAAATTCGCTCCGATAAATTGATTGCGCAAGGCGTCACCCCCGGCATGGCGGTCATCATCGTGGGCAATGATCCTGCCTCCAAAGTGTATGTCGCCAACAAGGTGAAAGCCTGCGCGGAACTTGGCCTTTATTCGATACACGTAGAGATGCCCGCCGACACAAGCGAAGCCGCCTTGCTGGCCGAAGTGGACGCCCTGAACAAAAATCCTGCAATACACGGCATTCTGGTGCAACTGCCGCTGCCCGGACATCTGGATGCGCACAAGGTGATCGAGGCGATCAATCCCGACAAGGACGTGGATGGTTTCCACCAGATGAATGTCGGCGCGCTGGTCACAGGCGAAACCCCCTTCCCTTCCTGCACGCCTTACGGTGTGATGGTGATGCTGGAAAAAACCGGTATTCAGATCGAAGGAAAGCACGCCGTGGTGGTGGGACGCAGCAACATCGTCGGCAAGCCGATGGCGCTGTTGCTGCTGCATAAAAACGCAACGGTGACCATCTGCACCTCAAAGACCGTGGATCTGGCCAAACACACCCGGGATGCCGACATTCTGGTGGCCGCAGTGGGCAAACCCAACTTCATCACGGGCGACATGGTCAAGCCGGGCGCTGTGGTGATCGACGTCGGCATCAACCGCAACAGCGACGGCAAGCTGGTCGGCGACGTGGACTTTGCCAGCGTTTCGGCAGTCGCGGGCTTCCTCACCCCGGTTCCGGGCGGCGTAGGCCCGATGACCATCACCATGCTGATCGCCAACACGGTGAGAGCCGCGGAACGGTTGTCCGGTTTGGTCAAGCATGCTGACGCGGAATAAAGTTCTAGGCTATGTCACAGTGTGTGTTGAACATCGGGTAGGGTGGATAAAGCGCACCTGCCTGTCGGCAGACAGGAGCGCGTATCCACCATGCACCATTGCTTTTCGGTGGAAACGCTACGCTTTTTCCACCCTACAAATAACACATAAATTCATAATGTTACGCAACACCAATAAGTAACTGTGACATAGCCAAGTTCTATCCCAACGAATAAAGTTCTATCCTGAAAGTTCTTTCTAAGATGTTGGCTGATTCGAAATATCCTGGGTGCAAAAAGCTTCCCTAATCGTGTGTAAATCTCGACTAATTCTTGAGCTTTTCTTTATCAAGATGAATGTACACACCAGTGTAGTGTTGCATTCTTGATGGAATTTATAATGACAAATCTCTCCTAGCCCAGCAGTTGGGTGTGGGGCCACGCTGGCGCGAGCGGTATGCCCAGTTACGTTTGAGAGATCTTTGAGAGCCGCTGGCGGCGCGGCAATCCAGAATGCTTAAAGCTAGACCCCAGTGAGCTAAGGCATACAGATCGAGCTAAGAGCCATAGTCTACGGGAAAGTCATCAGAATGCAACCATTCAAATTTACTCAAACGGATGACGCAGCACGATGGTCTCGTCACGATCAGGGCCTGTGGACACCATATCAACCGGGACACCGCAGATACTGGCGATACGCTCCAGATAATTGCGGGCGGCCAACGGCAGATCTTCATATCGTTGCACACCCACCGTACTTTCAGACCAGCCCGGCATTTCCTCGTACACCACCTGACAATCGCTCAGGGAATCCGCTCCCACCGGCAGAATATCGCTTTCCATACCATCGAAGCGATAGGCAACGCCGATGCGCACATTTTCCATGCCATCCATCACATCCAGCTTGGTTACACACAGACCGGACACGCCGTTGATCTGGATGGAACGCTTGAGCGCGGCCGCGTCAAACCAGCCACAGCGACGCGCGCGCCCCGTTGTGGAACCGAATTCATGACCGCGACGCGCCAGCCCTTCGCCGACTGGGTCGCACTTGTCCACGGCATCATACAGCTCGGTCGGAAAGGGCCCCGAACCCACGCGCGTGGTGTACGCCTTGGTAATACCCAGCACGTAATGCAGCATCTGCGGCCCGACCCCGGCACCGGCACAGGCTGCCCCCGCAATACAGTTGCTGCTGGTGACAAATGGATAGGTGCCGTGATCGATGTCCAGCAATGCACCTTGAGCGCCTTCAAACAACAAACCCTTGCCCGCCTGGTTAGCCTCATACAATGCGCGTGGCACGTCCATCACCAGCGGCTTGATACGCTCGGCCAGCGCCAGCGTATCGTCCAGCGTTTTTTGAAAATCCACCGTCGCCGTATTGAAATAATTTTTCAAAACGAAGTTGTGGTAATCCAGCACCTCACCCAGCTTGGCAGCAAAGCGTTCGCGGTAGAAAATATCCTGCAGGCGTATCGCACGGCGGGCCACCTTGTCTTCATAGGCAGGGCCGATGCCGCGCCCGGTGGTACCAATCTTGGCATCACCCTTGGCCAGCTCGCGCGCCTTATCAATCGCCTCGTGATAAGGCAGAATCAGCGGACAGGCTTCCGAAATCTTCAGGCGTCCGTACACGTTGATGCCGGCCGCCTGCAATTCGTCCATTTCCTTGAGCAGTGCCTGCGGGGACACCACCACACCGTTACCGATATAGCACATGACGTTATCGCGCAAAATACCGGAAGGAATCAGGTGCAGCACGGTCTTTTTGCCGCCTATCACCAGCGTATGGCCCGCATTGTGTCCACCCTGAAAACGCACCACGCCTTGGGCATGATCCGTCAGCCAGTCGACAATTTTGCCTTTACCCTCATCGCCCCATTGGGTACCGATTACAACGACGTTCTTAGCCATTATGAAACTTTCAAATTTAAGAATTATTTGGAAATCGCAGGGGTACAACCTGCCATACACCATCTTGCAACAGCAGATCGCGGTCACATTGCAGCTCACCGGGAAAATCCGTGCTGCCAGGCAGACTCACCACCACCACCTCACCCATCGCCCGCAGTGTTGCGATTTTTTCGGACAAGGCAATATCATTCAGATAGGGTGCGCGTATCGCAAGCCGTGCAGTTTGAGGCGGCAGCAGGCGATACAGCTGGCGCAAGTCCATGCTGAATCCGGTTGCGGGACGCGCACGCCCGAAGCTCTTGCCAAGATCGTCGTATCGACCGCCCAGCGCGATCGCATCGTGGCTGCCCGCATGATAGGCGGCGAACACCATGCCGCTGTGGTAATGATAACCGCGCAAATCGGCCAGATCGATCCCTAAGCTGCCCACCTGCAAGTTAGCCGATACGCTTTGCAAATCATCCAGGGCGGATACAATTTCCGGCAACCCCGGCAACAGGGTGCGCGCCCGTTGCAGCACCTCTGCACAACTGCCGTACAGCGCGGGCAACACCATCAGAGCAGCGCGCGATACCTCATCCAGCCCGGCCACCAGACCCTGCAAGGTCGTACTGTCCTTGTTTTGCAGCGCCGCAAACAACTCGGCTTCGAGACTCCTGTCCAATCGGGCATGTTTCACCAGGGCGCGAAACACGCCGACATGCCCCAAGTCCAGATGCACATCCTGCACGCCGAGCAAGGCCAGCGACTGCAACATCAATTGCTGAATTTCAAGATCACTTTCCAGTCCGCCATGACCATACAGCTCGGCGCCGATTTGCAGCAACTCACGCGTGCGATTCAAACCTGCCGGTATGGTATGCAGCACGCTGCCTGCGTAACACAGGCGCGCCACGCCCTGACGATTGAGCAGATGCGCGTCGATGCGTGCCACCTGCGGCGTGATGTCGGCACGCAACGCCAGCGTACGCCCGCTCAGCTGATCGACCAGCTTGAAGGTGCGCAGATCCATGTCGTTCAGTTGTCCGGTCAAATGCTTATCAGCACCACCGTCGATCAGCAATGACTCGACATATTCCAGCAGCGGCGGCGCCACCAGCTGATAGCCGGACTTCCTCAAAAGATCAAGAAGCTGTACGCGCATCTGTTCAACACGCCACGCTTCGTCAGGCAACATGTCCTGAATGTATTCCGGGAGTAACCAATTTTGCATTATTTAATCCAGTACAACAGCAGCAAACCGGCAATCATCGCGGTTAAGCCAATAAAACGAAGTTGCCCATCGCTCATGGTGAGCAGATGGCGAAAGGTTTCGCGCCAAGTCTCGGGAAACAGGAACGGCATTATCCCTTCAATGACCAGCATTATCGCAAAACCCGTCAGCCAGTAACTCAGCACTACTTGGCGGCCTTACCGGGGTTCTTCATATACTTGAAGAAGGCCGAACTCGGATCCACCACCATCACATCGCTCTTGCTCTTGAAGCTCTGCTTGTAGGCTTCAAGACTTCGATAAAAGGAATAAAACTCGGCATTCCTGCCAAATGCAGCGGCGTAAATCGATGACGCCTCGGCATCGCCCTCGCCCTTGGTCTGCTGTGCCTCGCGATAGGCCTGAGCCAAAATCACTTCACGCTGTTTGTCGGCATCAGCCTTGATCTTTTCGCCCTCGGCAGCACCGGATGCACGCAATTCGTTCGCTACCCGCTTACGCTCTGCATCCATGCGGCGATATACCGAGTCGCTGATCTCGGAAGGGAAATCCACACGTTTCAAGCGCACATCCAGCACCTGAATACCAATCTTGCGCGCGTCTGCATCGATTTTTTGACGCAATACCGTCATGATCTGCTCACGTTCACCGGAAACCACTTCGTTTATGGTGCGCTTACCGAACTCCTCACGCATGCTCGAATTGACCGTCTGCCTCAGACGCGTGTTGGCGCGCTCTTCATCGCCACCCACGCTGATGTAATACTGTTTTACGTCGATAATGCGCCATTTGACGAAGGAGTCGACCATCACGTTTTTCTTTTCTGCCGTAATAAAACGCTCCGGCTCCCCGGTATCCAGCGTCTGAATACGCGAGTCAAAAAAACGCACATTCTGTATCAACGGGATTTTGAAATACAAACCCGGTTTGGTTTTAACACCGACGATTTCACCCAGTTGAAACACGATCGCGTTCTGGCGCTGATCCACCACAAACATACTCAGACTCAACAGGATCAGCACAATCACCGCACCGATCAAAATATTAGCTGCTTTCATCGGGCCTCCCGATCACGGCTCAGCAGCGAATCTCGCGCACGCTGTGCCGCACTATTGTCATTATTCTGCGATGTGGCCGCCTGCGGTTCAACCTTGCCCACCGCAGGTCCTTCCGCGGGTACGACTGCGGCACGACTGGCTTCCATCAACTTGTCCAAAGGCAGATACAGCAGACTGCTGCCGTTCTTTTGATCGACCATGACCTTGCTGACATTGCCCATCACTTGCGACATCGTATCCAGATACATACGCTCGCGAGTCACCACGGGCGCCTTCTCGTATTCGACCAGAATTTGCTTGAAGCGACTGGCATCGCCCTCCGCGTTGGCAATCACGCTTTGTTTATAGCCTTGCGACTCCTGTATCAGCCGGGCTGCCGTACCACTCGCGCGCGGGATTACATCGTTGGCATAGGACTGACCTTCATTCTTCTGCCTTTCCTTATCCTGTCCGGCCTTCACCGCATCGTCGAACGCGGCCTGCACCTGCTCGGGCGGTTGTGCATTCTGCATGGTCAGCTTGCTGATCTGAATGCCCGACTTGTAGCGATCCAGAATTTCCTGAATCAGCTTGGTCGCAGCAGCAGCCACCTGTTCGCGTCCTTCGTAAAGCACAAAGTCCATCTTGTTCTTGCCGACCACCTCGCGTATCGCGGATTCCGCCGCCTGACGCACGTTTTCGTCGGGATTGCGATTATTGAACAAATATTCAGCCGGGTCATTCAGGACGTACTGAACCGCGAATTGAATATCGATGATATTTTCATCATCCGTCAGCATCAGCGATTCTTTCAGCATCTTGTTCTTGACGTTATCGCGATAACCTACTTCAACGGTCCTGACCTGGCTCAGATTGACAATTTCCACGGTTTCGACCGGAAACGGAATATGCCAGCGCGGACCGGGTTGCGTGGTTTCCAGCATCTTGCCAAAGCGCAATACCACACCGCGCTGACTCGCATCGACAATATAAAAGCCGCTGGCCAGCCAGATCAATACGGCGATGATGACGAGCAGTCCCAGCCCGCCGCCGTTCAGCTTGGGCATGGCAGGTCCGCCACCCTTGCCGGCACCGCCTTTATCGCCCATCAAGGACGCCACCTTCGCGTTCAATTTACGCAACAGCTCTTCCAGATCAGGCGGGCCGCCGTTCTTATTACCCCATTTCGGGTCATTCAATCCCATGGCTCATTTCTCGCTTGTTTAATTTTATTTTCGATTTGTTCTGAGGCAAGCTTGGCGTCCCGTGCCTCGGACAAGGCAAGCCTGAGCCCATCCAGTCCGGCACCGCTTTTTGCGCTCAGAAAAACGCGGCAGATTCTACCATAGTCGTCGCGCTGCACGCCCGGCGGCATATCGGTCAAATCCACTTTATTAAGCACCAGCAACTGCGGAATATCTCCCGCTTCAATTTCCGCCAGCACCTTGTTCACTTCACTGATCTGATCGTCGCGATTCGGGTTGCTGGCATCCACCACATGCAGCAGCAGATCGGCCTGCACGGTTTCCTCCAGCGTACTGCGAAACGCCGCAACCAGACTATGCGGCAAATGCCGGATGAAGCCGACCGTATCCGACAAGACGATCTCGCCCTCCCCCTCAGAAAACATCTTGCGGGAAGTGGTGTCCAGCGTGGCAAACAACTGATCTGCCACATACACGTTGGCCTTGGTCAGACGATTGAACAACGTGGATTTGCCTGCATTGGTATAGCCTACGATGGATGCGGAAAAAACCCCCGAACGATTGCGCGAACGGCGCTGCACATCGCGTTGTGCCTTGAGCTTCTCCAGACGCTCCTTCAACAGGTGCACGCGCTTGTCCAGCTTGCGCCTGTCGAGTTCCAGCTGCGTCTCACCTGGGCCCCGCGCGCCCACGGCAAATTTCTGTTGTCCCATATCGGTATTGAGTCCTACCAGACGGGTCGCCAGATACTTGAGTTGCGCAAGTTCGACCTGCACCTTTCCCTCATGGCTTTGCGCGCGTTGCGCAAAAATATCCAGAATCAGCATGGTTCGATCGATGACGCGGGTATTTAAAGCCGCAGACAGATTGCGCATTTGCGCGGGAGACAGGTCGTGATTGAAAATCACCAGCGGGATTTCCATGCGCTCTACCATTTCAGCGATTTCCTGCACCTTGCCGCTTCCGGCAAACAGGGCCGCATCCGGACGTATGCGGCGCGCCTCGACGGTCGCCAAGGTGCGCACACCGGCCGTTTCAGCCAGCAGCCGCAACTCTTCCAGACTTTCCCGGTAGTCTGCATCACCAAAATCTATACTGACCAGCAGTGCCGCTTCGGAAGCTTTTGACTTTTGCTGCATTACTCGGCAGCGGCCTCATCGTCATAGGAAATATTGACTGCGCGTGCCGGGACAATAGTGGAAATGGCGTGTTTATAGACCATCTGAATAACGGAATTGTTTTTTAGCAGCACTACGTACTGGTCAAAAGATTCGACCTGCCCCTGCAGCTTGATGCCATTGACCAGATAAATCGCGACCTGGACATGCTCCCTGCGCAGCGTATTCAGGAAGGGATCTTGCAAATGTTGGCCTTTGGCGCTCATATTATTGCTCTTTTTGTAGGTAAGTGAAACACACTTTGTCGGATTCTGACACGAAAGGCCAGATGCGGCAACCCCGGTTTGTTGAACATGCACAAGGTCATTTCCGAAGATGCCATGCAGGGTGCGCT
This sequence comes from Pseudomonadota bacterium, assembly GCA_021800795.1. GTDB lineage: Bacteria > Pseudomonadota > Gammaproteobacteria > Burkholderiales > Gallionellaceae > Gallionella. Next base: position 22,811 of record JAJYYO010000006.1, read on the forward strand.
CAAGCGCATTCCGGAAGATGCAGGTACTGAATCACGCCACCTTGGACACTTACCGACCCACACAAGCCAATCGCCTCTGTCTTGGCACTGGTAGTTTCGCCGCGACTCAATCTTTGTAGACGTAACTGCGTGCAACGTCTTTTGACACAAGCATGACTAATTTTGCAACACAACATTTCGTTTCTGACATAATGACGCATCTCATCTTTTTTGCAGACAAACTGAAAGTTAAAGCATGTCAGAAAATCTGATTAACGAATTCTCCCTTCCCGCCACCGGCGGCGGCAGCTTTACGCTCTCCTCTGCACTGGGCAAACATCTGGTGATCTTCTTTTATCCCAAGGACGACACGCCGGGTTGCACCACCGAGGCCGTACAGTTTCGCGACCTGTACGAACAATTTCAGCAAGCGAATTGCAGCGTGATCGGCATTTCACGCGACAACCTCAAGTCGCATGAAAATTTCAAGGAAAAATTCACGCTTCCTTTTGAACTGTTATCGGACACCAACGAAACCGTCTGCGAGATGTTCGGCGTGATGAAGGAAAAAAGCATGTATGGCAAACCGGTGCGCGGCATCGAACGCAGCACCTTCGTCATCGACAAGACGGGCAAGCTGCGCCGGGAATGGCGTAAACTCAAGGCCGACGGCCATGCCCGGGAAGTCCTCGATTTCATTACAACTCTAGACTAAAGGAAGCTCATGCGCCAACGCAAAAAAGCGGTATCCGATACCAAGTTGTTTGTTTTGGACACCAACGTGTTATTGCATGATCCCACCAGCCTGTACCGTTTCGAGGAACACGACATCTGCCTGCCGATGTTCGTACTGGAGGAACTGGACAACAAGAAAAAAGGCATGACCGAAGTGGCGCGCAACGCACGCCAGGTCAGCCGGTTCCTCGACGAAATCGTCAACGATGCGCCGCGCAACATCGAAGAGGGCATCTCGCTCAAATCTGAATCGCACAAGAACAGCACCGGTCGCCTGTATTTGCAAACCAGCTTCATCAAACAGGAACTGCCGAACAATCTTGAACTCGGCAAGGCGGACAACGCGATTCTCGGCGTGGTCATCGGCCTGCAACACCAGCAACCCGAACGCTCGGTCATTCTGGTCAGCAAAGACATCAACATGCGCATCAAGGCGCGTGCGCTGGGACTGGAAGCGCAGGACTATTTCAACGACAAGGTGCTGGAAGACACCGACCTGCTTTATGGCGGCGTGCTGGAACTGCCCGTGGATTTCTGGGAAACCCATGGCCGCGAGATGAAATCCTGGGTCAAGGACGGCCACACCTACTACCAGGTAAGCGGACCGCTGTGCGCAGCGTTTTTCGTCAATCAGTTCGTCTTCAAGGAAGACGACACACCCTTTTATGCCATCGTGCTGGAACAGAACGACACGAGCGCCCTGCTGCGCACGCTGACCGATTACACGCACAGCAAAAACAACGTGTGGGGCATCGTCGCCCGCAATCGCGAACAAAACTTCGTGCTCAACTTGCTGTTGAACCCGGATATCGATTTCGTAACCCTGCTGGGCCAGGCGGGTACCGGCAAGACCCTGCTGACACTGGCTGCGGGCCTGATGCAGACGCTGGAATCCAAACTCTATTCGGAAATCATCATCACCCGTGTGACCGTGCCCATCGGCGAAGACATCGGTTTTCTGCCCGGCACCGAAGAGGAAAAGATGACCCCGTGGATGGGCGCGCTGGAAGACAATCTGGACGTGCTGAACAAAACCGACGAGGAGGCAGGAGATTGGGGACGGGCCGCGACCCGCGACCTGATCCGTTCGCGCATCAAGGTCAAGTCGCTCAATTTCATGCGCGGCCGTACTTTTTTGAATAAATACATCATCATCGACGAGTCGCAGAACCTGACGCCAAAACAGATGAAAACGCTGATCACGCGCGCCGGCCCCGGCACCAAGGTGGTCTGCATGGGCAATATCGCGCAGATCGACACGCCTTATCTGTCTGAAGGAAGCTCCGGTCTGACCTATGTAGTAGACCGTTTCAAAGGATGGGAGCATGGCGGTCATATCACCCTGCTGCGCGGTGAACGGTCAAGACTGGCAGATCATGCTGGAGAGGTATTGTAAGGGGAAGAGTCCATCCGCCGTATTAAAAAATCCGGCGGATATCTGTAATCTCTCAAAAATATAGCTAAGCTGCTGGTTAAATGACATCTTTAGGTAGATAATTCGGCAATGCAAGAAATAAAAAAAACTGACGCCGAATGGCGCGCCGAACTCACTCCGGAACAATACAAAATATGTCGCCAGTGCGGCACGGAACCGGCATTTACAGGCGAATACTGGAATTGCCACGATGCAGGCATTTATCGCTGCGTGTGCTGCTCTCACCCGCTGTTCGATGCGACCGCCAAATTTGAATCCGGCAGCGGCTGGCCCAGCTTCTGGCAGCCGCTAAAAGTGACTAACAGGCATGACGAAGAAACCACGTATGATGAAAATCGCAGCCCCTGCGTCCCTCACCTCAATCCTCTCCCGAAGGGAGAGGAGGCAAACGAACGCTTACGCGAGTCACACGTTAATGTATCAATACGCCGCGATACCAGTCCTCGCGAGGGGGACGCCGAAGGGTACCCGATGCCTGCGGCATCACCCAATCGCTGTCACGGCATGATACGCGATGAAGTAAACTGCGCCCATTGCGGTGCACACTTAGGTCACGTATTCCCCGATGGGCCAGCGCCCAGCGGATTGCGCTTTTGCATTAACTCAGCCGCTCTGGCACTCGATAGAAGCTAAACCATGAAACTGTTGTTCGATGTTTTTCCCGTCATACTGTTTTTCATTTTTTTCAAATTCGGCAATTTATACCCTGAAACATCGGAAGCGATACTGGCGTCCTTTCATATCGTTCTGGGGGAAGAAATAAAGCCCGCCATATTTCTTGCCACGTTGGTTTCAATTTTTGCCACCACCGTACAGATCATCTGGTCGAAATACCGTCATGGCAAGATAGATACCATGCTCTGGGTTAGTTTTTTCGTCATCGCTCTGTTCGGCGGCGCCACCCTGATATTTCACAACGACACCTTCATCAGGTGGAAACCCAGCGTACTGTACTGGCTGTTTTCCATCACACTGATGGGATCGAACCTGCTGTTCAAAAAAAATCTGATACGCAGCACGCTAAGCAGTAAAATGGCTCTGCCGGTACGCGTGTGGAACCGTCTGAACCTGAGTTGGGGGCTGTTTTTCGCCGTGCTCGGCTTTGTCAACCTGTATGTAGCTTACAATTACTCCATCGAAACCTGGGTCAATTTCAAACTGTTCGGCTTCACCGGTCTGATGTTGATTTTCATCGTGGCGCAAAGCGCCTGGCTGGCAAAATATGTGACTGAGAAAAAGGAAAACAATTGATGCTTTATGCAATTACAGGCCTGGATGTGCCGGACAGTCTCGCCAGGCGTCAGGCATCTCGCCCTGCTCATGTGGCGCGCCTGCAAGCGCTGCAAGAACAAGGCCGCCTGATGCTGGCGGGTCCGTTTCCGGCTATCGATGCCGAAGATCCGGGTACTGCGGGGTATACCGGCAGCCTGATCGTGGCTGAGTTTGCTTCGCTGGCTGAGGCGCAAACCTGGGCGAATGAAGAACCCTACCTTGCCGGCGGCGTTTATGCTCATATCAACGTCAGGCCATTCAGAAAGACCTTTCCCTCATGAACCGTATCGAAGCAATGCGAGCCCGCCTCGCCACACTCAAGCCGGTTTCTCTCGAAATCGTCGACGAAAGCCATAAACACGCGGGGCATGCAGGTGCGCGCGACGGTGGCGGTCATTATTTGTTACAAATTGTCACAACTGAGTTCACCGGAAAGACTACGATGGCGCGCCACCGCATGATATATTCCGCACTGGGAGAAATGATGAAGCGTGAAATACACGCCCTCAACATACAGGCGAACACGCCGGAAGAAATTTGAATTTTTGTTTTTTATTTTTATGAGGACTTACATGTTGAAAACTCACAATCTGGCAGCAATGACCATTCTGGCCGCACTGGCAATCAATCCTGCTTTCGCCGAAGACAAATCCGCTGCCGTGGTGAATGGCGTCTCCATTCCGCAGGAGCGCGTGGAAATGAGCGTGAAAGCCGCCGAAGCACAGGGTCGTGCAGACAATCCTGAATTGCGCAAGGCCATTCGGGACGATCTGATCAACCGCGAAGTAATCGTTCAGGCTGCCGTAAAACAGGGCCTGGATAAGACACCCGCTGTCGTTGAACAAATCGACGTAGCCAAACAGAACGTACTTGTGAATGCATTTGTACAGGATAGCATCAAGAAAACCCCGATTACCGATGCACAGCTCCTGCAGGAATATGACACTCTCAAGGCCAAACTCGGCGATAAGGAATACGAGGTAAGCCACATTCTGGTTAAAACCGAAGCCGAAGCTAAAGAAATCATTGCGAAGCTCGAAAAAAAGGCTAAATTCGAAAAGCTTGCTGAAAAGTCTATCGATACCGGCTCCGCAGCACATGGCGGATCACTGGGCTGGACAGTACCGAAAAATCTGGTTGAACCCTTCGCCAACGCCCTGCTGAACCTGAAAAAAGGCGAATACACCAGGGTACCCGTACAAACACAGTTCGGCTGGCACGTCATCAAGCTGGACAATATTCGCCCGCTGAAGGTGCCGAGTTTCGAAGAATTGAAACCTCAGTTACAACAGCGTCTGCAACAACAGGCAATACAGAAAACCGTTGCCGATCTGCGCGCAGCAGCAAAAATAGAATAACGATTCCTGTCGGACAACAATCAAAAAGGCACCGGAAGGTGCCTTTTTTGATTGTCCGAAAACAAATAACTTCCAGCCTAGATCGAAATACATAGACCGTTTGGCATATTGCCCATCCTCTCCTCAGCAGCTATGGTGCAATTGCCTTTTAATTTTGCTGGCTCGGCAGCGCGTCCAAGAGCAACGCGCTCAGCGCGATTGCGAAACGGAGATAAAAACAGCCTGTTTTTGATTACTCATCAGCAATATCGGGGGAAAATAAAATGACAAAAGAATCTACCGATGCAGCATTAACCGGAACCATTGGCCATGCGTCCAGCCATGCTCATGCGGCAATACATTTTCAAAATATGATTCTGGCTATTACCGTATCCTGTCTAACGGGCTGCAGCACCTATTGGAGACCCACTGTCGGCATGCTGGCCCCACCAAAAGAAGTCCCGCAACACGCGATAGACAATATGCCTGGATTGTCAGCAGTTGTTAATGAGACCAACACAAAAATAACCACCCTTGCAGACAAACGAGATTCGAGCCTGACGACAAACCGGATTTTGGGTGTTTCGACATTCGGTCTGGGACTGGCAGCTGCAGGCTATGGATTATATGGTGGCCATGCCAATGCGATGAAGAATCTCGCTTTCGCATCGGGCGGCGCCTATGTCGGCTCGTCGTTATTCACACCGCTTGCTCAAACCGAGATTTACCACTCAGGAATTCAGGCGCTTTCGTGCATTAACGACAAGGCCGCACGCACCCTTTACCAGATTGATGAAGATATTGAAACTTTGAAAAAAACGCCCCCTCTTGATTCCAGCGCTTTCAGTTGCACACTATCCGGCAATGGAATTATTGAACAGAAAAATGCGTATAACAAAGCCAAATCAGCAGAAATGCTTGCAACATCCAAAGATTACAGCCTTGCCCAAACGGCAAGAAGCGCCAGCAACAATGTACTCATGGAACTGGACAAACAGCTCATCGCGTTGACCCCCAATCCTGACGCCATTTTGAATGCGGCCAAATCAATATTGCCTTCAGGAGGAATCAGCTCTGTAGGAATCAGTTCTGGAGAAGTCAGTTTGGCAGGTATTAGTACAGACAAACAGCTGCTACTAAAAAGGAGGAAAGAAAAACGCTCCTGCAAAGAACAGGAACAAGCCAGTGCAGACACCCGTTTGAATGAGCGCACAGCGAACTATCAGACGATAGAAAAATCGCTGATTGAAGCACTGAACTATATGGATGGCCTCTCATCCGCATGCGTATTGGACGAGAAACCCGTTACACCCGTCACGCTTTCCCAGGATGAAGTAACGGTTACAAAAGACATTAAATATGTGAATGTCGTAATTAGCGGCGGCAGAGAACCCTACTTGATAACACATTCAGATATACCAGGGTTGATCGTTAATTTCATTCAGCCAAGAACTATCAATATCATTTCGACTACTGGCCTTCAGGCTGGCGATCACAAAGTAGAAATCAGGGATAATTCAACCGTCACCACACCCAGGATACTGACAATTAAAGTACCTAAATGACCATATATTGGCTAAAATGTTAGTTAAAAATCAACTCAAATCCCCCGGCTCTTCCTGATCAGGTCATGTGCCAGCTGAATCTCCTTGGCCTGTTCGGTTGCCATGGCGATCATGTCCGCCGGCATGCCCTGTCCGATCAGCTTGTCAGGGTGGTACTGGCTCATCAGACGACGGTAGGCGCGCTTGATCTCGGCATCGGTGCTGTCCTTCGTGACACCCAGTGCCTTATAGGCATCCTCCAGCGCTCCTGCTTCACCCGCCTGCCCTCCTGAAAAATGCGATTGATTCAGCACCATGTCCATCAACTGCTTGAAGGCGGCCTGATCGTAGCCCAGGCGGGCGGCTATATCGGCGAGCAGCGCTTGTTCCGCCGGATGAAAATGCCCGTCAGCCAGCGCCATCACGATCAGATAAACCAGCAACATCTGCCTCAAGTTACGGGTATGCCCGCAAATAGCCATGAACCGCTGGCAAACGGGCGCGATGTCAAATGCGGCATCCGCGCCCTGCCTGAACCAGACAATTGCCTGGCTGCGGTGATCGGAAGTCATGCCCAGCTTCTGCATGAACTGCTCGACATGATCTATCTCATCCTGGGAGACAACCCCGTCGGCCTTGGCCAGCTTGCCCATGGCGATGAACACCGTTTCCAGGAACACACCCTGACGCAACGCATTCTGCAAAGGGTTGATCGCACCCGCGCCATACGCTTGCATGCGATCAAAAAACGACCCGATAAAAAGGCCCGCCAGCGCCCCGAAGAATCCGAAAAAATAATAACCCGCAACAAAACCGATGAACTTGAACAAGACGACTCCAGGGTAAAAAGTTAAACCAAAGCATCCGGGATGGGTTCACGCCTGCCCTTTCGGGCAGCAAAGCGCTTTCCCGCATCAAGAGTTCAGTGTCAGCAAAAAAACGTTTTCCTGCATGCTGCTCAAACCGCGCTCGACAAAGCGCGGGTTATCCGGCAGTGCATCGACCTGCTTTAACAGGCGCACTTCCGCATATTCGCGATAGAGCGATTCCACCTCGTCGACGGATACCGCAAACGGCGGCCCTGACATTTCCGCCTGCGGATAATCGAAAGTGATGAGCAGAATCCGGGTTCCAGGCGGCAATATGCTCACCAGATGGCACACGTAGCGCTCGCGCAATTCAGGCGGCAGGGCGACCATCGACGCGCGGTCGTATACCGCGCTCACCCTTGCCACATCATCAACGCACAGGTCGAAAAAATCACCGCACAGTATGCGTATATCATCCGCTTCAAAGCATTCAAATTTCCCGCTGCGAACGCGATGCGCCGTGTAGCCGTTTTCCTCGAAAAATGCCTGCGCCGCAATCGGACTCAGTTCCACACCAAGCACCGAAAGGCCCTGCTTGCGCAACCACAGCATGTCAAGACTTTTACCGCACAGCGGCACGAACACCAGACTGCCGTCGTCCTGATGCGGCCAATATTGCCGCAGGTAAGGGTTAATCTCGTCCTGATGAAAGCCGGTTTGCTCCAGCTCCCAACGTTCCAGCCAAAATTCTTTTTTCATTTTGATGTCCTCTAACGATCATGGCAAGAAAGCCGCCCCTGATGATGCAATGATTTTCGCAGGAATATTGTCCAGTGGACAATAACTCGCAAACCCGCCATGATCGTTCCCTCACCCCCGTTCCCCCTCTGGTGAAACAACTAGCCAATCGACTAAGCCCGCAAGCGGGCAAGTCGCTGGTTATCCCGGAGGGCGAGGAGTACGGTTCGTCGCTTCGCGAGTTTCACGTTAATGGGCATGGCGTCAAGTATAGCGCACCCGGGTAAATCAGCGTGCCCTGCCAATCAATACCAGACGTAAATGCAAAAAAAGTTCGTTGCTGTCATAAACCCGTATCGCCCGGCTTGCTGTATCCTGCATTGGTGATATTGCTTCAACCGGAATAATTCCGCAAGGGCGCAAAGCGCCCGAATCATTTGATCTCCTGGCGGATTACGCAGATAATTTTACATTCCAGTATCGAATGCCATCCAGCGGAGCTAGCCAGTGATAAAACGCGCTGCCCAAACGGAACCACCCCGACTGTCCATCGATGGACCGGTTGCGCGTTGCGCGGGAGCCTGGATAGTACGGGAAATCGCGCCGCTCGAAAAAAATCTGCCAGACATATCCTGGCCGGTCGCAGGCGATCTGATATTCGACTGCGCCGAGCTGTCGGCGCTCGATACGACAGGCGCCTGGTTGCTGCACCGCACTGTCCATGCACAGGAACTGCGCGGATTGCGCGCCACACTGACGGGCTTGCGGCCTGAGTTCGCCGCCTTATTGCAACTGATTGACTCCAGCGCCTTCGCGCCTGAAGCTTGTGCACCCGCCATTCCAGATGTATTGACCCGCATCGGACTATCGTCCTGGCGCGGACTCACAGGGCTGTATGACATGCTGGCCTTTATCGGCGAGACTTCGGTCATCCTGCTGCGCTCGCTGATTCAGCCACACCGCATCCGCTGGCGTCCCATACTCCGCAACCTGCAGACCGCAGGATTTGAGGCGTTGCCGATTGTCGGACTGCTATCCTTCCTGATGGGACTGGTCATCGCGTATCAGGGCGCGGATCAGTTGCAGCGCTTCGGCGCCAATATTTTCATCGCCGATCTGGTGGGCTTATCCATGCTGCGCGAGTTATCCCCGCTGCTCACCGCCATCATCGTTGCAGGGCGCTCCGGCTCCGCCTATGCCGCGCAGATCGGCACGATGAAAGTCACCGAAGAAATCGATGCGCTGCGCACCATCGGTATATCACCTGCCGAATTGCTGGTCTTACCCAAGTTGATCGCACTGATTATCGCGCTGCCGCTGCTTACCGTTTATGCCGACATCACCGGCGTACTCGGCGGCATGATCATGGCGCGCTCTAAACTCGATGTCAGTTTCGATGTGTTTCTCGACCGTTTGGGCGACGCGATTCAACTGTCCTCCTATCTGACCGGCGTCAGTAAGGCGCCGGTCTTTGCCGTGATCATCGCGCTGGTCGGGTGCTATCAGGGCTTGCAGGTTACCGGCAGCGCCGACAGTGTAGGCCGGCAGACAACGGTGAGCGTGGTGCAGGCCATTTTTCTGGTCATCCTGTCCGATGCCTTGTTTTCCATTGTGTTCAACTGGTTGCAGATATGAAAAACGTAACGCACATCGCCCTTTCTCCCTTCCCTCACCCAAACCCTGATGAGGCAACTAGCCATTCGACTAAGGCATCAAAAAACGATGCCCAAGTCGCTGGTTATCTCCCGGAGGGGAGAGCGCAGCGAGGGGGGCGAAGCCGGACAAACGAATCGCTACGCGAATTTCAAAATACTGAGCCGGTCATCGCCATCGGCAACCTGCATTCCCGTTTCGGTCAAAACGTGGTGCATGACAACATCAGCCTGAGCGTGGCGCCGGGTGAAATTTTCGCGCTGGCAGGCGGCAGCGGTTGCGGCAAGTCCACCCTGCTGCGCACCATTTTGCTGTTGCAAAAGCCGGTGTCGGGTTCGATCCGGGTGTTCGGCCGGGAAGTGCTCGGCCTGAACGACGAACAAGCCCTGCCGCTGCGCCGCCGCTTCGGCGTGATGTTCGAGCGGGGCGCACTGTTCGGTTCGCTCACCGTCGCGGAAAACGTGGGCATGGTGCTGCGCGAACACACAAGACTTGGGAAAGCCTTGATAGCGGAAGTGGCAGCACTTAAAATCGCCCTGACCGGGCTACCCCCCGATGCAGGCGCCAAGTATCCGAGCGAATTGAGCGGCGGCATGCGCAAACGGGCGGCGCTGGCGCGCGCCATCGCACTCGATCCCGAGTTGCTGTTTCTCGATGAGCCCACCGCAGGACTCGACCCCTTAAGCGCTGCCGGCATAGACGAGCTGATACTGAGCTTGCGCAATGCGCTGGGATTGACCATCATGCTGGTCACGCATGACCTTGATCTGCTGTGGCGCGTAGCCGACCGGGTCGCGGTGCTGGGTGAAGGCCATATTCTGGGAGTCGGCAGCATGGCGGAATTATCGAAAATGGAACATCCGATCATCAGGAACTATTTCTACGGGCCTCGCGGACGCGCCGCGAGTGAACAGGCATGGAAGAAAAGGTAAATTTCGCGGTAGTCGGCATCTTCGTACTGCTGCTGGGTACGGCACTGATAGGCGGCGTGCTGTGGCTGGGCAGCGGAAAATCCTACCGCATCGCATACGATGTCTACCAGGCCTACATGAGGGAGTCCGTATCCGGGCTGAATCTAAATGCGCCGGTGCGCTATCGCGGGGTGGAGGTCGGACGGGTGCAAAAAATCACGCTCGCACCGGACAACGTAGAACAGGTGCAACTGACGCTGAACATCCAACACGGCACACCGATCAAGGTGGATACGGTGGCGCTGCTCCAGACACATGGCCTGACCGGCCTCACTTATGTCGAACTGACCGGCGGCAGCCGGGACTCGCCGGCACTCGAAAAGCAGAGCGGAGCAGCATTCCCTGTGATCAAGACCGGGCCATCGCTGATGATGCGTCTGGACACATCGGTCAGCGCCTTGCTTGTCAATCTCAATCGCACCTCCGAAAATTTCAACGCCTTGCTCAATGGGGATAACCGCCACGCCATCGGACACACGCTGGCCGATCTTGAAATCCTGACCCATACCCTGGCATCACGGCAGACCACAATTGATTCCAGCCTTGCCAACGCGTCTGTCACCATGGTAAACACCGCGCGTCTGTCCGGTGAACTGCCGCAACTTGCACTTCGCATCCAGCACAGTGCGGACACCTTTGATCGCATGTCCGGCGAGGTTGAGCGTGCAGGTGTCAGCACACGCGCAACGATGGACAGCGCCCGGCAATTCACCAGTGAAACGCTGCCGGAAATTCAACAACTGGTGCTGCAATTGCGCGATTTGACCGGCTCGTTGCAGCGTTTGAGCGGTGAACTGGAACAAAACCCGAGCATGTTGTTGCGCGGCAAGGCCGCAGCAACGCGCGGCCCGGGCGAATGATAGCCAGCTGGCGTAATACGAAGGGAGTCGAGATGAACAAATACCTTACCTGCTGGATGGCAGCCTTGCTGCTCACCGGATGTACCGCCTTTTCGGCGCCAAAAGTTGAAAACACGCATCTGTACCTGCTCGATGCAACACCTGCCGATCAGGTATCGGGGCAGCGGCGTGATCTGGTTCTGGCAGTCAGCCAGCCTGACAGCTGGCCCGGCTTCGATACGCCTCAGATGGCCTACCTGCGCCAGCCGCTGGCTCTGGAATATTTCGCGACCCATCGCTGGGCGGACACCCCATCAAGAATGCTCAAACCGCTGCTGGTACGCGCACTTGAACCGCATTTTCGCGCCGTCGTGCAGGCCCCTGGCATGCTGCCCGCCGATCTTCGTCTGGATACGGAAATCGTCAAGCTGCAACAAAATTTCTCCGTCAAACCCAGCCGGATACAACTGATATTGCGTGCACAACTGACTGACGTAAAGAACAAACGGGTCATCGCAACGAAGCTGTTCGATGAAACAGAAAATACCGACAGCGACGACGCCTACGGCGGCGTGCTGGCCGCCAACCGAGCGCTGCAGCGGGCACTGCAACAGCTGGTCGAATTTTGCCTTGACGCATCGCAGCAGGAGTAAGATGGAGGCACTTGAATTTTTCGATAGGTAACTTTTTCAAAGGAGAACCATCATGCAAAACGACACACTGGAAGCCGACGTAAAGAGCGCCATCGAGCAGGGTCACGATGTACAGGAACTGGTCAAACAGCTGACCCTGCGTCGCATCAGCGCGCGTTCGCTGGACATCGAATCGTTGCGGCAAATCGCAAGCAGCGTACTGCGCGGCGCGCGTGCGGGTGTACAAAAAGAGTTGAGCCTGTCGGCAGCACAGACTCACACTGCGCGGACGCAACTGGGGCAAGCTGTCGCGGGTCTCGATATGGCACTGGCTCAGGTAGCTTCTGCCGTAAGACTCGCCATCGAAGAAGCAAGCAGCCGCGCGCAAAAATTTTCCGGCGAAGATCTGGCTCGCGCACGCGGCGATCTGGAAAGCCTGGAAACCCTGCTGGTGGAAACCCTGCAAACTTCCGCATCAAGCGCCAGGGATGCAGCGAGCGATATTCTGCACGACCTTGCAGCGCATAGCCGTACCCAGGGTTCCGCAGCCGGCGCTCAGCTGAAAGAAACGCTGGCCGTCATCACACACCAGTTGGGCGCAGCTGGACGCACTCAGGCTGTTGCCGGATTGCATCTGGCACAGGCCACCTCCGACCTGTTGCGTCAGATCACCGCAGGCGTGCTCACCGGTGTCGCCGAGCACGTCAAACCCGAAACACACAGCAAGGAAAACTGATGCTGTTGCAGGCACTGGTGGCAGTACGCGACTTGTCCCGCCTGCACGATATCGCCGCCATCCTGTTCCGTTACGGTTTCGGCGACATCGCAAGCCGGATGGGGCTGACGCATGCGCTGGATCGCGCCGGCATGCGCCACACCTCGGAATACGCGAACCTGCCGCCGCCCGTACGGCTGCGACGGGCGCTCGAAGAGATGGGGCCGACTTTCGTCAAGCTCGGCCAGTTGCTTGCTACCCGGGTGGATTTGTTCGAACCCGAATGGATTGCCGAATTCGGCAAACTGCAAGACAGCGCACCACCGGTGCCTTACGCCGACATCCGTGAGCAGCTCACCGAGGATCTGGGCGCTGCGCCCGAAGAGATATTCAAGCATTTCAACAGAGAGCCGCTGGCTGCCGCCTCTATCGCACAGGTTTACCGCGCCCGCCTGGAGGACGACAGCGAAGTAGTGGTCAAGGTGCGCCGGCCCGGCATCCGTCCGGTGATCGAGGCCGACCTGCGCTGGCTGATGCGCCTGTCGGAACTGGCCGAATCGGAAAGTCCGGAGCTGCGCAGCTTTCGTCCCAGGGAAGTGGTGCGTCAGTTTGCCCTGTCGCTCAGACGTGAGCTCGATTTTTCAGTCGAATGTCGCAACGCAGAGCATATCAGACAAAATTTCGCCAACTACCCCGGCACGGCGGAAGCAGCGACCGAAACGCCGCTCATTGTCATCCCGCGCGTCTACTGGCAGTGGACCGGTGAGCGGGTATGCGTGCAGGAATACATAGAAGGCATCCCCGGGCGCCACCTTCAGGCAGTGGATGAGGCAGGGCTGGATCGCAGGATACTCGCCCGGCTGGGCGCTCGCGCGGTGCTGAAGATGATCGTCGAGGATGGCTTCTTTCACGCCGACCCGCACCCCGGCAACGTGTTCTATTTGCCCGGCAACCGCATCGCCTTCATCGATTTCGGCATGGTGGGGCGGCTGACCGACGAACGCCGTGAACAGTTAATTCACCTGCTGCTGGCACTGGTGCGCCATGAACCAAAACGGGTGCTCGATGTGCTGCTCGACTGGACCGGCGACGGGGTACAGGACGAGGCCGGGCTCACACTGGAAATCCAGATCTTCCTTGACCAATACCACGGTCTGCCGCTGAAGCAGCTCAGTCTGGGCGGCATGCTCTCCGATATGGTGGCCATCCTGCGCCAGCATCATTTGATGCTGCCCGCCGATCTGGCTCTGCTGATCAAGGCCTTTATTTCTCTGGAGGGCATGGGACGCGAACTTGATCCCGACTTCGACATCGCCGCTGAGGCCATGCCGATGCTGGAGCAATTGCTGCGCGCGCGTTACACGCCACTCGCGCTCATCAAACGCGGCGGGCAGGCGGTGACTGAAGCGCTGACGTTGATCGCAGGACTGCCCCACGATCTCTCACGGCTGTTGCGCGCAGCGCGTCGCGGCCGGCTGGAAATCCACATCGATGTCGCCAATTTAAAGCATGTCGGCAATCAGCTCGACGGTGCTGCCAACCGCCTGGTAATCGGCATCGTAGTCGCCGCCCTCATCGTGGGTTCCTCCATCGTCACGACCGTATCCGGCGTCTCCAGCCTGTTTGGCCTGCCTGTGCTGAGTCTGTTCGGCTTCCTCTGCGCCGGAATAGGCGGGTTGTGGCTGATACTGTCCATCTGGAGAAGCAGCCGCGCCGACCGGGAGTAAGGACTCGTTCATGAATAACTTGGACTTACGTTGCCGTGTATTCGGGATGGATGCAAGGCGCGAAGCGTGGCGAATGGTTGTTCCATTCGCAAGCTTTGCAACGCCGCAGACGCCAGAATACACGGCAACCCTCCGGGCTGTGGTCGCTTTGGGCGCACCCCGGCGTTGCGAGCCGCTTGTTGTGAATGACACAACCGCACGGCTCGCGCCTTGAGCTGCATCCCAAAGCGACCTCAGCATAAGTCCAAGTTATTCATGAACGAGCCCTAAGCAACACAACGAATTGGTTTTGTTTAACGTCCGGCGCGCAGAGCGGCGATGCGCTCATCCAGCGGCGGATGGGTCATGAACAAACGGCTCATGCCAGTACCGCCGGATATGCCGGAGGCGGCCATCTCGGATGGCAAGGATACCTGCTCGTGATTGATCTTCAGGCGTTCCAGCGCTGCGATCATCTTTTCACGACCGGCAAGCTGCGCAGCACCCGCATCGGCGCGAAATTCGCGTTGACGCGAGAACCACATCACGATGAGGCTGGCCAATACGCCCAGCACCAGTTGCGCTGCAATTTCTGCAATAAAGGTGCCGATGCCGGGCCCACGCTGTTCGCCCTCCCTGCGCAGCAACGAATCGACAAAAATCCCGAACAGTCTGGAGAAGAACACCACAAAGGTGTTCACTACGCCCTGAATCAGCGTCAGCGTCACCATATCGCCGTTGGCGACATGACTGATTTCGTGCGCCAGCACCGCCTCCGCCTCATCGCGGCTCATACTCCGCAACAACGCGGTGCTCACCGCCACCAGCGCCTCATTCCTGTTCCAGCCGGTGGCAAAGGCATTCACGTCCGGGGCATCGTAAATCGCCACTTCCGGCATGCCGATGCCGACGGACTGCGCCTGACGCCGTACGGTTTCCATCAGCCAGCGTTCGGTCGGATCGGCAGGCGCAATGATAATCTGTGCGCCCACCATACGTTTTGCCGACCATTTGGAGAGAAACAGGGAAACGATAGAACCGGCAAAGCCGATCACCAGCGACATCACCAACAGCGCGTTGAAGTTGATCGTAGCGCTCTGCTCCAGCATGCGATCGACACCCAGCAGGCGCAAGGTGATATTGATCACGAACAAGACCGCCAGATTGGTCAGAATAAACAGAAAAATTCGTTTCATCGTGATCTCCCAACATGCGGCTTAACGCAAATTTGCGCAACGATTGCCGGTTAAATGAGGCTGATCCCTCGTTTTTTCAAGTACCGACGCAAGCGATAAATTCCCCGTGCAGCTCATCGAGGCGAGCGTGACTTGACAACAGCCTGACTAGGCAACTAAGCTTCCGGCATGCTCTCTCTTATCAACCAGAATCTGCAAGCTCCCTTGAACGATCCCATTACCGGCTTTCTCAATCGTACCGACTGTTTTGACGCCGTCGCTCAACTGGCCTCCCGGGCCACGTCTGAACGCCCGCTCTCCATCGTCTGGATTGCGCTGGATCGAATAAAACAGATCAATGAATCCTTCGGACATCAGGGTGGGGACGTGGTGATATTCCAGATCGCCAGCCGTCTGCGCAACAAGTCAGGAACTGACGCGCTCTGGTTCCGCATGGCAGGGGATGAATTCGTATGCCTCTCGCCTGTCGGCAATTCGGAGCTGGCACATCAGTTCGCGTCAACCTTGCTGAACGAAATTCAAGCTCCCCTGCCCTTGAATAATCTGCTGCTCCACCCTTCGGCCAGCCTGGGCGTGGCAATACTGGAAACAGACGAGACGCCCTCCGCCTGTCTGGAGCGTGCCGACCGCGCCATGAACTCGGCCAAGCGCGCGGGGGGAGGACGCGTGGAGAGCTCCAGCCCGGAGGCAATACCCGGGCGATGGGGCGTTCATCTGGCTCATCACGAACTGCAAATCGAAAACCAACTGCACCTTGCCATCGGACAAGGGGGACTGTGCCTGCATTACCAGCCCTGCGTTGACAATGAAGGTCGCATCTCGTCTGTCGAGGCGCTGATGCGCTGCACCAGCCACCCGCTGTCACCAAACGAATTCATACCGATCGCCGAAAAAACAGGGCTGATTATTCGTCTGGGAGAATGGAGCCTGCTGGAAGGAGCGCGCTTTGCAAAGCGTCTTGCCGCCAGCGGGCAGCATACAACGGTGTCCATCAACGTCTCGCGTGCGCAATTTTCCGCGCAAAACTTTCCGCAGACACTCCATGCCGCGCTGCTTTGCGCCGATGTCAATCCCGGGCTGATTGAACTGGAGCTCACCGAATCGCTGTTCATGGACAATTCCAGCACGGTACAGACAAATCTGCGCGCCACGCTGGATGCCGGCATAAAAATCGCCATAGACGATTTCGGCACGGGTTATTCGTGTCTGGCAACACTCAAGGACATCAGCGCGGGCAAGATCAAGATAGACCGCGCCTTTGTCGTCGCACTGCCTCACGACCGCCGCGCATTATCCGTGGTCAGGTCAATAGCCCGCCTTGGCGAGGATCTGGGGATGCTGGTTGTTGCAGAAGGCGTTGAAAGCCAGGATCAGGTTGATTCCCTGCTGGATGCAGGCGTTCACATCATACAGGGTTATATTCACGCCCGCCCGATGCCGGAGGAGAGCCTCCTGGCATGGCTTATGAACAGGAAAAACACATGACACCCCCCTATTCCACAGTCGAGTCGCAACTGGAAAGCTCTTTGTACAAAATCGGCATCCCGCCGCGCCCTGCCATACTCGACCGCATCCACGCGGAAATGCAGAAGGATGAACCCGACTTTAAACAACTATCCGACATCATCTCAGCCGATGTCGCCCTCTCGGCGAGCCTGATCAGCATCACCAACTCGCCCTACTTCGGTTTGCGCGGCCATGTGCATTCGACCCGGGAGGCCATGATGGTACTGGGCCTTAATATCACCAGCAAGGCAATTGCCGGTATCGCCATGCGACACGCTTTCCCCCAGTCGCCGCACCTCGAACGTTTCTGGGATGCCTCGGCCCGCATCGCACGGCTCTCCGGCTGGCTTGCACAGCGTATCACCAAACTGAGCGCCGACGATGCCTACACCTTCGGACTGTTCCGCGATTGCGGCATACCGATACTGCTGTCCCATTTTCCCGAATACACCGGAATACTGAAAGAGGCCAACCACGACGCCGCCCGCAGTTTCACCGACATTGAGGACATTGTGTTGCCCACCAACCATGCCGTGGTAGGCTATGTGCTGGCACAAAACTGGTGGCTCTCCGACGAAACCATCCTGTCCATACGCCACCATCACAATGCGGACATCCTGAGCACCCCTGCCATCCCGCCCTCGATGAACAGCCGACAGATGATCGCCATCGCACAACTGGCCGAACACCTGTTGCAGCAGCACTCAGGCCTCAGCATCACTCAGGAATGGGTCAAGCTGGGATCCGCCTGCCTGCATCTGCTCAGGCTCGCCGAAGACGACATAAAGAAACTTCTTGCGGAAGCAATCCCGGTAATCGAAGCCGAAAACTGAATCTAAAACCGGACTTGTTGCATATACAGTTGCTCAACTTTGACGCGAGCCCACGGCGTCCTTCGCAAAAATTTCAAGCTGGATTTGATACTGGGATCATGGCTGAAGCAGCGCACCGGTACGGCGGCAGCCATGGCTTCCCAACCGATGTTCTCGGACAACTGCGTGACGATGGCCTCCAAAGTAACGCCTTCGGGCGGGGAACGGGGAACTGAATTTTTAATGGTATCCATCCCGGCATTTTACAGGCGATTGCCCATCTTTGGCATTTGCAACGGGCTTCCTGAATTCCGGCCTGCGCCCGGAAAATCAGTTGAATCAATTACAGCATGAGTGAGCAGCGGGTAGCCACCTTGCGGCTAACTGCTGTACATGTATTCCCGCGTGAGTGGCAATTGAATGGCCGCTGTATTTGTAAGCTTGCACGCGAGAACCTGATAGACATTTATCCAGCCATGGGAAAAAGCATGGGCGCAACCTGCCAGATAGATTTCCCAGATACGAAACCGCCGTTCTCCAGCGACGGCGACCGCCTGGTCGCGGTTCGATTCGAGGCGACTGGCCCATTCGTGACAGGTGCGCGCATAATGACGCCGCAGCGACTCTACATCGGCCACCTCCAGTCCGGCCGCCGCCATTTCTTTCAACGCCAGACTAAGGTGCGGCAACTCTCCGTCAGGGAAAACGTATTGGTCGATAAATTCTCCAGCACCGGAGACGAGCTCCCGACTTTCCACATCGCTTGTGGTGATGCCATGGTTCAACACCAGGCCGTCGTCCGTCAGAAGCTTGCATATCTTGCCAAAATACATGGGAAGATTCTTCAATCCCACGTGCTCGAACATGCCGATACTCGCAATTTTGTCAAACACACCGTCGTCAGGCAAGTCGCGGTAATCGCGCAACTCAACCGTGCAGCGCTCCTGCAAACCTTCCGCCAGAATACGGCTTTGGACATACTCGAATTGGTTTTTCGATAGGGTGATCCCAGTGGCAACTGCGCCATACTTCTTTGCCGCTCGCAGAATCAACGCCCCCCAGCCGCAGCCTATATCGAGAAAACGTTCGCCCGGTTTAATCATCAGCTTGTTCAGAATATGATCCAGCTTCTGTTCCTGTGCCGTTTCCAGAGAGTCATCCTCGTGCCGGTAATAAGCGCATGAATAAACCATGTTTCGGTCAAGGAACATGGCATAGAAATCGTTCGAGACATCGTAATGATATTCGATAGCCTCGCGGTCTCGTCTGTGGCTGTGGTGCCTGAAGAAATGAAATCTTGCACGTTGGCTGGCAGCGACGCTGCTAACCAGACTTTCTGCGATTCTGAATATCTCGTGAATCGATCCCTCGACGCGTATGTGTCCATCCACAAATGCCTCGCCCAGCTTATTAAGGTCGGGCGGCGTAAAATACCGGAGCGCCGACAGCTTTGGGATATAGACCGTAACGGTGGGTTCAGCGGAAAGATTAAACTCGCGCCCGTTCCATAACACGACCCGCAACGGAATGATAAAGTTGGCAGGGATGCGTTTGAACAATTTTTCAAGGCGGTATTCAATAAACATTGCGATCCTTAACCTGCGATGCGGACGCCCTGACGTGCCAGGGCAAAGCCGTTATTATTTCTGCCAGGCGCAGTCAGGTCAGGCACAGGAGTCACCCACTGCGACTTCATGGGCCCATCGCCTTTCCCATACATTCATGACGGTATCCCGATATTCCGGTTTAACGATCGATAGTCGCCCTGGTGTCCTCGTAAGAGCCAGATCGACGACTTACTTCTTAACGTCATTACCGGCACCGGCTGAGTGAAAATACTTTCACATTCAGCTTCACCTCATCTCGCCCTCTCATTTCAATTGAATCACAACAAACAGGCTTGCACCGTTGCGTTTAACGAGGAGCAGTGTGCGATTCGGTGACTTGCCAAGCGCATTCTGAAGGTCGCTGACGTTAATAATCGGCTCGCGATTGGCTTCTACTATGAGATCGCCGACCTGTAGGTTTGCCATTGATGCGGGACTTTCCAGGTCAACGCCTGAGATGAGCACCCCCTTCTCACCTTGCAGGTCGAATTGCATGGCCAGTTCCGGCGTCAGCGTCTGCACGCTCAGGCCAAGCTTGGCCAATTGATCTGCCGCCTTGCCGAACGGCTTGGACGTCGTAGTCGTTTCGGCGGTCAACTTGCCGATTGTCGCGCTGAATGTTCGCTCCTTGCCGTCCCGGATCACATCGATCTTGACGCCGCTGCCAGGCGCAGTCGCCGCAACGAGATTGCGCAGTTGCCGCGTATCTCGCACCTCCTTGCCATCCAGGCGCACAATGACATCGCCAGCCTTTAGCCCGGCTTTTTCCGCCGGGGAATCCTTGTTGACCTGCGACACAAGCGCACCCTTTGTGTCTGGCAAATGAAACTGATCGGCCAGTTCCTTGTTGAGGTCTTGAATAACAATCCCCAGCATGCCGCGAGTAATTTCTTCGCCCTTGATCAGGGTAGGCAACATGGCCTTGATCATGTTTGAAGGAATGGCGAAGCCCACGCCAGCAGATTGACCCTCGCCGCCGAAACTCGCGCCGCCGGTGGCGATGGCGCTATTCATGCCGACAACTTCACCCCGCATGTTGACGAGCGGTCCTCCAGAGTTGCCGGGGTTGATCGGCGCGTCGGTCTGAAGAAAATCCTCATAAGCTGCGATACCCACATCCGAGCGTCCTTTTGCGCTGATAATACCGCTGGTGACGGTCTGCACAAGCCCAAATGGTGCGCCTACCGCCATCACAAGATGGCCGACTTCCAGGGCATCTGAATTGCCCAACTCTACGATTTGCAAATCGTTTGGGACATCGCCCGTTATTTTTATGATCGCAACATCCGTCTTCGGATCAACCCCTATAATTTTGGCATCGAAGCTGCGCTTGTCAGCGAGTTGCACCTTAATCTTGTCCACATTGCTTATAACGTGGTAGTTGGTCAGGATATAGCCCTGCTTGTCAAGAATCATCCCCGACCCCATGCCGCTCTGTGGAACTCTGAACTCTTTGGGTTGGCTATGGAGCTTCGGCTGCTGCCCAAAAAACTGATTGAAAAAATCATCGCCAAATGGGAAGGCAAACGGAAATCCCTGGGATTGGATTGTCACTGTTTTTTCCGAATATACGCTGACGACCGCCGGTTTAATGTGCCTGGCCACTGCAGCGAACGCCATCCCGAGTTGCTCTGCCGGAGCGATTACGGATACGCTGATGGAACCGGGAGCGGTGTACTTTGCAACGGGCGACTGGGTGGATCCCATGGTCGAGAGCAGGACGGCTGCAACGAATATTGCAATTCCGGCAGTGATGCCGATTGCACGCGATGCCTTGGAGATGTTCATGGATGTCCTTTAGTAAATCAGATCGGTACGGACTTACCTCGCATAACAGTTCGTGCCTTGCATCTGAGAATCAGTTCTTTTTGCCTTGCGTGACATCATGAGTTGAACAGCCGGGTTCAGTTTATGGATTCAGATTGTGATCAAAATCAACCCGTCGATTCTCTTTCCAGCATTCTTCTGCATGGCAAGTAAGGCGCGGCTTTTCTTCTCCAAAGCTCACCGTCTTCATCTGGATCGCATAAACACCCAATATTTCCAGCGTCTTACGAACAGCTGTGGCACGCCTGTCGCCTAATGCGAGGTTGTATTCGCTACTACCGCGTTCATCGCAATTGCCTTCCAATGTCACGGTATCATTGCCGTGAGACTTGATGAAATCAGCCTGCTGTTGTACGGTATCCCGATATTCCGGCTTAACGATCGATTTATCAAAGTCAAAATAGACGCTCTTATTTTTAAGGTCTTGCAGTTGTTCAGCCAACTTCCTGGCGCTGATCTCTGCTTGTGACGGAATTGCGGTTTGAACTGCTGCAGGCGGCTGTACCGCAGGCTTTGTTTCAGGCTGTGCGGCCTGAGGCGGGCTCGTCTTGGGGGTGGAGGCGCATGCGGCAAGCACCAGGCAAGCCGCGATAACTGTCATTAAATTTTTCATGTCCTGGCTCTCCCGTGTCAAGAGTTTGGTGTAGCCCACCTTGGTTCATTGTTCTGATACTGACGAAGCTGCGGCCAGCATTTGCATATTGTCAACGATCATCGTTTGAGGCAACACGTCACTGCTTCGGCGTGCCCTTCCAGTGAAAATACAGGTCTTTGCCTTCCTTGCCACTCAACGTAACCTCCTGTGACTCGGTCATCCCCTTGAAGCGCGCGCTAATCTTGTACTTGCCGTTAGGCAGCATCACGTAGAGCATCGGTCCCGCGTTGGATAGCTCAAAAACAGAATTACCCCTGGCGTCGGAAATAACGACCGAAACATCGGCGGTAAACTCTCCATCCTTGCGTTCGGAAAAAATCAGGCGCAGCGGAAACTCATGTGCGGTACGGTGCATAAAGTCCACTTCGTCTTTGCCGATACCTCCGTTGAGGTAAGTCTTTCCCATAAAGGTCTGCGCGACAACCGGCTCGCCAGCCTGCTCATTTGCCGCCACCGGAACAGATGCTGCAAGGGTTGCGCCTATCAGTGCGGCAAATAGAATTGAATGAGTTTTCATGATGTTTTTCCTCCAGTAAAATTAGGCGGCAAACGTTGTATTACACATAAATAAACTGATGCACACAACTATTTCCTGCATGATCCCGACTGGCGGCAAGCGCCTTTTGTAAATTCATTAAAACGATTCAGACGTTTCGACACTTCTTCGAGTTCTTTGATTGGATTCCATTTAGCCAGATTCATGATGGCACTCCCGCACCGGCGGCAGCAAAACAATCTTCACGCCAGCTACAATCCGATTGATCGCACTCTCCGCTGGTGGCTGTACCATAACAATCAAAGTTGCCTTCCTCCAGTTGAATTGATTTAATCAGTTCGAGTTTTGAGAGCTTGCCAGGATAAATATCGTGCGATTTGGCAATGCCGCGTATCACTTCCATTTTCATGACTGTTTCCTTGTAAGATTAAAACTCCAAACAACGATGCGAAAATTATGCGCTGATTAACTCAGAAAACGCCATAGGCGGATGCTGATTTTTCTATAGGGAAAACGCCCAGTTAAAATCAGAATTTACCGTCTTAACACTGTGATAATTTGCTGCTATTGTGCGCCATCTGTTTTCTGGCTGCCGAAAATCTGATGCTCGCAGCCTGTGCCATCGGGCTGGGCAGTTGCGTCATCGGTTCTTCCGTTGCTGCGCTGAACACGCCGGAAGTAAAAACAAAACTCGGCATTCCGGCTGAATTTAATGCAGTGGCACCGATCATCGTGGGAGTGCCCGCCGGCGTAACACCAGCCACTTCAAGAAAGGAACCATTGATTCTCGCCTGGGTATAATTGCAGCTCACTGCCGGTTCTGGCCGGACAGGGCAAAACGACGATTCAGAATATAGAAACCGGGCTGAGATGAAAAAAATATGGCATGGCTGGCTGCTTGCTTTTCTGCTCGCTCAGCCGGTTGGATTTGCATGCAGCGCAGAACCTGCTGGAAACGATATTGCCGTGCCCATTCTGGTCTACCATCGCTTCGGGCCGGTGGTGGCAGACGCAATGACCGTCAGAACGTCGGTTTTTGCATCCCACCTTGAATACCTCAGGACAAATGGTTACACCGTGATTCCTTTGCGGCGCCTGACAGCCTATCTGACTGGCGATGCGCCTCCTCCACCCGCCCGCTCTGTCGTGATTACCGCTGATGACGGGCATAAATCGGTTTTTACCGATATGTTTCCGCTCATCAGTCGTTACCATGTCCCGGTCACTTTGTTTATCTACCCCTCGGCCATTTCCAACGCACACTATGCGATGACGTGGCAGCAGTTGCGCGAGATGCAAAACAGCGGCCTCGTCGACATCCAATCGCACACGTATTGGCATCCCAACTTCAAAAAGGAAAAAATTCGCCTTGAAGCGAATGACTATGAAAAATTTGTCCAAATGCAGATGAGCAAGTCAAAAGAGGTTCTGGAACAACGGCTGAAAATCCATGTCGACATGCTTGCCTGGCCATTTGGCATTTATGACGACGATCTGATGAGTGCTGCCAGACAGACCGGCTATCTCGCCGGTTTCACGCTGGAAAGGCGCACGGCTGACCGTTCGGACAACCTGATGGCTTTGCCTCGTTATCTGATGACTGATCGGGTACAGCTTGAAAAGCTGCTCTCTTCACCACAACCTTCCAACAGGACACCGTGAAAAATCTCAAATGCCTTTTTCTCGTTTTGTTTTTGGCCGCGCTGAGTCCTGCGGGTGCTGCGAACTATAGCGGCAGCGTCATCGATGCCGCCACCAATAAGCCGATCGAAGGCGCTTTTGTCACACTCGGCAACAGCGTTGTACGCACCGACCGGAGCGGAAAATTTCAAATGGAAGGCAGTGACGATGCGCTCGGCATCAGGGCTTACGGGCACATGCGGCGGACTGCAAAAACAAGCGCCCTGAGCGATGGCGCCCCCGTTGCGCTGAACCCTTTTACACCCAAGGCACTCTATCTTTCGCTGCTTGGCATTGGCAATAAACAATTGCGTGAATCGGCGCTGAGTCTCATTGCGGACACCGAGCTCAACTCTCTGGTAATCGATCTGAAGGATGACATGGGCCGAGTCGCCTTCAGGAGCGAGACGCCTCTTGCAACGGAAATCGGCGCACAAAAAACGCTTACCATCAAGAATATGAGTGCGCTGGTGGGCAATCTGCATGAAAAAGGGATCTATCTCATCGCCAGAATCGTCGTTTTTAAAGATGATCCGCTTGTCATGGCAAAACCCGAACTTGCCATCAGAACTGCGGGCGGGGAAATCTGGAGGGACAGAGAGGGGCTGGCATGGAGCAATCCTTACAGCAAGACTGCCCGGGACTACAACATCGATCTGGCGGTTGAGGCGGCGCGCGCCGGTTTTGATGAAATCCAGTTTGACTACGTCAGATTCCCCGATGCGCCCGGGCTCGCCTACTCAACGCCGAACACCGAAGAAAACCGGGTCGCTGCCATTTCAGAATTTCTTAATGAGGCGAGGAAAAGGCTGACCCCCTATAACGTTTTTCTCGCAGCGGACATCTTCGGATATGCTGCCTGGAATACCAACGATACTTACATAGGCCAGAAACTGGAGAGCTTACCTTCAATTTTGGATTATATTTCCCCCATGCTCTATCCCTCCGGATTTCAGTTCGGCATTCCGGGCTATCCTGATCCGGTACATCATCCGCGCGAAATCGTCTATTTTTCCCTTGAAAAGGCGATACAGCGCACCAAGTTGCCGGGAATACGCTTCAGGCCATGGCTACAGGCATTCCGCGACTACGCTTTTGACAGGACGCCGTTCAAAGGAGAACAAATCCGGGCACAGATTGATGCAGCCGACAGCGTCGGCAGCGACGGATGGATGTTGTGGAATCCGCACAATATTTACACACGAGAAGGCCTGCTACCCAAATCCCCCGCTGTTTTGCAGACCAAGTGAAGCGCGTTATCACAATACTGTTGCTTTTCACCACCTTGGGCGCGGTTGCGGAGGACCAGCCGAGCCTGTCGAATCTGGCACCGATCGCCGAGCTCACCAATATGGAAATTCAGGCGGGACACCTCCCCGGCGCTGTCGTGCTGGTCGGCAACCGGACAAAAATACTTTACCGGGAAGCTTATGGTCGGCGGGCGCTGCAACCCGATCCGCTGCCCATGACGATTAACACCCGCTTCGACCTGGCATCATTGACCAAGGTGGTTGCGACAAGCACCGCCATCATGCAACTGGTCGAGCGTCGAAAACTCCGCCTTGACGATCCTGTAGCCAGATACTGGCCGCAGTTTGCCGAAAATGGCAAGGCCGGCATCACCATCCGGCAGTTGCTGACACATTATTCCGGCCTGCGCGCCGATCTGGACTCGAACTGGTCGGGTTACCGTGCCGCAACCGGGAATATCGTTGCGGAAAAACCCGTCTCGCCCCCGGGCCGTGATTACCTCTACAGCGACATCAATTTCGAGATACTGGGAATGCTGGTCAAACGGGTTTCCGGCACGCCGCTGGATATATATTGCGCCAGACACATCTTCCGCCCGTTAGGGATGAAAAACACCGGCTTCAAACCCTCGTCCGGGCAGCAACACACTATCGCACCCACCGAGTATATGGACGGCAGGCTGCGCTGGGGCGAGGTGCACGACCCGACGGCCTATCGCATGGGCGGCGTTGCCGGTCACGCCGGGCTGTTTTCAACAGCGGACGATCTCGCCATCTTTGCCAGGATGATGCTGGGCGGCGGACGCTGGCATGGCACTCGAATTTTAAGCCGCCGCTCAGTGGAAGAAATGACTATCCCTCAGTCACCGCCAAGCAATGCAAAATTGCGTGGATTAGGCTGGGAACTCGGCGCACCCTTCGCGCCCAACCGCGAACAGCTGCCTGCTGTAGGCTCTTTCGGGCACTACGGATACACCGGTACGCTGCTGTGGATCGATCCTGTCAGCAAAACTTTCCTCATCGTGCTGAGCAACCGGGTGCATCCTTATGGCAAAGGGGACGCCAATCCCTTGCGCAGAGGTGTATTGATGATCGTATCCGATGCGATGGCGCCTGAATCGACCGACCGGGTACTCGCCGCCCGCCCCGCACTGTCCCCTTACTTCAAACTTGCAACTGCGCATCCTGAAATCCATCCTGTCGCAAAAGTTTCGACGGGCCTGGATGTTCTGGAAGCTGAAGGGTTTGCGCCCTTGAAAAACCTGCGCGTCGGGGTCATCACCAACCAGACCGGCGTCGACGCCAAGGGGCGTCACATCGCAGATCTGCTATACAGGGCGCCTGACGTAAAACTCACTGCCATCTTCAGCCCGGAACACGGGATCAGCGGCAATCTGGACGAAAAATTCGCATCAAACACGGAGGCGCTGACAGGGCTGCCGGTGTACAGCCTGTACGGGGACGTCAGACGACCGACAGACGAAATGCTCAAGGGACTCGACGCCCTGGTGTTCGATATACAGGATGCCGGCGTGCGCTTCTACACTTATGCCACAACCATGGCCTATGCCATGGAAGCTGCCGCTCACCACAATATCGATTTTTATGTTCTCGATCGCCCCGATCCGATCGGAGCGGATACGGTGCAAGGCCCGATGCTGGACGCGGACATGACATCTTTCACCGCCTATTTCCCTCTCCCCGTGAGGCATGGCATGACCATAGGCGAACTGGCCGGGCTGTTCAATGCCGGCATCGGTGCAAAGCTCCATGTCATCAAAATGCGCGGCTACCAGCGGCAAGACTGGTACGACGATACCGGTCTGAAATGGATCGCTCCCTCCCCCAATCTGCGCACACTCACCGAAACTACCCTTTATCCCGGCACAGGCCTGCTGGAAGGCGCAAATTTAAGCGTTGGACGCGGCACCGACACCCCTTTCGAACTGCTTGGCGCGCCGTGGATCGATGGCAAAGCACTTGCCGAGTACCTGAACCGGCGCAAGATAACCGGCGTATTTTTCATACCCGTCGATTTCACGCCCGATGCCAACCACAACAAAAATCAACCGTGCCATGGCGTGCGCATCCTGTTGATCGATCGCCATACGCTGGATTCACCGTTGCTGGGCCTGGAAATAGCCAGTGCGCTTTATCGGCTATATCCGGCGGAATTTCACCTCCAGGAAATCCTGGGCATGGTGGGCTCACGCACAGTGCTGCAAGCCATTGCAGAGGGGCAGGATCCGAAGATCATCTCGTCGCAATGGCAGGACGCAACTCAGGCGTTCACTGCGCTGCGAAAAGGCTATCTGCTCTATTAAGAGCCTGCCGGGATTAATACATGCTGTGCCGGAACAGCTGGCCAAGTGCGGTTATTCAGATTTGTCCAGCGGCCTGCCGGCTTACATTCAGGTAGAATGCATACTTTACAAATGGAAGAGATTCGCTCCCCGGTGGGGCGGCCGGACTTCAAATCCGGTTGAGCACGCCAGCGTGCTTGGGTGGGTTCGACTCCCACTCTCTTCCGCCACAAGGCTTACATCTTGCCGGAAATCCAGCTTTAAAACATCGTATCGATGGTCGTGACTTCCTGACGCAGGCGATGTTTGTCGCCGGTGCGGCGGGTATAAGCGATACGGTTAAAAAACTCCAGAATCTGGATAGCCAGTTTACGGCCGGTGTTAACCTGATCGCGAAATTCTGAGGCGCTGACGCCGTCGTGTATTTCCGACATTTCCTTGATGATAAATGATAATTGCTGTATTGCCTGCTTGGTGAAGTAATGATCGTGCGCGACCAGATACACCTCGCCAATTCTTGCCACGCGTCGCAATAAAATGCGGACTTTGCTCTCATCCATCGATAATGCGCGGGCTATATCCCTGACGCGAGGCGGCTGAAATGGATCCGCTTGCAATAACGGCAAAATCATTTGCCATTGTTTTTCTTCGGCAGTCGTGAGCGTCACCCTATGATCAGGCAGATGTATCCATGAGCCGCTTTGGGATACTCGTCCGGCGAGCAGTAACTCATCCAGTAAAACAGTAAAAACCGGACGCGCCAGTTCGGGCAATGCCATACGATGCAATCGTGTCCGGTCGGGTCCCATGAAGTCTGCATTCTCTTCGTGTTCCAGGCTTAAGCGGGTTAATACGCGCAGCTTTAATTGTGACCAGCACGCAGGCGTAAAAGCGAAATCAGCGGATGGCGTAGTCACAATATGCATGGGCGTACTGCGCCACAGCGCTTCTTCCCGGCGGATGTTTCTGTTTTGCGCAAATCGCGTCAGATCCATTCCGCTCGCAGCACCCGTGATGGCAAGCGTCAGCGCCTGGTCATGATCTCGTATCTGCATGGCTTGCAGCGCGGCGATACGCGCCGGAATACGCCGGTTCTTGGCAGGCGGGAACGCATCCAGCACCATGCCGCCGCCCAGCGTGCGGCTTGCCGACTGATCGCGCAGAATAAAACGGTCGCCATTGAGCGCGCAGACCGGCTTGTCGGTAACCAGCTGAACCAGCGCCATACCGGCGGGTTCGATTGCATCGCCTTCCAGCAGGGATACACGCGCCATCACATCGGACGTGCCGATATGCAAATGCACCGGTGTCCAGTGTTTAAGCGCCTTTTTCTCTTCGCTGAGCAACTGAAAATGCGCATCGAAGCGTTGAGTGGGTGCATGAACCGGCGCCGCCAGAACCCAGTCACCGCGTTGCACGTCCCCCTTTTCAAAATGAATGCCGGCGAGATTAAGCGCGCAGCGTTGTCCGGCATGACCGGATTCGGCCGCCCGGTTCTGTGCATGAATACCGCGCACGCGCACCTCGATGCCCGGCGGTGAAACGATTAATTTATCCCCTACGCGAACTTCACCCGAGAACACCGTACCGGTGACGACCGTCCCGGAACCTGCAATCGTAAATGAGCGGTCAACTGCCAGCCTGAAATAACCGGTGTTGGGTTTTACAGGCTGTTCGAGTGCGGTTTTATCCAGATGAGCACGTAATTCGGCTACGCCCTGACCTGTAATGGAGGAAAGCGGAAATATCGGACTATTCCCCAGGCCGGTGCCTGATAACAGACTTTGGATTTCATCCATGACAGCCGCGCTGCGTTCCGGTGCAACCCGGTCGATCTTGGTGAGCGCGACTGCGCCGCAATGGAGTCCCAGCAGATTCAGGATGGACAAATGCTCGCGCGTTTGCGGCATGGGCCCATCGTCTGCGGCGATGACCAGCAACACGTAATCTATTCCCGTCGCACCGGCCAGCATGTTGTGTATGAGTTTTTCATGCCCCGGCACATCTACAAAACCCAACACATCGCCGCCGGGCAGAGGGGTATAGGCATAACCCAGATCGATGGTAATGCCGCGCGCCTTTTCTTCCTTCAGGCGGTCTGCATCCACGCCGGTGAGGGCTTTAACAAGTGAAGTTTTGCCGTGATCGATATGGCCTGCGGTACCGATGATCATCTGTTGGAAATTACCGTGATTAAGCGATTATGCTTAACTGCCCGAGTTGAACAATAAATTCATTGACATACTTCTCTTCCAGACAGCGCAGATCCAGACAAAAGGCGCCGTCTGTAATTCTGCCCAGCACCGGCACCGGAAGACTGCGAAATGCCTGCTCAATTTTCTTCAACGCGCTGCCCTCGCCTCTGCCCCGGACGTGTGGCGTAATGGATAAACACATGCTGGGCAAGAGATCAATGGGAAGCGAACCGCTGCCGATCTGGCTGTGACAGGGCTTGATCGCCACCTTCGCGTGGCCGGCCAGCGCCTGTTCCATAACAGGCAGCAGGATTTTTGCCATGCTGTCGATTTCCATCACAGAGCGCGTCAGCAGGCGCAAGGTAGGCAGATTCTGTGTGAGGCGCTCCGGATCGCGATAAAGCCGCAGAACTGCATCCAGTGCGGCATAAGTCATCTTGTCTACCCGCAGCGCTCTTTTGAGCGGATTTTTTTTGATTCTGGCGATAAAGTCTCGGCGCCCGATAATAATGCCGGCCTGCGGGCCACCCAGCAATTTGTCGCCGCTGAACGTCACCAGATCGGCCCCGCTTGCAAGCGATTCCTGCGGCGACGGCTCACTGGGCAAACCCAGTTTTTTGAGATCAGCTAATGTGCCGCTGCCAAGATCGACCATGAACGGCAAGCCATGCTCATGGGCCAGATCGGCCAGATCCTTTTCCGCAACGGTCGCGGTAAATCCCTGTATCGCATAATTGCTGGTATGCACCTTGAGCAGCAGCGCCGTTTTACTTGAAACTGATTCCGCATAATCCTTCAAATGCGTGCGGTTGGTGGCGCCCACTTCCTTGAGTTTGCAGCCGGCCCGCGACATGATGTCGGGTACTCGAAACGAACCGCCGATTTCCACCAGTTCGCCGCGCGATACGATGACTTCCCTGCGCAAACCCAGTGTATTGAGTGCGAGAAAAACCGCTGCCGCATTGTTGTTGACGACCGTTGCGGCTTCGGCCCCGGTCAATTCCAGCAGCAAGGGCTCGATCAGGCTGTCGCGATCGCCGCGAGACCCGCCATCGAGGTCATATTCCAGATTGCATGGTCGGGTCATGGCATCGATTACCGCCTGGATCGCCACATCCGGCAGCTGGGCGCGTCCGAGATTGGTGTGCAGCACGGTGCCGGTCAGGTTATATACCGGCCGCAGCGTTGGGCGGGAGGCTCGCTGTAGTCTCGATTGCAGGTATGAGTTGATTGCAGGCTCTGTCAATATATCCGGGGGCGCGATATCGAGCCGGGTTACCTGGTCGCGCAGTTCAGTGAGCATGGCGCGGATTGCCGTTAATACCGGCATGCGACCATATTCGACAATCAAATCTTGAGTAGCAGCCATATTCAGCACGCGATCCACCGACGGGATCGCGGCCAACAGGACGCTGGCTGGCGTTTTGGATACTGTATTCGACTGAGTGTTCGGCATGAACGGTCAGGGTGGTTACGCGGCTATAGCCGAAGGGGATATGAGAAACAGGTTGGGGCCACTTCTGCTCCTGCCGTTTTCATCCATCATCAGATCCAGGACGAGCGTAGCGAGATCGTCGGCAACCGGATCGACCTGCGGATCTTTGTCCATATGCATGATTTTCAGATAAGTGCCGCATTCTTCACAAGCTTCAGCCTTAACTGCACCGGATGCACCCTCAATCATAAAATATGAAATGCCCTTGGTGGACTCGCAATTCGTGCACTTGACGCGAACCATATGCCATTGCGTATTGCACACCGAACAACACAGATAACGCAGCCCATTCTCGCTGCCGCCGATGCGGACGATACTGGCCGCGGGAGGAGAGGCGCACACCGGACACAGATTGCTGATGTCGCTGGGGGCAAAAGCCTGTGTACCCAGCGTGCTTGCCATATGCGTCCAGTAAACCTGGAGTGCCGCAGCGACAAAAGGTGCTGCACCAAGCTCCATACCATCGAATTGACCGGAGAGAATATCCGTTGCAAATGCTTCCAGCGCTGCGCTATCCATCTGTTGCAAACGCATGAGAATTATCTTTGTCTCTGGCGTAGCTGTGCATATGACCTGTGCAATGATTTGCCTGAGCGCTTCCTGCCATACGGGATCACGCGGCCAGCTCTGCACCGAGAGCGGCGGCATGCCATGTTCCCGGCACAGCATGAGCTCGGCTTCGGTCGGTAACGCTGCCTCGGGAAAGACTGTCAGCGCGGCATGCTGGGCGTCGGTCAAATCCGCCATGAACAGCAAAAAACCCTTCATGACATGACCTTCAGCCAGTTGACGCAGACGTACGGTCTTGTCGCGAAAGGCACTGTCCGGCTGGTGGATGAAAGGGATTTCACCTGCCGGCGGCTCTATTTGTCCGGGCTGGATGACGGTAGTCAAAGCTTGGCATCCTTTGAAATTTCTTTATACCAGGCAGGATGATGATGTTTAGCCCAGGCTGTCGTTACCGTGCCGCGCGTCATGGCGCGAATGGAACCTTTGGTCCAGATGGCCGCATAGACATGCACAATGATGGCCACGATGGCGATGAAAGCCGCCAAAGCATGGATCAAGACAGCCAGCCGTATGATGCTGATTGAAAAGAAGGGGGCAAAATAAGGACGCCAGACGATGAAACCGGACAGCATCAGCATGGGGACGACGACAACCAGCGACCAGAACAAATACTTCTGGCCGATATTGTACTTTCCGACTTCAGGCAAATTGCGGGCTTTGTTGGCCATAATTTCACCCAGGTGCTTTTGCCATTCCCGGTCGGCATTGGTGATGTAATTATGCCCCCAGAATTTGACAATCAGGCCCAGAAAAGACACAAACATGACAACGCCGATAAAGGGATGCAAAATTCTGCTCCAGGGGCCTCCGCCGAATAAATTGCTTAGAAAGTAAAAAGCGGGGTGGAATAGCGCAAGACCACTCAACGCCAGCATGATAAAAGTAATCGCAACGAGCCAATGATTCATCCGTTCATTGGCGGAGTAACGAACTACCAGATTAGTCTTGATCGACATTTGCTGCTCCTCAATTTTTAGTTACCCCACCGCAATCAATGCAGTTCGGATTCGGATTCTTCTTCAACTTCATTTGGACCTACCTTGATGAAGTGGAAAAATCCGGCCAGCGCGACCAAACCGATCCCCAGGCTCATCAGCGGTTTTGTGACGCCTTTCCAGAGTGCGACCATCGGACTGATCGAAGGGTCTTTAGGCAAACCATGATACAGCTCAGGCTGATCCGCATGTTGCAACACGTACATCACATGCGTACCGCCCACGCCTTTGGGATCGTAAAGCCCGGCGTTGCTGTAACCGCGTTCCTTGAGATCGACAACACGTTCCGCAGCATGCTCGATCATGTCTGCTTTACTGCCGAACACCAGCGCTCCGGTCGGGCAGCTTTTTACACAGGCCGGCTCCATGCCAACGCCCACCCGGTCGGAACAGAGCGTACATTTGTAAGCCTTGTTGTCCTTCTTGGAAATGCGCGGAACATTGAACGGGCAGCCGGCAATGCAATAACCGCAGCCGATGCAGGCTTCTTCGTGAAAATCGACTATGCCGTTGCTGTATTGAACAATCGCACCGGGTGCAGGGCATGCCTTGAGACAGCCCGGATCGGCGCAATGCATGCAACCATCCTTGCGGATCAGCCACTCCAGCTTGTCTTTTTCCAGTTCGACTTCGGAGAAGCGCATGACGGTCCAGGAATCAGCCGTCAAGTCGCGCGGATTATCGTAGATGCCGGCATTGCTGCCGATTTCATCGCGAATATCGTTCCACTCCATGCAGGCGGCCTGACACGCCTTGCAGCCTATGCACTTGGATACATCGATCAGCTTGGCGACCTCGATGGTCTGACGCACGCCGGGCGGCGGGGTTGTTGTCGCGGAGACACGCTGGATATCTAATGATTGTAATGCCATGATCCGCCTCCCTTATGCTTTCTCGATGTTGACGAGGAATGACTTGAATTCCGGTGTCTGGGTATTCGCATCGCCCACAAAGGGAGTCAGGGTGTTGGCAAGGTAGCCATTTTTAGCCAGGCCCTTGAATCCCCAGTGTATCGGAATACCCACGGTGTGCACCGGCTGGCCGTTGACGCTGAGCATTTTGAGGCGTTTGGTCACGACTGCCACCGCCTTGATATGCCCCCGGTTGGACGACACCTTAACCTTGTCGCCCGCTTTGATGCCCTTTGACTTGGCGAGCTCCTCGCCAATCTCGACGAATTGCTCCGGCTGAAGAATCGCGTTGAGTCTGACGTGCTTGGTCCAGTAGTGGAAGTGCTCCGTCAATCGATAAGTCGTGCCGACATACGGGAAATCACGCGCTTTGCCGAAAGCTTCCAGATCATCTTTGAACACCCGCGCAGCCGGATTGCTGATCACATTGGGGTGCAGCGGATTGGTGCCTATCGGCGTTTCGAACGGCTCATAATGTTCGGGGAATGGGCCTTCCGCCATCTTGTCGACGGCGAACAGGCGGGCCACGCCTTCCGGATTCATGATGAACGGGCCGACATTTTCCTCCGGAGCCGCATCAGGCCTCATGTCAGGCACATCCATGCCCGTCCATTTGCTCTCCTTGGCATTCCAGGAAATCACCTTCCGTTTGGCATCCCATGGCTTGCCGGACGCGTCGCACGAGGCGCGGTTATAAAGAATGCGCCGGTTTGCCGGCCAGGCATAAGCCCAGTTCAGCGTATTACCCAGGCCGCTCGGATCGGAATTATCCCGCCGCTCCATCAGATTGCCCGCCTGAGACCAGGAGCCGGTGAAAATCCAGCAACCGGCAGAAGTGGAACCGTCATCCCGCAGATGGGCGAAACTGGCCAGTTGTTCGCCGGCTTTGGCCAGCACCTTGGTTGCATCCTTGGGATCTGTGACATCTGCCAGCGCCTTGCCGTTAAATTCCTTCGCAAGCTCTTCGGAGGAAGGACTGTCGGGAATCTTGTAGGGCCAGGTCGTGTTAAGGATCGCATCGGGGAACGCGCCGCCCTCCTGCTTGTACATTTCGCGCAGTTTGAGGAACAAGCCGGCGATGATTTCAGCATCGCCCCTGGCTTCACCCGGTGCGTCCGCGCCCTTGTAATGCCATTGCAATACGCGGCTGGAACTGACCAGCGAGCCGTCTTCCTCCGCAAAGCAGGTGGAAGGCAGGCGGAATACTTCGGTCTGAATTTTGGAAGAATCAACGTCGTTGAATTCAGCGAAGTTTTTCCAGAATTCGGAAGTTTCCGTCGCCAGCGGATCGATGATGACCAGGTATTTCAGTTTGGCCAGCGCTTCGCCGATTTTGGCCTTGTTCGGGAAGGACGCCAGCGGGTTGAAACCCTGCGCGAAGTAACCGTTCATCTTGCCCTGATGCATCAGTTCGAATACTTGCAGCACGTCGTAAACCTTATCCAGCTTGGGCAGCCAGTCAAAGCACCAGTTGTTCTCCTTGGTCGCGGCATCGCCGTACCAGGATTTCATCAGGCTGACGTGAAACTTGGGATAGTTCTGCCAGTAGCTCATCTGCCCGGGACGCAGCGGTTTCAGCGCACGTGCGTTCAGGTAACCTTCAAAATCCTGCTCCTTCTCGCCTGCCAAAGTCATGTAACCCGGCAGCATGTTGGACAGCAGCCCGAGATCGGTCAGTCCCTGAATGTTTGAATGTCCGCGCAGCGCGTTGATACCGCCGCCCGCCATGCCCATGTTGCCCAGCAGTATCTGGATCATCGCCATGGTGCGGATGTTCTGGGAGCCGATAGAATGTTGCGTCCAGCCCAGTGCATACAGGAAGGTGGTGGTTTTGTCAGGCGCGGAAGTCGCAGCGATCATCTCGCATACGTGCAGAAACTGTTCCGTAGGCGTACCTGTGATCTTGCTCACCATTTCCGGCGTATAGCGGGAATAGTGCTGCTTCATCAGATTGAATACACAACGCGGATTCTGCAGCGTTTCGTCCACCAGCACGAAACCATCCGAACCCTTCTGGTAGGACCATGAAGTCTTGTCGTACTTGCGTTTATCCTTGTCGTAGCCTGAGAACAGGCCCTCATCGAAATTGTAATCGCCATTTACCAGAAAGGTGGCATCGGAGTATTTTTTGACGTATTCGTGCTGAATCTTGTCATGGCTTAACAGGTAGTTGATCATGCCGCCCAAAAACGCAATATCCGACCCGGAGCGTATCGGGGCGTAATAATCCGCCACCGCCGCGGAACGGGTGAAGCGCGGATCGACCACAATCAGTCTGGCCTTGTTGTGCGCCTTGGCCTCAGTTACCCACTTGAAGCCGCACGGATGCGCTTCGGCCGCATTGCCGCCCATGATTACGATCACATTTGCATTCTTGATATCGACCCAATGATTGGTCATCGCGCCGCGGCCGAACGTAGGGGCAAGACTTGCCACCGTAGGTCCGTGTCATACGCGCGCTTGATTATCGAATGCCAGCATTCCCAGGTTGCGAACGACCTTGTGCGTCAGGTAGCCAGACTCATTGGAAGACGCCGAGGCCGCCAGAAACCCTGTGCTCAACCAACGATTAACAGTTAAACCATCTGCTGTTTTAGCGACAAAATTGCTGTCGCGATCCGTTTTCATCAGCCTGGCAATACGGGTAAACGCGTCATCCCATGAAATGCGTTTCCATTCACTGGAACCCGCTTCGCGTACTTCCGGATATTTGAGGCGGCTGGGACTATGCACAAAATCCAGCAGGCTGGCACCCTTGGGGCACAGTGTGCCGCGATTCACCGGATGGTCGGGATCGCCTTCGATATGAATGATGGTCGATTTTGCATTCTTGGCTTTATCGCCCAGGCTGTACATCAGGATGCCGCAGCCGACCGAGCAGTAGGGGCAGGTGTTGCGTGTTTCGGTGGCGCGCTCAAGTTTGAAAGTGCGGGTTTCTGCCAGTGCTTCATTGGGAGAAAATCCCATCATTGCCAAGCTTGAACTCCCTATGCTCGCCGTGCAGATTTTGAAGAATTGTCTTCTAGTGACTTGCATGATTCCTCCAGATGAATGATATTGAATTTCATTATTTTCTATAACATAAAGCCTGATTGCGCTTCGGGCGGACACCGGATATCCATAATCGTCAATCTTGTTCTCATTCAGCAGCGGCAATCACCTAACCTGAAATAATGCACCAGGGTATAAGTCAATTTGTAAATTTTATCGCTCTTTATAATCGCGTTTGATTCTACTCCGAAACAACTACACTTTCCCAGCATTTCAAATTTTCGTGACGACCCCGTTGTCAGCCAGCTTGTGCCAGGTTTCCAGCAATGTGTCCGGATTGAGCGACAGGGTCTGAATGCCTGTGTCCACCAGCCATTGCGCAAAATCGAAGTGGTCGGATGGTCCCTGACCGCAGATCCCGACGTATTTATCCAGCCGGTTGCAGGCGGTGATCGCCATCTTCAGCAGTATTTTGACCGCAGGATCGCGCTCATCAAACCTGTCCGCAACCAGACTCGAATCACGATCCAGCCCCAGCGTAAGCTGGGTTAAATCGTTGGAGCCGATGGAAAATCCGTCGAAGAACTGCAAAAAATCTTCGGCCAGCAAGGCATTGGAAGGTATTTCGCACATCATGATCAGGCGCAAACCATGCTCGCCGCGACGCAGACCATGCGCAGACATGGCGGCAACCACATCGCGCGCTTCCTGCACTGTGCGCACGAACGGGATCATCAACTCCACATTGGTGTAACCCAGCTTTTCACGCACACGTTTCATGGCGCGACATTCCAGTTCAAAACAGTCGGTAAAGTTTGCGGCAACATAGCGTCCTGCGCCCCGGAAG
Organism: Pseudomonadota bacterium; assembly: GCA_021800795.1. Classification (GTDB taxonomy): domain Bacteria; phylum Pseudomonadota; class Gammaproteobacteria; order Burkholderiales; family Gallionellaceae; genus Gallionella. Next base: position 60,512 of record JAJYYO010000006.1, read on the forward strand.
CCGATCATCGGGTTTTCTTCCATCGGCTCGTAGATCTCTCCGCCCAACAATTTACGATATTCGTTCGACTTGAAGTCGGACAGACGCACGATGACAGGCCTGGGCCAGAATGCGGCGGCCAACGTGGATACACCTTCGGTGATTTTTTCCACATAGAACTCTTCAGGATCCGCGTAACCCGCTGACCGCTGCAGCACGGCTTCGCGCAGTTTTACGGGCAGCTTGTCGTGTTCCAGCACCGCCTTGGGATGAATGCCGATCAGGTTATTGATGATGAATTCCAGCCTGGCCAGCCCGACTCCTGCGGAAGGCAATTGTGCGAATTCAAAAGCCAGATTGGGATTGCCGACGTTGAGCATCAGTTTAACCGGCAGCGGCGGCAAGGCATCTTCACTGCGAACGGCGACTTCGAACGATAGCCTGCCGTGGTACACATAGCCGGTATCCCCTTCCGCACAGGAGGCTGTGACAATCTCACCCTCGTGCAGTGCGCTGGTGGCATTGCCACAGCCGACGATGGCGGGAATACCCAGTTCGCGAGCGATAATCGCGGCATGACAGGTGCGCCCGCCGCGATTGGTAATGATGGCGGATGCCATTTTCATCACCGGCTCCCAGTTCGGGTCGGTCATATCGGTGACCAGCACATCGCCCGGCTGCACCTGATTCATTTCGGCGACACTCGCGACGATACGCACCCTGCCGGCACCGATTTTCTGACCGATGGCGCGCCCCTCGACCAGCACGTCGCCGCGTTGTTGCAATCGATATTTCTCCGTAGCGCTGCCGGATAAGGCATTCGACTGCACCGTTTCCGGGCGCGCTTGCAGAATATACAGCTTGCCGTCGATGCCATCTTTGCCCCATTCGATATCCATCGGACGACCATAATGCCGCTCGATACATAGGGCGTGGCGCGCCAGCAGCAACACGTCCTCGTCGTTCAGTGAAAAACGCGACTGCTCGTCAGCGGCAATAGACTCAATGCGTGTGGAACGACCTGCGGATTGTTGTTCATCAAACACCATGCGCAGTTGTTTTGAACCTAAGGTGCGGCGCACGATAGCCGGAAATCCGGCGGAAAGTTGCGGTTTGTGTACGTAAAATTCGTCCGGATTGACCGCCCCCTGCACCACCATTTCACCCAGTCCGTAAGCGGAAGTAATGAACACTGCATCGCGAAATCCGGATTCGGTGTCCAGGGTGAACATCACACCGGATGCGCCCAGATCGGATCTCACCATGCGCTGTATGCCGGCTGACAGCGCGACGTCGGCATGCGTAAAATCCTTGTGTACGCGGTAGGAGATGGCGCGGTCATTATAAAGTGAGGCAAACACCTCGCGGATGGCATGCAGAATATTGTTGATGCCGCGGATATTGAGAAATGTCTCCTGTTGTCCGGCGAACGAGGCATCCGGCAAATCTTCGGCAGTCGCAGAAGAGCGCACAGCGAAACTGGCGTCTGAATCGCCTGCCAGAATTGCATAATGCGCATGCACTTCTTCCTCCAGGCGCTTCGGCAGCGGCGCATCGACTATCCAGCCGCGTATTTTGCGACCCGCTTCGGCAAGGGCGACGATATCTTCAACGTTGAGTTTTTCAAGCAAGCCCTCGATGCGTTCCGCCAGTCCGTCGTGCGTTAGAAAATCCCGGTAGGCCTGCGCCGTCGTGGCAAACCCGCCTGGCACCTGCACACCGGAGGCACTCAGAGCGGAAATCATCTCGCCCAAAGAAGCGTTTTTTCCGCCCACTTCCAGGATGTCTGTAAGACCTAATGACTGGTACGGAATAACATAGGGTTGCATGGGCTGCTCCTTATTTCTTTGAAGGTGTATTGATTTGCATTCGGTACCGTTTACAGAGTCGCACAGGGCAACATCCTCAAACGACAGCCTGTCGAGCCGAATCCCGACCATCTCAACAAACCTGCCGGGACTCAACAATGCCGTTCAATGTAAGCCGACCGCGGTTACGCGGGTACGGCAGGACTTTTCGTTAATTGTGCTGCCGACATCATTGCAGAGATGGCAAACATCAGCGCAAGGTTAACCGCCAGGGCAATCAGACCTATATAAATCGGATAAGTATTGCCGGCGATGTTCAATGCAAAAATCGGTTTGAGATCCTGAATAAATGCCAGCGATGTTCCGCAGACGATGCCCGCAAGCCAACCGGCAAAGAGTGCCGGCAGCTTCAGGCTTCTTGTGTACAGCGAAAAAACGATCGCCGGGAAGGTTTGCAAAACCCACACGCCGCCAAGCAACTGCAAGTCAATCGCAAATTTGGTCGGCAAGAAAACGACAAAGGCCAACGCACCAAATTTAACCAGCAAGGAAACCAGTTTTGCCGTGCCGGCTTCTTGCGCAGGCGTAATAGCGGAATTGACCAGCGGCTTCCAAAGATTGCGGGTGAACAGATTGGCGGCACCGATGGACATGATCGCAGCAGGCACCAAAGCGGCAATCGCAATCGCAGCAGCGGCGAAACCAAGGAACCATGAGGGGAAAATACGAGCAAACAGGGCCGGTACAATCTCGGAACTATTGGTGACCTTTATTCCCGCAGCAATGGCCATGTAACCCATCAACGCGATCAGACCCAACAATAAGGTGTACGCCGGCAACAGAATGGCATTCTTCCTGATCGCAGCTACGCCAGAAGAACTCAGAATGGCCGTCATTGTATGAGGGTACATAAATGCGGCCATCGCCGAACCCAACGCCAGCGACCCGTAGGCCAGAAACTGTGCAGGTTTGAGGGTGACTCCGGTCATTCCGCCTTTGATGGCGAAGTAGTGATCTGCAGCAGAAAATACGGAAGCATATCCGCCAAGCTTGCTGGGAATCAGACAAACCGCCGCAATCACCACGATATAAATCATGATGTCTTTTACAAAGGCAATCATTGCCGGTGCCCGAATACCGCTGGTGTAGGTATAAAATGCCAGCACCAGGAACGCGATAACCAGCGGTATTTCGCCGGAGATGCCCAGGCTTCTAATCACAACCTGCATACCGACCAGCTGTAGCGCAATATAAGGCATGGTTGCTGTAATTCCGGTCAAGGCGATCGCGGCGGCAAACCATTTTCCACCATAAACACCCTGTACAAAATCGGCTGCCGTGATGTGATTATCCTTATGGCAGGCTTCCCACAGTTTAGGCATCACCATAAATACAAAGGGATAAACGATGATAGTGTAAGGCAGGGCAAAGAAGCCATAAGCGCCAACGGCATACACCAGCGCGGGCACGGCGATTACGGTATATGCGGTATAGAAATCGCCGCCGATCAGAAACCAGGTAATCAACGTGCCAAACTGGCGGCCACCCAACCCCCATTCATGGAGCTGGGTAAGATCACCCGATTTCCACCGGGCAGCCATGAAGCCGACAATCGTGACGAGAGCAAAAAAGCCAAGGAATACGATACTGGCTGTGAGATTAAACGTGGTTGGCATTATTTACCCGCCTTGTACACAATAAAAATGATCACGGAAGTAAGCGGCACCCAAAGAAGCTGATACCAGTAAAAAAACGGGAAGCCGAATAATGAAGGCTTAACATCGTTATAAAACGGCACCCAAAGAAGCGCTATATAAGGCAGCAGCAATAAAATATTGGGGAAGGCCGTCCGACGCCGGGATCTCTGCTCGTCGTCGTTGACATCGTTACTACAGCTGTTTTGTGACATTGTTTTCCCTGAAAATTTTTATGATTTATCCGATGTGAAGCAGCATCGTTTATTTTCGCAATCATCGGCCCGTTCGACCATACGCATTACTACCGAAGACAGATTGGTATTACTACTTACAAGGTGGCATTTGTCACGGAACGGTTTAAAATGCGCCGCTCTGCCTCCACGGGTAATGATCGGTGCAACTAAAACATAAAATTATGGTGCTGGCTGTACTGCCCCTGATCGGGGCTATACTCGCCATTGCCACACTGGTGACGGTACAGGTGCGCGACCTGAGCCGGGAAGAACAATCTCTGCTCGAAAAAAGCTTGCTCGATGCCAAACGCGCAGAATTGCAGCACTACGTACAATTGGCGCTGACTTCAATTGAGTATGCCTCCGGGCGCAATGACGAAGCCGCCAAAGCTGAAGCGCTCCGCATCCTGACCGGGATGAGTTACGGCGACGACGGTTACTTCTTCGCCTACGACTTGACCGGAAAAAACCTGGTTCACCCGCGGCAGCCTAAGCTGGTCGGCCAGAACCTGTGGAATATGCATGACTCCAACGGCCTGGCCGTTATTCAACAGCTGATAGCGACTGCCAAATCCGGCGGGGGCTTCCAGCGTTATGTCTGGCGCAAACCTTCGTCCGGACAAGAAGCAGACAAACTCGGCTACGTGGTCATGCTCGACCGCTGGGGCTGGGTACTCGGCACGGGGATATATCTTGACGACGTCGCTGCCAGCACTTTAAAAATGCGCGAAGAGATGTCTGCACACACGTTCTCCACTATCGCCGGGCTGGCATTGGTTGCCGTTGTGGCATCGCTGACAGTATTCGCCGGCGGGATGGCGCTCAATATCAGTGAACACCGGCTCGCCGACAGAAAACTGAAGACGCTGGCACAGCGCATCGTCAGCCTGCAGGAGGAAGAACGCGGCCGCGTTTCGCGGGAGCTTCACGATGGACTGAGCCAACTGCTGGTATCGACCAAGTATCACTTCGAGCTGGCACAGGAGCGGCTGGCCGATGGCCGCGACAATGCCGTTCCGGAAATCGACAAAGGATTGCTCGGACTTGCCAGCGCCATTTCAGAAATCCGTCGCATATCGCATGATCTGCGCCCGTCGCTGCTCGATAATTTTGGGCTTTCGTCCGCCCTGCAACAACTATCCGATGAATTCCGTCAACGCACCGGCATCATTGTCGACACCCGCATTGCGACATGCACCGATGTTACCGAAGACGGCAGCATGACGACACTGTTCCGCATCGCTCAGGAGGGCTTGATGAACATCGAACGCCATGCCGGAGCACAGCATGTGCTGCTTGCCCTCGATCATGATATAGCAGGGCTCAGACTCAGCATTACCGATGACGGTCAGGGTTTCGATCCGAGCGGAATCGACAATTCGCGCAACGGCGGCATCGGATTACGCAACATGCGTGAGCGGATCGAACACTACGGTGGTAAGCTCGTCATTGCTTCAGTTCCAGGCTGTACCGAACTGTCAGCTATACTTTTATATTCAGACAAATCAAAAGGACTCTACGCGTGACAGGCTTGCACACCGGATTTACCGGCATCAGGCTGATGCTGGTCGACGACCATCAACTGGTTCGCGACGGACTGCGGGCGCGACTCGGCGATGTGCCTGACATATGCGTCGTCGGCGAGGCGAGCAATGCGCAAGAGGCATTGTCGCTGGCGGCCTCCTTACGCCCGAACCTGATCCTCGTCGATATTCGTCTGCCGGATATGAGCGGCATCGAGCTGACCGCCAAACTGGTCGATCTGCTGCCTGACACTCGCATCATGATCCTCAGCATGTACGATAACAAAGAATATGTCTCCAGCGCCATGCGCGCCGGCGCCTTTGGTTATGTCTTAAAGGATGCGCCTTCCGGAGAAATTATCGCCGCCATTAAACTGGTGGCAGCAGGTGGCGCCTACTACAGCTCCGCAGTGGCCGCAGCACTAAGCGGCACTGGCGACACGCCTAAACTGCTGACCGAGCGCGAGCGCAAGGTATTGATTTTCCTTGCGCAAGGCGACAACAATAAGCACATCGCAAAAAAAATGGGCGTCAGTGTCCGCACAATTGAGGCACATCGCCTCAATCTGCGCCGCAAGCTGAACATCGACACCCCCGCAGGTCTCACCAAATACGCTCTCGAACAAGGTTGGATTACGGTCTCGGGCACGGCAAAATAGCTGTTTTTTCAAGGGAGTAGTCATGCCCCGCGCAATCATGAGCCCGCGCAGTGCAACCAGATAGGCCGAGGGTGGATTTACCCGAAAAATCTCGTCTGCCCGGCAAGAGACTGTCTGTCAACCTCGTCAACGATGCCTGATCAGAGCAGCTCGCTGCCTGATGGCTCAAGGAGATGCGCAAAACGAGCCAACAGCGCATGCACGACAGGATTGCGATGGCGGTAATAGAGCCAGGTATCGATCAGCTCACAGCCCAGCTCCTTCTTGAATTGATAACTGGTCTCGCCAAACTCGATCTCCTTGAAACCCCTGTGTGTGCAGATATCCATGGCATGCAGGTACAAGGCGAAATACAGCTCATGCTCACGACTGACCGCATAATCCATGCCCAGATACTTGCCGACAACTTTACTCCCCTTGGGCAACATCTGTGCAAACCCGACCAGTCGATCATTCAGAAATGCGAGGATATAGATGCTCAGCGCCGAAGTATTTAAAAAGTATGCCGGAGACAGACACTCGAACCGGATTGGAGACCGGTTGCGTGTATTCAGGTAGAGCTGATGCACCCGCGCCAGATACTCAACAGACAAACCGTCGTGCTCTTCAAAGCGCAGTGCTGCGGATGCCTTGAGCTTGCGTCTGAGGTCGTTGCGCGTCTTGTGCCCGTGCACGTTACTCCGGAGATCTCCGTCAAAATGCAGCACAGCCACCGGCAATCCTGCAACGCGGACAAAGCCTGTTGCAGGCAAGTCACTTCCAAAACCCTTGAAAGCGACGACAGGTGCTCTCGCACTCAACGCGGCGAACGCGCCCTCCAGCAGCGCCTCGCTGATCTTTCCGTCGATGCGCCCGAAGGCTGCTGTCGGATGCCCTACACAGGCAATGCGCAGGCTAGCCCAGTCGAAAAGCCGTTTGAACCAGCCCTCGCCCAGCATGGTGTTGAATTTGAAGTCCGTCAGAAAATAGGGAATGACCGCCTCGCGCTCCCCTGCTCTGTTTGCGACCAGATAAGCCATGTCAAATCCGGGGATGGCGTGCTGGCTGGCACGGTAAAAATCTCCTCCTTCCGGCCATTCATCCAAAAAGTTATCAGGCGTTTCTTCTGTGTCCAGTATCCGGATAGCTCCCTCATTTATTTTCGATACCATATGCGCCCCGTCACTCGCTTCACAACTGAAAAGCCAGCCATAACAGCAGACCTTCGGCAATTTCTCGCCAAATTTTTGGCGACCGTGCATGGTAAGGAAGCGCTTTGCTCAACTGATGTTCAATCCACGTTGAAAAGCGTTTAATGTCAGCGGGTTCATAAAATGAAACCATCATTTCATAATTCAGGAACAGGCTGCGCTGATCCAGATTGGCCGTGCCCACCAGCGCGAGCTCATCATCAATCACCACAGCCTTGGCATGAATCATATCGGGCAAAAACCAGACGCGCGCACCTGCCGAGGTGAGCTCACGCAATGCACGGTGCCGGGCAAGATCAGCCAGCCTATGGTTGGATTTTTTGGGCAAAAGCAGGTCGACCCTGACTCCTCTGCGGGCAGCGAGCGTGAGCGACATGAGCAGCGTGGGGTCAGGCACGAAATAAGGCGTGACCGCCAGAATGGATTTTCTGGAATTGAAGAAACTTGAGACCAGCACTGTGTAGAGCGTATCGTCCATCTGGTCGGGGCCGCTGACAATCAACTGTCCGACAGCGGATTCTGGCGGCTGATCCTCGAAGATCGGCGGTTCGCGACGTCCGCCTTGCGTTGCAAATTTCCAGTCCTGATCGAACTGCTGCTGTGCTTGCAGTGCCAGCTTGCCATGCAGATCGAAGCTCAGATCGATCCAGGGCGTGCCTTTGCCTGCCGATGTCGCGTCACCTTCAAAATAGTCCGCCGCAAGATTCCTGCCGCCGCACCAGAGCCAGCCGTTATCGACGACAACCATCTTGCGATGATTGCGCAGGTTAGTACGTCCTCGCAGTGATGAACGAAAAGGCGGCACAAAAAGCACCACTTCGACACCTGCCTGCGACAGGCTGGTAAAGTCAGTGCGGGCGCCAAGATAGGCGCCAACACCGTCAACCAGCAATCTCACCTGTATGCCTGCCAGCGCCCGCCGCTTGAGGCTATCAGCGATTTCTTCACCCAGCCTGTCTTGCGCGAATATGAAGGTACAGAGATCAATTGTACGCGTCGCACCCTCTATCATGTTGCGCAGAGCTTGCAATGCCTGCGTGCCATTTTCATGAATATTCAGCAGATGACAGGAGGAAGCAGCGGGGAGCGCCATGATGGCTGCGAGTTGTTGTGTTCGTGACTTGAGCGTATCAGGACAGGAAGCCCGCACTGTCAATTCATGTCTTGCCGCGCGGTTATTGCCCAACTTGCGACTGCCAAATACCAGATAAAGAGGCAGTACGACATAAGGCAGCAATATGAGCGATACGACCCAGGCGATAGCTGCCGAGGGATGACGGCGAAGGTGCAGGGTATGTGATGAGGCAACATAAACGGCCAGACCCACCATCACGATCAGACCATGAAATGTCATCCAGTGGCTAACTAAAAATCCATTCATATTGTCACCCGTTGCCGCCCCGGATCAGGCGGCCTTCGGGCCGCCCCCGCATTGGCATTTCATCAGCCAGACGGTTTCGAGCTGGCTGGACTGAACAACTCATTCGCTGACCAGCGGCTGGCCTGTTTCGACATTGACCTCCTCGGCGAATACGGGAAACAACAGCGGCAACAGCAGCAAGGTAAACAGCGTCGCAGTGATAATTCCGCCTACAATCACCACAGCAAACGGGCGCTGCGTTTCCGATCCGATACCATGCGACAAGGCTGCCGGCAGCAGGCCGATACCGGCCATCATGGCGGTCATCAGAATGGGACGCAGACGAGAAACGGCACCATCCATCACACTGGTCACGAGCGCCTTGCCGTTGCGCATTCCCTCGATGAACTGCTCGACCATGATCACCCCGTTCTGCACCGAAATCCCGGCCACGGCGATAAAACCGACCGCTGCGGACACCGACATGTGCAGTCCGGCCAGACCCAGACCCGCAAGTCCGCCGATCAGCGTGAACGGCACCATCAGGATCACCAGCAGGGCCTTGCGCATCGACTTGAATGCCCAGAACAGCAGCACGAAGATCATCAGTATGGACAGCGGCACGATCACCTTGAGGCGTTTGACCGCCCGCTGCTGATTCTCGAACTGCCCGCCCCAGGCCATCGTGTAGCCCGGCGGCAAGGTGACTTGCGCATTCACCTTTTCCATCGCTTCTGCCACAAAGCTACCCTGATCGCGCCCCAGCAGGTTGGCCTTGACGGCCACCATCCTGCCGCCTGCTTCGCGCCCCACGCGCGCGGCCCCTTGCCTGACATCGATTCTGGCTATCGAACCCAGCGGGATGGAACCGCCGCCGGGTATTGCGATGGGCAGGTCACGGACATCATCCACCGCATCGCGGTAGGGTTTGGCAATGCGTATCGTCACGTCAAAACGACGATCACCCTCATAGAAGGAATTGACCGCACTGCCCGCCAGAACGGTCTGTATGGTCGCATTCACGTCGTTGATATTCAGGCCGTATCTGGACATCTTTTGCCGATCCAGCGTGATGTTCAGCTCGGTTTGTCCGCCTACCTTGATGGCCGCCACGTCAGCCGAACCGCGTATTCCGGACAGGATATCGGCAACCTGAGTGGATTTATCTTCCAGTATCTCCAGATCTGGACCGAATATTTTGACCGAAATTTCCCCCTTCACACCGGACAAGGCTTCTTCCACGTTGTCCTGAATCACCTGTGAGAAATTGGTCGGCACGCCGGGAATTTCCTCTATCTTGCGGGTCATGTCGGCAATCATTGCATCCTTGTCGGCAAATCGCCAGGTATCATGCGGATTCAGATCAGCCATGATTTCAAGGTTGTTCGGCCCCTTGGGATCCGTGCCGTCGTCCGGACGTCCCACCTGGGTAGCCACATTATTGACCTCCGGATAAGCGTTCAAAATCGCCCTCACCTGCCGCTCGACTTCCTTGGTTTTGTCCAGCGCGGTCGCCGGTGGCAGCGTGATGGTCAGCCAGATATTGCCCTCATCGAGCTTGGGCAGAAATTCGCTGCCCAGCAGAGGCGAGAATGCCAGCGCGATGACCAGCGATCCGAGCGAGGCTGCCACGATGGCTTTACGACGCCCTCCCGCCCAGATCAAAAGATTGCGGTAACGTTGCTGCAATCTGTGCATCCACTCGCTGTGTTTTTCCGCCAGATCCTTGTTCTTTACCGCGTAGCTTAACAGGGCGGGCAACAGGGTCAGGGTCAACATGATGGCGCCCAGCAAGGCGAAGCTCAGGGTAAATGCGACCGGCGAAAATATCTTTCCCTCCACACGCTGAAAAGTGAAGATGGGCAGAAAAGCCAGAATGATGATGGCTTTGGAAAACAGTATCGGGGAACCCATCTCGATGCAGTTCTGTTTGATCAGATGAATGCGCCAGCCATACGCCTTATGTTGTGGTATCTCATCCGCCTTCGCCAGCGCCAGCTTGACCATCAGCGCCTCGACCAGCACCACGGCGCTGTCGATGATAATACCGAAGTCCACCGCGCCTAACGAAATCAGATTGGCCGACACGCCGCGCGCATCGATCAGGATGAATGCAAACAGCAGCGCCAGCGGAATGATCGCCGCCACGGCCAGCGCAGCGTACCAGTTGCGCAGGAATAAGATTAAAATTGCCACCACCAGCAAGGCGCCGACCAGCAGGTTCTCGCTCACCGTATGTACCGTGTGTTTTACCAGTTCGGTGCGATCGTAATAGGGAACGATACTGACACCTCTGGGCAGTTTCAGACTCAGTTGCGCGATACGCTCCTTGAGTTTACCAACCACCTTGGTGGCGTTCTGCCCCTTGGTCATCTGCACGATACCTTCCACCACATTGTCGTGCTCATTGAAAGCCACGATCCCGGAACGCGGGCGGTCGCCCACTGCAACCGTACCCACATCGCCCACCATCACGGTCTTGCCGTTCTGTGCCGTGATAACCACGCGCGAAATGTCGTCCAGATTTTGAAACAGTCCGATGCTGCGCACCACCAGCGCCTCATCGCCGCGCTTGATGATGCCGCCGCCGGTGTTGCTGCTGTTGGCGCCGAGCGCCTGGGCGACCTGATCGATGGTGACGTTGAATTTGCGCAACAGGGACGGATTGATGCTGATCTGGTATTCCTTGACCGTACCGCCAAAACTGACCACATCGGCCACGCCCTGAACCTGACGCAAGGCCGGACGCAACACCCAGTCCTGCAAGGCGCGAACCTCATTGGGCGGCATATCCTTAGGCACATCGAGCACATAGCGATACACTTCGCCGACTGCATTGCTGAGCGGCGCCAGACCCGGCTGCACGCCGGGCGGCAGCGTCACGTTCTGCAATTTCTCCAGAACCTGCTGGCGAGCAAAATAGTCGTCGGTGTTATCGGAAAAAGTCAGCGTAATCACCGACAAGCCGGTGATCGATACCGAACGCAACTGGGTCATGCGAGGCACGCCGCTCATTTCCCGCTCGATCGGCAGGGTTACGCTGCGTTCGACTTCTTCCGGCGCCTGCCCCGGCATTTGCGTGACAATTTGCACCTGTACATCCTGCACATCGGGAAAGGCTTCAATCGGCAGATTATCCAGCGCGCGCAAACCAAAAATAACCAGAACCAGCGCGCCGGCCAGCACGAACACGCGCTGCTGCAGGGCAAAGGTGATGAGTTTTGCCAGCATCAGGGAACCTCAAAAAATCCAGAATTTTGCGAGCATCCGCTTCGCGGATTGCCTGCATAAACCGTTAGGGATGAAACGCAAGGAGCCGCGCAGCGAATGGCGAGACATATCATATAGATAGGCGAGGAATGAGCGAGCATGCGACGCCGTGCTTCGCCTAAAAAATGGATTTTAGAGGTTCCCATCAGTCGTTACCCGCCAGTTCCGCATTCAACAGCAAAGCGCCGCTGGTGACCACCCGCTCTCCGGCTTTGAGCCCTTCCTTGACGTAACTGTCCGGATGTCCCTGCAAGCCAAGCAGGACCCGGCGTCGCTGCAACACACCCACGCCATGTTCGACGAATACGTAGCTGTACAGGCCTTGCGTAAAGATCGCCGTATTCGGAATGCGCGGCAGGCGGGAATGCAAGTCGGCAATCGGTGTGACCTGCGCGTACATTTCAGGTTTCAACTTGAATTGGGCATTATCGATCTCGCATCTCACCTGCATGCGCCTCGTTACCGGATCAAGAGAACCTGCAATCGCGGTAATCTTGCCGATAAACGAATCGTCAGGATAAGCATCGACCTGCGCCAGCACATCCTGACCGATACGCACCTTGCCTATCAGTTGTTCCGGCAGATCAATCTGCGCCCAGACATGGGCCGGATCGCTGATGACAAACAGCGGATTTGCAGCATCCGGACGCACCTCGCTGCCCGCACTGACCTGGCGTTCGCTGATCGTGCCCGCCTCGGGCGCTCGCAACACATACTGGGGCGCCGTCGCAAAATTACCGTTCAGATTGGCGAGTCGCGATTTGGCACGGACAGCTTCAGCCTCTGCCTGACGCCAGTCCGCCTCCGCTCCTTCCAGATCTTTGCGAGCCAGCCCCTGAGCCTCAAAAGTCAGCCTGGCGCGTTCATAGGTTTCGCGCTTTCTCAACAGATCAGCATCCGCGCGGCTGCTGTCCGCAACCGCCTGCGCATAATCGGGCGAATCCAGTATCAATATTCCCTCACCCGCTTTGACCTGTTTGCCGATTTCAGCCAGAATTTTGACCACTCTGCCCGCAATCGGGGAGAAAACGCGCGCGGTTCTGTTATCGTCGTAGACGATCCGCGCATTCAAGGGCTCCACCAGCGGCTCAGGAAACGCCTCGACTGTCTGTATCTTGATGAAGGTCAACTGCGGTGCGTTGACCTCAAAATGCAGGGTATCCGAACTCTTGTGCAGGGTTGGCAGGGCCGCTGCGCGGGGCTTGCCGGACTCATGATTTTTTTGCCAGCCAAAATAGGCTGCTCCGCCCAATACCAGCACCAATATCAATACGACAATTTTCATATCCAGCCTGATCATGAAGCGTGTTCTCCTTGTTGCAAATTCGCAGGGCGATCAACGGTGTGGTTCCACCAGCCGCCGCCGAGCGCCTGATAGAGTGCTGCCGTGTCCCCCAACCGGGCAGCCTGTGCCTGTATCAGGCTGAGGGTATTCAACTGATAGTTCTGTTCGGCAATCAGCAGGCTCTGATAGCTGACATAGCCCAGCCTGTATTGGCGGCGCGTGAGCTCCAGCATTTTTTTGCCTGCCTGCTCGGCGGCAGCGGCAGATTTCAGCGCATCGGCATCCGACTCTATGGCATGCAAGGTATCCGCGACGTTCTGCAACGCGGCGATCACCGTGCCGCGATACCGGGCAGCAGCGCCGATCAGCGCCTGCTCGGCGCCTTTTGACTGTGCGCGCAGAGTGCCTCCGTCAAAGATGGTCTGCGCGACATTGCCCACCACGCTGAAAAAACCACCGCCGGCACGGAACATCCAGTCGGGACTGGACGCCATGCCTCCCATCACCGCCTGAACAGAAAATTGCGGCAGCCGGTTGGCAATCGCCACGCCATAGAGCGCGCTGGCATCGTGCAGCTGTTCCTCGGCTATCCTTACATCGGGGCGCTGCTCAACCAGTTGCGAAGGCAGGCTCAACGGCAATTCTTCAGGCAGATGCAGGTCGGCAAGCTCGAAGGTCTCCGGCACATCGTTGTCGGGCGTATTGCCGGCCAGAGCGCGTATCAGATCACGCGTCTGCTCCAGTTGTTTATTGAGCGGCGGCAACGCCTGTTCGGCCTGGGCTAATGCGGCTTCCCCGGCTGCCACATCGATCTCGGCCAGATAGCCCAGCACCAGTTGGCGGTGCATGATGGCAAGATTCTCGCGATTGATGGCAATCACCCTGGTCACGGCTGCGATCTGCGCGCGCAGACTGGCTTCCTCAAAGGCGGCGGCAACCAGATTCGAGGCCAGCGTAATATACGTTGCCCGCAACTGCATCTGTTGCTGCTGTTCCTGCGCCTGAGCCGACTCGACCCGTCTCTTCTGCAAACCGAACACATCGGGGACATAACCGATGTTCATCTGAGCGACATGAAAGTTGTAATAAGCCGGGCCGTTATAATTGGGGCCGGCCGGATTGGAATAAGTCTGTATCAGTGTGCCGTTACCCTGTATACCGGGAGAGTTGCCGCCCATATTACCCGCCAGCTTGTTGCGCGAAGGCGAGTAACTCACCCCGACAGTCGGATAGAAAAACCCCTGTTGCGCGATGACATTTTGTTGTGCCGAACGCAGCGCTGCCTGTGCCGTTTCAATGTCAGGATTAGCCTTGAAGGCGCGTTCTATCAACGCGTTCAACGGTGCTGACTGGAACAACGACCACCAGTCCCCGGGGATTTGTCCGGCAACGGAAAAATGCTGCGCGCCGCCCTGCAGGGTATCCGCCGATGAGGTCTGCACAGCCAGGGATTGCGGCGTATAGGCGATCGACACAGGCGCCGCCGGGCGTTTGAAATCCGGGCCTGCGGTACAACCTGCCAGCAGCAGCAAAGGGAACGCGAGTAAAAATCTTCTGAACAAGGTAAAAAATCCATCCAGTAAAAACGGCTGTTTCCACCAACGGGCATCAAACCCTGTGGCGAGGGACGCGAATACTAGCAGAATTAGGCTGCTTTTATGTTATTGGTCCCGGTCATTGATTGCGGAAATTTCGCATAAATTTTGCAACAATTCCTTACAGTCGCAAAATAACAAAATAAATTGTTAAAAATCAAATATTTAACAATATTACGCGATTCTTGCTAACGCTATTTTCTTTGAGAGTCTCCAAGCATACCCTGCCGCATGAACATCGTACGCCGTTCACGACCAACCGCCAGAGTCGTCAGTCGGCTCCGGTGTACCCTATGCGCTGCCCGGCCCGCTGGTTATAATCGACATCTTATCTATCTCGCCTATTCGGAGACTTTGCCATGTCGCATAATTTATTCAACACCCGCTCGACCTTCAATCTCGCCGATGGCAAACAAGGCATCCTGTATTCCTTGCCCGCGCTGGAAGATGCAGGCATAGGCAGGATTTCTCGTCTGCCGGTGTCCATCCGCATCGTGCTCGAAGCCGTGTTGCGCAATTACGACGACAGGAAAATCACCGAATCCCACATACGCGAACTGGCAGGCTGGCAACCGAATGCACAAAGAACCGAGGAAATCCCCTTTGTCGTCGCACGCATCGTATTACAGGATTTTACCGGGGTGCCGCTGCTGGCCGATCTTGCCGCGATGCGCGATGCGGCAGCGGCTCGGGGTTGCGACCCGAAGATCATCGAGCCGCTGGTGCCGGTCGATCTGGTCGTCGATCATTCGGTGCAGATAGACAGCTATAACAATCCTGATGCCCTCCGAATCAACATGGAGATGGAGTTTGAGCGCAACGCCGAACGTTACAAGTTCATGAAGTGGGGTATGCAGGCGTTCGACACCTTCAAGGTGGTGCCGCCCGGCATCGGCATCGTGCACCAGGTGAATCTGGAATATCTGGCGCGCGGCGTACAGCACAAGGACAGCCCTGAAGGACGTGTCTACTACCCGGATACGCTGGTCGGCACCGACAGCCACACCACCATGATCAACGGTATCGGCGTGGTCGGCTGGGGCGTGGGCGGCATCGAGGCGGAAGCGGGCATGCTGGGGCAGCCGGTGTACTTCCTGACCCCCGACGTGGTCGGCGTGAACCTTACAGGTGCACTGCGCGAAGGGGTGACTGCCACCGACGTGGTGCTGACCGTCACCGAACTGCTGCGCAAACATAAAGTGGTCGGTAAATTCGTCGAATTTTTCGGCGCAGGCAGCGCGGCGCTCTCTCTGCCCGATCGCGCGACCATCGCCAACATGGCGCCCGAATATGGCGCTACCATGGGCTTCTTCCCGGTAGACGATGTCACGGTCAGTTTCATGCGCAATACCGGACGCACCAGCGATGAACTGGATGCTTTCGAGTCCTACTTCAAGGCGCAAGGCCTGTATGGCATACCGACCGAGGGACAGATCGATTACAGCAGCGTGGTTACACTCGATCTGGCCAGCATCGCGCCGTCGCTGGCCGGCCCCAAGCGCCCGCAGGATCGCATTGCGCTCTCCGAGATGCGCGATACCTTCAATAGCCTGTTTTCCAAACCTGTCAGCGAGAGCGGCTTCAATCAACCAGCCGGAAAACTGACTCAGCGTTATCCCACCGGCCATGACAATATCGAAATCGGCAACGGCGATGTGCTGATCGCGGCGATCACCTCGTGTACCAACACCTCCAACCCCAGCGTGATGCTCGCCGCAGGTTTGCTGGCAAAAAAGGCGCTCGAAAAAGGTTTGTCCGTCAAACCGCACATCAAGACCACGCTGGCGCCCGGCTCCCGGGTGGTCACCGCTTATCTGACCAACGCGGGATTGCTGGAACCCCTGACTCGCCTGGGCTTCGGCCTGGCGGCCTATGGCTGCACCACCTGTATCGGCAATTCAGGCCCTTTGACTCCACATATCGAAGAGACCATCGTCAAAAACGATCTGATCGCGGCGGCGGTACTGTCCGGCAACCGCAATTTCGAGGCGCGCATCCACGCCAACATCAAGGCCAACTTTCTGGCAAGCCCCCCGCTGGTGGTGGCCTACGCCATCGCGGGGCGCATGAATATCAACCTCGATAGTGAACCGCTGGGTACGGACAAACAGGGCCTGCCGGTATTTTTGCGCGACATCTGGCCGTCCGGTGCGGAAATTCAGGCGGTCAGCCACTATGCTGCCGATCCCGCAATCTATCGCGAGCTGTATGCCGATCTCACCCGCGATTTGCCGCTGTGGAACGCGATCGCCGCACCCCAGGGCGAATTGTATCGATGGGACGATTCCACCTACATCGCCCGCCCGCCGTTCTTCGACCCCCCTCTCCCCAACCCTCTCCCGCAAGCTGGCGAGGGGGCAAGCGGCTCGCTGCGCGAGGCCAAAACCCATGATGGGCATATTTCGGGGATCAGCAACGCACGCGCCCTGGCGATATTCGGCGACTCGGTCACTACCGACCATATCAGCCCGGCAGGCAGTTTCAAATCGAGCACGCCGGCCGGCAAATATCTGCTGGAAAAAGGCGTGGCCTTGCAGGATTTCAACAGCTACGGTTCGCGGCGCGGAAACCACGAGGTGATGATGCGCGGCACCTTCGCCAATGTGCGCGTCAAAAATATGATGTTGCCGGCAAATGCCGACGGCAGCCGCATCGAGGGCGGCTATACCCTGTACGAAGGGGCTACGAAAGACTTTTGTCCGGGCACCCGACAGACCACCATCTACGACGCAGCGATGCAATATATCGCCGATGGCACGCCGACCGTCATTTTTGCAGGCGAAGAATACGGCACCGGGTCTTCACGCGACTGGGCGGCGAAAGGCACGCAACTCTTGGGCGTGAAAGCGGTGATCGCCAAATCCTACGAGCGCATCCACCGCAGCAATCTGGTCGGCATGGGCGTGCTGCCGCTGCAATTCAAGGACGGCACAAGCGCAGCCAGCCTGCATCTGACAGGGAATGAAAGTTTCGATCTGACAGGCATCGATGATCTGTTAAAGCCGCAACAGGATGTTCTGCTGACCATCACGCGAACCGATGGCAGCAAGAGCGAAGTTCCGCTGCTGCTGCGCATCGACACACCGATCGAAGTGGATTACTACCGTGCCGGCGGCATACTTCCCTATGTATTGCGGGAACTGGTTTCTCGCGGCTCGTAACGTTAGATTCGCGCAAGCGTTCGTTCGTCCCCTCTCCCTCCGGGAGAGGGTTTGGGTGAGGGAGTGGACGCATAGATTAGTAGCGCTACTTGCCGTCAGGAAAATTTCAGTCGCACGCGCAGTTCACGAAAGGTGTCAGCCTGCATCGCGTCGGGGAAAATCACCTGACAGACCGGCAACGCACGGCCCTTCAAGCTGACACACAGCACGACACAACAGGGTGTGACGACCGTCTGATGCGCAAGCTCGCCGTCCAGTATATTCCCGGCAGATATGCTAACCGCCACACGCCTCCGGTTCAGCGAAAAGCTGCGCCAGCCTGTCCGCATATGACGATAAATCTGAAGCAGCATACTGGCGAAAATAAACAGCGCGATGCACAGACGCGCCCACAGCGCAAGATTGGTCAGAAAAATGGAAGCAACCGCCAGCAGATGCACGACCAGCAGCATCAGCACATACGTTGCAGAGGGTCTGATGGAAAACAGCATGGATTCGGTCGTAATGAACTCCTCAGCAAGCATAAAACCGCAATTCCATCACCCGCATACTCTGTCAAATATGCGGGTCCACTGATCAAAACTGTTCAAGTCACCGCGTAAACTGCGACGATCAGCACCAGCACCGCCAGCAGCATCAGCAACTTGAATCTACCGCCAACTTCTCCCGTCGCGGCAGGCGTTGCGGTGCGTGCGGGCATGACAGGGCGCACTCTGGGCGTCGGCTGCTGACTCACCTGCGGTCGCATCATCTTGAGCGTTTTTGATAATTCATCGACTTCTTCCGGATTCGCGGTCAATGCAGCCAATCGCATCGTCGCTTCGCTCGAATCGAATGCATGTGACAAACCCAGCGGCGTGAACTCATCCTCATGCTCGTTGTGCACGGCGCTCGCACCCAGCTTCTCTGCGGAGTCGCCTGCCGGACTGACGCTCGGCAATGTCTCACGGCAAGCGCGTAAATCGATCGAAAAATCGCGTGCATTCTGATACCGGTCATCCACCCCTTTAGCGAGTGCCTTGGCCACGATAAAGTTGAGCATATCCGGCACGTTAGCGTTGAGTTTAGCCGGCGCCACAGGCACGGAATTGAGCGTCTGGAACATGATGGCGTTGACATTTTCACCCAGAAATGGCGCAACGCCGGTGAGCATCTCATACAGCATCACCCCCAGCGAAAATATATCCGAACGCTGATCGATCAGCTTTCCGAGAACCTGTTCCGGCGACATGTACTTTGGCGAACCCAGCACCATCCCCGTCTGTGTGCGCACCGCCGAACTCGCCATGCGCGCAATACCAAAATCGGTAATCTTCACATGACCATCGCGTATCACCATGATGTTGGACGGCTTGATATCCCGGTGCACAATGTCATGTTCATGCGCGTAAGCCAGCCCTGAAGCCACCTGCGCCACAATATCCAGCACCTGATTGACCGGCAGCCTGCCCTTCTCGCGCAACAGGTCGCGCAACTCGCATCCCTGCAAAAACTCCATGGCAATGTAGGCGATGTCCCCGCTCTTGCCCACATCGTAAATCGTCACGATATTCGGGTGATTGAGGCGGCCGGCGGCGCGGGCTTCCTGATAGAAACGGGCCTCGTATTCCTCTTTTTCTTCCTGCGCCAGTCCAAGGTTGATGGTCTTGATGGCGACGACACGGTCGATCAGGGGATCACGGGCCTTGTAAACGACGCCCATTGCCCCCTGACCTAATTCGCTGATCACTTCGTAGCGACCCAACTGACTAATCATCGCAGCCACCTGAATTCAAACTTGCCCCCGGCGTGCAAGTTTAACTTGAACATGGTCATATGTCCGGGCCTGTTCATATTTAATTGCATTCTTTCGGCTTCAAGTTCCTGGTTTTCCCCGCCTCAAGAACCACGTCCACGCTGTAAATTCCGTAACTCGCATGGTGAATAATCAGCTTGTGTGCGCCCGCTTTAACTGTCACCAGCAATGGTTGTGCGCCGGTTCTGCCCTTCTGCACGCCATCCACAAACACCTGCGAGCTTTCTTTACAACTCACCGAAATATAGGCATCATCGCTGACTTCCTGACTCTCGCCTGAGCTCTCCACTCTGGCAGGAGCGGCCTCAGGCGTTTTGCTCCTGATGCGGTTTTCGACCGGTTTGGGCGCCGCTTGTTTGTCTACAGGCGAATCAGCCTTGCGTCTGCTTTTGTCAACCGGCCGGGAAGGCAATTTGCCTTGAGCTGGTGCAGCCTTGGGCGGCACTTCCTTTGGTACTTCCTTCGGTATTTCCTTCGCAGCAGGAGCTGCCGCAACGGCGGATACGGCCGAAGCCGCACCCTGCATGGTTTCGACCGGCGGCACAGCTTCCGGTGGCGACACAGGCCATAAGTAGGCAACCACTCCCGCCAGCAAGGCCGCTATCGCCGCATACAACAGGCGCTGTACAACACTGGCCTGTTTAATCCTTTCAGGAAACGCGGCAAGATGCCGTCCGATGCGATCCAGCATCGCAACATGACGACCGGAAGCCTTAACGGCATTCTTTTTGCTCGGCACATGTTTGGTCGTCTGATCGCCGGGATAACCTATCGCATAAATTTCGTGCTCACGCACATGCTTGTCGGTGCGCGATCCCTGATGGTGAAACATTCCCGTGTACTGAGAGGAAAGCCGTGAGACCGCATCATAATAGGAGCGCGAAACCAGTATCTGACTGGCATCTGCAAAACCCATCACGCGCTGCGCCACATTGATACCGTCGCCCACAATATTGGGCTGACCGTTGATATCGCGCACCAGACGAACCGGACCCAGATTGATCCCGATGCGCACCAGCAATTGCGGATCAATCTCAGGGTCTTCGGCAAGCAAACGTGCGCGCAGCCTGAGCGCGGCATTTAAGGCCGCCTCGACATCACCTAAAAAATTGATCGCCGCACCATCGCCGGTATCCAGAATAATGCGGTCGCTGACCGGCACGTCGTGTATAGCCTCGGAAAGATAGGTATTGAACCTGTCTTTCAGGGAAATCTGGCCAACCACAGATTTCTTGGAATATTCCACAATATCCAGAAAAAGCACGCTGCAGATGATAGTTTTGTTACTGCGATCTTCCATTCAGCTCTCTGTTGCACCGATAATTATGGTGAGTGACCCGCAACCGTTCAGCGCCTGACACGCCGACTGACACCCGCGCCTCTGACTGCGCGCAGCGGGCGAGGCGCTTCTGTCGGCTTGACCTCGATTGCCGGTTCTGCGGCATCCAATCCTGCCCATTCGAGCACCTGCGCCATCTCGCCTTCGCCCAGCTCCGCTGTCATGCCCCGTTTTAATCGCGGCGGCAGGTTGATTATACCGAAACGCACGCGCATTAAACGACTGACCGGCAGGCCCAACGCATCAAAGGTGCGCCGCACGATGCGGTTGCGCCCTTCTTTCAACATCACGCGATACCAGTGATTAAAACCCTCGCCGCCCTGATCCTCCAGCTTATCAAAGGTCGCCCGTCCATCCTCCAGCTCGACGCCCTCTTTGAGCACCTGATTGATCTGCTCATCCGTCATGGTACCCTGCACCCGCACGGCATATTCGCGCTCCACCTCGAAACGCGGGTGCATCAGCCGATTCGCCAATTCACCCGAGGTAGTAAAAATCAGCAAACCGCTGGTGTTATAATCCAGCCGCCCGATGGCTATCCACTTCTGGCCGCGCAGTTTCGGTAATTTGTCGAACACGCTCGCACGTTTTTCGGGGTCGTCCCTGCTGACAATTTCACCCTCAGGCTTGTGGTACAGCAGCACGCGCGCGACATGATCCCGCTCGCCTACACGAATCGTGCGACGTTCGGTTTTCACCAGGTCGCCTGCCTGCACGCGCATGCCTAATGTTGCCGGTTCGCCGTTGACACTGACGCGACCCGCCGCAATCCACTCTTCCATGGCACGGCGTGAACCGAACCCGGCTTGTGCCAGCACCTTCTGTAATTTCTCGCCCCGTATACTGCCGGGCTCATCATCCTGCTCTATCATACCGTCAACTCACGTCTTTCCAGCACGGCTTGCGCCAATGTCCCGCTATCCACCTGCTCAAGTTCACCGCCCACCGGTAAACCACGCGCGATACGCGACACTTTAACACCAACGGATTGCAACAGGGTTGCCAAATAGTGCGCCGTTGCATCTCCCTCGACGGTAAAATTGGTCGCCAGTATCACTTCACAGGGGTGTTGCTGTATGCGCTTGAGCAGATTATCCAGATGCAATTCCTTCGCGCCTATGCCGTCCAGCGGCGACAACCTGCCCATCAGCACGTAATACATGCCGGAATAACACTGCGTCTGCTCTATCATCAGCAAGTCCGCCGGCATTTCCACCACACACAGCAAACCCTCATCGCGCCTGCCCGAGGCACACAACTCGCACACTTCCCGTTCCGAGAAGTTGTTACAGCGGGAACAATGCCGGATGTTTTCCGCTGCACGCTGCAACGAGACGGCCAGGTGCAACGCACCTTTGCGATCGCGCTGCAACAAATGGTATGCCATCCGCTGGGCGGATTTCGGCCCCACGCCCGGAAGGCAGCGCAGGGCTGTTATCAGTTCGTCGAGATGCGATACCATCATCAAAATGGCAGCTTCATCCCGGGCGGCAGTCCCATACCCGCACCGAAGCCGCTCATGCGCTGCTCCGTGATCGCCGCCACCTGCTTGACTGCATCGTTCATTGCCAGCACGATCAGATCCTCCAGCGTTTCCTTGTCCGACAGCACGCCCTCATCCAGCGACACGCGGCGCACCTCATGCGAGCAACTCATGGTCACTTTCACCATGCCCGAACCGGCCGCACCTTCAACCTCCATGGTTGCCAGCTCGGCCTGCGCCTGCTGCATATTTTTCTGCATTTGCTGGGCCTGTTTCATCAAGCCACCCAATCCGCCCTTCATCATAACGCCTGTCCTTTAAAAAATTGGTTTAATTGATTCCGCAACCAGGCTGGCATCCAGACCGGCTTGCGCATCCTTCACAAAAGCATCCTGTGCAATCGAATCGCTCGCCTGATTTTGCCTGATTTGACGGGTCTGATGTTCGATTTTAGCCGGAGTTGCGACGGTTGCCTCCCCCAACACGATGGATAGTTTCATCGGCCTGGCAAAGTAGCCATTCAAGGCTGACAGCAGGTTATCCGTTGCCATTCTGGTCTGCAAATGCTTGTATTCCTGAGCCAGGCGCAACACGACCTGTTCATGAGACAGCCTATCCAGCACACAATGCCTGGCCAGCTGCTGCGCCATACCCTGCACATTCAACTTGCCCAGCAGGCTGGCCCAGTCCGGCAGAGAGTCCGGTTCACTCGCATGCGCAGACACGACCGGCACCTCGACCGACGCTGTTTTGGCTTGAATTTGCGCCGGCGCGAGCGGTTTTTCTACTTCAGGCGGCACCGCTGACCGGGCAGGCGGTGCGGCAGGCCGAGCCTGCACCTGCATTGCCGGCAGGCCATCGCGGGACGGCATAAACGCCAGCATGCGCAACAGCGTCATGGTAAAGCCGGCATATTCATCCGGCGCCAGCTCGATTTCGGCACGTCCGTGTATCGCAATCTGATAAAACAGCTGCACCTCTTCCGGCGTAAAACTCTGCGCCAGCTCCAGCACGCGTTCACGCTCATCGTCTCCAATCGCCTGCGGTACGGTCTGCGCCAGGGCGATGCGATGCAGAAGGCTGGCCAGATCCTGCAAGGCAGATTCGAACGCGAGACTGCGCGATGCCATGTTATCAGCGACTTCCAGCATTGCGACACCATTTTTCTGATGCAGCGCGACCAGCAGCTCGAACAAATAAGTCTGATCGATAGCCCCCAGCATGCTGCGCATCGCGGCCTCTTCTATCCTGCCGGCTGAAAATGCGATCGCCTGATCCATCAGACTCAGCGCATCGCGCATGCTTCCCTGGGCTGCACGCGCGACCAGAGAGAGCGCACCGCTTTCAAACTCGATTTTTTCCTGTTCGAGCACATATTTCAGATGCTCGACGATCAAGGCAGGCGGCAATTGCTTCAGATTGAATTGCAGACAGCGCGACAGAACGGTGACGGGGATTTTCTGCGGATCGGTGGTCGCCAGTATGAATTTGACATGTTCGGGCGGCTCCTCCAGCGTTTTGAGCATCGCGTTGAAGGCTGACTTGGACAGCATATGCACTTCGTCGATGATATACACCTTGAAACGGGCGGCTGTAGGCGCATACAGCGCGCCCTCCAGCAGCTCCCGCATGTTGTCCACCTGAGTATTGGATGCGGCATCCAGTTCGATCAAATCGACGAAGCGTCCGCTGTCGATTTCAAGGCAGGCGCTGCATACGCCGCAAGGTGTCGCGGTGATGCCCGTCAGACAATTGAGGGATTTGGCGAATATGCGCGCGATCGTGGTTTTGCCCACCCCGCGCGTACCGGTAAACAGATAGGCGTGATGCAGCCGGTTTTGTGACAGCGCGTTACCCAGCGCCCTGACGACATGCTCTTGGCCGGCAAGTTGCGCGAAGTTCCTGGGGCGCCATTTACGTGCAAGGACCGAGGTAGCTGACAAGTTAGGCCGTGTTAAAAGTGGTAGATAAAATGCACTTCATTCAGATTGATGCCCTGATTCGGCTGCTTGAGACCGCCATTGGAGAGATGCTGAAAACGATAGCCAAGATCGTATTGCTGATGATCGCCCAGGCGCACGCCGGCACCGATATGATCGCCAAACTGAAACGAACTGCCGAACCGGCGTTGTGCGTTGATGAATGCCGGCGAAATAAGGTGAAAGCCGATTGCGCCCTCAAAATAAGGCGCAACAGATGAAGGAAGTTTTTGCTCGAAACGGAACACCGGCGTCAGCCCCAGGTCGGTGACCGTCTGATTGTCACCGTAGCTGCTGTGCCCGCGCCAGGTGCCCGCCATGGCCTCCCAGAAGCCGGCAACCTGCCAACTGCCTTCAGTGAACCACGGATGATCGAAGTTCCAGATCGCCCCTGCCCGTCCGGTATTCGTGGCCTTGCCGTTGCCGGCCTCGACTGATATTCCGTCTACCGCCCATACGCTACCGCTGAACAGCAAGAAAAGCCAACAAACCAACTTCATTATCATCACGCCCTCCAGCGGCCTTACAAACGGGCATGGCAAAAATGCCGCCCTTGATTATGCAATGATTTTCGCAGGGATATTGCCCATATGGGCAATAACTCGCAAACACACCCTGCCTGTCGCCGTGCTGGGCACGGCACAGGCAGGCCCGTTCCCTCACCTCAACCCTCTCCCGGAGGGAGAGGGGGCGAACGAAGCGCTTCGCGCGTTTCATATTATGGGAGGCGAGCCTTACCCCCGGCACTTGCAGTAATTAGCTGTGGCTGCTTCCTTCCGGACCTGACCAGATTCACTACCCTGCAATGCGGGGAGACCCGCCAATTCTTCACGCTGTCATTCCCGCGAAGGCGGGAATCCAGCAAATATTTAAGGCGGTCGGGATCGTCCCGACCTTACAGCCCGCAGCGGTATCATACCGATGCGCTTCTTCCATTCTGCGGGGCCGATGTCATGCACCGAACGTCCTTGCGTATCGACGGCGACAGTGACCGGCATATCTTCCACCTCGAATTCGTAAATCGCCTCCATGCCCAGATCGGCAAAGGCCACCACCCTCGCGCTGCGTATCGCACGCGACACCAGGAAAGCAGCCCCTCCCACCGCGATCAGATACACAGCAGCGTGTTTTTTTATGGCTTCGATGGCAATCCTGCCGCGCTCGGCCTTACCCACCATCCCCATCAATCCGGTCTGCGCGAGCATCATTTCCGTATACTTGTCCATGCGCGTGGCGGTGGTAGGTCCTGCGGGGCCGACCACCTCGTCCCGCACCGGATCAACCGGCCCGACATAATAAATGAAGCGGTCGGTAAAATCCACGCCTTGCGGCAATTTTTCTCCACGGGCGAGCATATCGGCAATGCGCTTGTGCGCTGCATCACGCCCGGTGAGCAGACGGCCGGAGAGTAACACGGTTTCACCGGGCTGCCACGATGCAATTTGCTCACGCGTAATATTTTCAAGATTCACACGCCGCGCATCATGCGCCGGATGCCAGTGAACCTCGGGGTAGTCCGACAGGGCGGGCGGCACAAATTCCGCACGGCCCGTGCCATCCAGTTCAAAATGAATATGCCGGGTAGCCGCACAATTGGGAATGATCGCGACGGGTTTGGAAGCGGCATGAGTAGGATAGTCGAGTATCCTGACATCCAGCACGGTCGTCAGACCGCCCAAACCCTGCGCGCCTATGCCCAGCGCGTTGACCTTGTCGTACAGTTCGATACGCAATTGTTCGATGCGATTGGCCGCGCCGCGCGCCTTCAATTCGTGCATATCCATGGGCTGCATCAAGGCCTCCTTGGCCAGCAGCACCGCTTTTTCCGCCGTCCCGCCTATGCCTATGCCCAGCATGCCAGGCGGGCACCAGCCCGCGCCCATACCCTCTACACTTTGCAGCACCCATTCGACGATATCATCGCCCGGATTCAGCATCTTCATCACAGCCTTGTTTTCCGAGCCGCCCCCCTTGGCCGCGATGCGCACCTCGACCTTGTCGCCCTGCACCAGTTCGACATGCACCACGGCAGGGGTGTTGTCACGCGTGTTCTGGCGCTGCCCGGCCGGATCGGAGACGATGGAAGCGCGCAGCACATTATCGGGGTTGAGATAAGCCTGCCGCACCCCCGCATTGACCATTTCGACGACATCAAGCGCGGCATCCCAGCACACCTGCATGCCGACCCGCACAAACGCAACCACGATGCCGGTGTCCTGGCAAATCGGACGGTGGCCCGTTGCGCACATACGCGAATTGGTCAGAATCTGCGCCATCGCGTCACGTGCCGCCGGCGACTGTTCAGCCCGGTATGCGTCCGCCAGCGCCCGTATAAAGTCGGTCGGATGATAGTAAGAAATAAACTGCAACGCATCGGCGACGCTGTCGATGAAATCCTGCTGACGAATGACGGTCATGAATAATCCAATATGAAACGACAGGGGAATTATTTAATCGTCTGGATTCCCGCCTGCGCGGGAATGACGCTGTGCTAATGAACTATTTGATATTATAACAGCATCAATCCTGATTCTGATTCCCGATTCCTCAATCCTCAATCCTCAATCCTGAATCCTCAATCACACCCATTCCATCAGTGCACCGTTGACATAACCCTGATAACCTTCAACGCCCAGCTCCTGCAACAGCGGAAGCACACCCTTATCTTCCACGCCCAGCGCGAACACGCGTATATCCAGAGAGCGGGTGATATTGACCACCGAGGATATGAAAAACTGATTTTCAAGATTATCTTGCAAATTTCGTATGTAGGCCGGACTCAGCTTTACATAAAGGGGCTTCAGGCGTTGCAGATACTCGAAGGCGGAATGGTGCAAACCGAAATTATCAACTGCAAACTGAGCACCCAGCTTGCGAATATCGGCAACAAAATGTTCAATTCCCGCCCTGTCCTGCACGATGCCGAACTCGGTGAATTCGAATACAAGGCGGCGCGCAACGGCCGGATAATCATGCATGGCGGCACCCAGCCAGGCCAGCAAGTCGGCATCGTGTATCGAATAAATCGAGAAGTTGATGGCAACCATCTCGTCGCCCCCTCCCGTCAGCATGCGTCCGAACAACTGTTTCAGCACCGAGAGATCAAATGCTGCGGTCAAATGATGACGATTGGCCATCGGAATAAAATGCTCGGCAAGCACCAGTTCGCCGTCGGCAT
The DNA here is from genome assembly GCA_021800795.1 of Pseudomonadota bacterium. Taxonomy (GTDB): domain Bacteria; phylum Pseudomonadota; class Gammaproteobacteria; order Burkholderiales; family Gallionellaceae; genus Gallionella. Next base: position 88,046 of record JAJYYO010000006.1, read on the forward strand.
CGACCAGACGCCCCACCACTTCGGATTGCAGTTTCTGCACCCCGCCGAAATTCATCACAGGCTGAGCAAGCAGCATGACACGCTCAGCTGCAATCGCATCGACAATCAGCTCCTTCCAGTACTGAGAACCCTTGACACGCTCATCATCATGCATATTTTCCAGCAGGCTTAAGCCTGCGCCATTCGCCATGGATTGCAGCATTTCCAGATCGCACTGTGCCAGCAATGCATTCAGCGTCACTTTCCGGCCGGCAAAATAAACACCCCCGCAGCCGTACGCCATATCTGCATCGGTACGCAGCCCTCCCACCGCCACGCCCAGCACGGCACACAAACCATCGCCCAATGCAACCGCCTCATCCCAGGTGATATTGAATGCCATCACCGCAAAAGTTGCACCATTGATGCGGCATCGCATCATATCCCGTCCAGGCCAAATGCCGAGCAAGCCGTCGGCCACATCTTTCAGCAGTGCATCGCCCTCTTTATAGCCATTGCGAACGTTAAAGGCATTAAAATCGGCCAGTTGCAGCATGAACATCACACCCGACACCACATCCCCGCCATTGTCGAGCAAGGCATGGACATGCTGTTCGAAGCCGCGCCGGTTATCCAGGCCGGTAAGCGCATCGCGCCTGGCCTCGTCGCGGTAACGAGTTGCCTGACGCACCTCGTGCTCGATGATGGCATAAAGCTTTGCAGACATGGAGTTGATCGCCTTCACCACTTTCATCAATTCGCGGGCCCGCGGCCGGGATTTTACCTGCTGAAAATCCCGTTCACTGATGGCATGAGCGACACGTTCAATTTCTTTGAGGGGACGCAGAATTCTGATCAGAAAGGAATGCGCTGCGAACAACGACAAGACATACAACAGAAGCATGCCCACCGTAGCTTCAACCGTGGTGTGCCACAACTGCTTATAGGCAAAATTCGGGTGGCTCGTAACGATGACGCGGCCCAGCTGTTGCCAGCCTCGGCTTATCAGCGATTCGCCCGACTGCGCATGCATGGGGAAAATTTGGGTAAACCACACAGGAACGCCGGCAGGCGCGGGCGACAAGCTCTTGTCGATCAGTTTTTCGCCTCTGGTATTCACCACCACGATGGACTGGTAAAACCCGCGATCGAATACGGCATTCACGGTGATTTCAGCGAGCAGGGTATCCTTATCCGCCAATGGAGACGGCAACACCATTCCAAGCGAAGTTGCCGTGTCCTGTGCGTGGGATGCCAGCTGCTCCTGCATGTAGATACGGGCATTGACAAGATACACGCTTTCCACCAGCGCCAGCAGCACCAGAAATGCGATGGAGGTACCGATAAACAATTGTCTGAACAAGGTCATGCCATTCTCCTGCGGTTACATGTTCCGTTCTTTAGTCATCTTGTCCAGCAAGTCCCGCCACAAACGAATCTGACTGGATTTTCCGCCCGCAGCCGATACGCCGGGGAGCCACAAATCTTCATCGTTAAAACTATAAACAGGCAAAAGATCGGTGCGCTCTGACGCATGCAACACGCTTCTGTTCAGATTGTCCAGAATATACGGGTCTGCATCAGGGGTCGGATAATACGCCAGCACCATGTGTGCTACATTCCAGCGCAAGGCGCGTACATAAGTGATGCGAAGGTTTTGCACGGGCACGCCCAACGCCTTCAGGCTGAAATACTTGGCAATCGCATAATCCTCACAATCGGCGCCCTCGGAGGCAAGCGTTTCGACCGGGGTCGCCCAGTAGTCCTCGACGCCCCAATGTTGCGCATCCGTATAGTAGCGGACCTTATCCCAGTACCAGTTAAAGTCCTCCAGATCGCTCATGATTTCGGAAGATGAAGGTGCCTGCCCCTGCTGTTTCGCAATATGCCCTTTCAGTTCCCTGTGCCAATCCTGCAATCGGTCAGGCGCACCGCTGCCCCAGCGCGTTGCGACATAGCGCAGCAATCCGGGGGAGAATTCAACGATTTCTACTGCGGCACCTGCCGAACCAAACAGCAGCAACACCCAGAATACATTGCGGATCAGGCCAGAGCATAAAATCGGTCGCAGCACCAGAAAAACCTCAATCACAGGACAGTGCAACAAAAAAGGGGAGCGCAAGCTCCCCTTATCCAAATCAACCGATTATTAAGATATGCTGACCGGAATAACAAAATTAGTCGTGGCGGGTTTGCCGGGTGTGCCAGCGGGTGCAGGCGGTGCTCCCGCGCCGGTAGCTGCGGTATTGGCTGCCACTACAATGGCCGCAGCCTGAGCAGGAGCCGCAGCTACCGCTGCTGCCGTGATTGCAGCAACCTGAGCAGGAGCCGCCGTTACCGCCGCTGTCGTGACTGCTACAGCCTGAGCCGGAGCCGCCGTTACCGCCGCCGTCGTGATTGCAGCAGCAGCAGAAGGTACTGCTGTTACAGCCGCAGTCACAATCTCGGCGGCAGAAGATGGATCGGCGGCAACAGATGAAGCGATTACAGATACCAGAGCCTGCTCCGCAGCGACAGCCTGTGGCGAGCCGGGCGCTGAATTTTGAACGGCTGCAATTGCGGCGGTCACGGAAGCAGGCACTGCTGCGACTGCGAAACCGGTAGAAAAGATCAGAACAGACGCCAGAAATAGCGAACTAATTTTTTTGCACATGATAAACCTCCACATAGGGACAAAACAATGACTAAAAAAGTCTGAACTACGCACGCATGATAATACACAAAAACTTAAGGTGTTACCATTAAATTTTAATTCCGAGTTGTTTCGCTCGTATTACAGCTTCATCAACAGCCAATCGCACCTCCGGAGGAAACTCCTTGTAACGCAAGGTTCCAACTGTCACAAGCTGTTGCAATACAGATGCCCCCCATGGATCGAGCGCCGCTGCGCGCCGCAGCGCCACACCTAGATATTTCAACTCTGACTTATCAAGCGGCTCATTTATCTGAGCCTTGATCTGCAACAACCAACTCCCCGTGGTCATCCTGGCCGCCCACAGGTAAGCTGAATAAGGACGAAGCGCAATTGCCGAATCAAAATTTACAATCGCATTTCGCAGGAAAGTCGCCTGCATTGCCGGACTGAAGCCTGCCAACTGCGCAAGCATGAAATCGGTCTGCCCCAGATACTCGGGAATAACCGGATTTGTATCGTCCCATGAACGCGCCAACAACAGCAACTTTCTGGAATCGTCAAGTCCGGCAGGATCAAGGCTTACGGTACCGTTGCCGAGTCCATCAACATAGGCACAGGGCCTGAGTCTCAGAAAATCAGCCACCCCCACCCTGATCAGATATGCCATCGCAGACAAAATCAGCAAAGTGAGCATGATTTTTATCAGCAATCCGGATCTCAGCATTGCACACACCCGGATGGCAGGTCAGGCTGCATTACACCCAGAATCCTGGCGGGCATCAAGCGGGTCAGCTCACTGGCATACGCCAGTCCAAAACGCTCAATCAGATCATTTCTAGCAGGCGTCATCACCGGTGCGCGATGTTTTAAATTGTGCGCATCAGTGGCGATCACAGATACCCAGCGTCTCTCCAGCATCAAAGATGCGCTATCCTTTGCCGCCCGACCGAAGCCGCCGATCACCGAGGCAGCCGTCAGTTGCAACATACAGCCCATCTCGACAAAGGGAGCAATTTTCTCAATGTTGTCCAGGACGGATTTGTTTCGTTCAGGATGTGCAATCAGCGGACGTATCCTGTGATCCAGCAACCAGTGCGCGAGTTTTTCCGTGCCTACCGGTATCTGGTCGTATGGGAATTCCAGCAACAGGATGCGGTAGCCGTCCAGCACGCCGTAAAAAGGCAATTCATCCTGTTCCAGCAGATCGAGCATCTCGGCTGTCAAGCGGACTTCGCCGGCAGGAAAAATCTGCAAAGGAATGCCCGCTTCAGCAAGTGCTGCACTTAACAGGTTCGTTGCGGCGAGCACAGAAGAACGATTATTTTCGTAGCGTCCGGGATGGATATGCGGCGTCATCGCCGCATGTGTAATGCCATCGGCAACAGATGCGCGCGCCAGGTCCAGCGATTCCGCCATCGATTGAGAACCGTCGTCAATGGCTGGCAGATAATGACAGTGTAAGTCTATCATCCAATACCAAACTCAGGCTTTGGCTGCTGCCTTGTCTGCATCCTCGCCGTAGTAACTACGGTAATTATATTTACCATAGTTACCGTAATATCCTTCGTTCCTGAAATCGGCCTGATTCAGAACTACGCCAAACATCGAAGCCCCGCCCCGCTGCAAGGCGCGGATAGCACGACGCGCCAACTGGAACGGTGTTGCATCCGCCTTGAGCACGAACACCACGCCCGTTGCCATGCTGGAAAGAACAACGGCATCGCTCACCAGCTGAACAGGAGGCGAGTCGATGATAATCGTGTCATAGGCCTCACCTAACTGCGCCAGCAACTCCCTGAACTTCTCGGATATGAGCAACTCAAGCGGATTGGGCGGGATGCTGCCCGCCGTCAACACTTCCAGACTGGTGCCCTCTATCTTGTATACGCAATTTTCGAGCTTCACCATATCCAGTACCAGCATCGACAATCCGGGATGCGTATTGTCCAGACCCAGCGTTTTCGCAATGGAAGGGCGGCGCATATCCCCGTCTATCAGCAGCACGCGCCTGGTCTGAGCATGCGCCAGAGCCAGATTGATCGCCACCGTTGATTTGCCCTCTCCGGGCACCGAAGAAGTCACCACAAGCGTCTTTTTAGGGTGATCGATACCGGACAACAGAATCCCGGTTCGTATCGTTTTAACCGATTCGGCAAACAAGGACTTGGGTGCATCGCGATAGTGCAGGCCGGCAGCTTGGCCTTTCACAAATTCGATGAGCGGCATGGCTGCGAGCAGCGGCAACCCGAGCTTGCGCTCGGCATCCTCGGCAGATCGCACACTGGTATCCAGGTGTTCCAGCAGAAAAGCTATCGCTACACCCAGCAGCAGACTGAGCACAAACGCCGAACCTATCACCATTCCTTTCCTGGGCTTGATCGGCGCATTACTGACTATAGCCGGATCCACCACGCGCGCCACCACGGTCTGCATATCGCTGACGGCTGCCGTCCCCTTCAACTGCCCCATGAACATATCATACAGCTCGCGGTTTGTCTTCACATCGCGTTCCAGCGCCGTCAGTTCGAATTCCTTGCGGTTGGAACCCTGGATAGACTGCTTGGCTTCGGCCACCGCTCCCGCAAGCACGTTCTCATTCGCGCGGGCCGTCTCATATTCGCGCTCGAAGCCGCTGACCACATCGGCAACCTGCATGCGCAGATTTTCCCTGGCCTGCTTCAATTCCGCCTGAGCCTGCAACAACTTGGGATGCTGAGGCCCATAGCGATTCGACAACTCGGATACCTTGCGCTCATGTTCGGAAACGGAACCCATCAAATTCGCAACCAGGGGATTACGCTGAACAATCGGCAGTGCTTCTTCATGCCCCCTGGCACTCCGCACCTGATCGAGGTTGGTCTGAGCCTGCGCCCGCGCCAGACGCGCCGCAGTCAGGTTTCCGAGGGCTGCTCCGAGCTGGCTGGTAGCCCCGCCCAATTCCAGCCCTTTGGTGTCGATGATGTTGTGCTGTTCGCGGTAACTCTGCAAAGCAGCCTCCGACTTATCCAGATTATCCTTCAGCGCGACCAGACGCACGTTCATCCAGCTCGTCGCCTTCTGGTTCATCTTGAATTTCGCCTCAAGATCCAAGTCGATATAGGTGTCGGCAACCGAATTTGCGATGATTGCAGCCATATCTCTGTCTGTTGATTCCACGGTTATTTTTATCATCTGACTCGTTCTGGATGGCTCTATGGCAACCATCCCGGCGAGTCTTTTTGCGATACCTTCACGCACTTTAACTGCATCAGGATTAGCCGGCTTGACAGCCTCCATCCCCAGACCGGACATCAACTTATCCATCAGAGAAGGCTGAACGGGCGCATTGAACAGGGGATTCGTCGCCAGCTTGAGCCTGTCAACCACCGCCTCCATCAACGCGCGGGATTTAAGCATTTCAACCTGCGTCTGGTAGTATCCGCTCTGATCCGGCCCCACGCCTCCGTAGACAGCATCCATGGACGCCAGCTTCGACTTGTTCTGCTCGACCAGCATAGACACAGATGAACTATAGACTGGGGTCATCATGTATACGATGACTGCCACCAGCAAGGTGATAAAAACGGCCAGACCCAAAATACCCCACAAACGTCGCTGTATGACGCGCCAGTAGCTCATCAGATCGAGCGTTCCTTCCTCATCCCCGCCATCGGAACCATCGGAAACATCCATCGCATTGCTGAATTTTGGCATCAAAAGAAGCTTTCTTCGACGGTAATCGTATCTCCGGGGGAAACAGCTCCATCCAGACCAATTTTTGTTTGTGCGTGTTGATCATCATTTTCGCGCTGTATGAAAATATTGCTCATCGAAGCGCGCTCCTTGAACCCCCCCGCAATCGATACAGCCATACGCACCGTAAGGCCCGGCTTATAAGGATAAGCACCGGGCTTATCAACCTGCCCGTTGATATAAAACGGGCGATATTCTTCCATACTTACCGATACGCGCGGATTGACAAGATATCCCCCGCGCAATCCGTCCGCCACCTTGTTCTCCAGTTCAACGAGAGACAGGCCTAATGCCCTGACTTCGCCGAAAGGAAAGGTGATCACACCGGAATCGGGGAGGCGATATTTCTGACGGGACAGATCCTCCTCGCCGTAAACAGAGATGTTGATCACATCCCCCGTACCCAAACGATACACCTTGCTCTCCCCGGCTTTCTGCACGGGTTGATCAGAAGTTCCGGCGGCATGGCCTGCGGATGCCCACACCACCAGGCCGAACAAAAAAATTTGCAGACAGCGTCGCAAACCCGGCATACGGGTACCGTCAGTTACAGCAGCCAAATTCATCCCCCACCAAGAACCAACAAAGTTACAAGCTGCCATCCAGAAGAATCATCGCAATAGACTGAGTATAGTTGAGGCCGGCTACGTTAGAATCGCGTTTCCAGTTCTGAAAATCTATGCCGGCATTCAGCCGGCGATTGACGGCGTAGGAAAGCTTGGCCTCGTAAGTCTTACGTTTGAAGAACTCGTTTACACCCTGAAAAGTGTCGAGACCGTCATCGTACGACAGCATAGATTTGATGTAACTCGACCATTCATGCGTCCAGTTCACTATGGAATCCCGGCTGATCATGGAACTGCCCACCGTGTAGCCTTCGGCGGCCGCCTGAGAGAGCGTAAAATTTACAACCGAATAAGTGCGCGGCGACCAGGTCACTGCGGCATTCCAGGCCGGACTCGATACTGTTGGATAGAAACCGGAATTGAAAGATTTAGTCACCGAGCCATACCTGATGTTGCCGGTGGTTTTTGCAGTCGCATCCCACTTCACACCGACCATGTACTGCTGCTCCTTGCTGTCGTATATTTTCGCAGCGGCATTCTGATAACTGTAATTCGTGGTACCTGCCTGAAGGATCATGTGCGTTGCCGGCGCAACCTTGTAAAAGAAGCTGCCTGTCACCGGAGTCGCATCATAATTATATAACTGGGTAATTCCGCTAAAATTGGTGTCATAACGTTTGGATAATTGCCCTGCCGTCAGTTCAAACTGGCCTTGTGCGCCATCCGCACCATAATGCGCCATACCCTTCACACCGGTGGTATGCCAGAGCTCCTTACTGATGTTCCCGGTGAGGCCCCCCGGCATCGGTATTGCGTTACGGGCATCATGTCCATCGCTGTAGTCAAAGTTGAGCAGAGAATTGACGCGCGACGTCCAGTCGTTCTTTGCTGCCAGACCGAAATTCTGATCATTGTAGTTATCCTGACTGCTGCTTGTGTAATTGGCATAAGCGCCGGAATAATTGGCACTGTAAACCTGCCCGTTTGTCGGCATGTCAACCGCAACTTTGGGACGCAATATGGTAAAACTGGAACTGGTCTTGGGGACGGCGCCGCTGGATAATCCCACGTTATCGTTTGTACCGACCGACAGGCCCAACGTTGGCTTGATTTCAAAGCCGCCCGCGTTAATCACACCGGGAACGCTGTTTTGCCCGGAGACCCCGTTTTGCGTATCGGTACCTTGTTCATTGCCTGCGGCTGCTGCCGTACCCGTCAGCAACACGCTTAATACGGCTACAGACATTCCTGATAGTTTTTGCGTCATGATTTTCCCCTCGAAAAATAATCCAAAAAACCTGTTTCATTCTAACTGATATTTCCATTACTTTCCCAACATTTTCAAATACGGAAAGCTTAACAGGATTAAAAAAAGCATCGCATTGGCCGGATTCTGAAAATTGAAATCCACAGCCCCGTGAATCAACAATGAAAGGATACCCATCAAACTGGCAAAAGCCATACCTGCTGCCAATTGGTCATGGCTGCGCATCAGCAGCACGAAAGACTGTCGGGCGCTGTGCATTACCATCAATGCCAGCAACAAAAAACCCGACAACCCCGCCTCTCCGGCAAATTCAACATAATCGTTGTGCGGATGATCAAAGTAACCCTGCACAGACTCAGGCTGATAATGCGGAAAGGCCAGATGAAATGTCCCGCCTCCCGTACCCAGCCAGGGGAAATCCCGCACAATATGAAGCGAGGGAATGATCGCTTCACCTCGGTCTTCCAGCGACTGTTCAGCATGATATACGGGCAAAGATTGAGCATTGCCAGCCAGTCGAACACCCTTAGCCTGAGATTCATTCAATGTCGTTTCTACCGACTGCGCTTTCAGATTGGTATTTTCAATGCGTTGAACCACTTTTTCCACGCCGACCATACCGCCGATAATCACCACATCCAGCACGATCAGGCTGCTTATAAAAACAACCGTTGTACGCGCTGCATGTTTCGAGAATATGACTGCAAAAACCCCCACGATCAGCAAACTTGCAAAAAATGCCGAATTTCCGCCCCTCGAACGGCTGGCCACCAAACCCACCACCATGATGATCAAGGCCAGCCTCAACATCGCCTTGCCGCTCAGCAGTACTGCCAGCCAGCCATGCACGCGCTGCCTCCAGTTTGCCGATATGCGTCCATCCAGTTTGGCTATCATCAGCCCGATACCCGTTGCCAGGGTCAATTCCAGATAACCTGCATATTGATTGGGCGACACGAAAGTACCGTGCGCCCGCGCAGCCTCCATCTGTACAAAAAAAATCTGGAAAGTCGCACCGGTCGACATAAGCGCAATGCCGACCAGCGCCTGCAATAACCCGGAAAACACAATGATCCTGGCCAGCCATTCAATGCGTCGCCGCGAATCGACCAGGGTTACCACCAGCCAGAATACCGCCGTCAGAATACAAGCCTTTGCCAGATACAACCGGGTGGAATAGGGATCTATCGAGATGGTTGCGATGGTTTTGCTGCCGGAATCCGTCACACCAAACCCATCTATGACGCGATGATCCAGTGCATTTATCCAGGCCCCGGGCATAGGAACGAGCTGCATAACCAGCAGCGCCATCCACAGCCCAAGCAATATCAGCGGAACCCGCGCGATTTGCCAGGCCGAACCCACAGAGCGACCGCCCGGCCTCCAGATAACCCACAGCAACAGGCAACCCGTCAGCAAACCCAGCAATGCCAGCGCCCAGGGGCGATTGCTTGCCAGCGGCAATGGCGTGTAAATAATCAGCAAAAACAGGAACCAAAGCTGACTGCGAGTGCCGAGTGTCGAATGTCGAATCATTTTGGTTCCATCAATGACGAGATTTCGTTCTAACGGAGTAGTCTATAGATACGCTCTATAGCAATGTAAATTTACCTTAGGAACCGCTGATTTATTCGTCTTCCCCGCAAAAGCGGGGAACCAGCGCCTTTATTTAACTGGGTTCCCGCCTACGCGGGAACGACAAAACCGAATAAATCAGCGGTTCCCTTACTTTCAATGCCTGTCGTGTAACTCATATGGGTACACCCAAATGGGTCGCGAGAATCGTTGTGCTGAACTTTATGACTAATCAGGAATTTCTTTCACGTTGGTCTGACGAACCGGCAACCTGTAAAACCTCCTCCGTTCTGGCCTGAGTATAGCGACGATTGCGCTTACCCAGCCACCGCGGCACTCTGAATCGTAAAAACCCCACACAGTAAACACGACGTCTGTCGCGCACTTCTTCTGCATTAGGAGCGCGAGCAGTTTCGCGAGTAACTGCTCGACACTTGCGCCTGTCCTTTTTCACCATCCAGCGAGGCGTCTTGAATTTCACGATACGCCAGTACAGCCATACATAAAATACGACATACAAAAGTGTTGAAACGAATAAACCGATGTGATTGTTCCAGAACAGAACAGCCAGCAGGGCTGTTGCAAATTTAGGCAACCAGAAATACGGTGCAGTCATCGAGTTGCAATGCACCTTGTGGCGCGGATCATTAGACGCCCACTGTATATGATTCAATCGCCTGTAAATCAAGGTATGAAGATGCAGTCCATCGGGTTGCCAGGGTGACTTCCCAAGCAGGAATTTTCTGCGATAAATGGAAAACAGCGTTTCACAGACAGGATGCACCAATAACAAGGCGGCAAACCAGGGCGACACTTCCGGATGGCGTGCCACGATCAGCACCGCCATCTCGGCCAGCCAGAACCCCACCAGGTAAGAGCCTCCGTCACCCAGAAATATTTTTCCGTGAGGATAGTTCCAGAACAGGAAACCCAGCAGCGCTCCCAGCATGGCCAACGAAGCATTCAACAAGAACACATCGTTCAACTGAAAAGATACATACGCGATGGCAAGCAACATGAAACCTGAAAATCCGCTGACGATCCCGTTAAACCCGTCGATGATGTTCACTGCATTCACCACCCCGCCGACGGCAAAAAGTGTAAACAAAACAGCGACAACCGGCCATTGCAACAGCCAGTCCAATGGCGGAATACCCAGATGACTGACCACCGCGCCGAGCAGCCACACCCCTATCCCTGCAGAAACCATGGACAGAATCAGGCGTCTGGTAACGCTTACCCGCTTGATCAAATCCTCGACAAAACCACCCGCAAATGCCGGGATAGCGGCAAGCAGCAGCAAACCGAGCTGGTCAATCGCCTTCACATCCTGAACGCTCATCCTGACATACAGATAAGCCGCGAGCAAACCTAACACGATACCCAATCCGCCGATACGCGGCGTAGGCATCGCGTGGAATTTCTGCGGCCCGGCATCACTGCAATCATTTGACAGATGCGCATGCAGCTTATTGAAGCGAACCAACAGATAGCACGCAGCAAAAGCCACTGCCATACCAGACACAACGATCAACATATGAAACAAAAAAATCCTGTTATTGTAAACACAATCGATCCGACTCCAGATTTTTAATTTAACGGTTTGAAATTTAACCCGCAATTCGATGGATCGTACCTTCCTGAAGTGACAATTTAACTACAAACCGTGAAAATGTATATAGGCCAAAAGGCCTATGTAAGTGCCAATCTGCGTTTCAAATCAAGTTGCGACGATGTTTCAAAAAACAGATCGATAGTACGCTTCTTCTCATGGAAAGGTTGTAGCAAGAAACGCATCAAAATCCGAACACATGTCATTGCGAGGCACGGAGTAGCGCCTGCCTGTCGCCAGCAGGGCAGACAGTTGGCAATCCAGTGTCATTGCGAGACGCAAAAGCGGCGTGGCAATCCAGTGTCATTGCGAGACGGCAAAGCCGTCGTGGCAATCCAGATGTTTTTGATCGAAAATCCCTTTCGATTAGCTGGATTGCTTCCCGCCACGCCTGGCTCGCGGTCGCAATGACCAAGGTGCTGGATTGCCGCAGCCCTTCGGGCTTCGCAATGACAATTCATAATTGCAAATTTCACACAATACTGGAATATAAATCATTCCAACCTGGGTTCATTGAGTCTATCAAATGCAATTTTTTCGCCCTTGATCCTGCCTTAATCTGCTTTTCCCGCGTGATAGCTGCGTCCATCGTATCTAAAATCTCATAATAAACAAGCATGTGTACGCAATAACGCCGAGTAAATCCATCTGCCAGATCATTTTTGTGCTCCCACACCCGTTTAACCAAATTGGACGTCACTCCCACATAAAGCGTCCCGTTACGCTGGCTGGCCAAAATATAAATTACAGGTTGCTTCTCCATATTCATCGAACCCGTGCCACGAACATAAAAACCGCTGAATTGCCGTCATCTTTAGCCATTAGCCGCGAGGTTCAAAGAGCCATGGCGGGAAGCCCGAAGGGCTGTGGTAATCCAGCTATTTAAACCACCTTTTGCTTTACTGGATTGCTTCGTCGTAAACTCCTCGCAAAGACAAAAAACCGCGTCATCTTTAGCCATTAGCCGCGAGGCTCAAAGAGCCATGGCGGGAGGAACGAAGTGCCACCGGCCAGCGCCATTGCGCATCAAGGCTTGCGCAGCGAGTTGTTTACGCTAACGCCTGATTGTTATCGGTCACTTTTTCGTCCAGACTCTCAAAGTTGGAAATCTTCACATTTCCGTCAGGAAATCTGGCAACTATTTCCAGCGCCCCCCCCATCGCTTCAATGTGGCTGCGCAAAGTGGAGATATACATGTCCGTTCGATGCTCCATTTTTGCAATAGAGGGTTGCTGAACATTGAGAACCTTAGCTAACACGACCTGAGATAAGCCACGTGCCTGGCGTAATTCATTGAGCGGCATCTCGGCCAGCATTACTTTGGCTTTAGCTTCTGCACGATCTCTTGATTCAGGTGACATTTTTGCGCGCAAAGCCGTAAAATTTTTAGCCATTATTTAGTCCTTTCTAATTCCGCCAGATGATCTGCAATCGGCACAAATTCGTCATACCACCGATTATTCCCGGTTTTATCGCCACCAATCAAAAGAATCGCTGTCCTTCTCGGGTCAAACGCGTAAAGCGTCCTAACTCATCTGTGTATTCAACATCCCAGTTTTTCATGCGCAAAATATATCCTAAATGGAATAATTCCGTCAAGGGAATTTATCCCAGTTTTTTCGCTAAATTGTCAGGTTTTAAATACACGTACCGGCGTGTCATCGCGAGCCACCTTTAGCCGCATAAGCCTTTAGCTGCGAGCGGAGGCGAAGCAGGAGGCGGGGCGGGGCGGGGCGGGGCGCCTGCCTGTCGCCTGCCGCAGACAGGGCAGACAGGTGGCAATCCAGTGTCATTGCGAAGCCCGCAGGTCTGCGGCAATCCAGTGTCATTGCGAGACGGCAAAGCCGTCGTGGCAATCCAGATGTTTTTGATCGAAAATCCCTTTCGATTAGCTGGATTGCTTCCCGCCACGCCTGGGTAAACACTGATTTACTCTCCTTTGTCATTCCGAATCTCTCGATTTCACTCGGGATAAACTCCGAGAGGAATCTTTATAAATCAAGTCATTAGATTTCTCGCTTTGCTCGAAATGACAATAAATCAGTGTTTTATATGGACGCCTCCCGGTTTGCAAGAGATTTTTCGTGTTTGGTAAAACTTAAATCGGCTGCAGTCTTATATCCGGCTTTGTTGCAGACGGTTTTTCTGTCTGCGAGCCCTGATGGAATTCGCCAAGAACGTCCTCATCTCCCTATCGTGCTTTAAGCACTACACTGATTCCAGGTTTACGTTCTTGCGGTCCGACCTGTTTTGCCATCACACGGGTTTATCTACCTGCGCAACCTATCGACATGCCACTCCTTTTAGTGGTTCCTCTTCATCATGCGGGCACCTGGCTCACATAACCCTTTTGGTACGCCCGACCGTGCGCTAATATCGCCCATGCCGTTCGCGCCATCTTGTTGGCCATTGCCACAACAGCCACATTCGTTGGCCTACGCTGGAGCAGTGATTCACTCCACGCATTTTTATCACTGGCTCTGAACATCACCGCTCGAGCGCCATGAATCAGCAGCGTTCGTAAATACGTGTCGCCACGCTTGCTGATACCCAATAATTTGACCTTGCCGCCCGTACCACTTTGCCTTGGCACCAGCCCGATAAAGGCGGCGAATTCACGCCCCGATTTAAAACTGCCTGCCTCGCCCATCGTGGCAACCAGGGCCGTTGCGCTCAGCAGCCCCACGCCCGGTATTTCGGCGATCTTCCGGCAAGCCTCCTGCTGTTTCTGCCAATCTTTGATTCTGCGTTCAATGTCCAGAACATCTGTTTCAATGGCATTGAGCCGTTTCAATTGTTCCTTGAGCGCTTCGAACAACATGCCCGGCACACTCTCTTCCAGCTCCGCCATGCGCTGCTGGATTTCTGCCAATCCTGCTTGCCGCCCTCCTTTTAAGGTAATGCCAAACTCGTAAAGCAAGCCACGCAACTGGTTGACCTGCATGGTGCGAAACTTGATCAACGACATGCGCATCCGGTGCAGCGCCAGCATGGCTTGCTGTTCTTCCGTTTTGCCGGCCACGGTGCGCATCCCTGGTTGCCTGATCGCTGTCCAGATCGCTTTCGCATCTGCCGCATCGGTTTTGTTGCCCTGCACAAAGGGCCGGACAAACCTGGCATGGATCAGTTTGACTTCATGCCCCAACGCCATCAGCTTGCGCCGCCACCAGTGCGCACTTCCGCACGCTTCCAGTGCAATCAGTCCGGCTTCCCGCTGGGCAAAAAACTCCAGCAGATCCTGCTTGCCCAATTTGCGGCTGTTAATCTCGCCGCTTTCGTGATCCACCCAGTACAGTTGGAAAACGCGTTTTGCAATATCCAACCCATATGTCGTAAAATTCATTTCAGCTCCTCCGTCCGTTTGTGGAAAGATCTTATTATCTCCACTTTGGCACGTAGATGCCGTCAGGTCCGCGAGGGGCTACCTCAATTATTACTGCTTACCCCTGCTCCCTGTGGGGAGGGAGGCGTCCATCCCATCTACCTGGCTCGCGGTCGCAATGACCAAGGTGCTGGATTGCTTCGTCCCGCTACGCTTTCCTCTTCCATAATGAACCTTGGGAACCGCTGATTTACCGGCACTGTCACTGGCGGGTACAACTGCAACATCCCTGCACTTGCGCCTGTCCTTTTTCACCATCCAGCGAGGCGCCCTGAACTTCACGATGCGCCAGTATAGCCATACATAAAACACGACGTACAAAAGTGTTGAAACGAATAAACCGATGTGATTGTTCCAGAACAAGACAGCAGCAGGGCTGTTGCCAGTTTAGTCATCCAGAAAGGCCATGGCAATCCAGCAACCCACTGCATTCCAACGAAAACCTCCGCACAAATCGCATCGACTTAACAGGTGAAGTGGCTGTACGCATACGAGGTAATCAAATTTCATGATTAGCCACCAAGTTCAGCTACAAATAAATGAGCTGTCATTGCGAGCGCAGCGAAGCAATCCAGTTAGTCAGAAGGGCAACTTGAATAGAAGCATCTGGATTGCCACGTCGCTTCGCTCCTCGCAATGACATGTGCTGAACTTTATGGCTAATCAGGTCAAATTTTATTTGAACCCGCCCGGCAAAATCGTCAATAATGGAAACCAATTCCATTATTGACGGAACAATTTTAACTATGCTATCAAGAACGCTCAAAATCCACCTCATGCTGGCCAGCCGGACAT
>JAJYYO010000007.1 GCA_021800795.1 Pseudomonadota bacterium
ATGCCCAGTCTGCGAAGGAAACATCCTGCGGTTGCGCGGGTATTTATACCGCCCATGCCGCGATCGAGTTGTATGCACAGGCTTTCGAGCAACTGGGTGCGCTCGATAAACTGGAAGGTTTCGCCAGTTTTTATGGGGCGGATTATTATCGGCTGCCGCGCAACACGGAAACGGTCACGCTGCAGCGCTGTGATTGGCAGGTGCCCGACTCGCTGGGGTTCGGCGAGCACCGCCTGGTGCCGCTAAGGGCCGGCGAGACGATGAAATGGAAGCTGGCGGATTAGCGTTTATTTAATCCATTGCGGTTAAAGCATGCAGGGTGGAAAAAGCGAAGCGTTTCCACCGATAATTGACAGTTGGTGGATACGCGACCGCGCTTTATCCACCCTACGTTCTCAGAGCAGGAGAGACGATGAAGTGGAAGCTGGCGGGCGGTGAGTGAAATGATCAGTGCAAGGGAAATTTGATGCCGCTAAGTGCATATTTAGAAAACTCCCCCGTTCTTGGCGAGCGGGTCTATCTGCATCCTTCGTGTCAGGTCATCGGGAATGTAAAAATAGGCGATGACAGCTCGGTCTGGTGCAATACCGTGCTGCGCGGCGACGTGAACCGCATTGTGATCGGGCGCGGTTCCAACGTGCAGGATCTGACCATGGGCCATGTATCGCACGGAACGCCCGCCAAGCCGGATGGCTCGCCGCTGATTATCGGGGATTATGTGACGATCGGTCATTCGGTGATCCTGCACGGGTGTACGATAGGCAACGAGTGCCTGATCGGCATGGGTTCCATCATCATGGACGATGTGGTGGTGCCGGAACAGGTGATGATCGGTGCCGGCAGTCTGGTCTCGCCGGGCAAACAGCTGGTGAGCGGCATGCTGTATATGGGGCGTCCGGCCCGCGCGGTGCGTGAGCTGACGCCGGACGAGATCGCCTATCTCAGATATTCCGCCGAGCATTACATGCAAGGCAAGGACAACTACCTTAATGAAACTAACGGCCATGGCCGTTAACCGGATGGAAATTTAACGATGTCGGAACTCAGCAAGCAGGAAATCTTTCGCGCCAAGGTCAATCTGGAAACAGCGCAAATGCCCTGGCGCGACATGCAGCGCTATTTTGCCGGCGGCGCCGCGCTTTTTGTATCTGCGGAACTGGATCTGGTCGAGACGGCGTTCCAGATGTCCGAGGACAATGCTGTGCTGATCGGGCAATGGATGTCGCAAGGTCAGTTCGGCAAGGTCACCGATGAGCAGGCGCGCACCTGGCTGGATACCGATGCGATGTTGTGGGCGGTGGTGGTCAGTCCCTGGGTGCTGGTACAGCCGGTTAAGTAGCGGAGGTGATGATGATGTCAGCGCACGGATGGTTCTACTGGGCCTTGCTCTCGGCTTTTTTTGCCGCCATGACGGCGATCTTTGCCAAAATCGGACTGCAAGGGGTGAATTCCGATTTCGCCACGCTGATACGCACCTTTGTGATTCTGCTGGTGTTGTCGGCTTTTGTGTATTTCACCGGGAAGTGGAGCGATCCGTTTGCGCTGGGACAGAAAACATGGCTGTTTCTTTCCTTGTCCGCACTGGCCACAGGCGCATCCTGGGTATGCTATTTTCGCGCCTTGCAGTTGGGCGAAGCGTCCAAAGTGGCGCCGGTGGACAAATTCAGCGTGGTGCTGGTGGCGATCTTCGCCGTCATCTTTCTGAACGAACGCCCAAGTGTCAGAGAGTGGCTGGGGATTCTTCTGGTGACCGCAGGTGTGGTGGTGCTGAGTTTCAGAAGATGATCCGCATGCTGATGCCGGCGTCGGCAAGTCGGTTAACAAGGTAAAAAATGAGCGAGCTGTTCATCTCCGAATCGCGTGCCAGGCTGCGCACGTTGCTGGCCGCAGGCTACGCGCTGCTCATCGTATATGGCAGCCTGTCGCCCTTTTCCGGCTGGCGCGAGCAGGGGTTGAGCTTTGCCGATGTGCTGCATTCCCCGCTGGCACTGACCTTTACCACGTTTGATTCGCTCGTCAATTTGCTGGCTTACATTCCCTTTGGCCTGCTGGTCGGGCTGGCATTGCGGGCGCGTTTTGGTGTTGTGGTCAGTGTGATGACTGCGGTGGCCTGTGGCATGAGTCTGTCTGCGGGCATGGAATATCTGCAAATGTATTTGCCCACACGTGTCAGTTCCAACCTGGATGTGCTGACCAACACTTCCGGCATGTTGATCGGCGCTATGCTGGCGGTGAGTATTACCTCGTGGACCTGGTTGCACGGGGAATTGATACGCCGGCGCAGCGTTTTATTTCGTCACGGCAAGGAGATGGATTTCGGCCTGGCTTTGTTGTCGCTCTGGGTGTTCGGGCAAATCAATCCATCCTTGCCGATGCTCGGCAATGTATTTATCACTGATGCGGCGCACCAGCCCTTTGTATCGAGCATGCTCGAACCGTTCGGCTGGTGGGCAAGCTTTGCAGTCACGCTGAACCTGCTGATGCTGGGCGCGCTCCTTTTAACACTGCTGCGCACGCCGCGCCGTGTCATAACGATATTGCTGGCAGTGCTGAGCGTGGTGGCACTGATGAAGTTTATCGCTGCCGCCCTGTTGTTGAAATCCTGGGCGTTGCTGCTGTGGATCAATAGCGAGGCGATGTTCGGCATGCTGCTGGGGCTCGCGCTGCTCATTGCCGTGTTGTGGCTGCCTCGCGCGGCGCTCATCCGTCTGGGTGCTGCGGTGGCCTTTGGCTATTTCGTCATTGTGAATTTCGTGGTGGATGGCAATACCCCTGCTGCTGCAATGTCGGTTTATCACTGGCACTACTTACATTTGTTAAATTACAACGGTCTGGCACAGACCATTGCGATGATTTTTCCGGTGTTGCTGCTGTTTCATTTATGGCGGATAAGGAATCTGTAATCAGGATTCAGGATTCAGGATTCAGGATTCAGGATTGAGGATTGAGGATAAAAAATGAGTTATTTCGACAAGCACGTGTTTTTCTGTACCAATCAGCGCGAGGACGGCAGCGCTTGCTGCGGCAATTTTGCCGCACAGAAGTCGCGCGACTATGTAAAGAACAAGGTCAAGGAGCTGGGTATCTCCAGTGAACAAAACCATATCCGCATCAATTCCGCAGGATGTCTGGATCGCTGTGAGGCCGGGCCGGTGCTGGTGGTGTATCCTGAAGCGGTCTGGTATACCTACGTGGATGAGTCCGATCTCGACGAGATCATCGAAGAGCATCTGAAGAGCGGACGCATCGTCGAGCGGCTGAAGATCTGATGGCAGCGCCGCGCGCCATTACCTTCGCCGGGCCGTCGGGGCAGCTCGAAGGCGTGTTGCATCTGCCCGATGCGGCCCCTGTTGCTATTGCCATAGTGGCGCATCCGCTGCCCACCATGGGCGGTACGATGGAGAACAAGATTGTCACCACGCTCGCCAGGACCTTTACCGAGCTGGGCTTTGCTGCGCTGCGCTTCAATTTTCGCGGTGTGGCGGCGAGCGAGGGCATGTTCGATGACGGCAACGGCGAGATGGAGGATATGCTGGCGGCAGTGCAGCACGCAAGGGACAAGTTCGGTCATCTGCCGCTGATTCTGTCGGGCTTTTCCTTCGGTGCTTATGTCGCCGCACGCGCCGCACAGCACATTCATCCGCCGCATAAACTGGTGCTGATCGCGCCCGCAGTCGGACGGTTCAAAATGCCGCAGGTAGCGCCGGATACACTGGTGATACACGGCGAGCAGGATGAAGTCATTCCTCTTGCCCATGCACTGGACTGGGCGCGTCCGCAACAGCTGCCTGTCTTGGTGCTACCTCAGGCAGGGCATTTCTTTCACGGGCGGTTGCACCAGATCAAGCAGATCGTCTCGAAGGAATTCAACGGGTGCGGCCTGTGAGCAGCGGACATATGACTACCTCCAATCATGTCCGCTTCCCTCACCTCAACCCTCTCCCGGGGGGCGAGGGGGCAAACGTATCGCTTCGCGAACTTCCTGATAACGTCATCCAGGCGGATGCGCTGGTTAAAATTTATGCAGGGCAGCGGGTGGTCGACGGTGTCAGTCTTGATATTGCGCGCGGCGAATGTTTCGGTTTGCTTGGGCCGAACGGTGCAGGCAAGACCACCACGCTGCGCCTGCTGCTAGGCCTCATTTCGCCGGACGGAGGCCGTGTCGAGTTGTTGGGGAATGCGATACCCGAGCAGGCAAGGGAGGTGCGTCAGCGCATCGGCGTGGTGCCGCAGATGGACAATCTGGACCCTGACTTTACCGTGGCGGAAAACCTGCTGGTGTATGGTCGTTATTTCGGCATGACGGATGCGGCGATAGAGGCGCGCATGCCGGAACTGCTGGAATTTGCCAATCTGGCGCACAAGCGGGACGCCAAAGTGCCGACCCTGTCGGGCGGAATGAAGCGGCGCTTGACGCTGGCGCGCGCGCTGGTGAATGATCCCGAGGTGATATTCCTCGACGAGCCGACGACAGGCCTTGATCCGCAGGCGCGCCATCTGATCTGGCAACGCCTGCGCGAACTGACTGCACGCGGCAAGACGCTGGTGCTGACCACCCATTTCATGGATGAGGCGGAACGCCTGTGTCATCGTCTGGCGGTGATGGACAACGGGCGCATCATCAGCCACGGCACGCCCAGGGAATTGATTGCCGGTAATATCGAACCGGAAGTCGTCGAGGTATTCGGCGAACACGCGGCTGCCTGGGCACAGAGTCATGCGGCGCATCATGCCGAGCGTTTTGAAGTGAGCGGCGAATCGGTATTCTGTTACGTGAAGGATGCGCATCCGCTGCTGCTCGAATTGCAACAGCATCCCGAATTGCGCTATGTGCACCGTCCCGCGAATCTGGAAGACGTGTTCCTGAAACTCACAGGCCGCGAGATGCGCGAATGAAAACCAAATCGTCGTTCCCGCGCAGGCGGGAACCCAGTCAATTGAACGGATCGCGCTTAGCGCGACGAAATCAATTTTGTGTCAGCTACGCTGCGCTTTTGAACTGCTGGATTCCCGCTTGCGCGGGAATGACGGTGGCCTGAGATGCGGACAAATATCTTCGCCTTGCCGCAGTTCAGCCTGCGCTTCTTGCCGATCTGGCGGCGCAATTACATGGTGTGGAAAAAGATGGCAGGCCCGTCCATTCTGGGCCATCTTGCCGATCCGGTGATCTACATGCTGGGCTTGGGCTACGGACTGGGCGGTCTGCTGCCGCAAATCGGCGGCATGTCCTACATCGCTTTTCTCTCCGCCGGAACGGTGTGTTACAGCACCATGAACAGCGCCAGCTTCGAGGCTTTGTATTCAGGCTTTGCGCGCATGCACGAGCAGCGCACCTGGGAAGCAATCCTCAATACGCCGATCACGCTGGACGATATCGTGCTGTCCGAGATGGCCTGGGCGGCAAGCAAAAGCCTGTTGTCGGGCATTGCCGTGTTGCTGGTGATCTGGGTACTGGGGCTTTCGCATTCCCTATTATCTCTCTGGATCATACCTCTGGCGCTGCTGGTGGGGCTGTGTTTCGCCGCGATGGGTCTGATCGTCACGGCGCTTGCGCCGGGCTATGAATTTTTCATGTATTACTTCACGCTGGTCATCACACCGATGACACTTTTGTGCGGCGTGTTTTTTCCGGTCGATCAGCTGCCGTCTGTTTTGCAGATTGCCTCATCGATATTGCCGCTGACGCACGCCGTCAATCTGGCGCGCCCGTTGCTGAATAATGCGATTCCCGCGCATATTGTGGCGGATATTGCGGTGCTGGCGGGCTATGCGCTGGCGGGCTATTACCTGTCGCTGGTGCTGTTCAGGAAGCGGCTGGCGCAGTGATCATAACGTTCACAAGTTGAGCATCGAGCGCAGGCCGTGTGAGCAAATTTCTTAGTGGCGGGATAACGCAGCATGATCTTTGCGCGAATTGAAGGCATAAAGCCGCTCTGCGTGAATAGTTGTTGTGTGCCATTTACAGTCCGTCGATGTTGAAAATTCGTTGCTATAAAACAGCCTGACGTATGAAGCAACAAGCTTTCGAAAACCGTATGATTTCATCTTTCTTTGTAATAGCAGGGAAAAATTCCTACAGAAATAATCAAGTAAGATAACTAGATGCGTCTAAATATTATTAGTAGACAAGCTATTGCGAGATTAACGCGGTAAAATGCGCGCCGAGAGGAAAATATGGTTCAAGCGGTTTCATTGTTTTCAGGTTGTGGAGGTTCTGATGCGGGGGTAATCGCAGCGGGATTTGAGGTCGTTATGGCAAACGATCTGATGCCGTATGCGCGCGATGTTTATCTTGCGAACCATCCTGAAACCGATTATCTAGTCAGAAATGTTTCCAAAATTGAAACTTTTCCCGCTGCAGAATTGCTTGTAGGCTGTTATCCATGCCAAGGATTCAGCCAAGGGGGCAAGCGAGATCCATCGCGCAAGATCAATACTCTCTATCTTGAATTTGCACGCGCGCTGCGTGCCATACGCCCCAAAGCGTTTATCGTGGAGAATGTTTCAGGTATGGTGCGCAGCAACTTTTCACACCTGCTGGATGATCAATTCAAGGTGTTTGGCGAAGCAGGCTATCGCGTTAAAGCCAAGGTGCTAAATGCCGTGGATTATGGCGTGGCCCAAGAACGCAAGCGTATCTTCATCGTAGGAATACGTGATGATTTGGATGTGGAATATGAATTCCCAGAGCCTACTCATGGAGAAAACCAAGGCATTGCGCACGTCACAATCAGGGAGGCAATCGGCGATTTGCCCGAATGGCCAGTCGGAGAGTTTTGCGACCAAGATTTTCACTGGTATTACATGAGCCGAGACCGTAGACGTGATTGGAGCCAGCCGTCAAAAACCATTGTAGCGAATTTACGTCACATGCCATTGCACCCTATAAGCCCATCTATGGTGCGAATAGTTCAGGATGAATGGAAATTCACTCATGAAGGTAGAGCGCGTCGATTTAGCTATCGTGAGGCTGCCAGATTGCAAGGGTTCGCACGCGACTTTATGTTTCCAGATACCGAAGCTAGCAGCATGAACATGCGCTACAAAGTTATTGGCAACGCTGTACCGCCACCGTTATTTGAGGCAGTAGCAAAGGCGTTACCGGACTTATGGGATTAGGTGCTGGATAATTGCATTACGGTGTTTAGCAAGGGTAATCTTGGCCACATCGTCCAGAGATTGTATTGCGCAGAAAGCCTGAGTAGCCTTAGCCTATCAACAATGATCGCATCACCAATATCAGATTTATAAGCCCAGTCCCCGCTTGATTGGCGCAGATCAAGAGGCATGAAATAGTAAGTCGCCCATGGGTGCATGACAGGAAGATGCCTATGATGCTTGGCGTATGAGGCTTCTAGGTGCTTAAACTTCCAATCCTCTTTGGAGCATCCACATTGCGCAAATGCTATGGGAATACCTTCTCTTCTGTCGGTCATTGGATGCCAAGCAACCAAATCTATTCCGCCGTCCCCTGTATCATTTGGTTTAAAGTCGCTCAGCTGAAAGTTAGCTGTACACCGTATATCACTAGCAATGCTCGTCATCTTCTGGAAAAGTGTCCCCTGATAGCGTGCCGTTTCACCTCCATTTGCCCAGTTTGGATGAATTTCTGAACCTTCGGGCATTAGCTTACCAAACACAGTTAGGCAGGCTTCCTCAAAGAATCTAGCCAACCCTCCACGCGAGTTGTCAGGAACATGGCGCATCAGAGATGAGAGCAATAGCTTTAGGTAGGCCTTCTGCTTATCGCTGTCATCAAAAATAAGTTCAATCGTATCTATATCAGCGCTTATATTGAATGGGTATGCGTCCCCGAATTCAATTGCGCGGTTTTGTGCGAACGAGACAATATCTCGCCATTTAGATTCGTCGTGTGTTGCTCTATTCGATTGTGTATCTCGGTTTCGTCTTAACAGTCCGACAAGGTCGCCGCGCGAATAGCAGCGATCGGGATGGATGAGCGCTTTAAGCTCGACAAAATCCGTCCAAAATAATGGATCAGATGACGATGGTGGAGCATCCAAGCAGAGCAGCATGCCTCAATCCTCCAGCTTGTCGCGCAGGTGATTTCGAATAGACCTAGCTTGTTCGGCTAATGTTTCTGCAAGTGCAAGGTGTTTTTGAGTGAGTGGTTTTGTTTTCGGCAGAATATTCCAAGCCACTTGAACTCTTTCTGAAGCAAGATTTAATGCATTTTCCAATGCAGCCTGGGGGCCGTCACTATACAGATAGGCCTCGCTGAGTTTGCCGCCATCCTCGAGCATTTTAATGGACATTTCACTAGACACAACGTCGGCCAATTTGTCCAGATTTCTGGATTCGCCAAGAATAGTCCTACCCTGTTGGTCTTTTGTGAACATCCAAGAAAATGC
The DNA here is from genome assembly GCA_021800795.1 of Pseudomonadota bacterium. Classification (GTDB taxonomy): domain Bacteria; phylum Pseudomonadota; class Gammaproteobacteria; order Burkholderiales; family Gallionellaceae; genus Gallionella. Next base: position 8,373 of record JAJYYO010000007.1, read on the forward strand.
GCGCTTTAAGTTTTCAATCCGCAGGCCCTGCATTTCTATGTCTGTTCTACCTGTAAGGCCAAGCCATTCAGAAATTTTTGTATAACCAAGAGCTGTAGTGATATATGAAAACTCAACATCTTTTGCTGTCATCGGCAAATCGAAAAATTTATTTTCTTCCGCATTTATATAGAGTCCAAGCGCTGTAAGAAGCTGACCAACATAATCACTGCGACTGCCAATGTCTTTGGCTAGCGATTTCATTTGGTCGGGCGCAGATAACTCGGGATAGAACTCCTTACGGATATCAGCTAAATATTTAGCCTTGGATAGCGCATCCCATTCTTTAATGCCTGTGATGTGCCGGTATCCCAAATAGCGCATCACTTCGCGTCGAGTTGGATATTCGATACAAGGTAGTTCGGTTGGAGGAGTCACGACCGCTTCTTTTCGCAACTGTTCTACACTTATGCGACGTCGTGTAGGCGGTTCCAGTTCTCGGTTAAGTAACTTTACAGCGGCTAATCGGCGGTTGCCTTCGATAACGATCAAATGACCGCCTTCACGCGTCACTAGTAATGGTTCGCCTTCAAAATAGCCCTTTTGCCCGATGGAAGCCATAAGGTCTTGTGCACCCTCATCATCAAGCATTTCTTCAATAACTGCAGAAACAGAGTGCGAGTCATTAAGGCGATAAAATCGCGGATTCTCAGGGTCAAACTCAATCTGATTGGTATTTATTGACGTAACTTTCGGTGTGCTCATTCTTTAAATCTCTTTTAATGAACTGACGGAATTATTGAAACTTGATAGCCTATTTTATTTCACCAACGTGGTGGGCATTTGCCCAATTCTAATTCATTAATCTTTTGATCGCTGAGTATTTGCGTTTTTCCTTATCTTGTCAGAGGTCATGATATTTAAGTCTACTAGGCATTAAATAGTCATACTACCAAAAACAATCACTAATTTTTATATAATTATTTGATTATTAACAACTAAATATGTTCTTATATCTGATTCATCTGAATTATCTCTTCGGATTGACTGAGATTCACCTAATGAAATTGCCCGCTGTAAAGCGCCTGTTCGTCAATCATGCGATGGCAACGGAACCCGCCGAGATTGCGCGTCTGAAAGTGCTTGCAGGTTTCGAAGGATTGCCCGACAATTCTTACATATTTGCGATCGATATTGTGGAGGTAAGAATGCACGCCGCAACACTCACTGAAAAATTTCAGATCGGCATTCCCAAGGCTTTCAGAGAAGCCTTGCATCTCAAGGCCGGTCAGCAGTTCGTCTTTATCGCCAGGGGCGACAGCATCGTGATGGTGCCCAAACGCAGTTTAACCGAGATGCGTGGTTCGCTGGCAGGTTCGAATCCCGACAACGTGCGTGATCGTTCGGATCGTTTCTAATGCACGTAGTCGATACCTGCGGCTGGATCGAATGGCTGGTTGACGGTGCGCTTGCGGAAAACTTCGCGCCCTGTCTTTCCGATACCGGGAACCTGATTGTTCCCACGCTGGTGCAGTTTGAACTCTACAAATGGACGATGCGCGAGCGCGATGAAGCAACTGCGCTGGGTGTGATCGGCCTCACCGAAGCTTGCCAGGTGCAGGTCCTTGATACGCGCATTGCGTTGCTGGCGGCAGAACTTGCGACGCAACACGCTCTGGCGATGGCGGATGCCATTATTTACGCCACGGCGCGCGCTGCGGGTGGCATGCTTTACACGTCTGACGCGCACTTTTCGGGATTGCCGGGTGTGTGTTACTGGCCAAAACAGGCGTAGTGTTCCAGTATGTTTTGAATTCCTGATGCAAGGGCATGTTGCTGTCCGTATAATCCGGCCATTGTAAATTCAAACGATAGTTCATCATGCTCTGGCTCAAGGCTTTTCACATCATCATGGTGGTCTCCTGGTTCGCCGGACTGTTTTATCTGCCGCGCCTGTTCGTCAATCATGCGATGGCGACGGAACCCGCCGAGATCGCGCGCCTGAAACTGATGGAAGGCAAGCTGTACCGTTTCGTTACGCCGATTGCCTGGCTGGCCATCGCCTCAGGCCTGGGCCTGTGGTTTATCTACGGATTTTCCGGCGGCTGGCTGCATGCCAAGGTATTTCTGGTCGCGCTGCTGTACGCCTATCATCATTATTGCGGCATATTGGTCAAGCGATTCGCCGCTGACGAGAATGTGCGCAACCATGTTTTTTATCGTTTTTTCAACGAGATACCCGTGCTTATTCTGACCGCCGTGGTTATCCTTGTAACCGTTAAGCCTTTTTAGAGATTTTTTATGACTGATTTTTTTGCCCCCTGCCCGCGCGGTCTGGAAAAAGTATTATTTAGCGACCTTGAAGCGATGGGCGCAAAGAACGTGCGCGCGACCGACGGCGGCGTGCATTTTTCCGGCGACTGGCAACTGTGTTACCGCGTCAATCTGGAAAACCGTGTCGCCAGCCGCGTGTTGTGGCGCGTCAAGGAAACCTGGTATCGCACCGAGCAGGATATTTACAAGGCCGTGTTCGATCTGCAGTGGCAGCGCTGGTTTAATGTCAGTCACACCATCAGGGTGAATACCACGGCGATACGCTGCGCGCTCAAGAGCCTGGAATTCATCACGCTGCTGGTCAAGGACGCGGTGTGCGACCGTTTCCGCGCACACTGCGACGAGCGCCCCAGCGTCGACACGTTGACGCCTGACGTGCGCATCCATGTGTATATGGAAGACGAAAAGCTGATGCTGTATATCGATACGTCAGGGGATGCGCTGTTCAAGCGCGGTATCCGTCAGCACACCAATATCGCGCCGATACGCGAAAACCTGGCGGCGGGCATCCTGCGTCTGTCGGGATGGAAACCCGGCACGCCGCTGCTCGACCCGATGTGCGGCAGCGGCACTTTTCTGATCGAAGCGGTGCAGATAGCGCTGAACATACAGCCCGGCATTGCTCGCAGCTTTGCCTTCGAAAAACTGCTGAATTTTGATGCGCCCCTCTGGCAGGCGATGAAAGATGAAGCGATTGCGGCACAACTGCCCCCTCGCCCGCTGGAAATCTACGGCAGCGATCTGTACGGCGATGCGATGAAAACCACCTGGCGCAACCTGAATGACGCGGGACTGTCGGAATGCGTTGAACTCAAGCAGGCTAATATTCTGGAAATCTCGGCGCCCGCCGATCACGGCATCCTGGTGGCGAACCTGCCCTACGGCGAGCGGATGGGCGAACTGGATGAACTGGCCGAACTGTATCCAAAGCTGGGCGATGCGCTGAAGAAAAAATTCGGCGGCTGGACGGCCTATCTGTTTACCGCCGACAAGGCGATTCTGAAGCTGATGCGTCTGTCACCCTCCAAGCGCACCCCGCTGTTCAACGGCGCGATCGAATGCCGGCTGCTGGAATACAAGATCGTGTCGGGAAGTAACCGGCCAAGTAAATAACTTGCCGCAAATTATGCGGGGGCTGCCCCGCAGCAGGTCGCTTTCTTTGTGCGGCCAAAGAAAGTGACCAAAGAAACGCCGCCCCGATCCGCCATCCCTACGGGATACCCTGCGTTGCTCGTCTGGTCAGGCGGCTGCGCAACTCGCCCTGACGGTGCGCACAAACCGCGCTCCGCTGCGGAATTCAAACAGTGCTCGCCTAACTTCACCGCTTGTTTGTGACTATCTTCGGCTGCGCACAGGGGATGAACTTAAGGCGTGAATGAGCAGTAGTCATAGCCAGCACAATATGCTCATAGTGTTCAGACATGATGCGTCCACCGACCTTGAGTCGCATTTAGCAAGCGTAGGGGGCATTACATGCACCAAACATGTCGCAAACCAAGGCGGTACAAGGTGGAACGCCAGCCCTGAGTTTCAACTCAAGCTGTCCAGTCCTCTACATGCAGATCGGCGACCTGGCAAAACGCGCGGTCATTTGTTACCAATACTGAGCCGAGGTGCAGGGCATGTGCGGCAATCAGCAGATCAAGCGATCCGAGCACCTTGCCCTGGCGCTCCATATCGGCCCTCACGGTGCCATAACACGCGGCAGTCTCGCTATTCCAGGGGAGTGCGTCTACGCGCAGCAAAAATTCTCTCACGACCGTATGGAGGCGTTTTGCGTCCGGCCGTTTCGCCAATCCGAAAAGAAGTTCGCCTTCAGTAATGGCTGAAATGCAAAGAGACGCCATCGGAACATCCACCACGCGACGGGATACGGCCGGATGTTTTTTGATCAGGTGGCTTACCGTGTTGGTGTCGAGCATGTATTGCATCATTCGCCCCAGGTATCGAAGGGATCGCGATCCTGTTTTCCCTGCTTGCGTTCCTTCTCATTCAGGAAATCTGACGGCACATCGGCACCATCGAGAGCCGTGAAGAAGTCGTCCCACGTAGCCGGTTTGCGCGACAAAATGACATCGCCCGTTTCCGGGTTCTGACGAACAAAAACTTCTTTTGAATCGAAGCGATAAGCGGCGGGCAGACGTACCGCCTGGCTTCGGCCGTTGGTGAACAGTTTGGCTATCTGGCTCATGGCGGTACCCTCTTGGAATAGAAGATAGAGAAGTATAAACCTGCCAATGGCATATATCAAGATATATGCCATGTCGTGCCGCAGTTTAATTCATCCACTGCATGGAAAGTTTGCAGTGGATGAATTAAGTCGGTGTTTGCTTAAGGTGTGGCGGTTTTGGGTGCGAAGGTGAACGCGTCCGAGAAGAATGCCTCGTTCGGCAGGCCGCGCAGGGCGGTGAAGTCGGTGTGCGCGGCTTCGACGACGACGGGCGCACCGCACACGTAAACTTCATGGGCAGACAGGTCGCTGTAGTCTTCCATCACGGCGCGGTGCACGAAGCCGGTGCGGCCGCACCACGCATCTTCAGGTACGGCATCGGAGAGCACCGGCGTGAAAACGATGCCCTGAGCTTCCCAATCTTTTGCCATGTCCAACATGTACAGGTCGGTCGGGCGGCGCGCGCCCCAGTAGAAATGCATCGGCCGTTTCATGCCGATATACAACGCGTGTTCGATGATCGCCTTGATCGGTGCGAAGCCGGTGCCGGAGGCCACGAAAATGATCGGTTTTTCGGTATCTTCGCGCAGGAAAAAAGTACCCAGCGGTCCCTTGAAGCGCAGGATGTCGCGCTCTTTCATTTCCTCGAACACATGGTGCGTGAACGCGCCGCCTGTAATATTGCGGATATGCAGTTCGAGGAATTCGTCATTATGCGGTGCGTTGGCCAGTGAAAAGCTGCGCGGCTTCTGGTCTTTCAGCAGGATGTCGATGTATTGCCCGGCGAGAAATTGCAGCCGTTCATTCGCGGGCAGTTTCAGTTTCAGCACCATCACGTCGATAGCCGGTTTTTCCATGCTGTGCACGCGGCATGGCATGGTCTTGATCTGAATATCCTTTACCGCGCTTATCTCCTGACATTCGATCACCAGATCCGACAGCGGTTTGGCGCAGCAGAACAAAGCCATGCCGGCAGCCTTTTCCGCATCCGTCAGCGTGCTGTCCTGATGCTTGCCATAATCCACCTGTCCTGACATAACACGTCCCTTGCACGCGCCACACACGCCGTCGCGGCAGCTGTAGGGCAAGGCATAACCGTGACGGAGCGCGGCTTCAAGCAGCGTTTCATGCTCCTCGACAGGAAACTGGTGACCGCTGGGCTGGATGGTAGTCTGATAAGTCATATGCCGATGGTGCTTTATGCGAAAGTGCGGATTTTAACGCATAATTCGCCTATGAAACGAATTCTGATTATCGGTTGCGGTGACGTCGCGCTACGCACCATCCCACAGTTGACAGCGCGCTACCGCGTGTATGCGCTGATTCGCAATCCCGCTTACTGCGAAAAATTGCGGCAGCTGGGCGTCATCCCTCTGTTGGGCGATCTGGATAAACGCGCAAGCCTCGCGCGCATCGCATGTCTTGCCGATGCGGTGTTGCACTTCGCGCCGCCACCCACGATAGGCAATATCGACACTCGAACTCGCAATCTGCTAAGCGTCCTGTCAAAGGGGCAGCTGCCGGAACGTCTGGTGTATATCAGCACCAGCGGGGTGTACGGGGATTGCGGCGGCGCATGGGTGGACGAGACGCGCCCTTTGAATGCGCAATCAGCGCGTGGACAACGGCGTCTGGATGCAGAACAGCAAATCCGCGACTGGGCGCGACAGAATCGTGTGTGTGCAAGCATATTGCGCGTACCGGGCATATATGCCGGCGACCGCCTGCCGATTGACCGACTGAAGCTGGCTACGCCGAGCATTGTGGATGAACAGGACAGCCATACCAATCATATCCACGCAGACGATCTGGCGCGGATTGCGGTGGCGGCGCTGGTAAGGGCTGCGTCGTGCCGTGTCTATCACGCCAGCGACGACAGTCAGCTGAAGATGGGCGAATATTTTGACGCGGTGGCCGATGCATTCGGTCTGCCGCATGCGCCGCGCCTGCCCAGAGCGGAAGTGCAGTGTGCGGTATCGCCGGTGATGTACTCGTTCATGAACGAGTCGAGAAGATTGCTCAATGCGCGCATGAAACACGAACTGAAGGTCAGGTTGAAATATCCGACGGTGGCAGATTTTTTGACCAAAGTGACTGTAGAAATTTCTAAAAATCGTCATGCCGGACTTGATCCGTCATCCAGCTGATTACTCGTTCCCACGCGCTGCGTGGGAACGAAATGTAAGCGCGCCGCGCAAGGACTGCGCTCCCACGCAGCGCGTGGGAACGAGTAAAAACGACAAGGCCGGATTAGCTCCGGCCCTGTTGTCAGTTGTTAACGTAGCAGTTTAACTTGCGCGCATCTCCAGCATCAGGTGATTGATGCGCTTCACAAACCCGGCAGGATCGTCAAGCTGTCCGCCTTCGGCCAGCAAGGCCTGATCGAACAGCACGGCCGCCCAGTCATCGAAATGCTGCGTTTCCGCTTTCAGACGGATCACCACAGGATGTTGCGGGTTGATTTCCAGGAACGGCTGGGACTCCGGTATTTTCTGACCGGCCGCTTTCAGCATGCGCGCCATGTTGCCGCTCATGTCGTCTTCGTCCGCCACCAGACACGCGGGAGAATCGGTCAGGCGATGCGTGATGCGAACTTCCTTGACACGCCCGTCGAGGCTGGTTTTGATTTTATCAGTCAGATCCTTGTACTCGGTTGCCTGTTTTTCCTGATCCAGCTTTTCGGCTTCATCTTCGAGAGCGCCCAGATCGAGGCCCCCCTTGGCGACCGACACCAGCGATTTCTCCTTGAATTCCGTCAGCGCACCCACCACCCACTCATCCACGCGTGCTGAGAGCAGCAGCACTTCGATGCCCTTCTTGCGGAACACTTCCAGATGAGGGCTGTTTTTCGCGGCGTTAAAGGTATCGGCGGTGATGTAGTAAATCTTGTCCTGACCTTCCTTCATCCTGGCTATGTAGTCGGCGAGCGATACGGTCTCGGCAGGCGTGTCGGTATGCGTCGAGGCGAAACGCAACAGCCCCGCGATCTTTTCCTTGTTGGCGAAATCCTGGCCCACGCCTTCCTTGATCACCTGACCGAACTCGCCCCAGAATTTGCCGAATTTGTCCGCATCGTTGCCGGCAATATCTTCCAGCAGCCCCAGCACCTTTTTGGTGCAACCTTCGCGTATCGCCTTGATGTCACGGGACTCCTGAAGGATCTCGCGCGACACGTTCAACGGCAGGTTGTTGGAATCGACGATGCCGCGCACAAAGCGCAGATAGGAGGGCAACAGCTGTTCCGCATCGTCCATGATGAACACGCGTTTCACATACAGCTTGATGCCGTGCTGCGCCTTGTGATCCCACAGATCGAACGGCGCACGGCCGGGAATATAGAGCAGCTGGGTGTATTCCTGGCGGCCTTCGACACGCGCATGCGTCCAGGCCAGCGGATCGCCGTAATCATGACCGACATGCTTGTAGAACGCCTTGTATTCGTCGTCGGTGATTTCGCTCTTTGAACGCGCCCACAGCGCGGAGGCCTGATTAACAGTCTCGTCTTCATCGGTGACGACCTGCGCACCGTCTTTCCATTCTTCCTTCTTCATCACGATAGGCTGGACGATGTGATCGGAGTATTTGCGGATGATGGAACGCAGCTTGTGGCCTGCGAGCAGATCGTCCTGATCTTCTCTGAGATGCAGCGTGATGGCGGTGCCGCGCTGTGTTTTTTCGACCATTTCGATGGAGAATTCTCCGCCGCCGTCCGACTCCCAGGAAACGCCCTGATCGGCATTTTCGCCGGCGCGGCGGGTAGTCACTGTGACCTTGTCCGCCACGATAAACGCGGAATAGAAACCGACGCCGAACTGCCCGATCAGTCCCGCATCTTTTTGCTGATCGCCGGACAATTTGGAGAAGAATTCACGGGTGCCGGATTTGGCGATGGTGCCCAGGTTGCTGATGACTTCGTCGCGGTTCATGCCGATGCCGTTGTCGCTGATGGTTAGCGTGCGCGCTTCCTTGTCGTAGCCGATGCGGATCTGCAAGTCGGAATCGTTTTCGAACATCGCATCGTTGTGCAACCCTTCAAATCTCAGCTTGTCGCATGCATCCGATGCATTGGATACCAGTTCGCGCAGGAAGATTTCACGGTTGGAATACAGTGAATGAATCATCAATTGCAGAAGTTGCTTAACTTCCGTCTGAAATCCCATGGTTTCGCGGTTAGTGCTCTCAGTCATGACTGTCCTTTTTACGATTAAAGAGAATGGCGAGTAAGTGGGGCGGATTTGCAGAATTTCAAGACCTGAATATCGCGAATCTGCGCATACGCGCGCGACCATTCCCGCCGCAAACAGGTCAAACCGGAATTCTAAGACGGAAAGGCGTAAAAAAGGGCACCCTGAGGCGCCCTTAGAATGGAGCCAGGAAGGCTCCGGGAGGATTAAAAGTTAAGCGTTGTAAGCGCGCTCGCCGTGAGACGAGATATCCAAACCTTCGCGCTCTTCTTCTTCGGTGACACGCAGACCCACGGTCAGATCAACGATCTTGTAGCAGATGAAGGCGGCCACGCCCGACCAGACCAGCGTAGTCAGCACAGCCTGAGCCTGTATCCACAATTGCGGGCCCATGTCAGTGTTCACAACCGTATTGGCCACGTAGTCGGAAATACCGGTGCCGCCCAGACTCCAGTTGTTGAATATGCCGGTCAGCAACGCACCCAGGATACCGCCGACGCCATGCACACCGAACACATCCAGCGCATCATCCACTCTCAGCAGTTTCTTCAGGCCAGTCACACCCCAGAAGCACACCACTCCTGCCAGCGCACCGATCACCAGACCACCGCCGACCCCCACCCAGCCACAGGCCGGTGTGATGGCAACCAGTCCTGCAACCGCGCCGGAAGCCGCACCCAACATACTGGGTTTGCCCTTAATCATCCATTCGGCAGCCAGCCAGGTCAATACAGCAGCTGCAGTTGCGATCAGCGTGTTCGCAAATGCCAGAGTAGCCGTACCGCCCGCTTCCAGCGCAGAGCCTGCGTTGAAACCGAACCAACCCACCCACAGCAGGGATGCCCCTATCATGGTCATGACCAGATTATGCGGGGCCATCGGTTCCTTGCCGTAACCCACACGTTTGCCTATTACTATTGCACCGACCAGACCTGCAATCGCGGCGTTGATATGCACCACGGTACCGCCGGCAAAGTCCAATGCACCCTTCTGGAACAACCAGCCGCCTTTTGCAGTTTCACTGGCCAGAGTAGCCGCATCCTTGATGACATCAGGACCAGTCCAGAACCACACCATGTGGGCGATTGGCAAGTAAGCGAAAGTGAACCACAACACCGAGAACAACATCACCGCACCGAATTTCATCCGTTCGGCAAAGGCTCCCACAACCAGAGCCACGGTGATCGCAGCGAAGGTAGCCTGAAACGCCATGAAGATGAATTCCGGGATAACCACGCCTTTGCTGAAGGTTGCCGCATTGGCGACACTGCCCGTTGCAGAATCAAAGATGCCTTTCAGCAACAGCCTGTCGAAGCCGCCGATGAACGGACTCAGGACACCACTGCCCTCGGTAAACGCCAGCGAATACCCGTAGACCGCCCACAGCACGGTAATCAGCGCGAAGATACTGAACACCTGCATCAGCATCGACAGCATGTTCTTGCTGCGCACCAGGCCGCCGTAAAACAGCGCAAGACCCGGCACTGACATCATGATAACCAGCAATGTCGCGACGATCATCCAGGAAGTATCGCCCTTGTTCGGCACCTCGGCTGCAGCAGGCGCCGCTGCAACAGCTGCAACGGCAGGAGCGGCAGCAACTGCGGACGCTGCGGTAGTTACCGCCGATGCCGCGTCATCCGCAAAGCCGGGCGCCGACAGGCCGCACAGCACGGCCAGCAACATCAATGAAGCAATGAGTTTTTGCATGTCTATCTCCTTAAAGCGCTTCCGGACCGGTTTCGCCGGTGCGGATACGAATCACTTGTTCGAGGTTCTGCACGAAGATTTTGCCATCGCCGATCTTGCCCGTCTGTGCGGCTTTCTCGATCACTTCGAGTACGCGATCCAGCTGGTCTGCGCCTATCGCCGCCTCCAGCTTGATCTTGGGCAGAAAATCCACCACATACTCAGCACCGCGATACAACTCGGTGTGCCCCTTTTGCCGCCCGAAGCCCTTGACTTCGGTAACCGTGATGCCTTGCACGCCGATGGCGGACAGCGCCTCACGCACTTCGTCAAGCTTGAACGGCTTGATAATTGCTGTGACCATTTTCATTTCAATCTCCTCTGGTTCCTGTTAGGCTAAAATTGGTAGACTGCTTCCAGCGCATAAGAGTGTTGGGTATTGCTCACACCGCCATTGCTCATCACGAAGGCATTCTGAGTTGATTTATCAAAACGCACTTCACCGCGAAACTCCAGCTTCTTGTCAACCGCATAGCCGACTGTCAGGGTATTCGATGTCAGTTTCTGACCCGTTGCTATGCCGCCAATCAGAAGCCCTGAACGGAAGCCATTCTTGTCGTCGAACATTTCATGACGGTATGAAGTTCTCCAGACATCGGTAAACTGATAGTTGGCGTACAGGGCCAATGCATCCCACTTGGCTGTCACCGGAGCGGCAAGACCTGTTAGAGTAACATTATCCTGTTTTCCATTCGCATAGTCAGCCACAAAATTAAGCTTGTCGGTTGCATTGATGGTGCCGATCATGTCCAGGTAGCTGCGCGTGCCTATCGTACCGGCCGTAGTGAGACCCTGGGTGGATCCTTCCTTGCCGTTCAAATAGGTGGTCGCCAGGGAAAACATCGGACTCGCTGTCAGAACGAAGCCCAGTTCCCCGGTTTTTCCCGACGATCCCTGAATCTGGGAGACCTGATCCCAGCCGTTATTCACGCCGCCGATCAGAGTAACCATGTCGCTGGCAACATAGGTCGCCCGCATACCGGTATGGGTGTAGGGGCCCCAACCGAACATCCATGCGCGTGAGTAATTCTTGTCTTGCGGGCTGGTAATGACTTCAGCGCCTGCCAGCGTGGCGAATTTACCGCCGATCACGGTCACGGGGCCCGTCGCATAGCTGGCATAAGCCTGAGTCAGGTCCAGATAATGATTCGGATCACCCAAACCCATGCCGGTAGCGGCAATACCCGGCGCATCCTGTCCAGCCGTGATATTCACCAAGCCGCCCAGACCTTCTTTCGGCGCCTTGGAAATAATCACGGCAGCCTGTTGCAAATTGAAGTTACTGAAATTCTGTCCGGCCACGGCGCCGGGAGTATCAAAAATACGCGACGCAACGCCACCCTGCTGCAAGCCCGTGCTGTTCATTTTATTGAATGCAACATCGAGATATCCTGTTACAGCCACACCCGACGCATCCAGCATATCGGATAAAGTAGGTACGGCAGCTTTCGGCGCAACGGCATCCTCTGCAAATGCAGTGCCGGAACAGGCACCCATCATGCAAATCAACAGGGCATTTCTTTTCATGATAACTTCCTTTCAGGTTTAATTAAAAGCGGGACAAGGTATCCACGCTGAAACCATAAGCACGAACCATGCCAATATTTTTAATCAATAAAAACAATATACTAAATACCACCCCCGAAGCTCACAAAAGTCTCCGCACCAATATCATGCAGGACAAACAACCGATGCACCCTTGATGCGCAGATATGGTGCGATTTAATTTGTACGCACTAAATGAACAAACTGCTATTAATATTTTGTTACACTCTCGTACCCTGCACAAACAGGGGCTGTTTAAATGAGCCATTAAAAATAAACCATTTAGGGGGAATGAGGATGTTGAGCAAACACAATCTGTTAATTGTTTCTTGTCTGGGCCTGTTGGCAGGGTTTCCTGCTTTTGCTGAAGAAGTGATGCTGTCGGAAGAAGTGCAACCAGAACTCTCGGACGAAAGCCCTTTTTCCGCCAACATCACACTGGTAAACAATTACTTATATCGCGGAATTTCACAAACAGGCGGCAAACCGGCAATTCAGGGTGGTGTTGACTTCGTACATGCCAGCCATTTTTATGCAGGCGTGTGGGGCTCCAGCATCAGCTGGCTGGGCGATCAGTATGTGGATACCAAAGGACTGGCCGGAGCCACCAGCGCCGGAATGGAACTGGACACTTACTTCGGCTACAAAAACAAACTGGGCGAGGATCTGGCCTACGATGTGGGCTTTCTTCGTTATAACTTTCCCGGCAACTACGCTGCGGGCGCAACCCGTGCAGATACCAACGAAGTCTTTGCTGCGGCAAACTATAAATGGTTTGCTGCCAAATATTCGTATAGCCTGGGAAACACCTTCGGCAACGCACAGACCACAGGAACAAACTATTTCGAGCTGCGCGGCGACTATCATGTCGAACCTCTCGGCATAGCGCTGGGCGCTCACTATGGCAAACAGACCTACCAAGGAACCGGCGCCACTCTTAATGGGAACAGCTTAAGTTACAGCGATTACAAACTCAGCATCACCAAGGAACTGGAAGAGGAATTTGAATTATCCCTGGCGTACAGCAAAACCAATGCTACGGCAGCTTATTTTTCGCCAATCCTGGGACAAAATCTGGGCAGAGGCGCTTTAACCGTCTCCCTGACTCGCGTGTTTTAATCGTTTTGCAGGATCGCCGAATCGCCCTAACGGGCATTGCGAAAATGCCACCCCCGATGATGAATTTCGCCATGCCCGTTTCCCTCACCTCAATCCTCTCCCAGAGGGAGAGGAGGCAAACGAATCACTACGCGAGTTTCACGTTAAACCGCAGACAATCAGCAACGGACAGCCTGCGGTTTATCCTTACAAACTGGCATACGCAACTTCATGCCACAACATCGACCCCTCGCGAACCAGGAAATGCTCCTTGTGGTTCGCTGTTTCGCGGCTATTTTTGCTACACTGACGTCTCTCAGAAATCCGTAAACGATAAACCCTAAACCGTTTCAAAGGAGTCACATCATGCTGAATGCTAAAATTTTCGAGGATCTGTCCGACAAGCTGCACGAGGCCGTCAAAAACAGCCCCGCCAGAGACATCGAAAAAAACATGCGCACCTTGCTGGCACAAGGTTTTACCAAGCTTGATCTGGTCACACGCGAAGAATTCGATGTTCAGGCCCAGGTGCTTGCCAGAGCACGCGAACAACTGTTGGCGCTGGAAGCGCGCGTCAACGAGCTGGAAGCGCTGGTTGTCCACCCTGTGGAGCCTAATTTGAATGCTGGATTCCCGCCTGCGCGGGAATGACGACATGAGCATCGCGGTGCTCTACAGCCGCGCGTTAACCGGCATGGAGGCAGCGCTTGTCACCGTCGAGGTGCATCTGGCAGGCGGCCTGCCCAGTTTTACCATCGTGGGCTTGCCTGAAACGGAGGTCAAGGAAAGTCGTGAGCGCGTGCGTGCCGCGCTGCAAAACTGCCGGTTTGATTTCCCTGCACGCCGCATCACCGTTAACCTCGCCCCGGCAGATTTGCCCAAGGAAAGCGGGCGTTATGATCTGCCGATCGCATTGGGCATACTGGCCGCAACCGGGCAGATTCCCGTTAAAAACCTGGCCAGCTATGAATACGCCGGTGAACTTGCCTTAACCGGTGAAGTGCGCCCGATACGCGGCGCACTGGCCATGACCTACCGTGCCGCCGACTCCGGCCGCGCCTTCATCCTGCCGGAAGCCAACGCAGCGGAAGCGGCTCTGGTGGAAAACGCCGTGGTTTATCCCGCCGGATCGCTGTTGCAGGTCGCAGCCCATCTGACGGGGCGCGAACTCATCGAACCTTACATCAGCCGGCCACAGACTGTGGTTCCTCATTATCCCGACATGAGCGAAGTGAAGGGACAGGAGCAGGTCAAGCGTGCGCTGGAAGTTGCCGCCGCAGGAGGCCATAGCGTATTGATGGTGGGGCCGCCCGGCACAGGAAAATCCATGCTGGCGGCACGTTTCCCCGGCATCCTGCCGCAGATGACGCAACAGGAAGCGCTGGAGAGCGCCGCATTGCAGTCGCTGGGCGGCGATTTTGATGTGGCCCGCTGGAAAACCCGCCCATACCGCGCGCCCCACCATACCGCATCCGGCGTGGCGCTGGTCGGCGGCGGCAGCAATCCGCGTCCCGGCGAAATCTCCATGGCATTGCACGGCGTGCTGTTTCTGGATGAGCTGCCGGAGTTTGATCGCGGGGTTCTTGAGGTTTTGCGCGAACCGCTGGAGTCCGGGCATATCACCATTTCTCGCGCCGCCCGACATGCCGATTTTCCCGCGCAGTTCCAGCTTATCGCGGCGATGAACCCCTGCCCCTGCGGCTATTTCGGTCATTACAGCGGCAAGTGCCACTGCACGCCGGACCAGATTGCACATTATCGCAGCAAAATTTCCGGCCCGTTGCTGGACCGCATCGACATTCAGATCGAAGTGCCGGCCGTGCCGCAGGACGACCTGCTGAGCAAAGTCGCCGGGGAGACGAGCAATTTTATACAAGCCCGTGTCGAGGCGGCAAGATCGCGCCAACTGGCACGCCAGCAAAAATGCAACGCGCTGCTTTCTGTTACAGAAGTTGATACCTTCTGCGCACCGGACACTCAAGGCGAGGAACTGATAAAACTTGCCATCGCGCGCCTTGATTTGTCCGCGCGCGCCTATCATCGCGTGCTCAAACTCGCTCGCAGCATCGCCGATCTGGAAGACAGTGCAACGGTCGCCAGCCGGCATATTGCCGAAGCGGTGCAGTATCGCCGCATGGACAAAAACTGACCAAAGGAGAAATGCCATGTTTGAACTAAAGCTCATCAACAGCATGAAAAATTTCAATCAGCTCATTCACGTTCTGCTGGCGCTCGCGCTGGTCGTGGCATGCGTGATGGTGATCTGGGATTTCGGATTGAAGGCAATCGAAGCCTGGCATGCGGGCAACGCGACGAGCGGTTTCTTTCATGCACTGGGATCGCTGTTCATCCTGTGGACGCTCTCCACCCTGATCTCGGCGGAGAGAAACTACTTGCTGACAGGACGCACTTCCGTACGAGTGTTCGTCGAAGTCGCGATCATTTCCGTGATCCGTGAAATGATTGTACAACCGGTACAGGTCATCAGCGCCCCCGGCGGCAATGAAGCGACCTTCAGCCCGATCCATTACGGACTGCTGCTGGCCGCACTGCTGGTGAGCGGCATAGTCTACAAACTGGTCAGCGATCCACGAAAAAGCGAAGCCGGTACCGACGCGTAACAGCACCGATTCTTCATTCGCCGCGACTTCAACGCAACGCCTCGTTCAGCCGAACAACCTGCTGAAGAAGCCTTTTTTCTTTTCCACGAACTTGCCCTGCTGGATATTCTTGTTCACATATTCGACGTAATCCGCATCGTCACGCTTGATGTGGTTATACAGCCAGTTGAACAGCATCTTGTGCAACTCTTCCGAAACATCCTCGCCCAGACTGTAACGTTCCTGCAGTTCGGCAACTTTGCTCGTAAATAACTGATGCACTCGCTTGTGCGCCTTAAAATAAGGATAGTGCGCTTCTTCCTGCATGCTTTCTTCAAAGGCGAAATGCGAGAGCGTGTAGTCGACCATTTCATCTATCACTTTCCCGATGTCTTCCATTTTGTGGCCGCTGCTGCGCGCCTCATCCAGTTCATTGATGTATTCGACGATGCGCTGGTGCTGCCTGTCAATTACGTCTATCCCGGTATTAAGATCCTTGCTCCAGACCAGCTTGGCCATAAGACTCTCCTGAAAATTGCTTAGTCGAAACCGGCTGTAAAACGCCGGATACAGATGATATATGGGAAGCCTCCCCGCCAATTTGATTTAGCTCAAGTTTTCAACTTACCGTACAGATAACCGCATGGTAAAATCGGTGACCGATTTTTAACGGGCAGACAAGCCGCCCGCTTCCCTCACTCCAACCCTCTCCCGGTGGGAGAGGGGGCAAACGCACGCTTGCGCGAGTCTCACCTATTAAGGCAGCTAACCATGAACCCTCACCCGTTAGAACAACTCATCCGGCAGCGCATCCTGATACTGGACGGCGCGATGGGTACCATGATTCAGCGTCACAGACTGAGCGAGGCGCATTATCGCGGTACCGAGTTGTATGGCAGCTATACGGGCGCGCGGCGCAGTTTCGCGGATCATCCGGTCGATGTCAAAGGCAACAACGACCTGCTGCTGCTGACCCAGCCGCACATCATCGGCGGCATTCATCGCGAATACCTGGAGGCCGGCGCCGATATTCTGGAAACCTGCACCTTCAATTCCAACTCCATCTCCATGTATGACTATGGCATGGAGCATCTGGTGTATGAGCTGAACGTTGCCGGTGCGCGACTTGCTCGCGACTTGTGCGACGAATTCTCGACGGTTGACAAGCCGCGCTTTGTCGCAGGCGTGCTGGGGCCGACCGGGCGCACCGCTTCGATCTCGCCGGACGTGAACGATCCGGGTGCACGCAATGTCACTTTCGACGAACTGGTGGAAAGTTATACCGAATCGGTACGCGGCCTGCTGGATGGCGGCGCCGACATATTGATGGTCGAAACCATTTTCGACACCCTGAACGCCAAAGCCGCGCTGTTCGCCATTGAACAGTATTTTGTACAGCACGGGGTGCGCGTGCCCATCATGATTTCCGGCACCATCACCGATGCCTCAGGTCGCACCCTGTCAGGCCAGACCACTGAAGCGTTCTGGAACTCAGTCTCGCACGCCCGACCGCTGTCCGTCGGCCTTAACTGCGCGCTGGGCGCAGACCTGATGCGCCCCTATGTGGAAGAACTGTCGCGCGTGGCCTCCTGTTACGTCAGCGCGCACCCCAATGCAGGTCTGCCCAATCCGCTGTCCGATACCGGCTACGACGAAGTGCCCGAAACCACCGCGCGCCTTTTGAAGGAATTCGCCACCAGCGGTTTTCTCAATATCGCCGGCGGCTGCTGCGGCACCTCCCCTGCCCATATCAAGGCCATCGCTGACGCCTTGCGCGACGTGCCTCCCCGCCGCCTGCCCGAGCTTGAACACCGCTGCCGGCTGTCGGGCCTGGAACCCTTCAACATCGGCGACGACACGCTGTTCGTCAATGTCGGCGAGCGCGCCAACGTCACGGGTTCCGCCAAATTCAAGCGCCTGATACTGGAAGGCCAGTACGATGAGGCGCTGGAAGTCGCCAAGCAGCAGGTGGAGACCGGCGCGCAGGTGATCGACGTGAACATGGATGAGGCGATGCTGGACGGCAAAGCCGCGATGGTCAAGTTCCTCAACCTGATCGCCTCGGAACCGGATATTTCCAGAGTGCCGCTGATGATCGATTCATCCAAGTGGGAGATCATCGAGGCCGGTTTGAAATGCGTACAGGGCAAATGTATCGTCAATTCGATTTCGCTGAAGGAAGGCGAGGAAAACTTCATCAAATATGCCACGCTGGTGCGCCGCTACGGTGCGGCCGCGGTGGTGATGGCGTTCGATGAACAGGGGCAGGCCGATACCTACGCGCGCAAGACACAAATCTGCAAACGCAGCTATGATATTCTGGTAAACAAGGTAGGCTTCCCGCCCGAGGATATCATCTTCGACCCGAACATCTTCGCGATCGCCACCGGCATCGAAGAACACAACAACTACGCGGTGGATTTCATCGAGGCCTGCGCGTGGATACGCAAAAACCTGCCTTACGCCAAGATATCCGGCGGCGTGTCCAACGTGTCATTCTCTTTCCGCGGCAACGAGCCGGTACGCGAAGCGATCCACACCGTGTTCCTGTATCACGCAATTCAAGCCGGCATGAACATGGGTATCGTCAACGCCGGGCAACTGGGTGTGTACGAGGAGATTCCCAAAGAGTTGCGCGATGCGGTGGAAGACGTGGTGCTCAACCGCAATCCGGAGGCGGGCGAGAAGCTGGTCAAAATCGCCGAGACGGTGAAGGGCGGTGGGCGCGAGCAGGTCGAGGACCTGGAATGGCGCCGTGGCACGGTGCAGGCGCGTCTGACGCACGCGCTGGTGCGCGGCATCACCACCTTCATCGTCGAAGACACCGAAGAGGCGCGCCTTCTGGCGAAATTCCCGGTCGAGGTGATCGAAGGGCCGCTGATGGCCGGCATGAATGTGGTGGGCGATCTGTTTGGCGCGGGCAAGATGTTTTTGCCGCAGGTGGTGAAATCCGCACGCGTGATGAAACAGGCCGTGGCGCACCTGATACCGTATATCGAAGCTGAAAAGCTGCGCTCGGGCGATACCAGCACCAAAGGCAAGATCGTGATGGCCACCGTCAAGGGCGACGTGCACGACATCGGCAAGAACATCGTCACCGTGGTGCTGCAATGCAATAACTTCGAGGTGGTGAACATGGGCGTGATGGTGCCCTGCCAGCAGATTCTGGATACCGCAAGGGTACACAACGCCGACATCATCGGCCTGTCCGGGCTGATCACGCCCTCGCTGGAAGAAATGGCGCATGTCGCCAAAGAGATGGAACGTCAGGGATTCAGGATACCGCTGCTGATCGGCGGCGCGACCACTTCGCGCGTGCACACGGCGGTGAAGATCGAACAGAACTACCCCTCCGGCGCCACGGTGTACGTCGTCGACGCGTCCCGAGCAGTGGGCGTGTGCAGCAGTTTGCTCTCCGATACACAACGGGACGAATACATCGCAGGCATCAAAAATGACTATGCGGCGGCGCGCGAACAGCACGAAGCCAGACAGTCACGCGCCGTGTACGTCTCGCTTGCTGAAGCACGAAAACACGGACTAAAAACCGACTGGGACAGCTATACACCGCCCAAGCCCGCTTTCACCGGCGTCAAGGAATTGCGCGACTATCCGCTGGCCGAAATCGCAGAATTTATCGACTGGACGCCGTTTTTTCAGGCATGGGAGCTGGCCGGACGTTACCCGAAGATATTGCAGGACGACGTGGTGGGCGTGGAGGCGACCAAACTGTTCAAGGATGCGAAAGCGATGTTGAAACAAATCATCGCCGAGCACTGGCTCACCGCCAATGCGGTTTTCGGCCTGTTTCCGGCAAATACTGTGGGTAGCGACGACATCGAAATCTACACCGACGAGACCCGTTCAACGGTGGCGATGACCTGGCACAATTTGCGCCAGCAGACCAAAAAACCGGCGGATATTCCGAACTATTGCCTGGCTGATTTCATCGCACCCAAAGAAACCGGCCTCGCGGATTACATCGGCGGGTTTGCCGTCACCGCCGGCATCGGCATCGACGAACATGTGGCAGCCTTCGAGAAGAATCACGACGACTACAATGCGATCATGCTGAAAGCGCTGACCGACCGTCTGGCGGAAGCCTTTGCCGAACTGCTGCACCGGCGCGTGCGCCGCGAATTCTGGGGCTATGCCGCGGATGAAACGCTGGACAATGACGCGTTAATTGCGGAAAAGTATCGCGGCATCCGGCCCGCACCGGGTTACCCTGCCTGCCCGGAACACAGCGAAAAAGGCCCGCTGTTCGAACTGCTGGATGCACCGAACAGGGCGGGCATTACCATCACCGACAGCTTTGCGATGCTGCCCACCGCAGCGGTCAGCGGTTTCTATTTCTCGCACCCGAAATCGCAATATTTCGCCACCGGCAAGATAGATAAAGATCAGGTGGCAAGTTATGCTGAGCGCAAGGGCTGGGACATTGAAACCGCAGAGCGCTGGCTCGCGCCTGTGTTGAGCTACTAATTGACATTGAAAGTTACGTAATTGCTTGACGAACCCATCGCGACTCAAAAGAAATACATGTGCAAAATACGTGATTGGTTGAAAACAAATCAAGACTTGGCCACTACCATTTCGGATGCCCTAACTGCTTTAGGTGTAGTTGCGGGTGCGATTATGTTTATTTGGCAATGGCATTCATCAAATCAAGCCAAGCTTAATGTTACATTAGTTAATAGCACCCCTTTTACGGTGTCAGTTTTGATCACCAACAGTGGTGGAGTTGATGCGGCAGTAAAACGGATATCGGTAAAATCAGGAGGAATCAATGCTAATGATTTCCTTGACATAAAGAGCGGCGGAAAGCTTCTAGAGAAAGGTAAATCAACTCTTGAGACTTTTGATAAGTCACTGCTTGGCATTGCTGTTCAAAAGGACTATCTAGATAAACCAGGACAAACCCAAAATCAGTCAGTGGGAACCACCGATTGTGCGATTCTCATTGAGATGATTGATGCAGATGGAAAGATACATTCAAAAGAGGTTAAGTTCGAATGTATTGCAGGCTGTGTTGCCCCTCCTAAGACCGCGAATAAGGAAGGCCATAAGGCTTCCGCCCAACGATAATCAATAAACATGAGGGATATTGAATGAAACATATCGCTTTTTTACCGCTGACAGTCCTTTCGGTTGTCTTTATCAACTACCGCGTCCTCTGAACTGGCCGCATCACCTGCATTGGAAAAAAACAACATGACCACATTGATCAAAACCGACACCAAACTGGGCGAAGGCGCAGAAGCGCAAGCCGGACAAACCGTGATCGTGCACTACACCGGCTGGCTATACGACGAAGCCGCGACTGACAACAAGGGCAAAAAGTTCGACAGCTCGCTCGACCGCAATGATCCGTTTGAATTTCCGCTGGGCGCGGGGCGTGTCATACGAGGCTGGGACGAAGGCGTTGCGGGCATGAAAGAGGGTGGCCAACGAACCCTCACCATCCCTTCCGAGATGGGTTATGGCGCGCGCGGCGCAGGCGGCGACATCCCGCCTAACGCGACCCTGGTGTTCGACGTCAAGCTGCTCAAGGTGATCAGAACCGAGATCACGGACACCAAAGTGGGCGAAGGTGATACAGCACAGGCCGGACAGAGCGTGAGCGTGCATTACACCGGCTGGCTGTTCGACAAGAGTGCACCGGAGAACAAGGGCACCAAGTTCGACAGCTCGCGCGACCGCGACGAACCGTTTGATTTTCCGCTGGGTGGCGGACAAGTGATTCAAGGCTGGGATATCGGCGTTCAGGGCATGAGCGTCGGCGGCCAACGCACACTGGTGATCCCGCCGGAAATGGGTTATGGTCGGCGCGGCGCGGGCGGCGTGATTCCGCCAAATGCCACGCTGATATTCGACGTGGAATTGCTGGACGTGCAGTAAGTCGCAGACGCCTATTTTTTAATTTTTGCAATCAACGACATCTATCAACATGATATCCAAACTATTCCTCGCCCTGCTGTTGTCAGCCGGATTCGTCACCACCGCGTGCTCTGAACAGGCCGCCACACCTGCATCTAAAATGGAGAAAAGCAATCTGACCGAACTGATCAAGACCGACGTTAAACTGGGAACAGGCGCGGAAGCTGTCGCAGGACACAGCGTATCTGTGCATTACACCGGCTGGCTGTACGACGCAGCCGCCCCGGATCACAAAGGCAAGAAATTCGACAGTTCGCGCGATCGCGGCCAGCCGTTCGAGTTCCCGTTAGGCGCCGGAAATGTCATCAAGGGCTGGGATATGGGCGTGGCAGGCATGAAAGTGGGCGGTCAGCGCACGCTGATCATCCCGCCCGACATTGGCTATGGCGCGAATGGTGCAGGCGGCGTGATTCCGCCTAACGCGACGCTGGTGTTCGACGTGGAATTACTGGGCGTAAACTAAAATTTCTGTCAAAACTGGCGTAGAATTCTGCGTCAGTCAATAGACAACGGGAGTCGCTGATGTTCCAGATTCGGGTTCACGGTCGTGGCGGTCAGGGCGTGGTGACGGCCGCAGAAATGCTGTCGGTTGCGGCGTTCGAAGAAGATCGCCATGCCCAGGCTTTTCCCAGTTTCGGTTCGGAGCGCACCGGTGCACCGGTGGTCGCGTTCTGCCGCATATCCGACCGTGAAATCCGTTCGCGCGAACCCGTGATGGAGCCGGATGCCATCATCATTCAGGATCCCACACTGCTGCATCAGATCGACGTATTCGCCGGATTGAAGCCGGATGGTTACGTGCTGCTCAACTCGCAACACACGATCGAAGCACTCGGCTTGAACGAACTTCTCAAGGGGCGCCGACAGGGACGGTTCTGCACGCTGCCTGCGACCGAGCTCGGACTCAAACATATCGGTCGCCCCATCCCCAATGTACCGCTCATTGCCGGATTTGCCGCCTTGTCCGGCAACATCCGTCTCGAATCGGTCATCCAGGCGATCAACGAAAAATTTAAAGGCCAGGTCGCGACAGGCAACATCGCAGCGGCCACCGAGGCTTATCATCTGGTCAAGGAGATGATTTATGCTTAAGCAGATCGAAGGTTCCAAAGCGGTTGCCGAAGCCATTGCGCTGTGCCGCCCCGAGGTGATCTGCGCCTACCCCATTTCGCCGCAGACGCACATCGTGGAAGCGCTCGGAGAAATGGTCAAATCAGGCCGTCTGACGCCCTGCGAATTCATCAACGTGGAGAGCGAGTTCGCCGCGATGTCGGTGGCGATCGGCGCATCGGCGGCAGGTGCGCGCGCCTATACCGCGACCGCCTCGCAGGGACTGTTGTTCATGGTGGAAGCAGTCTACAACGCGGCAGGTTTAGGCCTGCCCATCGTGATGACGGTGGCAAACCGCGCCATCGGCGCGCCGATCAACATCTGGAACGATCACTCCGACTCGCTCTCGCAACGCGATTCCGGCTGGATGCAGCTGTTCGCCGAAACCAATCAGGAGGCCGTCGATCTGCACATACAGGCATTCCGCCTCGCCGAAGAACTGTCCATGCCGATCATGGTGTGCATGGACGGCTTCATCCTGACCCACGCCTTCGAGCGCGTGGACATTCCCTCGCAGGAACAGGTCGATGCCTACCTGCCGCCGTTCGATCCGCGTCAGGTGCTCGACCCTTCAGCGCCGGTCTCCATCGGCGCGATGGTGGGGCCGGAAGCCTTCATGGAAGTGAAATACCTTGCCCATGCCAAACAGATGCAGGCAATCGAGCTTATTCCGCAACTGGCTGCCGATTTCCGTCAGATATTCGGACGCGACAGCGGCGGGCTGGTCCGCAGCTATTTCAGTGAAGACGCCGAAACCGTCATCATCGCAATGGGCTCGGTGCTGGGCACCATCAAGGACACAGTCGACGAGATGCGCATGGAGGGTCACAAGATCGGTGTGCTGGGCATCATCAGCTACCGGCCCTTTCCGCTTGAACAGGTGAGAGACGCGCTGATCCACTGCAAACGCTTCCTGGTGCTGGAAAAAAGCCTCGCGGTCGGCATGGGCGGCATAGTCGCAACCGATGTGCGCATGGCAGTCACCGGCATGGGCCTCAAAGGTTACACCGCAATAGCGGGTCTGGGCGGACGGCCTATTTTCAAGTCATCGCTGCACAAGCTGTTTCGCCAGACGGAAGCGGATGCGCTGCCGCCCGTCACCTTCCTCGATCTGGACTGGGATGCCGTCAACAAACAGCTGGAACGCGAGAAGCATACCCGCCACTCCGGCCCCATCGCCGAAAACATTCTGCACGACAAGGGCATCGTGTCGGCGAAGTTCGGTTAAGGAGTTAACATGGATACCTCTAGAAAGACAGAATTCGCTCAAATGCAAGGCGCGGGGAAATTTTTGACGCGCCGCATATATGCGAATATACAAGCTAGAAAATTTTTTCGCAACGCAGCAGTTGAGATGAAGTCTGGATTTAAAGAGGTGTCCATATGGGATTTCAGCCAGTAAAGTTCTATCAAACCGGCACCTACACCGTCGGCAACCGTCTGCTGGCGCCCGATGAGCGCAGCGTGCAGGCGGATCAGGCGCGCAGCAACTCGATCAACTCCGGACATCGCGCGTGTCAGGGTTGCGGCGAGGCGCTGGGCGCGCGTTACGCGATCGACGCGGCGATGGCCGAGAGCAATAACCAGTTGATCGCGGTCAATGCCACCGGCTGCCTGGAAGTATTCTCCACCCCCTATCCCGAATCATCCTGGCAGGTGCCGTGGATACATTCGCTGTTCGGCAACGCGCCGGCGGTGGCCACCGGCATCGCGGCGGCGATGAAGGTAAAGGGACGGCATGACGTGCGCGTGGTGGCGCAGGGCGGCGACGGCGGCACCACCGACATCGGTTTCGGCTGTCTGTCCGGCATGTTCGAGCGCAACGACGATGTGCTGTACATCTGCTATGACAATGAAGCCTATATGAACACCGGCGTGCAAAGGTCAAGCGCCACGCCGCCTGCGGCGCGCACCGCGACCACCATGCCGGTGGGAGCAGAACCCGGCAATGTATTCGGGCAGGGGAAAAATGTACCGGAAATCGCGATGGCGCACGGCATTCCTTTTGTTGCAACCGCAACCGTCGCCGATCTGCGCGATCTGGAATACAAGGTTCGACGCGCGATGGGCATGCACGGCGCACGCTACATCCATATTTTCGTACCCTGCCCGCTGGGCTGGGGCACAGCCTCACATGACACCATCCGCATCGCCAGGCTTGCCAAGGAGTCCGGCATGTTTCCGGTATTCGAGGCCGAGCACGGCGAAGTCACCGGCGTGCTGAAGATAAGGCGCAAGGTGAAAGTCGAAGATTATCTTATGCCGCAAAAACGTTTCGCGCACCTGTTCGGCAAACATGCGCATCCTGAAACCGTGGCGCGCATCCAGGCCATCGCCGACCGCAATATCCGCAAGTACGGGCTGCTTGACGAAGGGAGTAATGGTGATGCCTAAGCCTTTTGCAATCACTTTAAAGCCCGGCACCTCGCTGACCAACCTGACCGGCACCTGGCGCACCGAGCGCCCCGTGTATCTCGACCGCCTGCCGCCCTGCAACAACGCCTGTCCTGCCGGGGAAAACATACAGGGCTGGCTGTTTCACGCCGAGTCCGGCGACTACGAACAGGCCTGGCGCACGCTGGTACAGGATAATCCGCTGCCTGCAATCATGGGACGCGTGTGCTATCACCCCTGCGAGAGTTCATGCAATCGCGGACAACTCGACAGCTCGGTCGGCATCAACTCGGTGGAAAGGTTTCTGGGCGACGAGGCCATCCGTCGCGGCTGGAAATTCGACGCGCCTGCCGCAACAACCGGCAAGAGCGTGTTAATAGTTGGCGCAGGACCATCCGGCTTGTCTGCCGCCTATCATCTGGCGCGCATGGGGCACAGCGTCGAAATACAGGAAGCAGGCCCGCTGGTCGGCGGCATGATGCGTTTCGGTATTCCCAAGTACCGTTTGCCGCGCGATGTGCTGGATGCGGAAGTGCAGCGCATCCTCGACCTTGGCGTCACGCTCAGGCTGAATACTAAAGTGGAAAACATCGAACAGAGCATGCAGGGTTTCGATGCGGCCTTTCTCGCGGTCGGCGCGCATATTGCCAAACGCGCGTTCATCCCGGCAGGGGATGCGGCGCACATCGTCGATGCGGTGTCGCTGCTGCGTTCGATGGAAAATGAGGACAAACCCATGCTGGGGCGCCGCGTGGTGGTGTATGGCGGCGGCAACACGGCGATCGACGTTGCGCGCACCGCCAAACGACTGGGCGCGACCGATGCGATCATCGTCTATCGCCGCACCCGCGAAAAAATGCCTGCGCATGATTTCGAGGTGGAAGAGGCATTGCAGGAAGGCGTGATGATCAAGTGGCTGTCCACCATCAAACAGGCCGACGAGAGTATGCTCACCGTCGAAAAAATGCTGCTGGACGACAAGGGCATGCCGCAGCCGACCGGCGAATATGAAACGATGGAAGCCGACTCGCTGGTGCTGGCACTGGGTCAGGACGTCGATCTGTCCTTGCTGAGTGGCGTGCCGGATCTTGAAATCAAAAATGGCACCGTCGTCGTTTCGGACAACATGATGACCGGACACACAGGCATCTTCGCGGGCGGCGACATGGTGCCGTCGGAACGCACCGTCACTGTGGCGGTCGGGCACGGAAAAAAGGCGGCGCGCCACATCGACGCCTGGCTGCGCGGTTCGGCCTATGAACCCATGCCGAAACACGAACTGGCGGATTTCTCCCGTATCAACCCCTGGTATTATTCGGATGCCGACAAGACCGTGCGGCCGATGCTGGATATGATCCGCCGCCAGACCAGTTTTGATGAGGTGCAAGGCGGCCTCAACGAGACCAACGCGCTGTTCGAAGCGCGCCGCTGCCTGTCCTGCGGCAACTGCTTCGAATGCGACAACTGCTACGGCGTCTGTCCGGACAACGCGGTGATCAAACTGGGGCCGGGCAAGCGTTTCAAATTCAACTACGATTACTGCAAGGGCTGCGGCATCTGCATGACGGAATGCCCGTGCGGCGCAATCAAGATGGTACCCGAAGAGACCTGATGGGACTGATTTCGCAACCGCTGCTGGTCACAACGCTGATGCTCGCCGTGTCGAACCTGTTCATGACTTTCGCCTGGTATGGACACCTGAAAAACATGGCGACGTACCCGTGGTATGTCGCCGCGCTGGTAAGCTGGGGCATCGCGCTGTTTGAATACATGCTACAGGTTCCTGCCAATCGCATTGGCTACACCGCGCTCAGTCTCGGACAGTTGAAAATCCTGCAGGAAGTCATCACATTATCGGTGTTCGTGCCGTTTGCCGTGCTTTACATGAACCAGCCGTTAAAATGGGATTACCTGTACGCCGCGCTGTGCATGATGGGGGCGGTGTATTTTATTTTCAGAACCTAAATAATGAACAAACCAACACACATACACATCCTCGGCATCTGCGGCACCTTCATGGGCGGCATTGCCGCCATCGCCAAACAATCGGGCTACCGCGTCACCGGCTGCGATGCCAACGTCTATCCGCCGATGAGCGCGCAACTGGAGGCGCAGGGCATCGAGCTCATCACCGGCTTCGGCACCGAGCAGCTGGCGCTTAACGCCGACATTTACGTGATCGGCAACGTGGTCACGCGCGGCAATCCGCTGATGGAAGAAATTTTGAATCGCAACCTGCCCTATGTCTCAGGCCCGCAATGGTTATCCGACACGCTGCTGCGCGATCGCTGGGTGCTGGGGGTGGCGGGCACGCACGGCAAGACGACGACCGCCTCGATGCTGGCCTGGATACTGGAACACGCGGGGCTCAATCCCGGATTTCTGATCGGCGGCGTACCGCAGAATTTCGACATTTCGGCGCGCATCACCGACTCGCCATTCTTTGTCATCGAAGCCGACGAATACGACACGGCCTTTTTCGACAAGCGTTCCAAGTTCGTGCATTACCATCCGCGCACCGCGATACTCAACAATCTTGAGTTCGACCACGCCGACATTTTCGCCGATCTTTCAGCGATCGAAACCCAGTTCCACCATCTGGTGCGCACCATACCCGGCAACGGCCTGATCGTTTGTAACGGCCGCGAGGCCTCACTGGATCGCGTACTACAACGCGGCTGCTGGACGCCGGTGGAACGGTTTGGCGCTGAAGATGGCTGGAACATAGATTCCGAAAACCGTGTCACGCTGAACGGCAAGCTGCAAGGTGTGCTGCACTGGGAATTGCTGGGCGAACACAATCGCATGAATGCGCTGGCAGCGCTTGCCGCCGCGCGTCATGCCGGGGTTCCTGTAGCCCTTGGGCTGGAAGCGTTAAGTCGGTTCAAGAATGTAAAGCGGCGCATGGAAGTGAAAGGCCGAGTGAACGGCATCACCGTTTACGACGACTTCGCCCACCATCCCACGGCCATCGCGACCACCGTCGCGGGTTTGCGCCAAAAGGTGAAAAGCGAGCGAATACTCGCGGTGCTGGAACCGCGCTCCAACACCATGAAACTGGGCGTGATGAAAGACGCCCTGCCACAAAGTCTTAAAGATGCAGACCGGGTATTCTGCTATTCAGGCAACCTGGGCTGGGATGCTGCGGGTGCGCTGGCGCCTATGGGTGATAAAGCATTGGTCATCGATGATCTCGATGTCCTGATCGAAGCCATAGCAGCTGCCGCTCTCCCCGGCGATCACATCCTGGTGATGAGCAACGGCGGATTCGGCGGGATACACGACAAGCTGCTCAAACGATTGTCATGCCGCTGAGTCTCAAAGCTCGAACACGTGGCCGCGCTGCAACATCTGCGGACTGAATTCTGCTGCGGCCAGCAGAACTTCGCGCATCGTTTCCTGCTCATGTCCGGCTTCCAGATGCACGACAAACAGCTCCACCTGACGATGCAACAGGCGCAACCCCTGCGCCAGCTGATTTGCCGTCATGTGACCGGAACGCGCGGCTCCATCTGCATTCCTGTTGCGAAAAGTGTTTTCAATCAGCAGATACTTCAAGTTTTCGACATGGTTTAACGCCTCCCAGAAATCCGCGCAGAAAGTGCTATCGCCGCTGTAAACCAGACTGGCGGCGCCGCTGTCGACCCGGTAGGCAACGCAGGGAACGGCA
This sequence comes from Pseudomonadota bacterium, assembly GCA_021800795.1. Lineage (GTDB taxonomy): Bacteria > Pseudomonadota > Gammaproteobacteria > Burkholderiales > Gallionellaceae > Gallionella. The sequence goes on from JAJYYO010000007.1 coordinate 37,146, forward strand.
TGAAGCGCCGGCAGCGCGGTAAACTGCCTGCCATCCAGCTCTACCGTTACGCCCGGCCGTATCGGGAAAAAGCGGATGTAGGGATGATCAATCGCAGGCAGCACAGTGTAATCAGGCCACAGACAGCCGTTAAACAGGTGTTCCCTGAGAGTCGCGATGGTCTGCGGCAGCGCATATACCGTCAGCGGCGCTTCGCGAAAACCGCCTGCGGCGTCCGCCAGCATCGGCAGCAACGCACAGTGATCAAGATGTGCGTGGGTGAGAAATACGGTATTGACGGCAATGGATTGCGCAAGCGTCAGCTCGCCCGCACCGGTTCCGGCATCGATCAGGATGTCATCGTCCACCCGATAGCAGGTCGTGCGCAGTTCGCCCGTGATACTGCCGCTGCAACCCAGCGTCGTGATATGCATAATTCCCCCTCAAACATGGGCAACGGATAGCCCGTTCCCTAACTTTCTGCATCCCCCAAATTCAATTCCTGTATCTTGCGCGTCAGGGTATTGCGCCCGATGCCGAGCAGGGTAGCGGCTTCGATGCGTCGTCCATTGGTGTGATGCAGCGCCTGCAAAATCAGGGTGCGTTCAAACTGCGCAACCAGACTGTCCATGATGCCCTCATCCCCGCGCTGCAAAGAGGCGTCAACCTGACCGGCAAGCGCGGTGATCCAATCCTCGGGCTTCGCGGCAACCCCTCCGCTGTTGCGCCATTCGGGCGGCAAATCGGCGATCTCAACCACCTGCGAAGGCGTCATCACGGTCAGCCAGTGGCAAAGGTTTTCCAGCTGACGCACGTTGCCGGGGAACTCCTGCGCGCTCAAATGCTGCAAGGTCGCCTCACTGAACTGTTTCTGATCGACCGCCAATTCGCTCGCGCTTTTCTGCAAAAAATATTTTGCCAGCAACGGAATATCTTCACTTCGTTCGCGCAGCGGCGGCAAGCGCAGCCGTATCACGTTCAGCCTGTGAAACAGGTCTTCGCGGAACAAGCCCTGTTTGACACGATCTTCGAGGTTCTGGTGGGTCGCGGTAATGATACGCACGTTGGCCTTGATGGGTTGGTGTCCGCCGACACGGTAGAAGTTGCCGTCAGACAGCACCCGCAGCAAGCGGGTTTGCAACTCGGAGGGCATGTCCCCGATTTCATCGAGAAACAAGGTGCCGCCTTCGGCCTGCTCAAAACGTCCATGCCTTGTCGCAGCAGCGCCGGTAAAGGCCCCGCGTTCATGCCCGAACAGTTCTGATTCGAGCAAATCCTTGGGGATGGCTGCGGTATTGATGGCGATGAAAGGCTTGTCGGCGCGCGGGCTATGACGGTGCAGCGCACGCGCCACCAGCTCCTTGCCGGTGCCTGACTCGCCATTGATCAGCACCGTCGCATGGGATTGCGACAGACGGCCGATCGCGCGAAAAACATCCTGCATGGCCGGGGCATGACCGAGAATATCTGCAGCCACTTCTATCCGTCCTATCGCGTCGGCTTTGCGGCGACTTTGTTCCAATGCGCGGCGTATCAAATCCACTGCATGGTTGATATCGAACGGTTTTGGCAGATATTCAAATGCGCCGCCCTGAAATGCCGAGACGGCACTTTCCAGATCAGAATACGCTGTCATGATGATCACAGGAATAAGCGGGTGGCGCTGATGCAATAACTGTAAAAACTCCAGCCCCGAACGACCCGGCATGCGAATATCGCTCACCACCACTTGCGGCAGCGATTGGCTCAAGGCGCGCAACGCGTCATCCGCCGTGGCATAACTCTCGAATTCGATGTCAGCACGCGCCAGGGACTTTTCCAGTACCCAGCGAATTGAACGGTCATCATCGATTATCCAAACAGGTTTCATAGCGTGTCCGATCAATTTCCTTGAGGTTATTCATAAAAAGCCTGTAGCTGCTTCCTACTCACTAGCAGCCTGTAATGGCAACATCACGGTGAAACAGGTGCGCCCGGGTTCGCTATCGAACTCTATCGTTCCGCTATGCTGGCTGACAAAGTCCTGCGCGAGCGTAAGCCCCAGCCCATGCCCGTCCGCTCTCCCCGACACCAACGGATAAAAAATCTTGTCTCGCAACTCAGGCGGTATACCCGGCCCGTTATCGATGATCTGTACCATTATTGCCAGGCGGTGGCGTTGCTTGAACAGCGTCACCTGACGTGCGACCCTGGTGCGCAGAACTATCTTTCCCTCTCCCTGCATCGCTTGCGCGGCGTTCCGCACAATGTTCAACACGACTTGTATCAATTGTTCCTTATCGCCGATCAGCGCGGGCAGACTGATATCGTAATCGCGCACTATAGTCAGTCCTTCCGGCATCTCCGCCAGTACGACCGAGCGCACGCGCTCCAGCACCTCGTGGATGTTGAGCGCGCTGTGCCGCGTATTGCTTTGCGGTGTGAGCAGCTTCTCCATCAAGGCCCGCAAACGGTCTGCCTCCTGAATGATCACCTGGGTATATTCGCGCAAAGCCGGTTTGTCCAGCTCCTGTTCGAGCAATTGCGCAGCTCCTCGTATACCGCCCAGCGGATTCTTGATTTCGTGAGCCAAATTGCGCAGCAACAGACGACTGGCCTGGGTCTGATCCAGCATCTGCTCTTCCCGTGCCAGCTTGAGCGGCCTGTCCATTGGGTGAAATTCGAGCAATAGCCGATTAGCCGGCAGCGGCGTGACGGTGCATCGCAGTTGCAACTTGTTGTGTGCATGGGTAGTCAACACCAGTTCATGCTCAATGTAACTGGCATTATCGTGTAAGGCCCGCTGCATCGCATTGGCGAGCTGCCCGGTATCGGTGAATACCAACTGTAACGAGTTTTCGAGCAGATTCTTGCCGCTGACTTCGAACAGATTTTCCGCTGCCGGATTCAGGTAGATGACATGTAAAACCCCGTCCACCAGGATGACGGCGGTAGAAAGAGAGTCCAGCGTAAGATATGAGAAGTCAGGCATATATGCAGTAAAGCAATAAACATGCCCAAACCGGGAAGTTATTTAAGCTTGGATAATTCGGCCTTGAGCGCATCGACATTTCCCTGATGCGATTCTACCTGTTTGTTCAAATCCCGGGTCATGGCATCGTCTTTCGGGTGATTCGCGCCCCCCGCCTTCAGACTTTGCCGAGCTGCGCCAAGCAAGCCTTCTTCTGCCTTCAGCTCATCCTCCAGAATTTTTCGCCGCGTCCCGTCGCGTCCTTTTTGCATTTCCTCGTTTACCTTGGGGAAATCCTGCGGGGAACCGGCAGATCGCGCATGTTCAGCGGGCGGTGTAAGAATGACGCGTTTGCCGCCCTTAATTGGTGCACTGGAATAAGTAACATGCCCATCGGCGTCAACTGCCTTGTATATATCAGCCTGTGCAAATGCGGGAATCAAGCACAACAGCAAAATCCTGAGTTTCATCGTAATTCTCCAGCAAAAGTGCCGAATGAGTATAGGGCATGCACTCGCTTGTGACAACTTTTTGCAACGCCTGCGCCAAAAAAAACGGGGCGCAAGGCCCCGTTTCATTTTACGGCATAGCGAACCCGTTAGATGCTGTAATACATATCGAACTCAACCGGATGGGTCGTCATGCGCAGACGCGTGACTTCATCCATCTTCAGAGTGATGTAAGCATCGATGAAATCGTTGGAAAATACGCCGCCACGGGTCAGGAACTCGCGATCCTTGTCCAGATTAGCCAGCGCCTCATCGAGCGAACTGCACACGGTTGGGATCTTTGCATCTTCTTCCGGCGGCAAATCATACAGGTTCTTGTCAGCCGGATCGCCGGGGTGAATCTTGTTCTGAATACCGTCCAGACCTGCCATCATCAATGCGGCGAAACACAGGTAAGGGTTTGCCGTCGGATCAGGGAAGCGTGTTTCGATACGGCGGGCCTTCTCGTTGGGTACATGCGGAATGCGAATCGAAGCGGAGCGATTCTTGGCCGAATACGCCAGCTTGGTCGGCGCCTCGTAGTGAGGGACCAGACGCTTGTACGAGTTCGTGCCGGGATTGGTAATCGCATTCAATGCCTTGGCGTGCTTGATGATGCCGCCGATATAGTACAAAGCAGTTTCGGACAGACCTGCATAACCGTTACCGGCAAACAGGTTCTTGCCATCTTTCCAGATGGATTGATGCACATGCATACCGGAACCGTTGTCGCCGACGATAGGCTTGGGCATGAAAGTGGCCGTTTTTCCGTACTGGTGCGCAACATTGTGCACAACATATTTCAAAACCTGGGTCTGATCGGCGCGACGCACCAGTGTATTAAACCTGGTACCGATTTCGCACTGACCGGCTGTCGCTACCTCGTGGTGATGCACTTCAACTTCGATACCGATATCTTCCAGCGCCAGACACATCGCCGCACGAATATCGTTCAGGCTGTCGACCGGCGGGACCGGGAAGTAACCGCCCTTGACCGTAGGACGGTGACCGGTATTGCCGCCATCGAATTTTTCCGCCGAAGACCATGCGGCCTCTTCGGAATTGATCTTGACGAAACAGCCTGACATGTCGACTTGCCAGTTGACCGAATCAAAAATGAAAAACTCAGGCTCGGGACCGAAGTAAGCCGTGTCACCAATGCCGCTGGATTGCAGATAGGCTTCCGCACGCTTCGCAATCGAGCGCGGATCGCGGTCGTAACCCTTGCCGTCGGTTGGTTCAACCACGTCACAGGTAATGACCAGCGTATTTTCGTCCATAAACGGATCAAGGTAGGCGGTAACCGGGTCCGGCATCAGCAGCATGTCGGACGCCTGAATGCCTTTCCATCCGGCAATGGAAGAACCGTCGAAGGCGTGACCTTCTTCAAACTTGTCCATCCCCACATACTTGGCAGGCACACCAACATGCTGTTCCTTGCCGCGTGTATCGGTAAAACGAAAATCCACGAATTTGACATCGTGATCCTTGATCATTTGCAACACATCTTTTGCCGACAACGACATAACTCTCTCCCAAAGTATTAATCAAACAAAACACGAAAATTTCATACGCAAAAAGCGTGCCAACCACATCAACCTGTCAAACCGACACAACGCCATTCACATGCCCGTTTCCCCGATAGAACGGTCCATCATGCTGGCTCTACGTTAATGCGCATTGTGCCATAATTAAAAGGGTTAACACAAAAATAAATCGCACCATATGCAGGCACAAGCAGGCCATTTATGCACTATTATTGTGCGTGATTGCTGTGCACGTGAATGGAACGAAACAGCGGGTCAGCGCGCACCAGCTCGTTGCAGCGCTCCTGCAAGGCTTTAACCCGCTCAGCGGTCCCCTGATCGGCAGGCAAATATAACTCAGCCTCCACACGTCCCTCCAGATAATGAAACACCACACGATTATTCAGAAGACTGGCATCGTCCAGCCGATCGGCAAGCAGCGCCAGCAAGCCGGGGCGAGCGGGCAGCTTGAGATTATGCATGGCCTGCATATCGTCTTCCGGATCAATATGCACCATCACATCCAGTACATGGTGATTCTTCAAGACCGCATGCCGCGCCGATTCGGCAATATAGTGCCCCTCTGAAACGCTGATCTTGGGGTCAACCAGAATATGCGCATCGACCAGCGCATTGTCCGCCATCTTGCGGGTACGCAAATCATGCAGACCCAATACCCCATGCGTGTTCAGCAAGGTTTGCCGGATGGCCTCCACCTCTTCGGCATCCAGCCCCGTATCAATGAGTTCCGACAGCGCCTCCAGCGCCAGCTTGCCACCCATGTGCGCGATCATGACACCGACCACTGCGGCAGCCACCAGATCGAGAAAAGTGTAACCCAGCAAATTCCCGCCTATACCGACCACCACCACCAGGGACGACGCCGCGTCAGAACGGGCATGCCAGGCGTTGGCCACCAGCATTTGCGAGCGCACCCTCAGCGCCACCGCCAGCATATAGCGAAACATACCCTCTTTGGCCAGCAAGGCAAAAATAGCGATGGCAAGACCGATCGGACTGATTGTCTGCAACGCGCCCGGATGCTGCAAACGCAGCGCGGCAGCCACCAGCAGCCCGACCCCCAATGTCGCCAGGAAAACGCCAAGTATCAGGGTGGCGGCGGTTTCTATTCTTGCATGCCCGTAGGGATGATTGGCATCGGCGTGACGGTTGCCATGCCGGTTGGCAAACAGCACCAGCACATCCGACAGCAAATCAGACAGCGAATGCAGCCCGTCAGACATCAATGCCTGCGAATGCGCGAACAATCCGCCCGCCACCTGAAAAAAGGTCAACAACAGATTGATCAGGATGCTCACCCAGGTGCTTTTCTGCGCGGCGGCAAATCTCTCAGGGTGTGCCGGCTCAAATTTGCCGTCTTGCGAATGTTGCGTGTGATTTTTCATTTCAATTGAGCTAGTATGGTGGTGCACAACCGCACGTTTCGTTTAGAAGCAGTGACAACATTATAGATAGAAAGAAACATCATGGGAAAAATCACCGCCATTTTGCAAGCAGCCCAGCAACGCGCCAAGGATTTGAATCTGCCTTACGAGGGTGCGCTTTTCCCTGACGAAGCTTATGAAATACTGCAATCCGCACCCGGCGCCAGGCTTGTGGACGTACGCTGCCGCGCCGAACTGGACTGGGTCGGACGCATCCCCGATGCCGTCGAAATTGAGTGGATGACTTACCCCGGCATGAAACTCAACCCGAATTTCATCGCCGCACTTGAGCAACAGGTGGACAAGGAAGCGCTGGTGCTGTTCATTTGCCGCAGCGGCGTACGTTCCAGCGCTGCCGCCACGGCATCCACACAGGCCGGCTACCGCGACAGCTATAACGTGCTGATCGGCTTCGAAGGAGACAAGGACACCTACGGACATCGCAACAACGCAGACAGCTGGCGCGCCACCGGCCTGCCGTGGATACAGGCCTGATCCTGTCATCTTTGACAATCATAATACCGTCATCTTTAACAATCAGAATTCGAAGTCTTTTCGGGTGCCCTTGCTATCGTCTCGGGCCGGGCAGAACAAGGTAATAACTCAAACATGAGCGAGCACAAGCAATTCTTCCCAAGACAGATCGTTGAGACGGGATGGAACCGCTGGGATTGGGCCTTGTTACCCATGATACTGGCCATACTGGTTCTGTTGGCCTACGGCGGCGAACAGATGGTACGACCCTACCAGCTGGGTGAAACACTCCCGCTGTCTCTGGCCCCGGAATACCTGCCCTACTACCTGCTGCGCACGACCCTGCGCATGTTTATCGCGCTCGGCGCTTCCATCGTATTCAGTTGTATATTTGCAGTTCTGGCAACCAAGTACCGGGCGGCGGAAAAAATTCTGCTGCCCATGCTGGACATACTCCAGTCCATCCCGATACTCGGATTTCTGTCCATCACGGTCACGGCCTTCATCGCGCTGTTCCCCGGCAGCCTGCTGGGCGTCGAATGCGCGGCGATATTCGCCATCTTTACTTCACAGGCCTGGAACATGGCCTTCAGCGCATATCAGGGCTTTCGTAGCGTACCCGCCGAGCTGAAAGAAGCAGCAAGCGTGTTCAAACTGTCCGCCTGGCAGCGCTTCTGGCGGCTGGAACTGCCCTTCGCCACGCCCGGACTGCTGTGGAACATGATGATGTCCATGTCGGGCGGCTGGTTCTTTGTGGTCGCCTCAGAAGCCATTTCCGTCTCCAACCAGAGCATCAAACTGCCCGGCATCGGCTCTTATATCGCGCTGGCCATCGAGCAGCGCAATCTGCATGCGATAGGCTGGGCGATCTGCGCGATGTTGATAGGCGTGATACTTTACGATCAGCTTTTCTTCAGGCCGCTGCTTGCCTGGGCGGACAAATTCCGCTTCGAGGAATCCGGCGGCGAAACTGCCCAGAATTCCTGGCTGCTGAACTGGTTGCGCAATACCGAACGCACTCAGGAAATCGCGCTCGCTGCCGGCAGACTGCTGGAACGCTCGTTCTTGCTGTTCCGTCTCAACTTCGACGGCACCTCGATTCGCGCACAACCCCGGACAAGCTCCGCAACACCGGCGCGTGTCTGGGACGCCGTCGTTGCCGCCGTTGTTTTTTATGCCCTGTGGGTACTTGTTCACTTTATCCATAGCGAAGTGGGCTTGAGCGAGGTGGTGCGAGTCTTCGTGCTGGGGTTTTACACCATGACCCGCGTGATCGTGCTTATTTTTCTGGCGGCCCTCATCTGGATTCCGGTCGGCGTCTGGCTGGGGATGAACCCAAGGCTTGCCGGACGCGCGCAGGCGGTCATACAGTTTCTGGCTGCCTTTCCGGCCAATCTGACATTCCCCGTCGCCGTCTTCCTGCTCGTGCGATTCAGTCTCAACCCGGATATCTGGCTCTCCCCCCTGATGATCCTCGGCACGCAGTGGTACATCCTGTTCAATGTGATCGCCGGCGCCTCCACGATACCGACGGAATTGCACTATGCCGCACAGAATTTCGGGCTGCGCGGTCGGCTCAAGTGGCGGCGCTACCTGCTCCCGGCGATCTTTCCGAGTTTTGTCACGGGCGCCATCACCGCATCGGGCGGCTCATGGAATGCCAGCATCGTTGCCGAATATGTGACCTGGGGCAACACTACTTTAAAAGCACATGGCATCGGCAGTTACATCGCCGAAATGACTGCCGCCGGCGACTTCCCGAGGATAGCCTTGGGGATAGGCGTCATGTGCGTGTTTGTCATGGGATTTAACCATTTCGTCTGGCGCAGACTTTACCGTTTGACTGAAAATCGTCTGCATTTCTAACGGGCATGGCAAGCAGCCAACCCAAATAATGTAAAGATTCTCGCAGGCCTGCCTGCCGCAGGCAGGGATATTGCTCATATGGGTAATAACTCGCAAACTCGCCATGCCCGTTTCCCTCACCCAAACCCTCTCCCGGAGGGCGAGGGAACAAACGAATCGCGACGCGAGTTTCACATTAAGGACACATGCAATGAGCACTCCCATCATCGAACTCAAATCTGTCGGTAAATCCTTCCGTTCTGCGGATGGATCAGCCAGATCCATCCTGGAAAACGTCGATTTCACGCTCAACGAAGGAGAGATCGTGGCGTTGCTCGGCAAGTCGGGTTCAGGCAAGTCCACCATGTTGCGCATCATGGCCGGCCTGATCGCAGCCGACAGCGGCCAGGCGCTTTATCGGGGACTGCCGATTTACGGGCCGGCCAATGGCATCAGCATGGTGTTCCAGTCTTTCGCGCTGTTTCCCTGGCTTACGGTTCAGAAGAATGTGGAGCTGGGGCTGGAAGCCAAGGGATTGGCCCCCGACGAACGAGTTCAGCGCGCTGAGGCTGCCATCGAAATGATAGGCCTGTCAGGGTTTGAAGGCGCCTTGCCCCGTGAATTGTCCGGCGGCATGCGTCAGCGGGTAGGCATCGCACGCGCGCTGGTGATGGAACCGGAAATACTGTTGATGGACGAAGCGTTTTCCGCGCTCGATGTGCTGACCGGGGAGCGCTTGCGCGAAGATATCCTTGAGCTCTGGGAATCCGGGCGTATTCCCACCAAAGCCATCCTCGTCGTTTCCCACAACATCGAGGAGGCGGTCATGATGGCCGACCGGGTGCTGGTTTTCGCCAGCGATCCCGGGCGGGTACGGGACGAATTGCCTGTCAAGCTTTCACGGCCCAGGGAAGTGGAAAGCTCTGAAGTCCGCAGCCTGATCGACAAGGTGTACGGGCTGATGACGGCGGGGGCAATGCGCGCAGGACGCTCGACCGACAAGGGAGGCAAAATGGGGCTGGGCGATCGCTTGCCGGAAGTGGAAATTTCCCGCATGGAGGGCACGCTGGAAATTCTCGCCGACGAACCTTTCAGGGGACGTGCGGATTTACCCAAGCTTGCCGAAGAAACCGAACTCAGCGACCATGAGTTGCTCGATGTAGCCAGCGCCCTGACTCTGCTGGGCTTTGCGCTGCTCGATCAGGGCGACATCATACTCACGCCGTTGGGTGCGCAGTATGCACAGGCCGGCAACCCCGAACGCAAAATGATCTTCGGACGACAATTGCTGGAAAATGTACCCCTGGTGGCCTATATCCGCCACGGTCTGGCTCAAGATCCATCCGGCGACCTGCATGAGGATCTGTTTCTCAGGCTGCTGCGCTTCACCCTGAACGAGGCGGACACCTTGTCCGTTTTGCGCGTCGCCATCGAATGGGGGCGTTATGGCGATCTGTTCGAATACAACTTCAATACCGGCATCCTTAACATGCCGAAAGACGAAGAGACGAGCGCAGAGCGTTAATCCCTGTCCGATCGTCACGGCCCGGCGGTTTTTTTATTCCAATTTCAAATAAAAATCGGTCGCGACTGCTTAATACCTGCCGACGAAACGCATATATGCCTGTATGGCTGCATACACCAGCAGCACCACAGCCAGACTGGACAGAAACCCCGCCAGCACATCCGCCGGAAAATGTGCGCCGAGACTGACTCTGGAAATACCGACCCACAGCACAAAGCATATTCCTGCCGCGCGCGCGTATCGGTTGAAAACCGGCCACAGGCTGGCTACACACAGCATGGCAAACGACGAGTGGCCGCTCGGCAGGCTGTGATGGTATTCCGCTGCGCCGATAATATGCAGGGAGTCCGGAGGCAATGCCAGTGGCGGACGCGGAAAGTCAAACAGCGGTTTGAGTGTTCCGATCAACAGCCCGTCCAGCCAGTAAGCGATGCAGAATACCGTTATGACTGACATCCAGCGAACGGCCTGATAACTCGCCGGATTTTTAACGACAGCTGACAGTGCAACCAGTGTCGCCAGCCCAAGGTAGAACGGAAAAAGTGCATGCTCACCCAGTTCGGTCCCCAGCAGCATAAATTTATCAAGATATTCGAAACGAACATTGTTGATGACGTGAAACAGCCAGACGTTGACGCCGCCCCAGTCATACAGAATTTCTTTCATGTGTGTCGCCCTATGCAAAAAAGGCCGACACCCACATGACGACGCCACCGGCTGCCGCTATCCCTGCCACGAGAAACAACCAATTTTTGCGGGTCAGTACCGTGATGGAAGCCAGCGAAATGGCAATCTGGATCAGCGTCATCGCCTGCGCCAGCTTGTGGTGCGGGTGCAGCATTTCTTCGCTCTCTCTGTTGGCTTTTTCCGACTCGGCCTCCAGCGCTTCAGCCTTGAGTTTGATTTCCTTCTTTTCAGCCTCGTACTTCTCGATCTTGCCGCTGTAATAGCCACGCTTCTGCTCGGAAGACAAATCGGCGGCAAGCTCCATCAAATGCCCCTTGCTGCTCTTGGACTGATAAAAATTCCACTGATCGGAAGCCTGTGCTTTTTTAAGAACCGCCTCATTCTTGAACAGCATGGCCTGATTTTGCGTGTCACCGCCCTGATAACTGATGATCGCGCCTATCGACGCCAGAATCGCGGTAAAAATCGCCACCTGCCCTGCGAGGCTGTCACCGCTCTGAGCATGATGCTCGACTTCGTGATCATGTGCACCGTGAACATGGAAACCGTCTTCAGACATTTTTGCTACTCCTTAAAAATGATAAAACTGGCGCTTTTCAGCATCGCTGAATGACCGGCAAGTAAAACAACAAACTTCATTTTATTGGTTTTATATGAAACGCAGTGGGTAATGTGAAAACTTCAAAGTAAATAGTACGATGAATTATGTACGTTCCATATCACCCTCAGCCCCTGTGCGCCGCCGAAGATAGCCAACAAACAGCGGTGCAGTTGGGCGAGGACTGTCTGAGCACGTGGCCGCGCAGCGGATCGTGCGAGTTCCGCAGCTCCGCTGTTTGTTGACTATCAAGGGTACGCCGCCTGTCTGATAGCAGACAGGCAGGCGCGGCAAACCGGGGTCGCCTTCTTTTTAGTTACTTTTTCTTGGCGACTCAAGAAAACAACGTTTAGGCACGACAAAAAACAAAAGTAAATATAATCGCTGCCAAAAAGTAACTAGCCGCCGGGCTACCCCCGGCAGAAGTAAGAAATTGCGAGAGCACCCACTGCAAATCACATAGAGCCATTTTATTTATTTCGGTAATCGATCGTCAGCGGCGCATGATCGGAAAAGCGCTGTTCCTTGTAAATCTCGGCAGTTTGCGCGCGCAGCGCCAGACCGGGCGTGGCAATCTGATAATCGATGCGCCAACCGACATTCTTCGCCCAGGCCTGCCCGCGATTCGACCACCAGGTATAGGCTTCCAGCTCCGGATGCACCGCCCTGAACACATCGACAAAACCGACTTCATCAAACAGTTCGGTCAGCCAGGCGCGCTCTTCAGGCAAAAATCCCGAGTTCTTCTTATTGCCGCGCCAGTTTTTCAGATCGATCTCCTTATGCGCAATATTCCAGTCGCCGCAGATCACCACCTCGCGGCCGCTGGCGCGCAGCTCCTTGAGATGCGGTAAAAACGCCCCCATAAATTTGAACTTGACGGCCTGCCGCTCCTCTCCGCTGGAACCGGATGGCAAATACAGCGAAACCACACTGAAATCTGCAAAATCCGCACATAGATAGCGACCCTCGGCATCAAACTCAGCTATACCCAGCCCCGCGATGACCTGCTGCGGCGTCTGGCGGCAATAAATGCCGACCCCGCTGTAGCCTTTTTTTTCCGCATAATGAAAATAGCCGTGATAGCCATCCGGCCGCAACATCTGCTCTGTCATGTCCGCAGCCTGCGCCTTGAGCTCCTGCAAACAAATCACGTCGGCGTTCTGCCGTGCCAGCCATTCATAAAAACCTTTGCCGGCGGCGGAACGGATACCATTCAAATTGACAGAGATGATGCGCATGAAAACTTCCAATGATTAAGAGCGCACGATTATAATGTTTCTGACCAACATATCCCACATTCAACCATGTTCAATTTCAGACAAGATTTCATCCGCTTTGCCGTAGAGCGTAAAGTATTGCGCTTCGGTGAATTTCAAACCAAGGCAGGGCGCTTATCCCCCTATTTTTTCAACGCCGGCTTGTTCAACGACGGCGATTCATTGCGCAATTTATCGCAATTTTACGCACAAGCCATTTTGACCGCCGAACTCCCCTTTGACATGTTGTTTGGCCCCGCCTACAAAGGCATCCCGCTGGCTGCGGGTACTGCCATCGCACTGGCCGAGCAGGGCCGCAATGCGCCCTATTGCTACAACCGCAAGGAAGCCAAGGATCACGGCGAAGGCGGCAGCACGGTAGGCGCCAAGCTTGCGGGCCGTGTTCTGATCATAGACGACGTCATTTCTGCCGGCACATCTGTCAGGGAATCCATAGAGCTGATACGCGCCGAAGGGGCAGAACCCTGTGGTGTCGTGATTGCGCTGGATCGCATGGAGCGTGGACTGGGCGATTTGTCTGCGGTGCAGGAAGTCAGGGAAAGCTATGGCCTTCCGGTCATTGCGATTGCCACACTGAATGACCTGCTCGACTATTTACAGGGTGAGGCTGAAATGATTGAGAATTTAAACGCGGTGCAGGCATATCGCGATCTTTTTGGAGTGGAATATGAGCATGTTTAAATTACTGATCGTGCTTTTTGCCGGCATCGCCTTCAGTCTGCCTGTTTCGGCAAAAATGTACAAATGGGTGGATGACAAGGGAATCACGCACTATGGTGAAACCATACCGCCTGAATATGCCGACAAGGACAGACAGATATTGAACAAATCCGGTGTAATCATCAAGACCCAGGACATATTGACGCCGGACGAACGGCGCGCCAAAGAGGCTGAGGATGCCAAAATCAATGCGGAGAAGACCAGCGCAAGGGATCAGAAGCTGCATGACAAATCGCTGACCGATACCTATAGCAACGTAAATGAAATCGAGCTGTCACGCAGCCGCAGCCTTCAGCAGGTCGATACACGAATCAACAGTATCAATTCACAACTCAAAATGGCCAATAACAATCTTTCGGGCTTGCAAAAGGAAGCGGCTGCCTCGGGCAAAACCGGCAAAAAAGTCCCGCAATCCCTGCTGGACGAAATCAAGGATGCGCAGGATCGCGTAAAGAACCTGCAACAGGATCTGGATAAATACAAGGCTGAAAAGCAGGCCGTCGAAACGCGCTACGATGCGGATAAGGCGCGTTACAAGGAATTGACCGGAAAATAGCACACCAACCAGAGGCCGATTAACTCGTCAATCTTTTAAAGGGGTTCGAACTGATCGGTATTAGTGTTGTATCCCAGCAATTGGCCCTGTTTGATGTCAAAATACCAGCCATGTATCCTGAGCGTGTGATCCGCTATACGCTCGGTAATCCACGGGTAGGTGAGCAAATTTTTCAACGACACAAGAATTGCGCGCTGCTCGCAAGCCTGTCTGCGTACCTCGATACTGGCGCCGGCAAAGTCACGCTCCACACTCAACCGCGCCGAATCAACCAGCTTCATCCAGTCATCTATGAAAGAATCCGGATCGGATTCTCTCGCTGTCTGCAACAAGGTCTGTATCCCGCCGCAGTACTGATGCCCCAATATCACAACATGCTCCACACCCAAATTGCATACACCATATTCGATTGCCGCAGTAGTCCCGTGGTGACCGATGCGCGCCTCGTTGGGCGGGACGATATTCGCCACATTGCGGACCACAAACAACTCGCCCGGTGCACAATTGAAAATGATGGCGGGATCCACCCTTGAGTCGCAACATCCCACGATCAGAAATTTCGGTTTCTGGCCTTCCGAAAACAGACGAGCATACTCGATGTCATTGCTTGGAAAATGACTATCGCGAAATCGCAAAAAACCTTCGATCAGCGGTTGCGGCCAACTCACATGATGCACTGCGGCCTGGTCTGACCGGGCGGATTTATCCGCAGCCAATTCGCCCTGTACCGACTCGAAAACCTTCGACCGCTTCTTCATTCGGCAGTCAGGCGTTGCAGTGCTTCACGATATTTATCGGCCGTCTTTTGCAGCACCTCCTGCGGAATACGGGGCGCCGGCGCCTGTTTGTCCCAGCCTGATGCTTCCAGCCAGTCGCGCACGAACTGCTTGTCGAAACTGGGCGGGTTGCATCCCACCTGATATGATTCGGCAGGCCAGAAGCGGGAAGAGTCCGGCGTCAGCGCTTCATCGATCAAATACAGGCGGCCCTCATCGTCCACGCCGAATTCAAATTTCGTGTCAGCGATGATGATGCCCTTGGTTGCCGCAAAATTTGCGGCCTCTACATACAACGCAATCGCCGCGTCGCGCACTTCGGCAGCCCGTGATTCACCCAACAATTCAACGGCTTCCTGATAGGAAATATTCTCATCGTGATCGCCCGCCGCGGCTTTGGTTGAAGGCGTGAACAGCGGCTGCGGCAGTTTTTCTGCCTCGCGCAAGCCGGGCGGCAGACTGATGCCACATACCGCGCCGGTCTTTTGATAATCCTTCCATCCCGATCCCACCAGATAGCCGCGCACGATCGCCTCGATCGGCAGCGGCTTGAGTTTCCGGGTGACAAAGGCGCGATTATGCACCTGCGCCTGTTCCTGCTCGCCGCTTACCACCGATTCTGGCGCAATACCGGAGAGATGATTGGCAATGACATGCCGCAACTTTTCGAACCAGAAATTCGACAAGGCCGTGAGCACTTCGCCCTTGCCCGGAATCGGGTCGGGCAAAATCACATCGAACGCCGACAGCCGGTCGGTCTGCACGATCAACAGATGTTGCGCATCGACTTCATACAGATCGCGCACCTTGCCGCGGTGCAGCAATGGCAAACTGGTTATTTTGGATTCGTGCAATGCAGACATGATGATTCCTTAACAAGTAAATTATCGGTTGATAATCAAGGTAATACCGGCAATACGGTCTCGGCTATCATTACCGCCTGCTTTTTACGATATTCCGTCAATCGCTGTGCAAGCGCCGCGTCGCTCATGGCCAGCATGGCGATGGCGAACAGCCCGGCATTCGCCGCCCCCGCCTCGCCGATCGCAAAGGTCGCAACGGGTATGCCTTTGGGCATTTGCACGGTGGACAACAGCGAATCCATGCCTTTGAGATACCTGGACGGAACCGGCACGCCCAGCACCGGCAACGTAGTCTTTCCGGCGATTACACCGGCCAGATGGGCCGCACCGCCCGCACCTGCGATGAAGCATTGCACCCCCTGCGCGCTGACATCCGCAATGTAATCGAACAGCAAATCGGGAGAGCGATGCGCTGAAATGACACGCGCATCGTAAGCCACATCAAAATCTTTCAGCTGGCGTGCAGCCTGACTCATGATCTCCCAGTCATTGCTGCTGCCCATGATAATGGAGACTAAAGGTTTACTCATGTGATTTCCTAAATTCCAGACGCAGCAAAGCTCCGAGCAGGGAGCTTTGCAAAATAATCAGCACCCCGCCGCAAGCGGCGGGGAATTTGACTTAGAGAAATTAAACGCCCTTGTGGTAACCCACCAGACGATCCACTTCATTTTTGGAACCCAGGATGACCGGCACGCGCTGATGCAGGCCGTTAGGCGTCAGTTCCATGATGCGTTCGCGTCCGGTTGAACTCACCCCGCCTGCCTGCTCGACGATGAACGACATCGGGTTGGCTTCATACATCAGACGCAGCTTGCCTGCCTTGGTTGGGTCCTTGGTATCGAACGGATACATGAAGATACCGCCGCGAGTGAGGATGCGATGCACTTCGGCAACCATGGAGGCCACCCAGCGCATGTTGAAATTCTTCTCGCGACCGCCGTCCGTGCCCTGGATACACTCTTCCACATAACGCTGCACCGGCTCTTCCCAGAACCTGCGGTTGGACATGTTGATAGCGAATTCCTGCGTATCGACAGGAATGCGCATGTCAGGATGAGTCAGGAAAAAGTCCCCCACATCGCGGTCCAGCGTAAAACCGTTCACGCCATTGCCGGTGGTGATGACCATCATGGTGTTCGGACCGTACAGTGCGTAACCTGCGCACACCTGTTTAGTGCCGGGCTGCATGAAATCGGCTGCCGTCGGATTGGTCACCCCTTCAGGACAGCGCAGGATGGAGAAGATCGTACCGACGGAGATATTCACGTCGATGTTGGACGATCCATCCAGTGGATCGAAGGTAATCAGGTATTTACCCTTGGGGTATTGCGCAGGAATAGGATAGATGTCATCCATTTCTTCCGAAGCCATCGCGGCCAGATGACCGCCCCACTCATTTGCCTTGATAAAGACCTCGTTGGTGATGATATCCAGCTTCTTTTGCGTCTCGCCCTGCACGTTTTCACTGCCTGCGCTGCCCAGCACGCCGATCAGCGCGCCCTTGTTCACGTCATGAGCGATCTGCTTGCAGGCGGAAACGATGTCGCTCAGCAAACCGGTAAATTCACCGCTGGCATTAGGGATGTGGCGTTGTTCTTCAATGATATATTGGATCAGACTCTTGCTCATTTTTATTCCTCAAGTTTTGATATGTATCGGTTTTTAATTTTTGGCCCGTGATTCTACCGCTTTTCTGTCTTGTTTTGCGTACCTGTTTACTCAGCCAGCCATCATTTAACGTGAAACTCGCTTAGCGACGAGCCGTACCCCTCGCCCTCCGGGAGAGGGGGAACGGGGGTGAGGGAACGATCATGGCAGATTTGCGAGTTATTGCCCATATGGGCAATATCCCTGCGAGAATCTTTTGCATTATCAGGGGTGGCTTTCTTGCCATGATCGTTAGTCAGCGAAATGAACAGAGCTGGCAGCTTTTAACTCCGCCGTCTCTGACTTTTGTGTCGTAGAAAGCTCCCTGCCCTTTATTTAGTTAAGGATATGAATAGTGCAGGCAGCTTTTAACTCCATCTTCTTTAATTTTTGTGTCGTAGAAAATTGCCAGCATCATTTAGTTAACGATATAAACAGAGCTGGCAATTTTTCCGGGAGCTGCGCCACCTTGTCGATGATGGTGTACTGCTTGCCGAAAATATCCTTCACGTAGTCGTCTGCCTTGGGATCAAGGTTGATGCAGTAGGCATAAATACCCTGGGTATCCAGCTCCTTGACCGCCTGCCTGGCATCTTCGATCAGGATGCGTCCGTCCTTGCTGTCAATATCCGCAGGTTCGCCATCGGTCAGAATCAGCATCAGCTTCTTGTCGGCCTGCTGTTTGTCCAGATAATGCGCGGCATGTCGCATCGCCGCCCCCATACGCGTGGAATAACTGGCTTCCATGGCGGCCAGGCGGCCCTTCACTTCATCGTCCCATTTTTCGCTGTATCCCTTGATATGCATATAACGCACATCGTGGCGTGTATTGGAATGAAAGCCCGCGATTGCGAACGGATCGCCCAGTTGCTGCACCGCCCAAGCAAGCAAGGATACCGCTTCCTGACTGAGTTCCAGTATGGTCTGCTCGCTGCCCGCCGCTTTTTCGTTGAGCGACTCGGACAAATCCAGCAGCACCATCACGGCGATGCTGCGCCCGTCATTGCGGTGGCTCATGTTGATGCGCGGGTCGGGTGCCGAACCGCCCTTGTAGTCGATCAAGGAACGCAGCGCCACATCCAGATCCAGCTCGCTGCCCTCTTCCTGATAACGTATGCGCACTTTATCCTGGGGTTTCAACAGGTCGAGCAGCTTCTTCAGGCGCTTGGCGAGCGCCGCATGCTTGGCGAGCAGCCTGTCGATGTCCGCGGCATTGCCGCTCGGATGCAGGCCTTCATAGACACTGACCCAGTCAGGCCGGTAACTTTGGCTGTTGTAATCCCATTCGTGATAATGACGCGGCGGCAAGCCCCTGATTTCCTCATCGGCAGCCCTTGGTCGATGCTCTTCGAACGCCTCTTCATCGTCGCTCTGTTCATAGAATTTCCACAGATGGCGGTTATCGTCGCGATAATCGATCTCGGTATCCTTGAAGTGTGTCCTGGCCAGCTGATCGCTCTGTACGCGCGTCTTCGCCACAAAGGAAATCGCCAGCTCAGCCATCTGCTGAGTGCCTGCATTGCCCTGCTGCATCAACTCGTGAAAGCGCCGTGTAAATTCCACGATATGCTCGTTCTTGTACGGATGATGCGGATCGAGCAGGGCGCGCGACAGCATGGCCAAACGATGGCGCACACCGGACTCCTTCTCAGGGTCACAGGCATTTTCCTCAGGCACCGGGTGCAGCCCCGTGAATATCCTGCGCAATCCCGGATATTCCTGCATCGCCAGATACTCCACACGGCTGTCTTCAAGAAATTCCACCGCCATGCGCTGGAACGGGCTGAAGTTGTCGGCAAAAATGGGCGTGCTCCAGCGCCGGTGAGCTACGATATGCGCCAGCACCGCGCGATACCGGTCTATACCCGCAACTCGCTGCGGCTCGTCTCCCTCACTTGCAGTGCGCGTTCCGGCTGGCAGGCCGGAACCGCTCGACGGGCGCAGAGCATACTCTGCGAATTCCCCGTTTCGCCCCCCAGCCCCTCTGATGGAACTACTAGCCATTCGACTAGGCTGCGATACCACCGCAGCCAAGTCGCTGGTTATCCCGGAAGGCGAGGGGACAACAAAATCGCTGTAGACATCCGGCACACGTATGCCCAGCTTGTCATAGTACGGAACCGGCTTGCGCAGCTCGTCATACAGGGTCGAATAGGGAATCAGCTGCTCATCAATCTGCCACAGGCCGCGCAAATACATGTCGAGCTTACGTTCATTGTCCATCAGCAGCGTGCCATGCCGCTCGCGCTGCAGCACCGCACGAGAGTCAGCCGATTGCAGACTGAAATAATCGATCTGCCGTTCCGGATGATCGCTGTAGAAGCGCGCCCCGTAATCCACCCATTTCTTCAGGCCTGCCAGCGACAACTGCCCCAGCAGCACATTGATCTGCTTGAACAAAACGGGCAAAGCGGGACTTGCGAATGTCTGATGTATGCCGTGTATCGAGCCTGTTGTGCTTTCCATGAAATCTAACACCAGCGTCAGGTATTCCTGCATCTGCGGCTTGGTGGGCAATCGGCGGGCAACGCTGGGCAATGACTGCAAGAACGGCACAATCGCCTTGCCGTTTGGCGACTTGTACAGCCTGCGTATGCATTCCGCGATGGCGGGCAACGCATCTTCACCCAGAATTTTGGCGACGCGTGGCCATTCCTCAAGAAAAATCAGGATAGGCTCCGCACCTCGCCCCATTTTGCCCAGGAAGCTTGCGTATTCAAGGTAAGCGGCAATGCCTTCGTTTGAAAGAATTGTTAACGCCTCACGCATGCAATCCGGAAACACCTCCGCCACACGCGGAAAACCGCAGGCCAGTTGTTCCCAATAGACTTGCAGATCCTCAGGTATGGTTTTCATCGCGCTACTTTATCCGGTTAACGTCATTCCCGCCTGCCTGCGGCAGGCAGGGCAGACAGGCAAAAGCGGGAATCCAGCTCAATAAATATTCCCCGGCTTGCCGGGACAAATCAGGCAAACACCGCATCGATCGCATGATCCAGCGTATTGCGTATGTCCGCATCGTCGGTGATCGGACGCACCAGCGCCATACGACAGGCGTCCTTCGCATCGACCCCGCCCCTGATCAGCGTGGCGGCATACACCAGCAAACGCGTCGAGATGCCTTCGTCCAGACCATGTCCTTTCAGATTACGCGCCGCAATGCCGATTTTCACCAGCCTGGCGCACAGCTCCGCATCCATGCCGGTTTCCTTAGCCAGAATTTCAGTTTCGAGTTTGGCTGTCGGATAGTCGAAGTCGAAAGCCGTGAAACGCTGCTTGGTGGACTGTTTCAGGTCCTTGAGCAGGCTCTGATAGCCCGGGTTATAGGAAATCACCAGTTGAAAATCCGGGTGTGCTGACAATAACTCGCCTTTCTTATCCAGCGGCAAGGTGCGTCTGTGATCGGTCAGCGGATGGATCACCACCGTGGTGTCCTGACGCGCTTCGACGATTTCGTCCAGATAACAGATCGCGCCGATACGCGCAGCGGTGGTCAGCGGACCATCCAGCCAGCGCGTGCCATTGGCATCGAGCAGATAACGCCCGACCAGATCGCTGGCCGTCATATCCTCGTTACAGGCCACGGTGATCAGCGGCTTGTTCAGCTTCCACGCCATATATTCGACGAAACGCGACTTTCCGCAGCCGGTCGGCCCTTTCACCATCACCGGCAGACGCGCAGCATAAGCGGCTTCGTACAAGGCGACCTCTTTGCCCTGCGCCTGATAGAACGGCTCCTGATGAACCTTGTATTGATCTATATTGCTCATGATTACCCCAGTTACCTGTAGGTTGGGTTAGCGATTTTCGCGTAACCCAACATGATTTAAAATTCCCTGGAAAAAAACGCCCCCAGCTAGTGGGGGCGCGTTTTCACCAAGCAGAACTGAATCAGTTTACTTGTGTACGCCCAGCTTTTCGCGCCAGCCTGGGAATATCTTGTCTGCATCGCCCGGGAAGGATTCGAATGCACGTGCGAACTCTTTGTGTTCCTTCGCAAATTCGATCGGATCCGCACCGGCTTTCCAGCACTCATAAGACTGACGCAGGGAAATCGCGCCCGCAGCCGGTGAATCGATATGGCCGTAAGAACCGCCGCCGGACGTGTTGATCACGTTGCCGTGGCCCAGGTTCTCAAAGAAGCCTGGCAGACGCAGTGCATTCATACCGCCTGAGATAATAGGCGTAGTCGGCTTCATGCCGTGCCATTCCTGGTGGTAGTAAGGACCATCCGCAGAATCACGCTCGATCATGTACGCGATATTGCGGTCATCCCTGCCGCCTTCCATCTTGCCGTAGCCCATGGTACCCACGTGGATACCGGATGCACCTTGCAGACGGGACATCTTAGCCAATACAAACGCGGTATAGCCGCGTACTGCCGATGGCGATGTGATCGCACCGTGTCCTGCACGATGGTAGTGCAGGTATTGTTGCGGGTACTGACGACGTGCAGTCGTGATCATGCCCGGACCGCCGACATAGCCGTCAACCAGGAAAGCAACCTTGTTGGCATCCGGTCCGAAAGTTTCCAGCGCGAAATCAGCACGAGCCAACATTTCGTAGTGATCGTCAGCGGTGATGTTCATGGAGAACAACTTCGCCTGACCGGTTTCATCCATGGCGCGCTTCATTGAATCATAAACCAGTGGCAATACTTTCTTTAAAGGGCAGAAGGTCTGGTTGCCTTGTGGCTCATCGTTCTTGATGAAATCGCCGCCCAGCCAGAACTGGTAAGCAGCGCGGGCAAACGGCTCCGGACGCAGGCCCAGCTTGGGCTTGATGATAGTGCCGGAGATGTAACCGCCGTTGACGCGTGGACGACCCAGGATGTCCCACATGTCGGTGATGTCCTTTGCCGGACCATCGAACAGACGCAACATAGACCAAGGCACGTAGAAATCCTGCATCTGCAATTGTTTAACATCGCCCATACCCTGGTTGTTACCGACCACCAGCGTCAGGAAGGAAACGATCATCGCGCGACCGTCGGTCACGTTGCGATCAAACAACTCGTTCGGGTAGGCTACCTTCATGATGCCTTTGGCTTCGTCGATGAAGTACACCAGCGCGTCCACGCCTTTGGTGAAATCGTCGGTGGTGGATACTTCAACGTTGGTACCGGTGGAAGATTCTGCTGCAACGTGCGCCGCCACTTCCAGGTAACCGTAACCGGTGGCCGGCTGCATGTGGTAGGCGACCAGAATGTGCTTGTCACCCTTGATCAGATCCTCTTCTTTCAATGAAAGATCTGCATAACGATTTGATTGGTCCATAACCTGGCTCTCCTGAGTATTAACGATATATTCTTTAACGGAAATTGATAGTGTCCGCTTCCCTGATGAAACAACTAGCCACTCCACTAAGCAACCCAAAAACGGTTGCCAAGTGGCTGGTTATCACCCAAACCCTCTGGTGAAACAATTAGCCATTCCACTAAGCCAGCAAGCTGGCAAGTGGCTGGTTATCCCGGGGGGAGAGGAAACAAACGTCTCGCTACGCGAGTTCTTTGTTTACTGCCGTAACTGCCTGCAACGGTTGCCACTATATTCCGGCACTCTCATAAATGATAATCAATTGTTTTTATAAAAATCATAACTAATGCTTATGGTTTGATATACTGCACCCGTGACTTTCGCACTATACGACGATGCTTCACTTTACGCTACGCCAATTGCAGGTTTTCGAAAAGGTAGCCAGCCACCTGAACTACTCGCGCGCAGCGGAAGAACTGTTTCTCTCGCAACCGGCCGTTTCCATGCAAATCAAACAGCTGGAAGGGCATATCGGCCTGGCGCTGTTCGAACAGATGGGGAAAAAAATATTTTTAACCGAAGCCGGCCGCGAACTGTTCCCTTATGCACGACATCTGGCCCAGCAAATGGATGAAATCGAGTCGGTATTCAACGAGATGAAAGGCCTGGGACAGGGCAAACTGACGCTCTCCGTAGTGAATACCGCCAACTACTTCACCCCGCAATTGCTGGCCAAGTTCTGCCAGCTGCACCCCAACATCAACGTGATCCTGCAGGTCGCCAACCGGGATGCCGTGCTCAAACAACTCGCCGACAACAGCACCGATCTGGCCATTCTGGGACAGCCGCCCGACGGGCTGGATCTGGATGCGCAGTCATTTCTCGATAACCCCCTGGTGGTGATCGCAGCCCCCGTCCATCCGCTGGCCACCGAGCAACATATTCAGATCGCGCGCCTCGCGGAGGAAACCTTTCTGTCACGCGAAAAAGGCTCGGGTACGCGCAGCGCGATGGAACGGGTATTTGCACAACATGGCGTTCAACCCCACATCAGCATGGAAATGGAAACCAATGAAGCCATCAAACAGGCGGTGCGGGCGGGGATGGGGCTGGGAATCCTGTCGCTGCACAGCCTGGAACTGGAGCTGGAAACCGGTCGCCTGGTCACGCTGGACGTCGAGCATTTTCCGCTGACCCGGCACTGGTTCGTAGCCCACCGCCGCAACAAGCGGCTGTCCGGCGCCGCGCTGGCCTTTAAAAAATTCCTGCTGATCGAGAACTGGGAAGGGTGATGCCGCAAGGGTCTTCCCCGCACAACCAAGGGGCTACGCCCCAAGTTGTTGCGTGAAAGGGTGAAGGATGTTTTCAGCATCTCAACCTACTGTTATGACACAACAATATCGTTCGTCTGCAAAATCCTGCCGCCCGTCCGAATTGACCCGCCTCCAGTCGGTTTGAAGTAGCGGCCCCCAGCTGCACGTCATAATATGCACCACAATAAGGAGAATGAAATGAAAATGCAAAAGGGATTTACCCTGATTGAAATCATGATTGTGGTTGCAATCATCGCCATTCTTGCGAAAATTGCCATCCCCGCATACACCTCTTACCTGGTGAGGGGAAAACTGGTCGATGCGCAGTCTGCACTTACCTCCGGCAGAGTCGCGATGGAACAGTACTATCAGGATAATCGCACCTATGTAAATGGCACCTGCCCTGCCTCGACTGCCTATTTCTCCTATACCTGTACGACTACCGCAACCACCTACACCATCACAGCTGACAATATCGCCGGTGTGGGACTCGGCGCTGCAAGCAGTTATGAGTACAACATCGATCAAAGCAATACCAAAAGCACCACCGCTTTTCCCGGCGGACAGACCAGTAGCAACACATGGATCAGCAAGTGATGAAAAACCGGCTCTTCATGCAGCGCGGCATCACCATGATGGAAATCATGGTTACGCTCGCGATCGTTGCGATCGTACTGGCCGTCGGCATACCCAGCCTGTCAACCTGGGTGCAAAACAACCAGGTGAAATCAACCGCCCAATCCCTGCTGACCGGGCTGCAACTGGCGCGTGGCACGGCAGTCAGCCAGAACACGCAGGCGCAGTTTACCCTGACGGGGACTTCTGCGGGTTCGGCGGATTGGCAGGTTATTGCGGCCTCTTCCAGCGTGCCGGGCTCATTTTTGGCTTCGGATGGCGCAACGACAATCCAGACCGTCCCGTCGGCGGAGATGGGCGCCAATGCGGTTGTCGGGGTGAATAACTTAACCTGGAGCACCAGTTGCTGTGCCACGGCGATTGCGGCAGGCACAGGGATGGGCAGCAGTCCCAGCGTGGTTTTCGATGCATTTGGCAGGATGGTCACGGCCTCTTCGACCATACAACGAATCGATGTGACCAGCACAACAGATGCAAACAGCTCTGCAAACGAAGCGGCCTACCGCAGGAGAGTGATTCTGATTTCACCCTCCGGCACCGCAATACTGTGCAGGCCGTCGCTGCCGTCGACAAACCCGCAAGGATGCCCGTGAGGAAAACAGGATGAACAGCATACACCGTCAACAAGGTTCCATATTGCTCGAATCGCTCATTTCATTTCTGATTTTTGCGATGGGCATACTCGGCGTGATCGGCTTGCAGGCAACCGCCATCAACAACACGCTGGATGCGCGTTACCGTACCGATGCGGCATTTCTGGCCAACCAGATCATTGCACAAATGTGGATCGACCCTGACACCACGACGCCGACACCTTCCATTAACAGTAAATATTCCTGCGGATTGACTAAACCTGCGTGCACTACCACCAGCTACGCAAACAACAACAACTGGATTACGCAAATCCAGTCGGGATTTTTGCCCGGCGTGACCGATACGGCGAATCAACCCAGCATTGCCATCAGCGGCAATCAAGTGACCGTCACTATCAACTGGGCATCCCCGCAAAACGGGGCGGTCGCGCACAATTACGTGACACAAACGCAAATTCAATTTAATTAGCCATGAGACCGATAATGAAAATCTCAATATCCCGTGCGCAGCGAGGCGTAACGCTCATCGAGCTGATGATAGGTCTGGCGTTGGGCCTGATAGCCTCTCTGGCGATTTTTTCGACCATCTCCAGCTTCGAAGCGCAGCGCCGCACCACGGCCAGCGGCATGGACATGCAGCAGAACGGCCTGATGGCGCTGTATTCCATCGATCAGGACATACGCATGGCAGGCTTCGGTCTGATTGATAGCAGCACAACCCCCGGCAGCATGCCATGCAGCAAAATCAACGCCTACGGCACTAACAGCGTATGGAACAGTGCACCGGTCGTCATTGCGAACAACGCCAGTGCGGGAAATGACATCATCACCGTCAACCGGCTCAATTCCGACACCGGCGGTATCGTCACCGGAGGTAAGGCTGCCGGCTTGGCTGCCAATATGAATTCCGGCGACACATCGATCAGCGTGGATACCAGCGAGGCGTTGCATACGAACGACTTCATTCTGGTATCGCAAGCCAATCTGGATTGCTCCCTGTTCAAGGTTTCAGCCATTCCCTCCGCTACCAGCGTGACCGTTGTAAATGTCGCCAATGCAATTGGCGATACGACGCAAACGCCAACTTTCCCGGCTTCGGGTTATTCGGCAGCCGCAAGCGCTGTGATTGCCGACCTGGGAGCGGCAAGTTCAGCATCGGCGGCAAATACCTTCGGATCGACCAATCCTGCGATCACCCCGACATTTGCCACGACGAAGTACCAGATCAACACCAATCTGGATCTGATTCGCACGGAAGACAACGGGACAACCTGGAATACGGTAGCGAGCAACATCGTCGCCATCGCCGCTCAATACGGAGTGGCCAATGCAGGCAGCCCAACGGTCAATTGCTGGACGGATGCCACCGGCACTGCCTGCTCAGGCAGCAATTGGGCCAACCCGCCGCCTGCCGACGTCAGGCGCATCAAGGCCATCCAGGTCGCCATCGTCGCAAGAAGCAACCAACCTGCCGGCAGTTGCACCGCAAGTACTCAGCCGACCACATGGGCCGGAATCACGGCCAATCTGAGCGGCATCGCCAACTGGGGCTGGGGTGGCTGCTACCGCTACAAGGTCTATCAGACCATCATTCCGATACGCAATGTGATCTGGGGGAATCTGTGATGAACTATCGCAACAAACAGCAAGGGGTGGTGCTGGTGATCGCGCTGATCGCGCTGGTTGCCATCTCGCTGGCAGGCGTAGCCCTGATGCGCACCGTGGATACCGGCAACGTGGTTGCGGGCAATATCGCGTTCAACGAAGCCGCGAATCAGATGGCCGATGTCGGTGCGGAGAGCGCGTATGTGGTTATTGATAACAACAGGGTAGCGGCCAACCCAGGTAGTAACTGTCAGGCTAAGCCACCTTGCCCCGCTTACTATTACCCGAATTATGCGCCCTTGGATCCGGTGTCGAAGCTGCCCACCAGCCCTTCGACGACATGGAGCCCTCTGGCGCCGGTATCGTTGCCAGGCGATCCTGCGGGAAACAGCAGTTATCACGTGCAATACCTGATTGAGAGGATGTGTCAAGGCACGGGAGTGAGCGGCGCGTATTCAACCACCCCATCCGACCCGTTAAACCGCGCGACTTTTGCAGCTTGCAATGCAGTACCCGCGTATAGCCAGACAACTGGCTTACCAATAAGCGGGATTGGGAAACTGTATTTTAGAATTACCGTTCAGGTAACCGGGCCGAAGAATACGCGCAGTCTGGCCCAGTATTTTTACGGCGTACAGGATGACGTTTATTAGGCGTAACCGGAACGGGAGGAACCCTCTATGACATGAAAAGTTTCTCGCAGGGATGATGCCCACCGGGCATCAACTCGCAAAAGTTTCTCGCAGGGATATTGCCCTGTAGGCAATTGGGGTTGGCAGGTATATCGCCACAGGCGATAACTCGCAATAACTCGCAAACGCTGCCAGCAGGGATATTGCCCAGTGGGCAATAACTCGCAAACGCTTCAAGCAGGGATGATGCCCTGTGGGCAATAACTCGCAAAACCCTAGCAGCTTTAACCCTGTTGTACGTTTCTGTTTTTAATGTTTTATTTAACGACTCTAAAAGGAAAACATCATGAAAACCAAACCTGCAAAACTCCTGATGGCGCTGTTGCTCTGCACGGGTAGCATGGCTTTTGTATCGACATCGGTACTGGCCGATGACTCCAAGGACTCCAAGGACTCAAAGGACTCAAAAGATTCCAAGGACTCGTCCGGCAGTTCGAGAAGCCCTCGCTGCACCGATCAACTGGTTACCGCCTGCGGCCTGAAACTTGTCACAACCAGCTGTACCGGCAGCACCGTTCCAAGCAGCGAACACGGGCACGAAAACGAGGGCGACGACAGCGACCACGATTCGAAGGACAAGGACAGCAACAACAAGAATGACCGCGACGATAATGACGATTTCCATAAAGACCATATGGATCGTTCTCAAGGTGCTCACAAGGAAGGCGACGGCAAAATTTCGATCTGTCACCGTATGGGCGGCGCCGAAGTTTCCCTGACTGTCGCCAACGACGGATGGGCGAGCGGGCATTCCAAGCATTTCCTGGATACGGTGGGCCGCTGCGCTGATTTCGATGCCGAATACGGTGATAGCACTAAAAAAGACAGTGACGGGAAGATTTCTTTGTCCGATGCAGGATACAGCATGCACCTGACACCAAACCAAATCTCCTGTCTGAAGGGTTCTTCCACCTCTACATTTACCATCAATGGCGTATCCTATCCGGGCGCCGGGCTTAACACTCCCAACTTTACCGTCAGACCTCAAGTGTATGGCGCAGGCGGCCCAGGCAGCAGCAGTTCAAGTAGCAGCGGTTCAAGCAGTTCAGGCAGCAGCTCCGGTACTTCGAGCAGCTCAGGCAGCAGCGGTTCCGGCAGTTCAGGCAGCAGCTCCGGCAGCAGCAGCGGTTCCGGCAGCAGCTCAGGCAGCAGTTCAGGCACTTCGAGCACGTCTACCCGTGGCGGCTCAAGAACTCTGCACTAATACTGTCAGTTTTTGACTTGACAACAGGGCGGAGAAATCCGCCCTGTTGCATTCGTACGTTAAAAATTGTTCCCCCGCGTTCAAATTGTCTGTTGTTCCGGTGCCCGATAGGCGAGATGGCGCGCCAGCGGCAAATGTCGTATCCAGCGCAACGCCCCGTGCTCCTCCATCCACAAGGCATAGCTCACATAAACCGGGTCACGCGACAAATGCCATTCCTCCGTCTTCGCACGCAGCAGGTAAATTCCATTCAATCCCAGCAGCAGCAAACAATGTCGCAAGGTTTCGTCCGGTGCGCCCTGTGACATAAAGGGTATTGATATCATCCACCATGAAAAATTCTTGGCCAGATAGGCCGGGTGCTTGGTCCATCGATAGGGGCCATTAGTGATGATTCCGCGATGCGTCAGATTCGAGAAGCGTGCGCCAAAGCTCACCGTCGCCCAGGCGTAAATTGCTGTCAATGCCAGAATGATGCCTCCCCAGATGCCATAGAGTATCGGCGTGTTCCACAGCCATTGCCCCCACTGATACCCAGTTTCGTAGGAAAAGTACTGGCGACCGATCAATGAAAAGAAGGGCTCATAACACAGCAGGGCCACCATCCAGCCCAGCATGGTGGGTTCTGCGGAACGCAAATGTGTATCGGTCAGACGCAGCGACATCAGATAGCCCATCGCCACCAGGCCGACATCTATGAAGTAAAAGAAACGCTGCATGAAGTCGAACCAGTGTTGAAAGTCGCTCAGCTGGGAAAAATCATAGTCGATAAAATCATTCAGGTCATTGCACATATAGGTAAACATGAGCGGCAGAAAAAACCCCTTGATGAGCCATCCCAACAGATGCTGTGCAATCGCCTGCGTATCGTGCTCGCCCCGCGTAACCAGTTTGCCCATTTGCCAGTAACCGTCGCGCGGATTGGGCATATGGCGGTCGATCAGATAAAAATACGGAAACGCAAGCAACAGCCAGAGTGGGAGCACCTCGCGCAGCATGTCGAAATAGCGGTCGTAAAATTCGCCGTGGTATTCGGGCAGTAGCCAGTATAAAAATGCAATGAACCCGAGACTGACCAGCAGTCCCGCCAGTTTGATTAAGCTGCGACGCCACGATGGATCGTCATAGTCAGGATCAATGCCGCTGGAAGGGCGTAAATACACCTTTTGCCAGATCAGATCGACGAGCAGGATCGCACCGGCTGTCATGCCCATCACAAACAGGGAAGATGACACTATATTTTCGCCAAAGGGACGCATGACACGAATGATCGTGATTGCCAGCAGGAAGGCCAATAATCCGATAGCGGCAACTGCACCATGGGTCGCAGATGCAGGGCGTTGCATAGAACGAATACCTTTCATTGATGAACTTTCACCATTTTGCCTGTGATTTGTTCAGTTCAAATTGTGCATTCTCGTCATCCGGGTTGAGCTTGAGCAGCTCAAAATAGACTGCATTCGCTTCATCCTGCCGCCCCATCTCTTGCAGAATTTTCGCTTTCAAGGCGTAAGCATCGGTGTCCAGCCGTTTTTTGAGCAACTCATTCAGCAGCGCCAGAGCCACTCCCTGGTTGCCCAATTTCAGGTTGACTCTGGCCAGACGATAGGTCACGTCCATGTCCGCAGGATTTTGTTCGCCAGCGCGTTTATAGTTTGCCAGCGCGTCTTCCAGTCGGCCAAGGTATTCCTGACAGGCGGCGATATTAAACAGCGTGTCCTTGTGCCCTGGATCGAGTTGCAAGGCACGCTGATATTCCGCCAGTGCATCTTCATAGCGATGGCGCAGACGGTACTGATCGCCTAACTGATGATGCGTTTCGGCATCATTCACCGCTGCTGCTATGCTCTGGTAGTTGGCCAGTATCGCATCATCCACGCGTGTATCGAGATCTCTGACGTAAATGCGCCCCAACTGCTCGAATCTGTCCGTCAATGTCGAATTTTTAAGCGCCATTCTCAAATGCGCGATGTGTTCAACCGGATCGTATTTCATCGCGGGTTCGACCGATCTGGCTACATCGTCCAGACTGAAGGTGGCATACAACTGCCGCTGAAACTCACTGAAATTCTTCTGTTTCAGGCTGGCAATCTCGAATTCCAGCACCGGACGATCTATCGTGTTGATCGGCGCGGTATACCACGGCTTACCCGTGAACACTTCCGAGGTCATTACGTTATAGCTTAACTGACGGGGGATAATTCTGTTTTGCAGCAGGTTGGTTTTTAAGGTGACTGCCTTGTCCACCAGATCCGGATGCTGCAATTTCACCGGATCGTCGGACGCCAGCAGCAGGTAATAGCCGGATTTGATGAAAACAAATGAACAATGCTTGAAGCGTTGCCTGACAGTGTTGACGACGATGCGCGCCCCCTCGCTGCCGATACGCGTATCCATCCAGGTCACATATACGCCATCCGGGCGCAGGCGTCGTTTAAT
The DNA here is from genome assembly GCA_021800795.1 of Pseudomonadota bacterium. Lineage (GTDB taxonomy): Bacteria > Pseudomonadota > Gammaproteobacteria > Burkholderiales > Gallionellaceae > Gallionella. The sequence goes on from JAJYYO010000007.1 coordinate 68,245, forward strand.
TTTGTCAAAGAAATCAAGTGTATAAAGCTTGGAAGAACTGAAATACAGCGGAGTGGTGACCGTATTCAGAATCAGATCGTAAGTATCCGGAACCGACTGGATGTAATGGATTGCATCGTCCACCACGATATTGACTTTAGGATTATGCTCGATGTCGAAATTCCACTGTTTCATACGGAACTGGTTGTCGCGCACCACCGGATTGATCTCGACTACATCGGTATGATCAAACAGCATGCCCACCACCGAAGCGGTAGCGCCGCTGCCCAGTCCCAACACCAGTGCATCCCTGGTATTCGGCGTGAACATCGAACTGACTGCACCGACGACTTTCTCGGACGGATTATTCATCGGAATGCTGATGTAACCATTTATGAAGAAGTAGGGCTGTCCCCCCGACCAGTTGATTGAGAACACATCCTGGTAGCCCTTGAATTTTTCCGGAAAATTAAAGGACTTTCTGTCATCGGTCATTTGTTTTGCTGAATGAAACGAGGTATAGCTAAGGTATAACAAGTCCTCGTCCCACTTCCAGTGCTGCATGCCTGCGGTCATCAACAGAATTACCGTGGCGGATATCGGCAGCCCCATATTGCGCCATCTGTTTATGCTATCCCACTTGTAGAACACCAGTGATGCGGTGACCAGTGCGGAAATGACCAGCAACTGCACGCCGTAATCCAGGTACTGGTGCAACACCAGCGCCATCAGCAGGAAGCCGGCTACGTTAGCCAGCGAGCTGATATAGAGCAAGGCCCCGGCTTCTTTTGCAACCTCGCGGCGCACGTTGAGCAGGGCAGGTATGGTCGCGCCGAACGTGATCGCAGGAAGCCCCATCAATGCAAATAACACGCACCCTTTCAGAAACACAATTGCGCTGCCGTGTTCCACCGCTTTGTCATACAAATCGGCATAAAAATACAGCAGGTCGCGGTACAGGACGAGCAACAGCAGCAAGCCGATGACATTGACCAACAGTAATCTGGCGTAGGCGATATTGAGGCGTTTTACCAGGAATGAGCCGAAGGCGATGCCAAACAGAATGATCGCCAGAACCAGCGCAAACGATTCGCGGAACGGACCGAACATCAGTTCGGAAATTTTCACCATGAACAGTTGAAATATTGCCGAGGCAACGCTGACCAGCACCAGCGAAATGATATGGTTGCGCGGCAACTTGACATCGGCCTCCGCCGGCGGCGGCATCGCGGCAATCTCCCTGCCTGCGAACAGCAGCAGACTGGCTGCCAGCAAATTGGTCAAGCCGAATAGCAAGACAGTGCCGGTAATGCCGAATTGTCTTATCAGCCAGAACTCGATCAATAAGGCCGTCGCCGCTGCACCCAGATTATAAATTGAGTACACCCTGGAAAACACCGGGCCTGCATTCATGCGCCCCAGATAGGCCGCAAACAGCGGCACGCTGCAACCAAGCAGCAATGCAGGAATCAACAGCAACAGCGTGCTGAGCAGAATCGGGCCTGCCAGACTGGGTAAAAAGCCCATGCCGTTGTAGAGCAGATGTTCTATGGTGTCTCTTGAGAGGGCAAAACCGATGCCGTAAACACCTATCATCGCTTCGACCGCCCACAGCCAGCGCCATATCCGGTGCGCAAAACGTGCGCCCAAGCCGATACCCAGCAGAAAGGTAATCAGTACGGCTGAAGATACCGCAAACTGGTCGCCGAGTATGCCACCCAGAATTCGCCCATACAGTATTTCGTAGGAAATGCCGCTCAGCCCGGACAGCAATAATACCAAAGTTAACATCAGCTTACGGCTCATGGATTATTTCCCGTACAAGGGCTACTGACTTGAATACAGGTTGCTTTCAACCTGGCGGACTTATGCACAAATAATACAATTACCGCAACTCTGGAACTCTTTTTTGGTAAAACCAAACCCGGGGTTTTTAGTCTGCAACACAATTTACTGCCAGCTCGATATCTTCCATTTCAGTAAATACGGGAGCTTATAGCTCCCGTATTTATCGACACCATGCGCCATAGCTTAGACACTTTTTGGAATTATCCGAACTAGGAGCCTGTCGGACTTGTTTCACTTGCGAAACAAGTCCGACAGGTTCCTAATGCCCGACCTGCTTACGTATCTGCTCGATGATACGCAATTGTGCAATCGCTTGCAGCAATTCGGATTCGGCCTGCGCGTAATCAAAATCAGAAGTGCGATTCTTCAACGCTTCCTCTGCTGCCCGTTTGGCTTCCAGGGAACGCGCTTCGTCCAGATCCTTGCTGCGAATAGCGGTGTCTGACAGGATGGTTACCAGGTTAGGCTGTACTTCGAGCATACCGCCGGATACGTAGATCAACTCATCGAGCGGCTGATCCGGGCGCCTGATGCGTACGGAACCCGGCTTGATGCGAGTCAACAAGGGAGCGTGCCTGGGATAAATACCCAGTTCTCCCATGATTCCCGGCACAACGACCATCTCGGCCAGACCGGAAAACAGCAGCTCTTCCGCACTTACAACGTCGACATGTACTGTCATTGCCATGATGTCACCTTTATTGAAGTGTCTTGGCTTTTTCGACTGCTTCTTCTATGCCGCCAACCATATAGAATGCCTGTTCCGGCAGGTGATCGTATTCACCGTCGACGATACCCTTGAAGCCCTTGATCGTTTCCTTCAGGGTCACATACTTGCCCGGGCTGCCGGTAAACACTTCGGCAACGTGGAAAGGCTGAGACAGGAAGCGCTGTATCTTGCGTGCACGCGCCACAGCCAGCTTGTCTTCCGGCGCCAGTTCGTCCATCCCCAGAATGGCGATGATGTCGCGCAATTCCTTGTAACGTTGCAGATTTTGCTGAACACGGCGCGCTACGCTGTAATGCTCTTCGCCGACCACCAATGGATCAAGCTGGCGTGAAGAGGAATCCAGCGGATCAACGGCCGGGTAAATACCCAGCGATGCGATATCGCGGGACAGCACAACCGTCGAATCCAGATGCAGGAACGTTGTGGCAGGAGCCGGATCGGTCAAGTCATCCGCAGGAACATAAACGGCTTGTACCGAGGTAATGGAACCTACCTTGGTTGAGGTGATACGCTCTTGCAGACGGCCCATTTCTTCGGCCAGCGTAGGTTGATAACCCACAGCGGAAGGCATACGACCCAACAGCGCGGATACTTCGGTACCGGCCAGGGTATAGCGGTAAATATTATCGACGAAGAACAGAATGTCGCGGCCTTCATCGCGGAATTTTTCGGCCATGGTCAAGCCAGTCAACGCTACACGCAGGCGGTTGCCTGGCGGTTCGTTCATCTGACCGAACACCATGGACACCTTGTCCAGCACGTTGGAGTCTTTCATTTCGTGGTAGAAATCGTTACCCTCACGAGTACGCTCACCGACGCCGGCAAACACCGACAAACCGCTGTGTTGCTTGGCGATGTTGTTGATCAGCTCCATCATGTTGACGGTCTTGCCCACACCGGCGCCACCGAACAGACCGACCTTACCGCCCTTGGCAAACGGACAAACCAGGTCAATCACCTTGATGCCGGTTTCCAGCAGATCAACCGAAGGAGACAGCTCATCAAACCTCGGCGCCTTCTGGTGTATCGGACGGCGTTCTTCGCAGGGAATTTCACCGGCATCGTCGATGGGACGACCCAGCACATCCATGATACGACCCAGCGTACCCGCACCGACCGGAACGGAAATCGGGCTATTGGTATTGACAACCGCCATGCCGCGTTGAAGACCATCCGAAGAACCCATCGCAATCGTACGAACTACGCCGTCGCCTAATTGCTGCTGAACTTCAAATGTCAAACCCGCTTCAGCAATCGAACCTGCAGCCGCTTGCAGCGTCAGCGCGTCGTATACTTTAGGCATATGGTCGCGCGGAAATTCAATATCTACCACCGCACCAATACACTGAACAATCTTTCCTTGAGTCATTTGGATTTCCCCGTCTAAATTAATTTTGTGTTATCGCTGTATCAATGACACAGACTGACAATTAGCCTACCGCCGCCGCTCCGCTGCAAATCTCGGATATCTCGCGGGTAATAGCCGCCTGACGCGCCTTGTTATAAATCAGCTTGAGATCAGCGATGACGCTCTTGGCATTGTCAGACGCAGCTTTCATCGCAACCATGCGCGAACTTTGTTCGGAGGCCATATTCTCGACTACACCCTGATATACAAGCGACTCCACATAGCGCGTCAGCAGGTTGTCAATTACAACCTTGGCATCCGGCTCATAAATGTAGTCCCAGCTGGCCTGGCTGTCGCCCATTTGCTCTCCTGTCAAAGGCAGCAATTGTTCGACACAGGGCTCCTGTTTCATGGTGTTAACAAAATGATTGTAACAAATGTGAATCGCATCGATTTCACCCGACACATAGGCATCCAGCATGACCTTGACCGCACCAATCAGGCTTTCATGGTGAGGCGCATCGCCCAGGCCGATCAGATGCGACTTGACTTCAGCACCGAAGCGATTCATGAAACCCAGACCCTTGTTGCCAATCGCGCACACTGCAACGGCCTTGCCTTCAGAATCCCACGCCTTCATTTTGTTGACTGCCAAACGAAGCAGATTGCTGTTCAAACCACCGCACAAGCCTTTGTCGGATGTAATTAATATCACACCTACTTTTTTGATGACCTCGCGTTTTACTAAAAATGCGTGCTTATACTCTGAGCTGGCATTCGACAGATGCGCTGCCACTGCACGGATTTTTTCTGCATATGGCCGAGCTGCACGCATGCGCTCCTGAGCGCGACGCATCTTGGCAGCGGCGACCATTTCCATGGCGCGAGTTATCTTGCGTGTATTTTCTACACTCTTGATTTTCGAGCGGATTTCTTTACTGCCAGCCATTTCTCACCCCACCTTATAACCAGCCACGGGCAACCGATTAGGGTTGCTTGACGGAATGGTTGTTTTATCATAACCAACCACTTGGCAACCGTCTTTTGGTTGCCTAGTGGGATGGCTAGTCGTTACATCATAACCAACCACTTGGCAACGGTCTTTTGGTTGCTTAGTGGGATGGCTAGTCGTTATATCAGTAAACTGCAGTTACTTTGAATTCCTCAATCGCAGCGGACAACAGCTTTTCATTATCCGCACTCAGATCTTTTTTGGATTCGATCGTTTCCATCAATTCCTTGTGCCTGGCTTTCAGATGCGCATGCACTGCCGCCTCAAATGCCAGCGCCTTGTTCACTGCAACGTCGTCAAAATAACCCTTGTTCACGCAGAACAAAGTGACGGCCATTTCAGCGACAGACAGAGGGCAGTATTGCAGCTGCTTCATCAGCTCCGTCACCAGCTTGCCGCGTTCCAGCTGCTTGCGCGTAGCTTCGTCGAGATCGGATGCAAACTGGGCAAACGCTGCCAACTCGCGATACTGAGCCAGCGCAAGACGCACACCGCCGCCCAGTTTCTTGATCACCTTGGTCTGAGCAGCACCCCCCACACGGGATACCGATACGCCGGCGTTGATAGCTGGACGGATACCGGCGTTGAACAGATCGGTTTCCAGGAATATCTGGCCATCGGTGATGGAAATCACGTTGGTTGGAACGAATGCAGATACGTCGCCAGCCTGGGTTTCGATGATAGGCAACGCGGTCAAGGAACCCGTCTTACCCTTCACTTCGCCCTTGGTGAATGCTTCAACGTAATCCGCATTCACACGTGCCGCACGTTCCAGTAAACGGGAGTGCAGATAGAACACGTCGCCGGGGTAGGCTTCACGGCCCGGCGGACGACGCAATAACAGGGAAATCTGCCGATATGCCCATGCTTGCTTGGTCAGGTCGTCATATACGATCAGTGCATCTTCACCGCGGTCGCGGAAATACTCGCCCATGGTGCAACCTGCATAGGGCGCCAGGAACTGCATCGCTGCGGAATCTGAAGCGGTAGCTGCAACCACGATGGTGTAACCCAGCGCGCCGTGCTCTTCCAGTTTGCGCACCACATTGACCACGGTGGACGCCTTCTGACCGATAGCAACATAGATACAGGTCATGTTCTGACCCTTCTGGTTAATGATCGCATCGATCGCAACTGCCGTCTTGCCGGTCTGACGATCGCCGATGATCAGTTCGCGCTGACCGCGACCGACCGGCACCATCGAGTCGATTGACTTCAATCCGGTTTGCACCGGCTGATCGACTGACTGACGCTGAATAACGCCCGGTGCGACTTTTTCAATCTTGTCTGTCATCTTGGCGTTTACCGGGCCCTTGCCATCGATAGGCTGTCCCAGCGCGTTCACGACACGGCCGCACAATTCCGGGCCTACCGGCACTTCCAGAATACGTCCGGTACATTTGACTGTATTGCCTTCGGTGATGTGTTCGTACTCGCCCAGAATAACTGCGCCGACCGAATCGCGCTCAAGGTTCAAAGCCAGGCCAAACGTATTGCCTGGAAATTCCAGCATTTCACCTTGCATCACATCAGACAGACCATGAACGCGAACGATACCGTCCGTCACGCTGACAACAGTACCTTCAGTACGGGCTTGAGTTGCCGCATCAAAATTTTCGATACGACTGCGAATCAAATTGCTAATTTCAGAAGGGTTGAGCTTCATCTGAGTTTTCCTTATTTCGATTATTCGAACATTAAGCTAGTGCGTATGCCAATTCGGTCAGACGGGTGTTGGCAGAGCCATCGATCACCTTATCGCCCATGCGAATCACAATTCCGCCTAGCAAGGTCTTGTCTACGGTACAGCTGAGCTTAACGTCGCAGCCCAGGCGAACTTTTAACGCGGCAGCGATTTTCTTTTGCTGCTCATCGTTCAATGCAAAGGCTGAACTGACAGTAATTTGTGCGGTTTTCTCGGCTTCTGCACGCAGGGCTTCAAACATTTGGGCGATTTCAGCGACCACCGTTAAGCGACCGCTTTCAGCCAAAATTCGAACAAAATTGCTTTGCTCTTTATTCAGATCACCCGCCAATTGCAGCATCAACTCTTCAAATTGACGGCTTTCGACGCGCGGGCTGGAAGCTACCGCCCTGATGTCATCGTTAGCCATCAATTCTGTCAAAACTTGCATTACAGCGGACCAGCCTTTTAAGTCACCTTGCTTTTGTGCCGCTTCGAACGCCGCCTGAACGTATGGTCGTGCAATAGTATTGGCTTCGGACATGGTTTTTAAATTTCCGTGACAAGTTTGTCGAGCAGATCATTGTGCGCTTTGGCATCGATTTCGCGACCCAGAATCTTAGCCGCACCGGCCAGGGCAATCTCCGTAACCTGAGTACGCAATTGCTCTTTTGCACGGAAAATTTCCTGATCCACTTCCGCTTTTGCACCTGTCAGAATACGCTCGCGTTCGGCATTTGCCTGAACCTTCGCCTCTTCTATCATTTGACTGGCACGTGTTTCACCGCCGGCAATGGTGGCTCCCGCCTTTTCCTTTGCTTCACGCAAGATTTCAGCGGCTCGCTTGGCAGCCAACTCCAAATCAAGCTTGCCGCGTTCCGCTTCAGCCAAACCATCCGCAATTTGTTTTTTACGCTGCTCCAAACCTGCAATGATTGGTGTCCACACAAATTTCATGCAGAACCAAACAAACATGGCGAACATGATGGTCTGACCAAGAAGAGTTGCATTAATATTCATGCGAACAACCTTTCTTTAACGACGTAGTTATGTTTAGCCCGCAACCGCAAACAGCACATACATTGCAATACCGACGGCAATCATTGGAACCGCGTCAACCAAGCCCATCACGATGAAGAATTGCGTACGCAACATCGGGATCAGTTCAGGTTGACGCGCCGCACCTTCCAGAAAACGGCCACCCAGAATACCAATGCCAATCGCCGCTCCCAACGCGCCCAATCCCATCATCAGTGCGCCGGCGACATACAACAGTGCGTGTGCTTGATCCATCTTTACTTCTCCTATTGATTAAAATTTAAAGTTTGATAAAAATACAGAATCTAGTGATGCTCTTGGTGCGCCATATCCAGATAAACTATTGTCAGCGTCATGAAAATAAACGCCTGCAAAGTCACAATCAAGATATGGAATATTGCCCAAGGCAAGGATAACGGCCATTGCGCCCAGAATGGCAGTAGAGCAATAAGAATAAAGATCATTTCGCCTGCATACATGTTGCCGAACAGTCGCAGCGCAAGTGAGATAGGCTTGGCGATCAGGTTTACACCTTCGAGCAACAGGTTAACCGGCGCACCCCATTTACCGAACGGCTGCATAGTCAATTCAGCTGCAAAGCCCCCGAAGCCCTTCATCTTGATGCTGTAGTAAATAACCAGCAAAAAAACGCCGATAGCCATGCCGAACGTGGCATTTGGATCGGTAGACGGAACTACTTTGAAATGCGGCAGACCCAGCAGATGGGTCAGTTGCGGAACATAATCCACCGGGATCAAGTCCATCAAATTCATCAGAAACACCCAGAAAAACACCGTCAGGGCCAGCGGGGCAACCATATCATTCTTGGCAGTAAACGATCCGCGCACACTGCTGTCAATGAACTCGATCGCCCATTCGACTGCATTTTGCATACCGCCCGGTACGCCTATTGTCATTTTTTTGCCGACACGGCTGAATATCCAAAGAAACAGCGCGCCCAGAATAAAGGACATCAGCATAGTATCCACATTGATTGCCCAGAAACCCATTGCTTTAGCCTGCTCCGCGCCATGCGCGAAGCCCATGCTTCCGTCAGGCAACTTTCCGTAGGTTAAATTTTGCAGGTGATGCTTGATGTATTCTGATGATGTGAGTGTTTCGCTAGACATATTTTATTCTATCGCTTAATCATTAATATTCGCGCCACTATGGGCACAACCAGACCGACCACAAATCCACACAACACAGCCGCCGCAGACAGCTTTAAACCACCCATCGCGAAAAACAACGACAAGACGACCACAAAAAACCTCTCCATACTGTTGCGAATTACTCCTCGCAAAACACTATGTGGCTGATAATTTTGATTTTTTTTGATTTTTTCCAGACCGCGAACTAATGACAATCCATTTAGCGCAGCTGTTAATGCTCCCCATAAGCTTGCCGATGCGATATTCCACGATTGAGTGTAAAAATATACAGACATGGCCAACATTAATGCAGTAGCAACTTGAATTTCAACGAGCCGATAACCTTGTTTTTTTTCTTTTGCGAACTCTGAAAGACCAGGCATTCTAATTCTCTTTTTATCTACTGTCAATCACGCAGCCGCTTTTCCCCTTGATTCAGCAAGGTTCAAACGGACTATTTACTCAGCTTCATTTTTTCCAGCAAATTATCGAGATGCTCGTTACCATCAAAACTTATGACCATTTTCCCCGATCCGTTTTTCGAGGTTTTGATTTCAACCTTTGCGCCTAACTGATCCGAAATATTGCTTTGCAGTCGCAACAAGTCTCTGTCAGGCATTTTTACAGGCTTATCGTCTGTCTGAAGCTGCTTATTCACCAGTTTTTCGGTATGCCGCACAGACAATTGTTCATGCACAATCCTGTTCGCGATGGCTATTTGCTGTGCACCTTCCAGGCTCAACAGCGCACGAGCATGCCCCATATCGAGTTTGTTTTCCATTAACATCGACTGGACGATCTGCGGGAGTTTGAGCAGACGCAGCAGGTTGCTGGCGGCGCTGCGCGATCGCCCGACCGCATCTGCGGCGGTCTGATGCGTCATCTCGAACTCATCAATCAAGCGCTGAATTCCTATCGCCTCCTCCAACGGATTAAGATTTTCCCGTTGGATATTTTCTATCAGCGCCATTGCCAGCGCGGCCTTGTCCGGCACGCTGCGCACCAGCACCGGGACATGCGACAAACCCGCCAGCTGAGCGGCACGCCAACGTCTTTCGCCTGCGATTATTTCATAGCTTTCATCGCTGAGCTGACGCACCAAAATCGGCTGAATGACGCCCTGAACCCTGATCGATGCTGCCAGTTCCTGCAACGATTCTGCGCCCATATTTGTGCGCGGCTGATATTTTCCCGACTTGAGCAATGCAACACTCATGTCGCGCAACACGTCGTCCTTTTCGTTTTTACTGCCGGATAGCAGCGCTTCCAATCCGCGTCCCAGGCCTTTTTGTGGTTTTGTCATGCTTGCTTCCTTTATGCAGAGACGGGCTTCGCCGCAGTATTTAATAGCTCGCTGGCCAAGGCCAGATATGCCTGAGTCCCCTTGGACAGTTTGTCGTGATACAGCACGGGCACACCATAACTTGGGGCCTCCGCCAGACGAATATTGCGCGGAATTACCGTACGGTATACCTTGTCGCCGAAATGCTCCTGCAACTGGTCGGATACCTGCTGCGCCAGCGTGTTTCTCGGATCAAACATGGTTCTCAACAATCCTTCTATTTCCAGTACCGGGTTAAGATTAGCCCGTACCTTACGGATGGTGTTGACCAGATCGCTCAGTCCTTCCAGCGCATAATACTCACACTGCATCGGAATCATTACCGTTTTTGCTGCACATAAACCATTTAAGGTCAATAAGTTAAGTGCCGGCGGGCAATCGATAAGGATGTAGTCATAGTCACTGCCAACCGCTTGCAGTGCATCCCGCAATCTCGTTTCACGGTGAGGTACATCGACCAGCTCGACTTCTGCGCCTGCCAGATCCCGGTTTGCCGGCAATACGTCGTATTTACCAACCTCCGAACTTTTACGCGCCTCTGCTACCGTTTTTTTACCCAACAGCACGTGATACACGGTGATTTCCAGATCGCGTTTTTCTATCCCGCTGCCCATGGTTGCATTGCCTTGCGGATCCAGGTCTATCAGCAATACCCGTTGGCCGGTTGTCGCCAGACTGGCGGCGAGGTTTACTGTCGTGGTCGTTTTCCCCACCCCGCCCTTCTGATTGGTAATGGCCATTATCTTGGTCATGGTAGGTGATCCTTTCTGAGTGTTGCAATCACTAAACAGCGCGCAGCATTCAATCCCGGCACACTAAGCGGTATGATTTTTTCTATCAAACAATCTGTCGGCACTCCGGGTAATTCCGCTTCCGGTAAGCCTTTCATGGCAATCCAGCGCCCCTGATCGCGGATCAAATGGCGAGTAACGCGCAGGAAATCACCCAGTTCGGTAAAAGCCCTGGAAATAATTCCGTCAAATTTTTCAGCCGGTTGGAAGTCTTCCACTCTTGCACAGCATACTTGTACATTGGCCAGACCCAGCTCAATGACTGCCTGTTGCATAAAACCTGTCTTCTTGCTGTTACTATCCAGCAAAGTCACAGCGCAGTCCGGTTTTGCGATAGCCAACACCAGGCCCGGCAAACCCGCTCCACTTCCCACATCCAGCCAACGCACGCCTTCCAGATATGGCAACACGGCCAGGCTATCCAGCAAATGGTGTATGACCATCTGACCCGGGTCGCGAATGGCGGTCAGGTTATATACTTTATTCCACCTGACCAGCAAGGCCAGATAGTCGAGCAACTGCATCTGAGTATCGCGGCTTACAGATAATCCCAGCCGATCAATTCCACACTGAAGTTCATCGGCTAATGGCATGGGGTTATTTTTCTGGCTTGGCATCTCGAAACCCGCGTTTTAAATGAACCAGTAACAATGAAATGGCAGCCGGCGTAATTCCGGAAATTCTTGCCGCCTGCCCTATCGTTTCCGGCTTGAACTGATTCAGCTTTTGCTGCGCTTCTATGGACAAGCCACGCACTTCACGGTAATCCAGCGTGCCAGGCAGACATAGAGATTCGTTTTGCTCACCTTTTCCGATCTCCAGATGCTGGCGGTCGATATAGCCCTGATACTTTGCCTGAATTTCAACCTGCTCAGATACTTTTTGATCTGCAACCGCGACGCCTGCACCGGGCAGTGTCAGCAGGCTTGTATAGTTTACATCCGGACGCAACAGCAATTCGTGCAGGGAATATTCCCGTTCAATATTTTTACCCAGCACGCGTTGCGCATCCTCAGCCGGCAGACTGCGGGAATTCACCCAGGTGCTGCGCAAACGCTCCTGTTCAAGCGCGATCGCCTCGCGTTTTATTTCAAAGGCCTGCCAACGCGTATCATCGACGATACCAAGGTTGCGCCCGATCTCCGTCAGCCGCAAATCAGCGTTATCTTCCCGCAATTGCAAACGATATTCCGCCCGGCTGGTGAACATGCGATAGGGTTCGGATACACCCTGGGTAATCAGATCGTCAACCAGCACCCCCAGATAAGCTTCATCGCGTCGCGGGCACCACGCATCCATTTCCCGCACTTGCAGAGATGCATTCAGCCCAGCAAGCAGGCCCTGTGCGGCTGCCTCTTCATATCCAGTTGTACCGTTGATTTGGCCGGCGAAGAACAAACCTTGTATTGCCTTTGTTTCCAGAGAACTTTTCAACCCGCAGGGATTAAAGTAATCGTATTCAATCGCATAGCCCGGTCGCAAAATATGCGCATTTTCCATACCCTTGATGGACCTGACCAACTCAAGCTGCACATCAAACGGCAAGCTGGTTGAAATGCCATTGGGATAAACCTCGTGCGTAGTAAGCCCCTCCGGCTCCAGAAAAATTTGATGTGAAGTCTTGCCGGAAAAACGCGTAATCTTGTCTTCGATGGAAGGACAATAACGCGGCCCCACGCCTTCTATCACGCCGGTAAATAACGGAGAACGATCCAGTCCGCCGCGAATGATGTCATGCGTGCGCTCACTGGTTTCCGTAATCCAGCATGGCAACTGGCGCGGGTGTTGTGCAGCATTTCCCATGAAAGAAAAAACCGGCACGGGAATATCGCCCGGCTGTTCCTGCAGTACGGAATAATCGATTGTACGGCCATCGATACGCGGCGGTGTGCCCGTTTTCAGTCTTCCCACAGGCAGTTTTAGTTCACGTAAACGGTGTGCCAGACTGAGCGACGGAGGGTCACCTGCGCGACCTGCCTGATAGTTTGCCTGACCTACGTGTATCAATCCTGACAGAAAGGTGCCTGTTGTTAATACCACCGTTTTTGCGCTGAACCGCAAGCCCAGCTGAGTCACCACACCGGTAACTTTGTCCTGCTCAACCAGTAAATCATCAACCGCTTGCTGAAACAGCCACAGATTTGGCTGATTTTCCAGACGATAACGGATTGCCTGTTTGTAAAGAAGACGGTCGGCCTGGGCGCGTGTGGCGCGAACAGCGTAACCTTTGCTGGCATTCAGAATACGAAACTGGATGCCTCCCTCATCGGTGGCCTGAGCCATGGCGCCGCCCAAAGCATCGACTTCCTTAACCAGATGCCCCTTGCCTATGCCGCCTATTGAAGGATTGCAGGACATTTGCCCGAGCGTCTCGATATTATGGGTAAGCAGCAAGGTTTTGCATCCCGCGCGCGCGCTGACGAGAGCCGCCTCCGTACCGGCATGGCCTCCCCCCACTACAATTACATCGAATAAATCAGGAAATTTCATGTCGCTACGGATTAAAAAAGGAGGCGCATCATACACCGCCCACTATATGAAATGAACTGTTTCACGTGGAACAACTATTTGCCTATGCAAAACCGGCTGAAGATTTCACCCAGCAAATCATCCGCGGTAAACTTACCGGTGATACTGCTCAACGCCTGTTGAGCCAGCCTCAACTCTTCGGCGAACAACTCAGGCTGCTTGAGCAATGCAGAAGCGCGCTCCAGATGAGAAAGCGCCAGTTTTAACGCAATCAAATGACGCTCGCGAGCAATGAATGTACCACTTTCCTGATTTCGCCAGCCTATCAGTTGCAGCATCTTTTCGCGAAGTTGCTCGATGCCGACACCGGATTTGGCAGAAATGTAACAGCCAGCAGCGTTTAAATCGGTATGAGGTGTACCCATAAGATCAGCTTTATTGAATACCAGCAGATGTGGAATATCGGCAGGAAAACCGGCAATTATTTTTTCATCTTCTGCGCTGCATCCTTTGGATGCATCCAGCAGCAAAAGAATCAAATCTGCCCGTTTAACCGTTTGGTGAGTGCGCGCCATACCCATGTTTTCGACTTCATCTTGTGAACTGCGAAGTCCTGCCGTATCCATAATATGCAGCGGCACGCCGCGTATCTGTATTTCCTGCCGAACTACATCTCGTGTCGTTCCGGGAACCTCGCTGACCAAAGCCACTTCTTCGCCGGACAATCGATTTAAAAGACTGGATTTTCCGACATTGGGTTGCCCTACCAGCGCAATATAGGCGCCTTCACGCAACAAGCTCCCCTGCCTGGCGGTATCCAGCGTCTGTAGTAATTTGCTATGAATGGATTGCAGCAAACTATCCCGGTACAGGCTGTCTGCGACCTCTATGTCTTCTTCTGGAAAATCGAGCATCGCCTCGACCAGCATGCGCAAACGCACCAGCTCGTCTACCAGTACACGAATTGTTGCTGAAAAGTCTCCATGCAAAGACCGCATGGCGCTACGCGCTGCTGCTGTAGTCGTGGCCTCTATAAGATCAGCTACGCTTTCAGCCTGTGCCAGATCCAGCTTATCGTTAAGGAACGCGCGCTGGGTAAATTCACCCGGTTCAGCTAGTCTTGCGCCCAGAGACAAACATCGTTGCAGCAGTAAATGCAGTACAGCCGATCCGCCGTGCCCTTGCAACTCCAGTACATCTTCGCCTGTATAGGAATGCGGGGACGGGAAAAAAAGAGCGATGCCCTGATCGAGCACATCACCATTTTCATCATGAAAATCAGCAAGCATCGCGTGTCGCGGTGCCGGAATTTTACCGATTATCGCTGTAGCAATTGTTGCAATACACGCGCCGGAAATACGCACTACCCCGATTCCGCCACGACCTTGCGCCGTGGCGACAGCAGCAATGGTATCAGCGTTTGGTTGTGACACCCTTAGCCTCTACGCTGCGAGTGATATACCATTGCTGGGCAATGGACAAAGCGTTATTTACCAGCGAGTACAACACCAAACCTGCCGGAAAGAAAAAGAACACCACACTGAATGCAATCGGCATGATTTTCATGATTTTTGCCTGCATAGGATCGGGCGGGGCTGGATTCAACTTGGACTGAAGCAGCATGCTCAAACCCATCAGAACCGGCAGGACATAATACGGATCAGCCGCAGACAGGTCTGTTATCCAGCCAAAGAACGGAGCATAACGCATTTCAACACTGGCTAAAATCGACCAATAAAGCGAAATAAATACCGGAATTTGGATTACGACTGGCAGACATCCACCTAACGGATTGATTTTTTCCGTTTTGTACAAATCCATCATGGCGCGATTCAACTGCTCACGATCGTTTGCATATTGCTGTTTAATTTTTTCAAGTTTAGGCGCAACCTGGCGCATTTTTGCCATTGAGCGGTAACTGGCCGCCGACAATGGGAAAAATAAAATTTTAAGCAACAGGGTCAAAATGATAATCGCGACCCCCCAATTTTTTACAATGCCGTGAATATAACTGAGTGTCCAGAATATAGGCGTTGCCACAACGGTCAGCCAGCCATAATCAACCGTCAAACCCAATCCGGGAGCAATTTCGTTAAGTTTTGACTCAGATGGACCGGCGTAAAAAGGGACTGTCATTTCATAGGTTTCACCTGGAGCAATCACCGGAACAGGCAAAATTACACCAGCGGAATACAGTCCATTTGGCAGTTTTCGAGTGAAAAATTCGTGTTTGGTTTTTTCGTCCGGAATCCAGGCAGAAACGAAATAATGCTGCAAAATCCCGATCCAACCATTGTTTGAGTCCGTTGGATATTTAACTTTGGCCTTATCTATATCTGAAAAACTGATCTTCTGAAATTTATCCTTCTCTGTGTATACCGCCACTCCTGTGAATGTTGGCACCATTTTAGACACGCCTGCAGGATCGGCTCCATCGCGAATAAACTGGTAATAAGCTGAAGTTTTAATAGCTGAAGCAGTGTCGTTTTCTATTTTATATGTAACGCCAACCACATAACTATCTCTATGAAATGTAATCAGTTTTTCTACTTTAATACCAGTCAGGCCTACTGCTGTGAGCTTTACCTGAAGCTTGTCTGCATTTTCATTCAGCTTGTAATTATCCTGATCGCTGCTGAACAAGCTTGTGTGGTTAGGCATATCCGCACCCAACAAGCCGGTCTGAGCAACATAATTATGAGTATCCTGCCCTTTTTCAAACAAGGCAAAGCTCTTGTTTTTGTCCAGCCTGTCTGGATGTTTCAATAAGTTCAGTTGCTGTATATCACCGCCGATGGTATTAATTTCTACTTCCATCAGATCAGTTTTGACCTTGATGATTTTCCCTGCTGCTGATTTTAACGATTGTTGCGCAATAGCAGCATGATCTGCCACGTCGTCAGTTTTAACTGTTGCCACCGGCAAATCGGATTTTTCAACGGTCGCTACCGTTGCTGGTTGTGGATGCTGATAGCGTTGCCACCCATCCCAGACCATCATTAATGAAAATGAAAATATTAGAAAAAGGAAAAGTCGCTGAAAGTCCATGGTGATATTTATAAATTAATTTATGGTGCGGGGTCATAACCGCCTGGATGCCAGGGATTACAGCGAGCAAGACGCTTTATGCTCAACCAGGAACCTTTAAACAGGCCGTGCCTGGTCAAAGCTTCACATGCATAATGGGAACAACTTGGGATAAAACGGCAGGTCGGCGGACTAAGCGGACTCAGCAAATACTGATATCCATGAATTAATTTTATTAAGACTCTGTGCATCGAATAGCTACCCGACTAAAAAGTTTACTTAAACCATCCCTGCGTGTATTTTTGTCTGAGCATTCCGTGTTGCGCTTCATCACGACTATATCGATGCCGCAAATTTTGATTTGGTGAATACGAAATAGTTCTCTAATTTCACGTTTTGCTAGATTTCTATCCACAGATTTTGGCACAAACCTTTTGGCAACGACAATACCAAGCCGTGCCATTTTCAGTTTATTCGGCACAAAAAAAACTTTGTAAAACTTGTCTGACAGCTGTTGAGATTTCAGACAATTTCCATAGCCTTCGCTGCGCGGAATTCTCTGCGCAGCCGTAAAGCTACAGTCATGCTTAAACAGCGAGTCTTGCACGACCCTTGGCACGACGAGCACGAATTACGGCTCTGCCGCCACGTGTTTTCATACGAACCAGAAAACCATGAGTGCGTTTTCTTTTCGTAACGGAGGGTTGATATGTACGTTTCATTTTGAATTATCCTTGGGAAGTCATAAAACGCGGTATTACAATGCGTTAGGCTTACCGTGTCAAGTTATATTTACTTTATTGCCTGTGGATAAGTTTCGTCATGGTCTGTAGAATCACACAATCTAATGCTAATTTGCACTTTGATTTAGGTATATATGCAAGAACAAGCTTTCTGGGATACTTGTCTCCGTTCATTTGAAAAGAGCCTGCCACCCCAACAATTCAACTCCTGGATTAAACCGCTCAAATTGACCAGCGACAATGGACAGTTAATTTTAACCGCGCCCAATACTTTTACACTGAAAATATTACAAGATCGTTTTTTCCCCGAAATTAGCCGTCAGGCAAAACTGCTTTATCAGGTGGTTCCTCAATTTGAGTTTCGAGTTATCGAATCCATCCAAAACAATTTGGCACCTTCAACCCCGCCGGCTGCACCTGATAAAAAGAAAATTACGGTTGATCCCAAACCTAAGATTGAAACCTCATTCAGGGGTTATGGCAAACTTAATCAAAGTTTAACTTTTGAAAATTTTGTTATCGGCAAAGCTAACCAGTTAGCATTTGCCGCTGCCAGTCAAGTTGCTGAGTTACCGGGAGTTTCATACAATCCATTGTTCATTTATGGCGGTGTTGGCCTCGGTAAAACGCATTTAACTCAAGCTATTGGAAATCAAATATTGATTAACAGGCCGCAAGCCAAAGTTTGTTACATGCATGCCGAACGCTATGTAGCTGACGTGGTGCGTGCGTATCAAACAAACAAGTTTGAGGAATTCAAACAGTATTATCATTCACTCGATGTTCTGCTGATCGATGATATCCAGTTTTTTGCCGGTAAAGCCAAAACTCAAGAAGAGTTTTTCTATGCATTCAATACCTTGGTTGATTCTCATAAACAAGTTATTTTGACCAGCGATACTTTTCCAAAAGAATTAACCGGCTTGGAAAGCCGTTTAGTTTCCAGATTCGGCTGGGGTCTAACAATTGGCATTGAACCGCCGGAGCTCGAAATGCGTGTCGCTATTCTCCTTAAAAAAGCCTCGATCAGTGGCTACACTCTGAACGATTCAGTGGCTTTTTTTATAGCAAAACACGTAAATTCCAACGTGCGCGAACTGGAAGGAGCACTCAAACGTGTTGAAGCGTACACAAAATTTCACAAACGTATCATTTCTGTCGAAACTGCGAAGGAAGCGCTGAAAGACATTCTGGTTGCCCAGAGCAGACAAATTACGATCGATAATATTCAAAAAACCGTCGCTGATTATTACCGGATCAAAATCGTCGAATTGTTATCAAAGAAGCGTACAAGAAATATTACTAGACCCAGACAAATTGCGATGAGCCTGTCACGCGAATTAACAACAATGAGCTTGCCGGAAATCGGCAATGCCTTTGGCGGTAAAGATCACTCTACTGTGATTCATGCATGCCAAACTGTAATTTCACTAAGGGATAGCGATTCGACAATTGATGCTGATTACAAAATTCTTCTCCAAACACTTACTGGATAAGTCTGTGAGTTTTCTGTGGATAATTTGTGCAAAACCTCATTTTTTTAAAAAAAAATCAGTTTATCAACATAAACAAGTTTATCTGCCAACAACAAAACAACAGGCAGAATCAGTTCTCAGTACTTTGTTTATAATAGATTTATGTTGATTTTCCACAATTAATAAGAAGCTTATTATGGTTATTAATTTTTATATTACTTTTACTTAAAACAATTCTGTTCACAATAGTGAAAAGAATGTGTAAATAAAACATGAAGTGACTTTTAACTAAATTTCGTTAAAAATCAAAACCACAATTTTCGTATCATTTAGGGATTTAATTATGTTTATCGAAAAGATAGAAAAAGAATCATTATTGAAGCCGCTGCAAATGGTGGTTGGTATCGTTGAACGTAAACAGACTATGCCTATCTTATCCAACGTGTTGGTTGAAAAAGAAAATGGTAAAATTCGATTTACCTCTAGCGATATGGAAATTCAAATTACCACGACTATTCAAACAGACACAGGTACAAGCGACAACATGGCAATTACCGTTGGCGGTAAGAAATTACAGGAGATTCTGCGCATCCTTCCTGATCAAAGCAAAGTATCTATTGATGTCAAAGAAAATAAAGTCCAGATTAAATCCAATAAAAGTAAATTCAATCTTCAATCTTTACCAGCTGATGATTTCCCCAAATTAAACAATCTACTTGAAAACTCTAAAAAAATCGTCTTAAGCCAATCTGTGCTTAAAAAATTGTTAGGATCCGTACAATTTGCCATGGCACAACAAGATGTGCGTTATTATCTGAACGGTGTACTTTTCGTTATAGAGGATAATCAATTCAGGGCTGTTGCGACCGATGGACACAGGCTGGCTTATAACGCGATAGAAATTCCTGAAGATTCAGGAAAATTTGAAATTATTATTCCGCGTAAGGCAATTACAGAATTATCAAAATTGTTGAGTGAAGGCGCTGATGAAATTGAAATTGAATTTTCTAATCAACAACTTAAAGCTAAATTTTCAGGTATCGAATTAGTTACAAAATTAATTGAAGGTAAGTTTCCAGACTATAAGAGAGTTATACCCAACTACAGTAACCACCTCAGCATCAACAGAACGCTGGTTCAACAGGCTTTGCAAAGAGCTGCAATTCTATCCAATGAAAAATTCCGGGGTGTACGTTTTGTTCTGACTGAAAAAAATCTATGCATTATAAGCAGCAACAGTGAACAGGAAGAAGCTCAAGTCGAAATTGAAACCGATTATCACGGTGAAGCGATTGATATTGGTTTCAACGTTAACTATTTACTGGATGGTTTAAGCAGCATCCATACCGAGATGGCAATCTTTTCGTTTGGCAATCCCAATAGCAGTATTTTGATTACCTCTCCCGAAGATCTTGATTTCAGATATGTTGTAATGCCGATGCGAATCTAGTTTAGTAATTGACCAGTAATTTATATAATGTTTCACGTGAAACAAACCAACGCCAGGAAAGAAACTCATGAGTGAATATGATTCCAGTAGCATCAAGGTTCTTAAAGGCCTAGAAGCAGTCCGTAAACGTCCCGGTATGTATATTGGTGACACAAACGACGGTACTGGTTTGCACCACATGGTATTTGAAGCAGTGGATAACGCGGTAGACGAAGCATTAGCCGGTCATTGCAACGAAATTAATGTGATTATTCATGCTGATAATTCGATCAGTGTCAGCGACAACGGTCGCGGTATTCCAACCGATATACACAAGGAAGAAGGGCGTTCTGCCGCCGAAGTCATCATGACCATCCTGCACGCGGGTGGAAAGTTTGACAGCAACTCGTATAAAGTTTCAGGCGGTTTGCACGGTGTAGGTGTGTCTGTAGTTAATGCCTTGTCAGAATGGCTAAAATTGACAATTTACCGCGACGGTAAGGAACATTATATTGAATTCCACCATGGTGATCCGGTTGCACCACTTAAAGTGGTTGGAGATTCAAAAAAGAAAGGTACCCTGGTTCATTTCCTGGCTGCAAAAGAAACATTTGGTTTGATTGAATTTCATTTTGATATTTTAGCCAAGCGGCTGCGCGAGCTGTCATTTTTAAATAACGGCGTAAAAATTTCATTGATTGACCATCGTAACGGCAAAGAAGAAAATTTTTCTTTTACAGGCGGAATTAAAGGTTTTGTGCAGTACATGAATCGCAATAAAACAGCTCTTCATACCACTGTATTTCATGCTATCGGGGAAAAAGATGGCATGACGGCTGAAATTGCGATGCAGTGGAACGATACTTATCAGGAAAATGTTCAATGTTTTACCAATAATATTCCGCAACGTGACGGTGGTACACATCTGACAGCCATGCGTGCCGCAATGACGCGCACCCTGAACAACTACATCGAAGCTGAACAGTTGGCTAAAAAAGCGAAAGTAGAACCTATCGGCGATGATATGCGAGAAGGTTTGACCGCCGTATTGTCGGTGAAACTTCCGGATCCAAAGTTTTCATCACAAACAAAAGATAAACTGGTTTCATCGGAAGTTCGTCCTGTCATAGAAGAATTGATAGGGCAGCAGATGAGCGCATTTTTACTGGAAAAACCAAACGATGCCAAAATTATTGTAGGCAAAATTATCGAAGCTGCCAGAGCCCGTGAAGCGGCGCGCAAGGCCCGCGACCTTACCCGTCGCAAAGGAGTGCTGGATGGTATGGGGCTGCCGGGAAAACTGGCAGATTGTCAGGAAAAAGATCCGGCCCTGTCAGAACTGTATCTGGTCGAGGGTGATTCTGCGGGTGGTTCAGCAAAGCAGGGGCGGGATCGCAAGTTTCAGGCTATTTTGCCTCTCAAAGGCAAGATTTTGAACGTGGAAAAGGCGCGTTTTGAAAAACTTATCAGTTCACAGGAGATTGCTACTCTCATCACTGTGTTGGGTACCGGTATAGGCAAAGACGAGTATAACCCGGACAAGTTGCGTTATCACCGTATTATCATCATGACAGATGCGGACGTGGATGGATCGCACATTCGTACTCTACTGCTTACATTTTTTTACCGCCAGATGCCTGAATTGGTCGAACGCGGTCATATCTACATCGCACAACCACCTCTGTACAAAATCAAACAAGGCCGGGATGAACGTTATCTCAAAGACGATTTGGAGATGAAAAGTTATTTATTGGGTAATGCACTGAAGGATGCTGCGCTGTATCCGGCAGTAGACTCAGCAGCGATTCAGGGAGAAGCATTGGCGCAAATTGCCAGACAATATTTTCTTGCCGAGGCTGTGATCGACCGTCTGACCCATTTCATCGCGCCGGAAGCCAGCCATGCATTGCTGATTTTGCCTACCCTGTCGTTGGACGATGCAGAGCAGGCACAGAAGAGCGCGCAATTGCTGGAAGCCGCCAGCGGTGGCGTTATTAAAGTCATTGTAGAAAATGATGATCAGGGTGATTTGCGTCTGAGATTGGAAAAGCTTTTTTATGGTAATTACTCACTTAGCTACCTGGATAAAGATTTTTTGCAAGGAGGCGATTACAAGCAAATCCGCCAGACAGCAGATGCGCTGGACGGACTGATGAGTCCAACAGCCTACGTAATGCGCGGTGAGCAGAAACGCGGTATCTCCAGTTTTAAACAGGCTATCGAATGGTTGCTGGAAGAAGCGAAAAAGGGCCTCAGCATTCAGCGCTACAAAGGACTGGGCGAAATGAACCCGGAACAATTATGGGAAACTACGATGTTTGTGAAAAACCGTATTCTGCTCAAAGTACGCATTGAAGATACTATCGCCGCCGATGAAGTTTTTACCACCCTGATGGGTGATTTGGTTGAACCACGCCGCGCATTCATCGAAAAAAATGCATTGGGAGCGAAAAACCTGGATGTGTAAATGCAGGTTTTCAGAATAGTTGAAAATTGACCTGAAAAAACAAAGAAAACTGTTTTTTTATAATATTTGACGGAATGTGCCATCCTGCGAGCCAATAAAAAACAAGGCTTGCAAAACAGGCTTGTTTAAACGCGCTACAGCCGCCTTGCAGATATGCCGTAAGGGGTGAAGTCAGGGGTGGTGTTAAATATCCCGTATTCGGCATTTTAAGCACATTTGGAAAACTAGCTGAACTCTTTTACGATATGTTGCTGCCTGCGACTAATCGCCAACGATTCAGGCAATCCCGTCAGCCTGACCATCCAGCCGCTGCCCTCGCCTTCTTCACCACCGCCCCGCTCAAAACCCTCGATGTTATCCTTGGACACCAGACAATTTCGGTGGATGCGTACGAAACGCGCGGCAAATTCCTTTTCCAGTGCAGTCAGCGATTCTTCAATCAGGTATTCCCGCTCAGCAGTACGTACTGTGATGTATTTCAACTCAGCGCGAAAAAACAACACCTGTTCGATCGGGACAAGGTGAATCTTGCCACGCTCGTGGATGGCAAGATGTCGGCGAGGTTCGGGCAGTAATTCGCGCAACACCTCAATCTGTACCGGCACGGCCGACCGGGCGCGGGTCAGCGCTTCGAACAACCTGCCCAGGCGTATCGGCTTGAGCAGGTAGTCTATTGCGTGCAGCTCAAATGCCTTGATCGCGTAGCTGTCATAGGCCGTTGTAAAAATAATCACCGGCGGATAGGGCAGCTTTTGCAGATGTTGTGCAAGTTCGATCCCATCCATCTGTGGCATGCGTATATCCAGCAGCACCACATCAGCGGGCGTATCAATAAGCTTGTCCAAAGCCTCCTGTCCGTTGCCCGCCTCACCCACTATAACCAGGGGCAACTGCGCGTTGCAGTCGTCAAGCAACTCACGCAGACGGTTGCGTGCAGGCGGCTCGTCATCCACGATGAATATGCGCAAAGCGAGTTCTATCGTGCTCATTTTTTCTCTTTCATATAAGGCAATGAAATTTCCACACGATAATAATCTCGGCCAGCTGTCACTTGATAGCTGGCTTCAGCATCAAACAGTAAAGCGAGACGTTCGCGTATATTCTGCAAGGCGATTTTGTTGCCGATATGAGGCTGTGTGTCGCCTGGCTTTGGACATGGATTTTCAACCTTGATTATCAATATACCTCTCTCACGGCGCAGCAATACATCGATGCGACCGCCTTCGACCAAGGGTTCAATACCGTGATATACCGCATTTTCCAGCAACGGTTGCAGCAACAGGGCTGGAATTTTTGCATCTTCAGGCATATCCTGAAATTGCCAGTTTACAGCAAGCCTGTCACCCATGCGCAACTTCTCCAGTGCAAGATATTGTTTACATAGATTTATTTCACTATGTAGCGGTACCAGATCGCGCTCATCAGCCATTGCCATTCGGAACAAATCAGCCATGTCCTCCAGAGCCGTTTCGGCACGCTTGGGCTGCGTGCGCAAAATACCCAGCACCGCATTGAGTGTATTGTAAAGAAAATGCGGTCGGATGCGCGCGCGCAACACCTGCAGGCGTGCATCCTCTAAAGCATACGATAACACCCTTGCGCGCAAACGAAAATACATCAGCAACAGGCTGCACATCGCCACGCTGATGAATTCGCCGCGCAATATGTCGAAAAAGGGGTCTCCGTTAACACTGGGACGGTAAAACTCGCCGCCAAAGTAATAAATGAACAGCGTCAAAATGCCAACAGTAATGTTAACTGCCGACACACCACGCCAGTAAGTCAGTCGGCTAAAACTCGGTTGCCACACCCACAGCAACACCATAGCGGACAACAAAATGGGTGTAATTAACGTGGTGATCTGCATCAATTTCAAAGGCAAATCCAGCCATCCTCTGGCCTGCAACACGGCATCAATCAGCGCCATCACATTGGCAAGCACCAGTATGCGCAGGGTCACGCCCAGATTGCGAAAATTGGGCAACGCATCCGGCAGGGATTTTTGTTTTATACTGCGCGCTTCGTTCATGGCGGAAGACCTCTTTCTGCCTTAATTTGCATTTGAATTTTATACTGGATTCTGAACAAGAGATGGCAAGCATACAAGATAATGACACCTGGTCAGGGCGATTCTCTGAACCCGTAGCGGAATTGGTCAAACGTTACACCGCCTCGGTGGATTTCGACCGAAAACTGGCACTGTTCGACATACAGGGATCATTGGCACACGCACAGATGCTAGGCGATTGCAAAATCATTTCACCTGAAGATCTCGCCGACATCCGGCGCGGCCTGGCACAGATCGAAACCGAAATTACCGGCGGCGATTTTGTCTGGTCTCTCGATCTGGAAGATGTGCATCTCAACATCGAGAAGCGCCTCACCGCGCTGGTGGGAGACGCCGGCAAGCGCTTGCATACCGGACGTTCGCGCAACGATCAGGTGGCGACCGATGTGCGTTTATACCTGCGCCATGCGATTGACGATTTATTTAATTTAATCAAGTTGCTGCAAACAGCTTTGCTCGATCTGGCAGAACAGCATACCCATACCGTCATGCCAGGCTTTACCCATTTGCAGGTTGCGCAACCGATCAGCTTCGGGCATCACCTGTTGGCCTATTACGAGATGCTGAAACGGGATGCTGAACGCCTTGCGGACTGCCGTCGCCGGGTGAACCGTCTGCCGCTCGGTGCGGCTGCGCTGGCCGGCACCAGCTATCCGATAGACCGTGAATTGGTCGCAAGGCTACTCGGTTTTGACGGCGTATGTGAAAATTCACTGGATGCCGTTTCCGACCGCGATTTTGCCATCGAATTTACCGCCTGTGCAGCGCTGATCATGACGCATCTGTCGCGCTGCTCGGAAGAGCTGATTTTGTGGATGAGTCCGATGGTGGGTTTCATCGACATTGCCGACCGCTTCTGCACCGGATCGTCCATTATGCCGCAGAAGAAAAATCCCGATGTGCCGGAACTGGTGCGCGGCAAGACTGGCCGTGTAAACGGCCATCTGGTGGCATTGCTCACGCTGATGAAAGGCCAGCCGCTGGCGTACAACAAGGACAATCAGGAAGACAAGGAACCGCTGTTCGACACGGTGGATACACTCACGCAAACATTGCGCATCTATGCCGACATGATTACCGGCATTCGGGTCAAGCCGGACGCCATGCGTCGTGCCGCCTTGCAGGGCTATGCCACTGCAACGGATCTGGCAGATTATCTGGTAAAAAAAGGATTGCCGTTTCGCGATGCCCATGAAGCCGTGGCTCTCGCGGTGCGTTTCGCCGAACAGAAGGGCTGCGATCTGTCCGATATCGGTCTTGTGGAATTGAAAAATTTCTCAGTCCTGATCGAGGATGACATCTATCAGGTGCTGTCGCTGGAAGGATCGCTTGCCAGCCGCAACCATATCGGCGGCACCGCACCCAACCAGGTAAAGGCAGCCATTGCGCGTGCGCGCAAGCACCTCGCCCACCCCTGAGTCGCGGACAAAAAACGGGCGACCATAAGATCGCCCTGAAAGGGGAGGGTTCGGAAAATCCAACTGATTCCCGACACCCGGCGCAGACTATATGCTCGCTCCCGCCTTTTTCATATATGCCGAAATGACTAGGCAACCCGGCCTGATCATTCCGGCGGATTGCGCGCTAAGCGGTTATGCTGCTGCCAGTTCTCCCAGCAATTGCTTCAACTCGCCGCTTTGGTACATCTCCGTCAGGATGTCACAACCGCCGATAAATTCGCCGCGCACATAACATTGCGGCAGGGTCGGCCAGTTGGCATACTCTACCAGGCCGGGCACCAGCGCCGGATTTTCAAATACGTTCACTGCCAGAACTTCTTTGACGCCCAGCATACTCAAAATCTGCACCACCTTGGCTGAAAATCCGCACTGCGGGAATTGAGGGGTGCCTTTGATGTAAATCACTACCGGACTGGAGTCGACCTGTGCCTGGATAAGTTGTTGAATATCTGTAGTCATGATTATTATTACCTGAATTAAATTGTCGGGTATTATTGCAGAAAGCGCAAGTTCACGTCAAGCACGCCCCATCGTCACCCGTTCTATGCCTGACATATCCCGATGAGATGAAACTTCTGCAAAGCCTGTCTGCTGCAACAAGTCGCGCACACGCGCCGCCTGATTATAACCGTGTTCCAGCATCAGCCAACCGCCGTTATTAAGATGGCCTTTAGCCTGACTGCTGATGCGGCGTATGTCGTCAAGACCGTCGATGCCGGATGCCAGTGCAGTTAAAGGTTCAAATCGAACGTCATTCTGCAATAAATGCACATCGTCAGCCTCGATATAGGGCGGATTGGAGACGATCAGATCGAAGCGCTCATCTGCCAGTTGCGTAAACCAGTCGCTGTGCAGCAGGCGCACGTTGTGTACCATGAGCGCCAGCGCGTTAAACTGCGCAACGATAAGCGCCGCCTCGGATGCATCTACCGCCACCACCTCAACATCAGGTCGGGTGTGAGCGATAGCCAGCGCAATCGCACCGCTGCCCGTGCCCATATCCAGCACTCGAAACCCTTTCCCGGCCTTTCGGCCACCCTCTCCCGCTTGCGGGGAGAGCGTAGCGAGGGGGGCGCAGCCGGCCGGGGGAGAGGGGATTTGCTGCAACGCCATTTCGACCAGCAGTTCCGTGTCGGGTCTCGGAATCAGCGTGGCGTGCGTGACCCTGAAATTAAGGCCGAAAAATTCGCGTGTCCCCAGCAGATAGGCAATCGGTTCGCCCTGAAGACGACGCTCGAACAGTTCGCTGTAGCGCGCCGATTCATCCGCATTGAGTTCGCGTTCAGGGTGCGTGAGCAGATAAGCTCGATTGACTTTCAGCACGGCCTGCAACAGGCATTGCACTTCGATGCGTGCGCTGCTGGCATCAAGGTCAAGCGCGGTTTGCAGCAGCAGCCTGCCGCGTTGAAGGATTGTTTGTATGCTCATGGGAATATCCCCTGCCGGCAGCATGTAGCGGTCTGGTGGAATCAGAAACTGCCGTCATCCGCCATTGCGGCAAGCTGTTCCGCCTGGTGCTCGGCCATCAATGCACCTGTGAGCTCGCTTATATCGCCGTCCATAATGGCATCCATCTTGTACAGCGTCAGATTGATGCGGTGATCAGTCACGCGTCCTTGCGGATAATTGTAGGTGCGGATGCGCTCCGAGCGGTCGCCGCTGCCCACCAGACTCTTGCGCGTTGCAGCTGTTTCGGCATTCTGCGCGCGCACCTGAGCATCCTTGATGCGGGCGCACAATACCCTCATCGCCTGAGCCTTGTTCTGATGTTGCGAACGGCCATCCTGACATTCAACCACCACACCGGTTGGCAGATGCGTGATGCGCACCGCCGAATCGGTTTTGTTGATGTGCTGTCCGCCCGCTCCCGAAGCGCGGAACGTGTCGATGCGCAGATCGGCGTTATTGAGCACCACGTCGCTGACTTCGTCAACTTCCGGCATGATTGCGACGGTGCAGGCCGAGGTGTGCACGCGCCCCTGAGTTTCGGTGGACGGTACGCGCTGTACGCGATGCGCACCGGATTCAAATTTAAGCACGGAATACGCGCCCTGGCCCACGATGCGCGCGATGATTTCCTTGTAGCCGCCCATCTCGCCCGGGCTTTCCGAAATCACTTCGACCTGCCAGCGGCGCCGTTCGGCAAAACGCGAATACATGCGGAACAGATCCCCGGCGAACAAGGCGGCTTCGTCGCCGCCGGTGCCGGCGCGCACTTCCAGAAATACGCTGCGCTCGTCATTGGGGTCCTTGGGCAATAATTGCATCTGCAGTTCGCTGTCCAACTGTTGCAGCCGTGCCTCGCTGTCCTTGATTTCCGCATCGGCAAATTCGCGCATCTCGGGATCTTCCGCCATTTCACGGGCCGCAGCGATGTCGCCTTCGCAGGACTGATAGGCATGGAACAGTTCAACTACGGGTTCAAGCTCGGCGCGTTCGCGGTTCAGCTTGCGATACGAGTCCATGTCACGGGTGGCTTCTTCGGTGCTCAGCAACTGATTGACTTCGAGCAGACGCTCGCTCAATTGAGCGAGTTTGGCGGCGATATTTGGTTTCATTCTTCGGTTTGTAGGTGATGCAGCCTGCGAACAACGTCGACAAAATTGTCGCGTTCAGTTCCATGGGCCTGGTTCAGCGTGTGGGTCGGGGCATGCAGGAATTTATTGGTCAGTCCCCGGCTCATCGCTTCCAGCACCTTTTCCGGGCTCTCGCCCTTCGCCAGCAGGCGCGAGGCTTTTTCAAGCTCCTGACGACGGCTGCGTTCGGCATGGTCGCGCAGGGCGCGTATGGTCGGCACCACATCGCGGGATTCCATCCAGTGTATGAAATTTGACACACCTGCTTCGATGATGACTTCGGCTTCCTTGACTGCACCCTGGCGCGCTTCGAGCCCGTCCTTGACCACCTCGGCGATGTCATCCACGGTGTACAGGAACACATCGTTCAACTCGGCGACTTCCGTTTCCACATCGCGCGGCACGGCCAGATCCACGATAAACAGCGGCTTATGGCGACGGGCTTTCAGCGCGCGCTCCACCATACCCTTGCCCAGAATCGGCAACTGACTGGCGGTGCAGGTTACGATAATATCGTTTTGCGCCAGCTGCTCAGGCAGATCGGACAGGGTAATCGCGGCACCGTTAAACTGCCGCGCCAGATTCTGCGCGCGTTCCAGCGTGCGGTTGGCAACCATGATGCGTTTGGGATTTCGCGCCGCGAAATACACCGCGTTAAGCTCTATCATCTCGCCCGCACCGATGAACAACACATTTTGCTCAGCTATACTGGGGAAGATGCGTTCGGCCAGTCGCACTGCGGCTGCGGCCATGGACACCAGGTTTGCGCCGATTTCCGTTTCGGTACGCACCTGCTTGGCGACCGAAAAGGTATTCTGGAACAACTTGTGCAGCAGGATGCCCATGGTGCCCGCCTGCTCGGCCTGGCGCACCGCCTGTTTCATCTGGCCCAGAATTTGCGGTTCGCCCAGCACCATCGAATCCAGACCGCTGGCCACGCGGAACGAATGTTTGACCGCCTGTTCGTGAGGCAGTGAATAGAGGTAGGGTTCGATATCCTTGCGTGACAACTGATGGTACTGCGCCAGCCAGTCTATCGCATGCCCGGGCTTGGCCGCGTTGCAATACAGCTCCATGCGGTTGCAGGTGGACAGTATCGTGGCTTCCTTCGCCGCACCATTCTCCACCAGATCGCGCAGCGCATTCTCTACGCCGTCCACATTGAACGCGACCTGTTCGCGCACGGCAAGCGGCGCAGTCTGATGATTAATGCCAAAGGCGAACAACTGCATCGTAGTATTCGGTGTGCCGCAAAGCTTAAAGGATGTGAATTATAGTCGGAACGGCGCCGCAATACCATTATGTACTTTTACGGGCATGGCGTAGCCGACCATGATGATACAATTTGTCATGTTCGCCTCCCTCACCCCAACCCTCTGATGAGGCAACTAGCCAATCGACTAAGCCCGCATGCGGCCAAGTCGCTGGTTATCCCGTGGGGCGAGGGTACAAACGTATCGCTACGCGAGTTTATTTGACGTTAGAATGCGACCCCGTCCGCCCATCGAACACGCCACATGGCCATCAAAGCAACCGTCTACAAAACCACCCTGCAGATCGCCGATCTCGATCGCGGCTATTATGCCGATCACCAGTTGACCATCGCGCAACACCCGTCGGAGACGGAGGAGCGCATGATGGTGCGACTGACCGCCTTCGCGCTGTTTGCCGACGAGGCGCTGGTTTTCGGGCAGGCCATGAGCAATGACGACGAACCCGATTTATGGCAGAAAGACCTCACCGGCGCCATCCTGCGCTGGATCGTCGTCGGTCTGCCTGACGAGCGCCTCATCCGCAAAGCCTCGGGGCGCGCCGACCAGGTCGTGATTGTCAGTTTTGGCCGTGCAGCAGACATCTGGTGGAACGAAAACCGCAGCAAACTGACGCGTCTGGACAACCTCACCGTGCTCAGACTGCCCACAGCGTCCACCCAGTCGCTGACCAAGCTGGTCAGCCGCACCATGCAACTGCAATGCACTCTGCAGGAGGGCGGCATCATGATGAGCGGAGAAAAGGGCGTGGTGGAAATCGAACCGGTGGTGTTGCATGGCAAACTGTCATCCGACAAAGCATGGCAGTAAAACCAACGTGCATGGTAAGCCGTCACCCCAAACAATGAAACCTTCCCTGCCCGTTTCCCTCACCCAAACCCTCTCCCGGAGGGAGAGGGATCAAACGAACGCTTGCGCGAATTCCACGTTAAAGCCCTGCCCCTGTGGCGGAATCGACTATGCGGCCTGTTGCGGCCGTTACCATGACGGCATACCGGCACCCGACGCAAACTTGCTTATGCGCTCGCGCTACAGCGCCTACGTGATGAAATTCAAACCCTATCTGCTCGCCACCTGGCATCCGGATACACGCCCTGCCGGAATCGATTTTGATGACGGCACAAAATGGCTGGGACTTGAAATTCGTAAGTCACCTAACGTGCATGGCAAAGGCGCTACCCCTGATAATGAAACTCGCCATACCCGCTTCCCTCACCCAAACCCTCTCCCGGAGGGAGAGGGAACAAACGAACGCTTGCGCGAATTTCACATTTACCGCGCTACAGTGGAGTTTGTCGCGCGGTACAAGGTCAATGGCCGCGCGCACCGGTTGCACGAAGTTAGCCGTTTCGTGCTTGAAGACGGGCGATGGTTTTATCTCGATGGCAGTTTCCCGGCTTGACGGCCTGACCACCACCCGGCAGTCACTCACTGGTCTTGCCAAACGCTTTTTCCTATGAGGATTAATCCATAAGATTGTAAGCGTCCGGCCGACTCACATTGATTGTGTAAGCGAAAGCTAAGAGCATAGTGTCCACCAATTCTTAGTGGATACTTTATGAACTCATCAGCATCAACAATACCCAGCCGCCGTCGGCGGCAAC
>JAJYYO010000056.1 GCA_021800795.1 Pseudomonadota bacterium
CTTTCACGTTCTCATGGGATAGCTTCGGCGCGTGGTCTGATGGTTCACCTACCGCCATCACAGACGCATCAATCATCGCCGCAGTCGAATCAACCCGGGCACTCGGCACGAAGGTCTGGTTACGCATTGCAAGCAACCCTGTAACACCGTAAAAATCCCCCGCATTCACAACAAGCCGCCTTCGGGCGGTTTTTTCATTTAGGAGAATCACTTTGGATCGTCCGATTATTTACTCTGGTGAACAGGGGCGCAGCACGGATATTTTATTCGCGCAGCGATCCGCCTTGATTGGCCTGTCAAAACTGTCGGAGGCGCTGTTCGGCACCGGCACGTTTGTAACCGGCCTTACGGTTGGGCCAAACTCTCCGGCCGCGCTCAACGTGATTGTCCAGCCAGGGCAGATTTTCATGGAGGCGCTTGTTGATGCAACCGCCTACGGGATTCTGCCAGCTGACACGGCGCACAGCATTCTGAAGCAAGGCTTGCTGATGGACGCGCTCACGGTCGGATGCGCAGCACCTGTCACCGTAGGTTATTCGATCAACTACCTGATCGAGGCGACTTATCAGGACCAGGACACCACGAACGTCGTCCTGCCGTACTTCAACAGCGCAAACCCATCAATACCGCTGTCCGGACAAAACAACTCAGGCGCAGCACAGGCGACTGAGCGTCAGGGCGCGATCGTCATCACCGCCAAGCCTGGTGCAGCCGCGACAACGGGAACGCAGGCAACGCCTGCGCTCGATGCAGGGAATGTCGGGCTCGCTGTGGTCACGGTGGCATACGGTCAAACGACGATCGTCAGCGGCAATATTGCCGCGTACATTACGCCAACAATTCCATCTGGCGGCGCTCTGGCAAATTCACGCAATGCAATTCTGAATAAGAGCGTTGCCGGTTCTGCCGACACTGTTCTCGACCCAGCGGGCGAAGCTGTATTTCCACTTCAAAACATGACCGGCGCAGTCACAGGGAATGCAAACGTAATTGTTCCAACAGCGCCCGGCAAGTGGATATTCGCAAACAATACCAGCGGCGCTTTTACACGAACCGTCAAAACCGCAGCAGGCGCCGGCATTGTCGTCCCGCAAGGCGCAGCGATGGTGCTGTATTGCGATGGCACAAATGTGTATGACGCGACGAGCGCGGCATCAGTCACTGCTGCATCTGATTCCACTTACGCAGACAGCAGTAGCAAGTCAGCAAGTACAAGCTGGGTGCGTGGCGCAATGTCCGCCATTGCTGTAGCCGCAGGGTTTGCGGCAAGTTTGACGACAAATGGATATGTAAAGTTTCCGTCGTGGCTTGGTGGCTGGATTATTCAGTGGGGTGGTGACACAGGATATTCCACGGCAAACACCGCGAAAGGTGGCGCGTGGCCGATTGCTTTTCCAAACGCTTTTCTTGCATGCGCAGTAAATGTGGCAAATAACAATACGACCGCCATTACTGCCGCACTGCTCCCATCTGGAGTAACTGGGTACCAGTCATATTGCTCAGTTGCAAATTTGCCATTTACATATATTGTTATAGGTCATTGAGGATAGATTATGACGAAATTCGCACAGTTTGACCCAGCCGCACCAGCCCCGCAACCAGTCACCGGATGGTTTGACACGGATGCATTTAATTACTCAAATCTACCTCCTGCCGCAAATCTGCTGCAACTGACGCAGGCGCAATGGGACGGACGAATGGCGACCCCGTTCGTGCAGGCCGGGACATTGATAGCAACACCAGCTCCAACCGCATCAGAAATTGCTGCGGCACAGGCAAAAGATAAGCTAGCGGTGCTGGAGCAAGCCCGCGTGCTGCGTGAGACGGTCCTTAATCGGCTTACAGGCATCCAGCTTAATACGACCGTTGCGGCAACGATCACAGCGATTCAGGCGGCGAGGACTGCACTTCTGAATATTACTGCGGACCCTGGTGTAATTGCTGCCATAGATGGTCCGACAACTCACGCTGCAATAATGTCCGCATGGAAGGTGATCGACACAAACCTGTCCACCGCAGCGCCAGCAGTTGCATCCGTGTTCGCTGGATTGGGGGCAATATGATAATCCTCTACCTCCTGACTTCAGGTATCTACCTGTTCCTCGGCACCGCCACCCTGTTTATCAGCGTGATGAAGCTGCGCGACATGCGAAATACTGGTGAGCTCGCAAAGCTTCATTGGTCTGTAACATGGATGGCATACGCGCTGTTGTACATCGGGCTGGTGTTCGACATGCTGCTCAATATCGTCGTGATGACATTTGTGTTTCTTGAGCTCCCGCACGAACTGCTGACCACCAGTCGGATGCG
Source organism: Pseudomonadota bacterium (assembly GCA_021800795.1). Lineage (GTDB taxonomy): Bacteria > Pseudomonadota > Gammaproteobacteria > Burkholderiales > Gallionellaceae > Gallionella. Next base: position 2,311 of record JAJYYO010000056.1, read on the forward strand.
CCGGCAGAAGTTTTTCGGCACTGGCTGGCGCAAGGATCTGGCAATCTGGTTCTGCACGAATTACCTCAAGCCGTTCGATCCGAGCCACTGCGAATAACCCAGCAACCCTGCCGCCTTCGGGCGGTTTTTAGTTTCAATGAAAGGAAATATGATGAAGTCTTTAATTGCGGTCATTCTTGTTTTACTCAGCATATCTGCAAATGCTGCGATGTTGGCTTCTACGCAAACATTTAGCACAACTGCGCTGGTTGTTAACACGTCGCAGATTGGCTACAAATTCCCTTTGACGGTCAGCGTTTATCCGGCATCTGGTGATACCGCTAAGGTTGAATATTCGACCACACCAGGCGCAGCAGCGAGCCCGGGCACCGCAAACTGGACGGTTAGCGCGACACTCTCTGCCGTCACATTTGGCAGCACGACCAATCGAGAGACTTTGCCATCTGCTGTAACTGCGATCAGGTTCACAACCACGACCGGCGCTGGAACTGATACCGCTGAACTTGCTTGGAGTTACTAGCATGCAGAAAATACTCTCCCTCTTCCTGATCCTATTCTCAGCATCTGCATTTGCCGGATGGCCTTCCAGTGGCTCCGTAACCTGCCTAACCGCTGGCTCAGCATCAATCGGCTGCATCAACTACAACGGCACAACGCAAGCTGCTGGGCAGTTCGACAGTGGCGCTGTGGCTCCGGTGCACACCAATGTGCTGAATTACGACGGAGTGCTGAGTGTGACGAATCTGTATGCGGGGGCATCAGGAACCGCATCAGCAATATTTGTTGGTAGCAATGGAATTGGCACAGGGTTATTAGTATATAGCGATGTTAACGGCAGTAAAATACAAGCATTTAATAATACATTAAGTATCGTAGGGTCGGCTTCAGCGTTTGCTACATTCACATCTACTGGCGCATCAATACAGGGAACACTATCCGTATCGGGGCAAGTGACCAGCAACTCCAAAAATGTTTTATCGGTTAACGATACTCAGACAGGACAGCCAGGCGTCTCTATCACCGTAACCGCATCACCATTTGCCTACACAGCAACCTACGGCGGGTCTGTAGCGGTCGGTGGCGGGACAGTAACAGGGATGACACTTACCCGTAACTCGGTTGTTGTATGGTCTACCACGCTTGCAAACGACATTGTGCCGGTCAGGGCAGGGGATATAGTGACAGTCACATACACCACCGCGCCTGTGATGTATCAACTATCAAATTAAGGGTAAATTATGAAAACACTACTCGCAGCAACACTTTTACTTTCCGCCTCACTCGCCAGCGCCGCCTCATTTGTTGCTGACGTGTCGTACATGGGCGCAACCATGCTCGGCGCAACAGTCAACGTGGAGCACGTAATTGGTGGACAGGACGGCTGGCAATGTATGCTTGAGGTCTATGCACAGCCAAAACCCGCCGCACCAGCTCAGTGGATTCCTACGCGGGATTTCACTGTGCCCGGATTGCTGCCCTATATTTCTGATGCTGACACTCCGATGACGCTATGTCTGAACGCAGCAAAACTGATGTCGTATTTCAGCAATATTCATTAACTGAAGCGTTTTTATTCAATAACGCATAGGCCGCCTTGAGCGGTTTTTTTACGTCTTAAAAAAGGATTTCTGATGGATAGCGGACTGGCGATAGAACTAGGATTGGGGATTCTGAATTTTATTCTAATGGGATATGTGAACTCGGTTCGTAGCTCGATCAAGGATGGTAACGACGATACAAAAAAAGCGCTGGAAATGATTCGGACGCTTGAGTTGAAAGTTGTCGGCGAGTACGTCAGAAACGAGCATTTTAACCGCATGACCTCTGACATATTCAAGAGCCTGGATGAAATCAAGGACATGCTGCACAGCAAAGCAGACAGGAAAAATGACTAATGAATGCGCCTGCACACGAACATGAAAAAGCGGATCGTCTGACCGAGGATGTATTTTATCCGGATCACCCGCCGCGCACCGAATCGCACACGTTCATCCAGACGAAGAAAACCGGCCATGCGGCGAAGTTGCCCTGCGCAATCTCCGGTCAGGTCGTCGGCACTGAATATCATCACCTGTTCTGTGAATGGGCGTTCTCTGGCGCTGTTGATTGGGTAAAGGTCAAAGGGATCGCCCTGGGTGAAGTACTTGTGCTGCCCGTCCTCGATCTGACAACCGATCAACCCACGGAAGAGAACTTCGACGCAAAGCACTCATTGGTCTGGATGTTCTGCAAGCTGGCCGAGGTTCGCGGCTTCGATTGGACTGCGTTCGATCCTGCGCATCCGGACACCTTCATCGACAGCATGGAAAACATGCTGGTCCTGCATGCCAAGTTTCATCGGCACAAAGACCATGGCATCCACGAAATGACGTTCCCCGAGTGGGTGTTTCAGGCATTCCCGCGCATTCCTGGCTTCGTATTCACACCTGATGAGGTGCCAGCATGAACTCTGAACAACTCGCACAAGCCGCAGGGTGCACACCGGCCATCGCTGAAAAGTGGTTCCCGCACCTTGTTTCGGCGATGGCGAAATACAACATCGGTACGCCGGCGCGCAAGGCGGCATTCATCGCGCAAATCTCGCACGAATCAGGGCGGTTCTCGGACATCGAAGAAAACTTGAATTATTCGGCGGACGGGTTGCTGAAAACCTTCCCCAAGCACTTCACCGCAACCGACGCGCAGAGATATGCGCATCACCCGATGATGATTGCGAATCGTGTGTATGCCGATCGCATGGGAAATGGCAACGAGGCCAGCGGCGAAGGCTGGAAGTATCGCGGGCGTGGCCTGATACAGCTTTCAGCACATGATCAATACAAGGCATGCGGTTCAGCACTCGGGCTGAATCTGCTGGATAACCCCGACCCTTTATTGGCGCCAAGATACGCCGCGCTCTCCGCTGCCTGGTACTGGTCAGTCAACGGCTGCAATGAACTGGCCGATCTTGGCCGATTTCCCGCAACAACGCTGAAAATCAACGGCGGATTGAATGGCCAGGCAGACCGACTGGCACTCTTCGCGAAAGCAGAGGCGGTGTTCGCATGAACTGGATAAAAGCACTACTGTCAGGATCGCGTGACATTGCCGACGATTCCGCAGTGGCTGGGCTATTCCTTGTTTTTGGATTTGTTGGAAATTCAGCCTGGGCGATATTCCAGCATCCAGAATTATGGAATCCACTCACCTATGGCAGCGGAGCAGCTGCACTGGCGGCGGGCGTCGGTGCAATGTTTAAATTAAGGGGGAATTGATGACACTTCCATACAAAATACTCGGCGCACTGGCACTGGCTCTCGCCCTGGTCGGCGCAGGCTACTGGAAAGGCTATTCCGGCCAACATGATGCGCTTGTTGCCTATCGAGCGCAGATCGCAACCGCCGCCGCCATTCAAATTCAAACTGTCAAAACTCAAGAGGTAAAAAATGACACAAATACTCAAGCAGTCGCCAAAAATTATGCTGCTGATTCTCGCAGCCTTGATGTTGTCCTTAACGGCTTGCGCAAGCCCTCCAGTAATCACGCCAGCAGTTTGTCCGGCATTGCCATCCATCCCGTCGGCACTGGTGCACCCGTCATTCAACCGGGCGGAACTAGACAAGGTAACTGCGATGAGTCAGCCGATGACCCCTGCCTCATCAAGCGCGGCATCTTCGACAGTGCCATGAGGGATGCACAGGCGTGGGAAGCTGTTCAGGATTGGCTGGTGCGTGAAGAAATTCCGGTAAAGTAGGCTGGTTAAAATTCGTCTCATAGTAAGATTAAGCATCTTATGTAATCAAGCACTTAAACCTATCCTGATGATTGATTTATGATACACATAATTTGTTATAACTAATTGATTTTAGTATGATTTGTTCTGATTGGTGGTATCGGCTACGAACCAAGGGGTCGGGCGTTCGAATCGCTCCGGGCGCACCATATTCGGATGCAATATCAAAGGGTTAGGCAGAAATGCTTAATCCTTTTTTATTGCCTGTAGTAAAAAACCTACCCATTTC